>JAZSFA010000122.1:0-19344 GCA_045531965.1 Eubacteriales bacterium
AAAGGTTCTTGGAACTCCCAAAACCTTTAAATAATAATTTTTTAAAGGTTCTTGGAGGTGGTTTGGAGGAACCTTCTTGCAAGAAGGTTCCTCCAAGCGTACCCCCATAAACAACAATTTATCGTCCCTCGACACCGCCCAACCCGTAACCTTGCACAAAAAAGAATCCGTGTTTTGGACATCATGACAAAATTTATATATAATCAAATAAAGTTTATGGAAAACTATTGACAATCAAATGAACTTATGATATAATTTTAGTGACAGTCAGGTGAACTTGTCAAACAATCAAAAAGTCAAAGGGAGTGTAGTTATGAGACTATTGATTCGTGAAAAAGTGTTTACGTGGTCGGATCAGTTTACGGTGACCAATGAGTTGGGAGAGCCCCGCTATACGGTGGAGGGTCAGCTTTTTTCCTGGGGTAAAAAGCTTCACGTGTATGACATGGCGGGCAAGGAAGCCGCCTATATTGAGCAGAAGGTCATGAGCTTCATGCCTCGATACCGCGTGTACGTAGGGGAAACCCTCATCGGCGAGGTGGTCAGGGAGTTTTCCTTCTTCCGTCCCAAGTATTCGGTGATCGGCGCAGGCTGGGATGTGGAGGGAGAATTTTGGGAGCATCATTATACCGTTTCCAAAGAGGGACGTCCCATTGTATCTATCGACAAGGAATGGTTTACATGGGGCGACTGCTATACCTTGGACATAGAAAATTCTGCCGACGAGGTCCATGCGCTGGCTCTGGTGCTTGCCATTGATTGCGCCATGGAGGCGGATGACTGACAAAACATACTTACGTCGTGAGAGGAGGACGCACCTGTGAATCTGTTTATTTTGATATTTAAGATCGCCTTGACGGTTGCCACAGTATTTTTTGCGTTCTTCTTCAAGGAGGAGAAGCCTACAAAAACAGGTAAGGTGTTGGCGGTATGTGGTATGCTTTTGCCTTGGATCAGCGTGATTTGTCGCTCTGCCAGGGTGGGACTTCTCTACTGCATGGCGTTGTCGCTTTTGCTGTTGGGCTATTGCCTCTATCTGCATCATGAGCAGGGCCACGCGCCGGCACTTTTGTGGTTACTGGCAGGTGTCGCTTTTTTAATCTCCGTGCTGACGTCTCAGAATTATACGTTTGTTGACGATAACCGCGCAGCCCTGCGCTTTTTGTGGATTCCACTCGCCGTGTCTGTGATCATGACCGCCATCGTGGCGGTTGGCATTTGGCGTGGATATTTATATTTGAAGGACGACAGCACCGCCAACAGAATCCTCATACCCATCTGCGTGCTGGTCATGTCCTTTTGTACCCTGTTTTTGTATACATCGAACTTGAATTACTGTTTTGATGACAGCCCTCCTCGAGCGTACGAGGTGCAGGTGGTGGATCGTGAGGCGGATCTTTCGGGTGAGACCATAAATTATGTTCTCACTGTGCGTATCGGTGGTGAAGATGTGGAGCTTTACGTCAACCATGAGGTTTACAAAGCCCATGAGAAGGGAAGCGCACTGACAGTGGCGTTATACGACGGTGCTTTTGGGGAGGCGTATTATATCCATGAGGGTAAATAACAGGTTGTCTCCCCTTGACAATTGATTGAACTTATGCTATCATGAACCATCCAAATGACAAAGGAAGTGAATCTATGAACGAAATATTGGTTGCCACCGGGTTGAAAAAGACCTTTAAGCTGTCAGCCAAGCAGCAGAAAATTGAAAAGACCCATCAAAAACTCAAGGTTGCTGTGGACGGATTGTCCTTTACAGCCTGCCGTGGAGAAATATTTGGTCTCCTTGGACCCAACGGCGCGGGAAAAACCACGACGCTTCGCATGATCGCCACCTTAATTCGCCCCGATGAGGGCGATGTTTTGGTAGAGGGGATCAGCTCGGTCAAAGATCCTGCCGAGGTGAGAGGGCGCATTGGGTTTCTTACCAGTGAGCTGAAGCTGGAGGACTTCTTTACCCCCAACTATCTCTTTGACTTTTTTGCAGAGCTTCACGGCGTTGACCCTAAGGTTGCGGTTGAGAGAAAAGCCCACTTGTTTGCCCGCTTTGGCATTGACAAGTTTGCTGAGGTTAAGGTGGCGAACTTATCCACGGGCATGAAGCAGAAAGTGTCTTTGGTCATCTCTATCGTTCACGATCCCGACATCATCATTTTTGACGAGCCGACCAACGGTTTGGACGTGATCACCGCCAAAACGGTCACCGACTATTTACTGGAGCTAAAGGCACAGGGCAAGACGGTGATCGTTTCCACCCACATTTTCAGTCTGGTGGAAAAGCTCTGCGACCGCGTGGGGATCATCATCGGTGGCAAAATGACGGTCTGTGATACTTTGGCGGCTGTATGCGATGGGCTCAGTCTGGAGGATCGTTTCTTTGAGCTGTATCAGACCTACGTTGGAGAGGAGGCGTGACCGTGAAAAACGCAAGAAAAAGCAACATTCTTACGGTGATGAAGAAAGAATTTCGACGCTTTTTTGGAGATCGACGGATGGTCATGGCGCTGATCCTCCCGGGTCTGCTCATTTATGTGATCTACTCCCTGATGGGCGGCGCGATGACGAACGTCATGGGAGATCCCACAGAACCTGTGACTTATCAGGTTCTGACCCATAACATGGCAGACAGCGTGCGAGATGTCACAGCCGGTGCAGGACTGAACGTCACGTATCTCCAATGCCCCAATTGTACAGAAGAGCATGACAGAGAAACTATTTCAGAGGGCATCAACAGCGGCGCTTACCATCTGTATCTGGTGTTCCCCAAAGACTTTGACGCCAAGGTGGCTGACTACGATCCCGCCGATGGACAACCCGCCCCCGAGGTAAAGATCTACTATAATTCTTCCGACGCCGAATCCTCGGCGGCGTATAACCTGATGGTAGGGGTACTGAACGCTTTTGAATCCTCTATGACCAACCGCTTTGATATCAACGTCTCCCCGGATGTATCCTTTGACGTGGCAACCGAGGAAGATTTGACGGGAATGATGTTTTCCATGCTTATGCCCCTCCTCCTCATCATGTTGACCTTCTCGGGATGTATGGCGATTGCGCCTGAGTCCATCGCGGGCGAAAAGGAGAGAGGCACCATTGCCACCCTGTTGGTTACGCCCATGAAGCGTAGTGAGCTTGCCATTGGTAAGATTGCTGCCATCAGTCTGATTTCTCTGATCGGTGGTGCTTGCAGCTTCCTGGGAGTCATGCTGTACCTGCCCAAACTGATGGGCGGAGACGCCACGGGTCTCATGGACGCATCGATTTACGGTGTCGCCGATTATCTCTGGATCCTTGGCGTGATCCTGTCCACTGTGCTTTTGTTCGTGTCAGTGATCTCGGTGCTGTCAGCTTTGGCAAATTCCGTGAAGGAAGCAAGCAGCATGGTAGCACCCCTCATGCTGCTCGTCACTGTAATCGGTGTCAGCGGAATGTTTGGTAGCAGCGGAGGACAGATGGGGCTGTTCTTGATTCCCGTATACAACAGCGTGCAGTGCATCAGCGGCATCTTCTCCATGAGCTACGAGCCGATCAGCGTGATCATCACCATGGCAGTCAACGTGGTGGTGTCGGCGATCATGGCGGCGGTGTTGACCAAGGTGTTCAATAGCGAAAGAATTATGTTCAGCAAATAAGGAGGTGCGTTTTTGCTTCCCGTTCAACCGAAAAAAACATACCGCAAGCCGGGTATTTTCTTGACCAGCCTCTCCTATGCAACGTGGTGCGCGGGAGGAGTGACCGTGATTTTTGCTGTCATATTGCCCGCGTATACTTTGTCTTTTTTTCTACCCATTTTCGTGTCCTTAATTGTTCAAGGTTTTGCCTTCCGTGCCTTTGGCGCGCAGGAAGGCGCGGAGGATGAGACGATTCCCCTGTTTGACCGCGTCTGTATTTTGGTGCAGATCATTGTGTTAGGGCTTGCTATATTATGTTTTGCAGCGCTGATGCTGATCGGCGGTGGTCCCGACATGGTCGATGGCAACTTTTGCATTGTCAGCCACGGAGATATCGTTCTCCATATAAGCTCTACCTTCTACCGTGTCATGCAATCAGTGGAGAGTGGCTTTATGGCAGGTTTGCTTTATATGTTTTCCTCTCATATGATGCTCGTTTGCCGAAGCCGACGAAGAACCGGGGTAGAGAGGTAAATTGTTGTTTGCCCCTGCGGGGCGGCTCTGGCTCGGGGACGTTCAACCCATGCGAACCACATACCGCGATGGGATGTAAACCGATAAATTGTTGTTTACCAGGGGCATCGCCCCTGAACCCCACCAAGAACCTTTTTGAAAAAAGGTTCTTGGAATTCCAAAAACTTTCAAAAAAGCATATATTTATCAATGCAATTTTTCTTTTTTGAAAGTTCTTGGAGGGGGTCCGGGGGAACCTTCTTTCAAGAAGGTTCCTCCCGTCGTACTCCCGCCAAACAACAATTTATTTTTGTAACCCCCTTGACTTTATACCCAACTATAATGATATAATACCCTTATCAAACTTGAAAGGAGTTTCCTATGCGTAAACTATACTTCCAAAAGCTTGTTCGTGGTATCAAATACGTCCTCATTTTCCTGGCAGTCTACATTTTTGGTGCCAATGTCCTCGTGACTATCGCCAATTTCTTCAAGGATCATCCGCTGATCCAGTCCCTCATTCTCTTGGGGATTCCCGCTGTCATCGTCTTTATTATGGCGTCCTCCAAACGGTTGAAGGATCGGGATCATGGCAAACAGTACAAAAAAGATTTGGGAGACCGAATGGGCAACCTCAAGTCCGAGCTTGGCTACGTTCTGATGTCTGACGACTATAAAGCAGAGCTGTTGTCAGCCGTTACCTATGTGGTTCTGTTTACGACGGTGATGCTGTTGGCAGGGGGATTTGCCAATTTTGTGTCACGACTGGTGTCGGATCTGATCATTGGGGGCATCTTCCTTCTGGCATATGCGTTGGGGAATTTACTGTCTTGGCTGTACGTACATCGAAAATACGCTAAGGATGAACTGATCTGATCGAATTAAAAAAGCGCACGGTGGGATTTTGAAGTGACCCCAAAAGTTAGACACTTTTGGAGGTGCATATCAAAAGAACCGTGCGTTTTTCTTATGTATTCAGCGTGGCTTTTTGGGCGGTACTCATACCTGCGGGGGCGGCAGGGGGATCCTCGGGTTCGGTGACCCGTCGGATATCCGCGCCCAGCGCGGACAGCTTCTTTTCGATCATTTCATAGCCGCGGTCAATGTAATCTATACGGGTGATCTCTGACGTGCCTTGCGCCATCAGAGCAGCCATGACCATCGCCGCGCCGCCGCGCAGATCGGTTGCCACCATGTTGGCAGCCGTCAGCCCGGGGACACCTTCAATGTATGCCATATCCTTGGCGTCTCCAATGGTTTTCACGCCTGTGCGCTTCAGCTGTTCCAAATAGGCAAAGCGTCCCTTGATGATCTCCTCACGGATGACGCTGGTGCCTTTGGCGATCGCCATCAATGCGGCGAATTGCGGTTGCATATCCGTGGGGAAGCCGGGATAATACTGGGTCTCAAGTTCGATGGCGTTCAGCTTGCCGTCGGAAATAACGGTCACTGTTTCCATCGCATTGTTGGTGATGACCTGAACGCCCATCTCACAAAGCTTATCAATGGTTGCTTGCAGATGCTCGGGGTAGACGTTGGTGAGGGTCACACAACCGCCCGTGCCTGCCACAGTTGCCATATAAGTGCCTGCTTCGATCATGTCGGGAGGAATACGGTAGGTACAGCCATGGAGATTGGCAACGCCCTCAATCTGAATATCCGACGTACCCGCGTTGCAGATGTTGGCACCACAGGCATTGAGGAAGCGTGCCAAGGAAACAATGTGAGGCTCTTTGGCGGCGTTGGAGATAACGGTCGTGCCCGGGGTACGGACAGCCGCCATCATCAGATTGACGGTAGCACCAACGGATGCCTTGTTCAGATAGATCCGCGCGCCATACATACCGTCAGGGGCTTCGCCGATATAGCCTTCGCTGTAGGTGCGCATTTCAGCGCCCATGGCTTCAAAGCCTTTCATGTGAAGGTCAACAGGGCGACCGCCGTTGTTGAAATCGCAACCGCCGGGGAAGGCAATACGGGTCTTGCCGCAAAGTCCCAGCTCCACACCCATGAGATAGGAGGAAGCGCGGATCTTTCCCACCGGTTCATCGGGGGAGGATCCCGGGATAAAGCCTCGAGCATCGACTTCAATCGAGGTCGCGGACAGGTAACGGACGTTGACACCCATGGCGGACAGGATGGAGATGGTGGTGGCGATGTCCTTGACAGGGGGGACGTTGTGCAGGGTGCATATGTCCTTTGTGAGGGCGCAGGCGTATAAAATCGGGAGGGCGGCGTTTTTCATACCGCTGATGGCGATGGTGCCGTTCAGAGGTTTGCCACCTGTGATGATCAGTTTTTCCATATCATATATATAAAGCCTTGAGGCTTGGCGCATGCAGTCGGAAGGGTGAAAAGGGACAAAAAAACCTTTGATACCCATGGGTCAAAGGAGCTACTGAACCCATCATATCATACTTTTATTTTTTTGTAAAGTGTGGGGTCTGATTGTTAAAAATTATTTTACATTCAGACAAAATGCTCTTTGTTTCGCTATGCGAAAAGGTGGAAATTGTATAGAACCTACAAATCAAGGGGTAGTGCTTTTGTAGTAGGCGACCGCAAGATCCACCACCATGCCGTAGCTCTTGGTTCCAGGTGTACCTTGGCTTTGCAAAAACGCGTTGTTGACCGTTCCCGAAACTTTGCTTGCGGTAGAGTCTGCGTATTGCTTAAAAAACAGATTGTACGCCGAGATCTCGTTTTTGACTTCGGTGTTCAGATGGGCGCTGACCTTGCAAAAGCTTTCATAGTGGGAAGAAGCGAGAGCGCTTGCCACGTATTCGTACATATTCAGATAACCGCTGTAGCGAATGTAGGGATCATCGGATTGGATACAAATGAGGAACGCCATGAAGTTGGCTTCGTCCTCTCGGGCAAAGCCGCGCTGATGTGCCATTTCATGTGCTGCGGTATAGGGGAGGGTATAGTCGGGGAAATTGACGTTCAGATTCGCTTCTCCCGTAAAAAAGGAGTATACACCTGTGATGTGCATATGGGACATGACTTCGCTCACCAGCACGGGCTTGATACGTCCGTTGACGTGGGTGATGAAATCATGGGTTTCACAGAAATCCGCGTAGGTAGCGTTCAGCTTGCGGTTCATTTCTTCCAAGGAGTAGGGCATGACCGAAAAGCCATCCTCGCCAAAGAGGATGCTTGGGGTCTCCTCGTTAACTTTGCTTCGGAGCAACTCGGCGGTATCATACAGTTCTTTGGAACTGACCGCGCTACGGGTCAGCCCCAGTTTTTGATCCAGGGGCGTGCCTCGGTAGCCGGCGGCAAAGTTCAAGGAGAACAGGGAAAACAGCAGAGAGACCACCGACAAAAGGATACCGAGGTAAACAAGGGCAGTTTTCCATGTGTCACAACGGCGACGAATGGCGTAGATTAAGGAAAAGACCAAAACTACGGGGAGCATCCAGATGCAAAGCTCCCCTAAAGAGAAGGGAATCCAAGCGGTGAGGAGATTGAGGGCAGATCGCCCCACCGAACTGATATAGCGATTGAAGAAATCAGCGAAGGCGGGGCTGACTGAGGCGGTAATATAAACCGCCAGACTGAAAAGCGCAATGGCGTAAAATACCAGACAGACCTTAGGCAGGCGCTCCAGCTTAGGGTCAACGGGACGGTAAGCAGTCCGCGCTTCGGGGGGGAGGGCAGCATAGTCAGCAGCTTTTATTTGAGAGAGAGGCTCGGCGGACGGAGGGGTCTTTTGGGGGGCGTTCTTTTTCATTGTCCGTGGATCCTTTCGAAATTTCCATGTGATGAGAACGAGTCATTCCTCTGTGCCTGAAAACGCCAGCGTGCTAAGAAATTCAAGGGAGGGTTTGGCGGGGAGAATGGCAGGAAAGACAGCGTCCATGAGAGATTGCATATCTATGGGCAGCGGTGCCCACGTATGCAGATAGCCCCGGGTATCGGGGAGATTGAGGGCGGGGGACGGCGCGGATAGCGGCGGTTGTGCGGCGGCAAAGGGGAGGGGGAGGGACAGAGACAGGGCGTGCAACGCGTGTCGGTCAATGAGGGGAGAGGGTTCACCATAAATATCATCCCCCACAATGGGATGACCAAGATGGGCAAAATGAACGCGGAGCTGATGTGTTCGTCCTGTTTTGGGCTGAGCCAACACCAGCGTATGACCGTTGGCAACGGCAAGCACCCGATATAAGGTGACAGCGATCTCGGCGCCCGGGGTGTGTTCGTCGCACACGGATCGGCGGATGCCTTGATGATCGGGGCGGCAGACGTGGGTAACCAGCGTGTGGGTCGTCGAATCTTGGGGCATCTCCCCGGTCAGGATGGCAAGATAGCGTTTGGTGACCAGACCTTGGATCAAGGCGCGTCCCAAAGCGCCTGAGGCGGCGCGGCTTTTTCCCGTGATGACCACCCCGCTGGTATTGCGGTCCAGCCGGCCCAAGGGGCGAAACACGAAAGGCTCGCCTGCCTCGGCGTATCGATAAGCCAAGGCATTTGCCAGGGTGTCGGTCAGATGTCCGTGGGAAGGATGGGTAGGCATGAAGGGGGGCTTGTTGAGGGCGATCACATGATCATCCTCGTAGAGAATATCCAAAGGAAGGGGAGCGGGGATGACGGTTTCGGTGGCGGTCTCGGGGGTGTCGGCTTCAGACAGGGTCAGCACGTCGCCCGCGCAAAGCACGTAGCGTACCGTGACTCGCTGCCCATTGACAAGGATCCCTTGCGGGTGATTCTTGAGCCTTGAGAGCGCGGTGGTGGACAGTCCCAGCGTCCCCTTGAGATAAGAGCGGAGAAGTCGCCCGTGAAAATCGGAAGGTATGGTGATCGTCATTTGGCAAAAGCGGCTCTTTCCACAGTATATGCAGAAACGGGCGGATTGATCGCGGGAAGGACCTGAAAACTTCAAGCAGTATTCACTTTCGAAATCGGGGCAACATCCCGCCAAGGGCGGAGATCGACCGCGGTGCCTATTGCCTCACGGTCGATCGGTGGATGAAGATCAAAGCATGTAGATCAGATAGGTGATGAGGGAACCGAAGGTACCGCCAATCATCAGCGCACAAAGAATCAGCGCCATGATCTTGATCCAAAGCTTCTTGTCATTCTTTTTGGACATGATGTATATCTCCTTTAATTAAATATCAAATTTGATTTGCTGGATATCAATGTTCTTTTCCTCAAGCAGAGTACCCGTGGCGGGGATTTTCAACTTGCGGTAAGACTTGACGTTCTGGTAGTTGTCGCCGAACTCCGAAAGCGCCGTGACGATCTTCTGTCCCTTTTTCAGTGTCATCAGTTGAACACCGCCGGACGTACGGGTGGTTTTCTCGGGAATCAGGGAAGACTTGATCAGGATAGCGCGGTCAGCGTCGGATATGAGCAGGATCTCCAAAGGCTTTTTGGCTTTTTCGCAGAACACCGAGACTAAGGGAGAGGCGGTGGAATAAGCGCCGGTCAACTTGCGGCGGTTGCCCTTAGTGGCATAGGCGGATACAGGCACGCGAACGCCCTTGCCGTTTTCAAAGATGAAGACCATATGCTCGTCCTCGGGATAATTGTCCGCATTGCGGATCTCCATGTAGACGGGGCGCTCGTCCGCATCCATTTTCAGCACGGTGGGCAGATAGTCACCCATGACGTTGACCTTGCCCATGTCGAATGCCGATACGGTGGAGCGGTAGACTTGCCCTTGGTTGGTGAAGAACACCAGATCGTCCTTGTTCTCGGCTTCCAGCACCTGCGCGATCGTGTCGCCTTCCTTGAATTTGTGGTCGTCCAGCGTGGCTTGACTTCGGGTGTTGACAGGCATCTTCTTCAGATAACCTTCCTTGGTGAAGATGAGGCGTACGGGGAAGTTTTCCACTTCCTCGGTGGGGTTGTAGGTGTCGATTTGCTCCATGCCGATGATCTGGGTCTTTCGGGGCTGACCGTATTTTTTCTTGATCTCGGACAGCTGGTTGGCGATGAGTGCTTTGAGCTTCAGCTCGTCCCCGAGGATCTCCTCGATCTCGGCGATCTCCTTGCGTAGGCTTTCCATCTCCGCAATGCGGTTGAGGATATGCTCGCGGTTCAGATTGCGGAGCTTGATTTCGGCAATGAAATTCGCCTGTACCTCGTCGATGTCAAAGGCTGCCATCAGTGCGGGAATAACCTCGTCCTCTTTTTCGGTCTTACGGATGATCTTGATGGCAAGGTCAATGTCTAAAAGCACCTTTGCCATGGCTTCCAGCAGGTGGAGCTTGTCCCGCTTCTTGTTCATGTCATAGGTAAGCTCGCGGCGGACACAGCCCATGCGGAAGGTGATCCACTCACGGATGATTTCCAGAATGCCCATCTGACGGGGCACCGAGTTAATGAGAATGTTGAAATTGCATTTGAAGCTGTCCTCCAAGGGAGTCAGACGGTACAGCTTCGCCATGAGCTTTTCGGGGTCTACGTCCTTCTTGATGTCAAGCGTCAGCTTGAAACCCGAGAGGTCGATCTCATCTCGGAAATCCACCACTTCCTTGAGGGAGTCGTTTTTGATCAGCTCCGCGATCTTGTCCATGATCTGCTCAATGGAGGTAGAATACGGGATCTGCAGGATGTCGATGCACTTGTTATCAGCATCGTACTGATATCGCGCTCTGACCTTAAAGGAGCCCTGACCTGTTTCGTAGATGGACTTCATCTGCTCTGCGTCGTAGATCAGCGTACCGCCCGTAGAGAAATCGGGGGCTTTGATCAGCTCCATCATGCGTTCCACCGTGATGTTGGGACGCTTCAGCATGGCTATGGTACCGTCGCAAACCTCGGCTAAGTTAAAGGAGCAGATGTTGGATGCCATACCTACGGCGATGCCCATGTTGGGGGTGACCAGGACATTCGGGAAGGTAGTGGGTAGCAGGACAGGTTCTTTCAAGGTGCCATCGTAGTTGTCTACCAAATCCACGGCATCTTTATCGATGCCCTTAAAAATCTCTGTACAGAAGGAATCCAGGCGCGCCTCGGTGTAACGGGGCGCGGCGTATTTCATGTTGGAAGAATAATGCTTACCAAAGGAGCCCTCGGAATCCACAAAGGGGTGGAGCAGGGCTTCATGGTCGCGGGTGAGACGCACCATGGTCTCATAGATACCTGCATCGCCATGGGGGTTCAGCGCCATGGTACGACCCGCAATGGTGGCACTCTTCATGCGGGGACCTGACATCAGTCCCATTTTGAACATGGTATAGAGCAGTTTGCGGTGGGCAGGCTTAAAGCCGTCGATCTCGGGGATCGCGCGGGAGATGATGACCGTCATCACGTAGGGCATATAGTTTTTTTCTATGGTCTCGGTGATGATCTGATCTTCTATGGGGGCGGGGGGGCGGACTTCAAGCGCCGGAGTCTTCTTTTTTCTTGCCATTAGGGAACCGTCCTTTATATTTTCTTTATGGTGTGCGCCGCGGCTCGGATCAAGCGGTTATAGAGCGCCAGTCCCAGCCCTTCGCGGGGCGGGAGATGTGCGTACATGATCGAAGCGCCCGTCTTGTCTGCCTCTCGAAGGGAGGAAAACAGGGTATGGGCTTGGTTTTGAAGGTCATCCCGCGCGCCGACAAGGAACAGATTTTCATCCTTCAGATGAGGCATTTCCTCCAGGTAGCAGAGGATAGCGCAGGACTTGTCCACCTGCTCCTTTTGCAGGAAGGCAAGCACGTTGTCGGGGGTACCGTCGAGCAGTACCAAAGGGATTTTGGGGGCATAATGCTTGTACATCATGCCGGGAGAGAGGGGGCGTTCTCCTTCCTTGAGCTGTTCCAGTACGGCGGAGGCGATGACTACCCGATCACACACACAGGTGAGAGCATCGGCAGTGATTGCGCCGGGACGGAGCAGGGTGAGATATTCGCCTTCTTTGTCGTGGTTGATACTCACGATGGTGGATTCCAGTCCGATTTCGCACTCGCCGCCATCGATGATCATATCCACTCTGCCGGTCAGATCAGCGATCACATGATCCGCGCAGGTGGGGGAGGGAC
The DNA here is from genome assembly GCA_045531965.1 of Eubacteriales bacterium. GTDB lineage: Bacteria > Bacillota > Clostridia > Oscillospirales > CAG-272 > CAMEON01. The sequence continues at coordinate 12,107 of JAZSFA010000122.1, forward strand.
TGCCCGACAGATTAGCGGAGGGGGCAGCCACAGGAAAACCGCACACCTCCAAAAGGGCATGGGCGACGGGATGATCGGGGCAGCGTACCGCCACCGTGTCCAGTCCCCCGGTGGTGGCGTAGGGGATGTTTTCCCGTTTGGGGAGAATGACCGTCAATGGGCCCGGCATGAATGCCGCCGCCAGACGGTTGTATAGGTCACCCGTAAAGGCGTACTTGTCGGCCTCTTTCGGGGTATGGACGTGAATGATGAGGGGGTTGTCCGAAGGACGCCCCTTGGCGGCGTAAATACTTTCAGCCGCCTTTTGGGAAAGTCCGTTGCCTCCCAGACCGTAGACGGTCTCGGTGGGGAAGACCACCAGACCTCCTTCGCGGAGGACGTTAGCGGCTTCTTTCAGCTGTGGGAGAGATGTGGACACGTCGGTGATATGAATGATCTTTGTTTGCATAGGTATGTCACATATCCTGTTGCTTGAGTTTTTCAGCCGTGTCAGCTTCGGTCAGCGCTTCCAGCATCGCGGCGATGTTGCCGTTCATGAAGGCGGGCAGATCGTACATGGAATAGCCGATGCGGTGATCGGTGACACGAGATTGGGGGTAATTATAGGTGCGGATCTTCTCGCTGCGATCACCCGACCCGATTTGGGACTTGCGGGCGGCGGCGAGGTTTTCCTCTTGTTCTTGCTTCTTTTGATGATAGAGCTTGGAGCGGAGCATCATGAGGGCTTTTTCTTTGTTTTGCAGTTGGGAACGTTCTTGCTGACACTCAATGACGATGCCCGTGGGCTTGTGGGTCAGCCGAACGGCGGATTCAGTTTTGTTGATGTGCTGACCACCCGCGCCGCTGGACTTGCAGGATTCGTAAATGAGATCACTGTCTTTGATTTCGATATCGGCGGCAGTCAGGTCCTCCACTTCAGGGAGGACTGCCACGGTGGCGGCAGAGGTCTGAATGCGCCCCTGGGATTCGGTCACAGGGACACGCTGGACGCGGTGAACCCCCGATTCAAACTTGAAACGAGCATAAGCGCCCTTGCCCTCGCAAAGAAAGGTAATCTCTTTAAAGCCACCCAGCTCGGTTTCATTTGCCGACGCTACGGAGACCTTAAAGCCTACGTTTTGGGCGTACATACTGTACATTCTGAAAAGATCGGCGGCAAACAGGGCGGCTTCCTCGCCTCCTGTGCCCGCACGGATTTCCACTACCACGGATCGGTCATCGTCAGGATCCTTGGGAATGAGCAGCTTACGCAATTCGGCTTCCTTCTCGGAAAGCTGGTTCCTGAGGGACTGCACTTCCTCGACAGCCATGGCGCGGAGGTCGGCATCCTCCTCAAAGGATGCCAGTTCCTCGGCATCAATCAGCTCCGATTGCAACGAAAGATACCCTCGGTAGACCTCAATGAGAGGGGTCAGACTGTTGTATTCCTTGATGAGGGCGGTGTAAAGCTGTGGATCGGACACCGTCTCGGGTTGGGAGAGACGGATCTCCATGGATTCGTATTTGAGAAGAATGGGGGAAAGTTTTTGATTCATGAAGCCTCCTTGGGAGGGTTGTGAAAAGTTTTGAACTGCGGCTAACCGATTGTTTTTAATTAAAGCTTTGGGCGTTCCAAGAACCTTTTCTCGAAAAGGTTCTTGGTGGGGTCAAGGGGCAAGGCCCCTTGCGTTCTCCTTAAGCCTTGAAGAACGCCTCGAATGCCTGATGGGCGGTGTAGAGGTCGGCCTTGGAAATGATCTCGTAGGGGGCGTGCATGGCGATGACGGGGACGCCCAGATCCACGGTCTCGATATTGTGCTTGGCAATGAACTTGGCTACGGTGCCACCGCCGCCCTGATCGTTCTTGCCAAGCTCACCGGCTTGCCAGATGACACCGGCATCAGCCATGGTCTTGCGTACCCATGCCACAAACTCTGCAGGCGCATCGTTGGTACCGGATTTGCCGCCGTGACCCGTGTATTTGGACATGGCAACGCCGCAGTTCAGCATGGAGACGTTGCGGCGGTCAAAGACCTCGGGGAAGTTGGGGTCAAAGCAAGCAGTTACGTCGGAGGACAGGCACTTGGAATTCGCCTTCACCGTGGAGAAGTTGCCGCCCAGCGCCGTGGTGATCTCGGAGATCAGATCGGTCAGCAGTTCACTTTGCATACCCGTGTTGCCCTCGGAGCCGATCTCTTCCTTATCGGCAAGGACCACCATAGCGGTGTGGGTCGCGTCGTCGGTATCGAACAGTGCGGTGAGGGAAGGATAAGCGCACACGCGGTCGTCGTGACCGTAAGCGCCGATGAGAGAGCGATCCAGACCCACGTCGCGTGCCTTGTCAGCGGGGACGGCGGACAGATCGGCAGAGAGGAAATCCTCCTCAGTGATGCCGTACTTTTCGTTGAGCAGAGCCAGCACGTTCAAACGGATGGCATTGGATTCACAACCGGGATAAGGACGGGTACCCACCAGCAGGTTGAGGCTTTCGGCGGGAATGGCCTTGCCGAGAGGCTTTTGAGATTGATCCTGTGCCAGGTGGGGGAGCAGATCGTTGATGTAGATGACGGGATCGGTGGGATCCTCGCCGATACAGACGTTCACAACCTCGCCGTCCTGCTTGACTACCACGCCGTGAAGGGCGAGCGGAATGGTCACCCACTGGTACTTGCGGATGCCGCCGTAGTAGTGGGTCTTGAAGAATGCCATGCCGCCCTCCTCATAAAGGGGAGATTGCTTCAGATCAATGCGGGGGACGTCCACGTGAGAAGCCACAATACGGATACCGTTGTTGATGGGCTCGGAGCCTACGCGGAACAAGTAAAGATTGCGACCGCGGTTGTTGTAGTAGTATTTTCCACCGACGGTGAGTTTCATGCCGAAGGTGTAGGGAATATAGCCCTCGGCCTCAGCCATGGCTATGGTGACGGTTACAGCCTCTCGCTCGGTTTTGGCATGGTCCAGGTAAATTTTGTAATCCTCGGCGTAGTCATAGGCGGCTTTGATGGTTGCCTCGTCAGCCTTCTCGTAGAAATTGGTTTTCTTATAGCCGAGCTTGCTTTCCAGCTCAGCGGCAGGGATTTTGTTTTCCATGATGTATACCTCGTTTCATTGATTTTCAAATATTGAGGGATTAAGCTGTCTCGGCAAAATCCGTCAGAACCTCTGCCTCCGGCACACCGTACAGTCGATCGTAGGTTGCCATGGCTTTGGTCACTTTTTTAACATAGTTGCGGGTCTCCTTATAGGGAATGGACTTGAGTCCGCCTTCCCCGTCGGCGTATTCGACATTTTCCAGCCAACTGTCCACATGACCGATGCCCGCATTGTAAGCGGCAAAAACGACCGACCAATCGCCGTAGCGCTTGTAGAGATGGGACAGAAGGTAGGCACCGTAGCGGATGCTGGTTTCGGGGTCGTAGCGCATACCGTCCTCCATATGCTCAAAGAGCATCTCGTCGGTCAGCCATGCAAAGGTGTCGGGCATGAACTGCATGAGTCCCACTGCCCCGCGTTTGGAGACAGCAGCGGAATCAAAATTGCTTTCGGTCTTGATCACCGCATAGAGTACGTGGGTGGGAACGTCGTATCGTTCGGCGTACATTTCTACATACTCGCTGTATTTTTTGGGGTATGCCAGCTTCTCGAACCCCGTAATGATCAGATCGAAAAGAAAACCGAGCAGAACGGAGATGACTAAAATAACGGCAATCACGGCAGATCTCGGCGGCTTGCCAAAGTGAAATTTTCGGGATCGTCTCAAACTGTACTCACCCCCCATAAAGCCAGTAGCCGCTTCACCTCAGGAAACAGCTGTTCGGTCGTGCCGTTGTTGCGGATGACTTCGGATGCCCGCAAGAGGTAGTAGTCGTCCGGCTTTTGCGCCGCCAACCGTGCCCTTGCTTGCACTAAGGTCAAGCCGTCCCGTGCCATGATACGGGTCAGCCGTACGTCGGGGTCCGCCAGTACTGCCAGCGTGGTGTCGCACTCGCGGTCAAAGCCTGATTCAAAGAGCAGGGGGGCGTCCACGAAAACCCCCTTGCATCCTTGAGCGTCCAGTTCTTTGCAAATGCGTCGGGTCACGTCCAAAACGTAAGCGTGGGTGATGCGGTTCAGATCCAGTAAATCGTTTTCATGTCCCTCGGCGAACACATGTGCCGCCAGAACTTGGCGGTTCAAAGTGCCGTCCGGGTTCAGGATCTGTGTCCCAAACCGTGCCGCCAGCTCGTCAAGACAAGGGGACGGTGGGATGAGCAGGTCGTGATAGACCTTGTCAGTGTCGATGGAGAGGATGCCGTAGGGCGCGAAAAGGGAAGCGACCGTCCCTTTGCCCGCACCGCTGGGACCTGTCAGTCCAATGGTCAGCATAGCGGCACCTCCTGTTTGCTCTTGGCACTCCGCCGTGCGGCTTCCATGACCGCTTGGACGTAAGCGCCGTCCTCAAAGGAGGGAGACGCGGGACAACCTTCAGCGACGGCGGTCAGATACGCTGCCATGGAGCCGATATGCCCGCGCAACCAGCCCGCAGGGGCTTTGGGTGTGGGAAAGCCCGTGGCGGGGGTGGGATACCGCCCGACACACTCGATGCGGGTCTGTCCACGCACGCCGCCCATGGGAGCACCCTCGGCGGTGGCATCGTAGAAATTCAGATAGTTGGGATCCATGAGTGAGAAGGACAGGGAACCGAGGGTACCGTTGACCGAAAAGGTCAGCTCATCGTTGGCGCCTTGTGTCAGCTTGGAGACGGTGATATTGCCCACCGCGCCGCTATCCAACCCGCAGATCATGTAAAAGGCTTCGTCGGCATTTGTCTCCCACACAGAACCGTCCGTCTTGAGATGTGTGGGGAAGGCGATCTGGGACTTGGCCGTGACGGTGGCTACCTTGCCGCAGAGGAAGTGGCATAGGTCGATGACATGAGGTCCAAGATCATAGAGGGTACCGCCTCCCGCCTCGGCGGTCTGCTTCCAGCCCACGCGGCGGTCGGGGTCGATGCAGGAGTTATGCTTATAGGAAAAATCAAAGGACAAGAGGCGCCCCAGTCTTCCCTCGTCAATGAGTTGCTTTGCCCGCATAACGGGGGCGAGATAGCGGTTGTTGAACACTATACCGCAGGTCAGCCCCGAAGTCTTGGCAAGCGCTGCCAGTTCATACCCTTCTGCGGCGGTCACGGTCAAGGGCTTTTCGCAAAGCACGTGCTTTCCCGCGAGCAGGGCGGATTTGGCGATATCAAAGTGATAGGGATTGGGGGTGCAGATGTCGATGACATCAATGGTGGGATCGTTGATCATGTCCGCCTCCGTGGCGGCGCGGGGGATGCCGTAAGTTTGGGCGACGGTCTCGGACTTTTCTGGGTCCTTCGCCGAGGCACACACGGCGACCACCTCCGCAGAGAAGGGAAGGTCATAGAAAAAGGGGAGATTCTTTACCGCCCACAAATGGGTTTTTCCCATAAAGCCGAAGCCTAAAAGTCCGACATTCAACTGCTTCATATGATCCCTCCTTTTCTTGCGCGTATAAAGATACATCCTATATTATATAACATTTATTAAAAAAATGCAAGGCGTATTTGTAAATTTCCTTGTTTTGGCGGGAGAATTTTGGACGTTTTGCGGCGGGGCTTGAAAAAAGGACGGAGGTGTGGTATGATGGAGAGGTTAATTGTTGTTTAACGTGGCGACCGCCGCACGCTGTCATCCTGAGCAAGGCCGCTGGCCGCGCCGAAGGATCTCCTTCTGCCCCTCCAAACCATGATCATAAAAGGACTTTCGTTTATCGCGAGATCCTTCGACTCGGGTGTCGCCCTCGCTCAGGATGACTATTTCAAGGTGGGGCGAAACTATACTAAACAACAATTTACGTTCCTTCCTCCACCGCAAACTCAAAAATTAAATCTCCGCTTCATCTCCGCTCGTCAAACGCTTTCTGTTCATATGCTATCGCCTAGTGTATCATAAAGGTACATTCAAACCAAAGGAGGATCATCCCATGTCCATAGGCACCACCATCAAAAAGCTTCGTCGTGAGCGCAATATGACCCAAGAACAACTGGCCGAGCTGTTAGGTCTTTCTACCAACGCCGTCTCCCAATGGGAGTGCGATAAAACTGCCCCCGATATTGCCAATATCCCCATGCTGGCAAGCATTTTCGAGGTCAGCGCAGACGTACTTTTGGAAATCGACATCGCCAAGAACAAAAAGCAAGCTGAAATAAAAACCTTCATTGAGACATATCAACTGCTCCATAGCCAAGGCAAGACCGATGAGCGGCTCACACTATGCCGAGGGATGCAAAAGAAATATCCCAACGACGAGACCGTTCTGTATCTACTGATGCAGACCCTCCAAAACGGCTACCCAACGGAATGCTTTGACGAGATTGCCATGTTGGGCGAGCGGCTTCTGAACGCCCAAAGCATGGGGCACCGCACGGGTGCCATTCGTGGGTTGTGCTTTACCTATCTTGCCAAGGGCGACCGCCAAAAGGCTAAGGAATATGCCGACATGATGCCTACGAATCAGGATCTCCACCTTCACGTGCTGGAAGGAGACGAGCTGGCGGAGCATTGCCGCAACTATTTCTGGAAGGTCTGCGATAAGATGTACCTGTATATGCAGTATCATCTGAACTGTGAAGCGTCGGGCTATACCCCCGCCGAACGCCACGAGGTGAGAAAGATGCTCTATGATATGTTCCATATGATCTTCCATGACGGTGACTTCGGCTTCTGGCATGACCGCTTGGCGCGGATCAGCTTTTTCTTGGCCTGCGACAGTATGCGGGTGGGCGAGCATGACCGTGCCCTCTGTGAGCTTGAGCAAATGATCTGCCATTTGGAAGGATTGCAGAGCTTTACATCTCTGACCCATACCTCGCTCCTTGTCCGAGGATTAGAAACCCATCAGGCATATATGTCAAGGAGCTATGAGGAAAAGCTGTCGGAGTCTTATCTGCGGTACCTGAACAATCAATCGGAACTGTTCGCGCCCGTGTCGGAGGATGCGCGGTTCGTAAATGTCAAGAAGAAAATGACGTTGATGTGACTTTTGCCCCGCCTCGGCGGGGCTTTTTGATGCCTCTTGCAAAAGGGGGTGAAATATGATATAATGAAAAGGGAAATTGTTGTTTAGCGGAGGAGGCACGAAGAAAGGCTCTCCCTCTGGGAGAGCTCCCGCCCAGCTTTGCGACGGGCGGGTGAGAGGGTAAAAACGCGAAATGCCGCTAAATACCCTCTCCGTCACGCATGAAGCGTGCCACC
>JAZSFA010000019.1:0-3460 GCA_045531965.1 Eubacteriales bacterium
CAAAATTAGATTTGGAAATCAAACTATTATCCAGCAAATTTACCACAGGAGATAAGGAAAATGGCTAAGAAAAAAGTTGAAGAAAAAATAAATCTTGATTCGATACTGTTCAAGTGTCGTGACATACTGCGTGCGGCGCGCAATTCGGGCTCGTTCTTTGAAAAGCGCGATATGATGCTGACGCTCGTGTTTTTGCGCTTCATTGGCGAAAAGTTTGAGAACGGTATTGATAAACTCCGTCAGGACCTTATTGATCAGGGGCTTGATCCAAACGATGAGGCAATCAAAGTCGCGTTTTTGGACGATCCTACTTTTACCGATGGCACTTATAATTTGCTTCCGGAAGCACGCTGGTCAACCATCATCAACACCCCTGCACCCGGACTAAATGTTGCTCTTGACACTGCCTTAAATAGCATTTCTACAAATACGCCACAGCTTAAAGGCTGTTTTGTAAAAAACACTTTTACTACGCGAAACCTTGCTGCAAATGATATTAAAAAACTTGTAGATGAGGTTAACAAGATTAACCACAAGGCATTCGGCGAAGAAAAAGACCTAATTGGACGAGTATATGAATACTTTCTCAAGGAATTTGCCGTCAACGCAACTAAAGAGGAAGGTGAATTCTATACACCTCATGACGCTGTGCAGCTGATTGCCGCTATGATCGAACCTTTTGATGGTACACTCTATGACCCTTGTTGCGGTTCGGGCGGTATGTTCATTCAGAGCACCGACCTTGTCCGTGAAAAGCGCGGTGATATCAGTCGCATCAATATTTACGGTCAGGAGAAAGAGCCTGCAACCTATCGCCTTGCAAAGATGAATCTTGCCCTGCGCGGGCTCAGCCATCATTTAGGAGAAGAAGCTGACTCAACCTTTACCCACGATTTGCATAAAGGACTTTACTTCGATTACATTATGGCGAACCCGCCTTTTAATCTAAAGGGATGGTATGATGAAAATCTCAAAAATGATTCCCGTTGGGCAGATTACGTAACCCCTCCCGAGAGCAACGCAAACTATGCTTGGATCCTTCATATGCTATCACACCTGAAAGCAACCAAGGGCGTAGCAGGTTTCCTTCTTGCAAACGGTGCTCTTGGTGATAGTGATACCTTGGAAATTCGTAAAAAACTCATTCAGAATGATAAGGTAGAAGCTATTATCATTCTCCCTCGTGAGCTCTTTATTACCACCGATATCAGCGTTACCCTTTGGATCTTGAATCAGAACAAGAAGGGTGGCGAATACCACGGCAGAACTCTGCGCAACCGTGAGAATGAAATTCTCTTTATGGATCTTCGTACTTGGACGGAAAACCCCGTTAAGAATGAGGGCAAGAAAAAGGTGTTCTTGAGTGATGAACAGATTCAGAGAGCCGCAGACATCTACCACACTTGGCAGAACGAAGGAACAGACGAGGCGAACTATGCCGTTCCCGAATTGTACAGATCTGTAAAAACAAGAAAGTGGGTTGATCAAGACGGAAACGAGGGCTTGAGCATTGAACAACAGGGCTGGAGCCTTGTTCCCAGCAAGTACATTGAGTTTATCGATCACGACTTGGATATTGATTTCAATGCTGAAATGAGCCGTATTCAGGCTGAAATGCGCGACGTTCTTGCACAGGAGAAGCAGTCTCAAAAGATGCTTGAGGATGCGTTTAGAGGTATTGGATATGACATTAAATAAATATAAATTGGGAAGTTTGATGATTCCATATTCCCAAAAATGTGGAATTCCTAATTTAACGCCATATCAAGTGTCAGGTGTTAATAAGGACAAGGAGTTTTTCGAGCCTTCACATCAAGTCGGGGAGGATACATCGAAATATCAGATTGTTCCCCCTCGCCATTTTGCGTGCAACCTTATGCACGTTGGTAGAGATCGAGTGTTGCCTATTGCTTATAATCATTCTGAACATGAAAAAGTGGTAAGCCCAGCATATACCGTCTTTTCACTAAAAGAATCTTGCGGCGTTCTTGATGATTATTTCTTCATTATGTTGAAATGTGAGGAGCAAGACAGATACTTTTGGTTCCATGCAGATGCCTCTGTTCGCGATGGTATGTCTTGGAGTGATTTTTGTGATGTTGAGATTACCGTGCCCGATATTCCTACGCAACAGAAATATGTTGACATCTACAAAGCAATGGTTGCCAATCAGCAGAGCTATGAGCGCGGATTGGAAGATTTGAAGTTGACATTTGAGGGATATATGGATACTCTTCGGAATCAGCACATTCCAAAACCTATTGGCGAGTATTTGGAATTAGTTGAAACAACCAACGAAGGTCTTCAATATGGCGTAGACGATGTTATGGGAATATCTATTGAGAAGAAGTTTATTCCTACCAAAGCGGATATGATGGGTGTTAATCTTAAGCCATATTATGTGATTCAGCCTAATGAATTTGCTTATGTAACGGTAACTTCACGAAATGGAGAAAAAATATCCATTGCGCTAAATGATTCCAACGATACATACATATGCTCCTCTTCGTATGTAGTCTTCAAAAGCAAGGATGTTGAAAAATTATGGCCTCAATATTTGATGCTGTATTTTGCACGTGCTGAATTTAATCGTTATGCGAGATTCTGCTCTTGGGGATCGGCGAGAGAAACATTTGATTGGAGTGAAATGCAGACGGTTGAAATCCCTATCCCCGATATTAAATTGCAAAAAGCTATTGCAAATGTTTACAACGTATATATTGACAGAAAAAGAATTAACGAACAGCTCAAAGCTCAAATCAAAGATATTTGTCCGATACTGATTCGGGGATCGTTGGAGGAAGGAAAATAAATGAACATTGACCAATTAAATCAGTATATAAAAAATTATTTAGAAAACGATAAAACCAATAGTGCTATCATGCTCACGGGAGCGTGGGGAACAGGAAAGAGCCATTATATAAAAAATCAGCTAATCTCTTTTCTTGATGAAGCTAATGAAGGTAAATGTGTAATTGTATCGCTCTATGGTATTAAAGATTTAAAAGAGATAAGCAAAAGTATCTATCTTGAAGTAAGAGCTAAAAAAATAAAAGAAACATCTGAAGGCGCCACAGCAGGAAAACTGGTTGCAAAGACGGTTTTTAAAGGAGTTACAAGCTTTTTTGGCGTTGATTTAAAGGCTGATGAAGAGGCTTTGCAAGCTTTATATGAATCAATTGATTTATCAGGCAAACTCATAATTTTAGAGGATTTAGAGCGTTGCTCGATTGATATAATCGAACTGTTAGGATTTGTAAATAATCTTGTAGAGCAAGATGAAGTTAAAGTTTTATTGGTTGCAAATGAAAAAGAGTTAATCAAGTCAAAAACGCAAAACATTTTAGTGGATGAAAGATCTTTGGAATCAGATGAAAAAAAGCAGAGGGATATAAAAATAACGGAAGCAACCTCTCAAGAATACAAAAAAATTAAAGAAAAAACTGTAAGTGATACGATT
>JAZSFA010000126.1:0-6928 GCA_045531965.1 Eubacteriales bacterium
CTGTATCAGGCCGTGCAGCTGACCTGGCTTTTGTCCTTGTGGGATTGGGTGGATTGCCTTGGCCGCGTGGATCAGTTCCTTTACCCCTTCTACGAATACTCCCGTGAGCACGGTGACGTGATCTCCCCCGAGGAGTCCATCACCTCTCTGATGTTCAAAATCTGGGAGTGCGGTGCGCACAATACCACGATTGGAGGCTGTCATCCCGAGGACGGAAGTGACGCCACTAATGATCTTTCCTATCTGTTTTTGCAGATACTGCGCAACATTCACGATACGCATCCCCGCATGGTGGTGCGAGTTGGCGAGCAGACTCCCGCCGATCTGCTCCTTCTGGCATCTACTCTGTGGGCTGAAGGAATGTGCGACCCTACCGTGGTCAGCGATGAGACGGTAATTCCGGGTCTTTTGAAGCTGGGCGTGACCTTGGAGGATGCGCGCAATTACGCTACTCTGGGCTGCCAGGAGATCGAGGTGCCCGGCAAGAGCAACACAGGCTGCGAGGATGGCTCTATGAATCTTGCAAAGATTTTTGAGATTGCCATGCTGGGGGGCAAGGCAACGCGCGATCGCACCACGCAGCTGGGGCCTATTACTAAGCCCTTTGCCGAATGCGAGACCTTTGACGAGCTGTTTGACGGCTTTGTGACTCAAATGAAGTTTTTCACCGAGGTGCATTGCTATCTCTGCCGTGTAGGACAAGAGATCCGCGCCGCCAACCACGCAAAGCTACTAAAGGGCATCTTCACCGACGGCTGCCTGGAGCGCGGCATTCCTCATGACGCAGGTGGACCTATTTACGGCTACGGTGTCATTGAGACTGCGGGCTTAGCCGCCACTGCGGACGCGTTGACTGCGATCAAAAAGCTGGTATACGAGGAAAAACGCATGACCAAGGAAACCCTCCTGGCGGCTTTGGATGCCAACTTCGAGGGCTACGAGCGAGAGCGTCAGATGCTTCTCAACGCCGCTCCCAAGTTCGGCAACGACGACCCCGAGGCTGACGAAATGGCGGTTCGCGTGCTGACGCTCTACTGGGATGAAATCGCCAAGTACCAATCGGGGCGTGGCGGGGTCTACACAGGTGCTTGTTCGCTGTTGACGGCGGGTATTGCGTACGGAAAGACGCTCGGTGCATTCCCTGACGGACGCTTTGCGGGAGAACCGCTTGGCAACTCCATGGGGCCCCGTCCGGGAGCGGATAAGAGCGGACTGACCGCCATGCTCAATTCGGTCACAAAGCTCCCCATGGAAAAGGGTGTGGGCGGAACGACTCTGAACGTCATCCTGACCACCCGTATGTTGGCTACACCCGCCCTGCGCACAAGTGTATCGGCGACAATCAAAACGTTCCTGACTCACGGTGGCTGCATGGCACAGATCACCACTGCCAACAAGGACGATCTTCTGGACGCCAAGTGCCATCCCGACCGCCACGGAGATCTCACCGTCCGTGTGGGAGGCTATAGCATCCAGTTCGTACAGCTCGACAGCGAGACCCAGGATGAAATCATCAGTCGGTATTGTTAATAACGTCAACTGTTCTGATGAAAAATGTTCCCGATTTTTCGCCTCTCGGCGTGTCCAGTGTAGCATAGCTCTCGCAGATGTCAACGTGAAAAATTATCGCTGAAAAATGAAATAATCATTGAGAAAGTCAAGTAGCAATACTTGGCTTTTTCTTTATCCACAAGCAATATTTTTTCGTGTACTGAAAGTCATCAATACCTCTCGTTGACATCTGCACACCTCACTCGGAATGAGCGCGATTTCCTCCCGACCTATGCTCCCCCGACCCTGCCGAAAGGCCAAATAAAAATCGGGAGGTATAGAAAATGAAAATCCAAGAAAGAATCACAAACGAAAACGTAAGGATCACCGCTGAAAACGTACAGCACATTGGTGAGTGTATCGCGCTGTCTGCCATCAAGAAAATGATGCGTTTTGCACACCATCCGCGTTCTCTGGACAAGCTGTATGCCGGATTGGTCGAGGATATTTACCACAGCAAGGGCTACAATACGACCTTCTCGGATGGATATGATCTCGCATCCGAAGTGATCTGCTTTCTCTGCCACTACATCGGTCACAATCTGGACGATCTGGCTTGTCAGAACCGTAAAGACGAATTGCTGACTGTCCGCTTTGCTTGCTACCGTCACGCCCTGCGGTACATCGAGAAGGAATATCTGTCCGTTTACAAGACGATCAGCATTGAAGAATGCTCGCCCGCCGATGCTTCGATTGACTTTGAGACACAGTATGAGATTGAGGACTACACCAAAGTCGATACGATTATCCACCAAATGCGCTTGACCGTTGCTGAGACCGAAACTCTGAACTACTACATGGCAGGACTTGGATTTGTTGAGATCGCTCAGATGCAGAATGTCAACAATACTACCGTATGGCGTCGCAGAAAGAGCATACAAAAGAAGTATCAGCGATATGTGATTATGCAAGGCTGACCCGATTCACACATAAACACAAAAGGGAGCTTGACGGCTCCCTAAAGTTATACGATATGAAGAAGCCCCGCACGATGGCGGGGCAGATTAGGATCATTTCTGTAATTTGGATATCCATTCATTCCAACGGGGATCGGCTTGTATTTCGGGTTTAACGATCTCGTATTCAGGAACACTCCAAAAAGGCCAATCTTCGGCAAGGCTTTCAGCAGAGGTATGAGGATGCGCGTCATCATTCGCTTTGGCTTGAACCTCTTCATACGGAACCAATCGAATGAGGGGAGCGGTATAGTGACCGCCTTCGCTTTCGCAATACTTAGCAAAAAGCCGGAACTGTGTAAGAGAATTGTTCAACGCTTCAAACGCCTCGTCTTTTTTACCATCCAACCATAGATACAAGGAAAGCAATGTATAGACTCTTGCTATATATCCATGATGCCTGCCGCAGTTTCCGTCGGTGCATACGATACGGAATATATCTATGGCTCCACGAAGACTCTGTACTTTGTCGGCCGGGGACATGTTCTGTTCATATGCAATCACGGTGCAGACCATCAACCACGAGCAAGCATACACCACCTTCAGCAAACCATCACCGTATGCCTCAGCACGTTTCTTTCCGTCAGTAGCATTGGCTTTCAAGAATTCTTTTGAGCCGAAAATGTTGGGTACCGTTTCGATCAGTTCAAGCGCTCTTGTGTGTTCTCCCACGTTCAAATACAATTGCGTAAGTTCACAAACAGCACGATGACGCAATGCGCCCTCCTCTATTGTTTTTAAGAGCTTTTCATAAAGAGATATAGCCTCTTTCCACTCAGCATAAGTGCGGTGTCTTTCTACGTCCAAAATGTCATATCCTTCTGCGTCTGACAAATGATATTCTCCGTAGCGAACATATCCGGCGTTATACAGCACCGAAGCAAGGCACAGCATGAGCTTTTCATTGCCGGGAAATTCGATCAATGCGTTCCTTGCCAATGTAATGCACTCATCAATGTTGATATTCACGCCGTTATTCTGAAAATTCATGGTGTCGATTTTGGTAACCAGTTCATCGATTCTCCTAGATCGCTCATTGCTATACCCAAACAGTTCGTCGATGGAGACCCCGAAATAATTCGCAATGGAGGGGATCATCTCCATGTCGGGATAACCGCCGTTGGCCTCCCAACGGGAAACAGCCTGGGAAGTCACGCCGATAGCCTCAGCCAAAGCCTCCTGTGTGCGTCCGTCACGCCGACGCAATTCGCGTATCTTTTGTCCTAAATCAAGTTGCATATGAGCACCTCCTAATGTGTGTTCACCGGTGTACTCATATTATAGCATATTGTTTTACAAAAAACAATTATCAATTCGTTGTTTAAAATCCAAGGGTTCCTTGGATTAGGTATAAAATCCCGTGTAAATCTGTCTGTTTTCCGTCATAAAATTGCCCTTTGGCACCGTGACGTGTGCTTGTCTTATACAAGTCGGCTCGCTGCGCTCGTCGAGACAAGCACACGTCACGGTGCCAAAGTGGTAATTTTTCAAAAAGGGAGTGCAGTTGTGCGCTCCCTAAAATTCTGTTTATTATGTTGCCGTGATGGTATCCGAGGTTATGATATTATGTATCTTTTCTAAAATCTGATAGATGAGATCGCGGTTCTTCTTCTCAATAGCATCTAACAAACCGCCCTCGTAATAGATCGTCCTGCAATCCAGTGCCGATATGATGGTGTACAAGGTTTTGGCAAGCTCTTTTTCCACATCCGTGAAAGGACGGATTTTCGTATACCCCTCAAAAAAGGCCTTGGCAAGTTCGTTGGCTCCTGCGTCATCCATCGGTTGTGCGTAATCCATCAAATGAGCAACAAACCATCCCTGCATGACGGCATCGCAGAACAAAACCGCATCGCCGCTGCAGTTAAAGTCAAACAGGCCGATTTTCCCTTCTTCGGTCAAATACGTGTTGCACAAGCTGACATCACCTTGAACCGCGTAGCTGGGACAGTTCCGAAGTGGCTCAATGGATTTGAATTTCTTATCAAATTCAGAACAAATGGCAGAAAATAGAGTTGATTCCTGTTGGCCTAATTTATCTTGCGTATTCTTGAATTCATCATAATCGTAAAGATCGTTTTCGGTCAGCGGATCAAAAATGGTTTTGTTACTGTAAACGTGGCATTGATTCTGCTCGGAGATCGTATGTGTCCGTGCCAAAAGCTCGCCGGTCAGATAAGAAATATATTTATCAACCAATTTTATCTCATTTTCACAATAGTCCTCTACGGTGACAATGCCCTGAAAACCATAGAAATTGTACTCGGTAGCAAACGAAGAATCAGCCATATAATATTTTGGTGTGGTAATTCCGTTTTTCCTTAAAATGTCAGAAAAAACTGTTTGTTCTTCTATGATATGCAAACGGTGCCGCTCGTCACATCCACCTCTGAATTTCACAACCACGGGAGTATGCTCCGCCAGGTCAACACGAATGATCAGCTTAAGCTGCTTATCCTTTTGTTCCGAGATATCGCAATTTTGGTGTAAGAGAATGGTATGGGATATGACAGGATTTGGAACCTTATAATTGTGTAAAATGTCAGAGAGATCTTTCTCGGTAAGAACAAGCATTTTTTGTTACCTCGCTATATTTATACTCACTATGTTTAAGAAGGATACTGATTTTATTATATCATACAATACGAGGAAAATCAAGAACTGAATCAACCTGTGAAACAACCATTGGTTTACTTACTGTACATAATGATAGGGAGCAGTTGCGCTCCCTATTTATGATTTATGGGTATCAGATCAGCCTTGCATGATTACATATCGCAGATACTTCTTCTGAATGCTCTTTCTCCTGCGCCAGACGGTCGTATTATTGACATTCTGCATCTGCGCGATCTCAACGAATCCAAGTCCAGCCATGTAGTAGTTCAAAGTTTCTTCTTCTGCAATGGTCAAACGCATTTGGTGGATAATCGTATCGACCTTGGTGTAGTCCTCAATCTCATATTGGGTCTCAAAATCAATCGAAGCATCAGCCGGCGAGCATTCTTCGATGCTGATGGTTTTATATACGGACAGATACTCTTTCTCAATGTACCGCAGGGCGTGTCTGTAGCAGGCGAAGCGAACAGTCAGTAGCTCACCCTTGCGATTTTGACAAGCCAGATCGTCCAGATTGTGACCAATGTAATGACAGAGAAAGCAGATCACCTCAGACGCGAGATCATAACCGTCCGAGAAGGTCGTGTTGTAGCCTTTGTTTCTGTAAATGTCTTCGACTAATCCGGCATACAGTTTGTCCAAGGACTTTGGATGGTGTGCAAATTGCATCATTTTCTTGATGGCTGACAGTGCGATACACTCACCGATATGCTGGACATTTTGCTCGGTGATCCTTACGTTTTCGTTTGTGATTCTTACTTGGTTTTGGGTTTTCATTTTCTATACCTCCCGATTTTTATTTCGCCTTTCGGCAGGGTCGGGGGAGCATAGGTCGGGAGGGATTCGCGCCCATTCCGAGTGAAGTGTGCAGATGTCAAGGAGAGGTCGTGACTGCTTTCAGTACACGAAAAAATATTGCATGGGGATAAAGAAAAAGCCAAGTATTGCTACTTGACTCTTTCACTATTCATTTCATTTTTCAGCGATATTTTTTCACGTTGACAGCTACGAGAGCTATGCTACACTGGACACGGACGAAAGGCAAAAATCGGGGAGCATCAAAATGTTACATTCATCATGACTATTATTATACGTTAATCTTTGAAATCTACAGACAAAATATGTCTCGCTGGAAAGAACTCATAAAGGTGTTCGGGGAGCATCAAAATGTTACATTCATCATGACTATTATTATACGTTAATCTTTGAAATCTACAGACAAAATATGTCTCGCCGGAAAGAACTCATAAAGGTGTAATGAAGTTATCCTTCCTTTGAAAGCCGAAAAGCTTCTCATGACAACCGGTAAAGCTTTGTATATTTCATCCGGATTATCAATCAGCATAGTTGTGTGTGGTGTCCAGTTGTAGCTATCTCCGAATCTTTCCTTCAATTTCAACAGTTGCTCGTTGGTATCGGGTGCTACAAATAAGACATTAGCTCCCCAGAAAATTCCAATGTGATTAAATGTTACCTCAAACGATGAATATTCCGTTGATACTGTCCGAAGCAAATCTACTAATTGCGCTTTCTCTTCCGTGGAGAAAGAGCCTAACGTTATATGCTGTGGAAGATTTTTTGTATGGCGACCGATGAAGCCATGTTCGTATAATTGGTTTTGCATACTCGACAAATGCAGCTCCGTCGTTTCGTCGTATCCAGCCAATACATATAGAGCTTTATTAGACATAAAAAACCTCCCTTTAACTGTACTTTTCCGCCTGTGCATGAAACATTTCAGCATACTTTCCGTTTTGAGCCATCAACTCCTCATGCGTCCCTTGTTCAATGATTTCTCCATTTTC
>JAZSFA010000009.1:0-45513 GCA_045531965.1 Eubacteriales bacterium
GCCATGAGCGGCGGTGTGGACTCCTCGGTGGCGGCGTACCTGCTCACGCGGGCGGGCTATGCCGTCACGGGAGCCACCATGACCCTGTACCGTCCCGAGGGACAGACTGGGGACACGCAGGACGTCACCGACGCCCGTGCCATTTGTGATCAGCTGGATATCCCCCACAAGACCTACGACATGGGGGAGGTCTTCTGCCGATGTGTCATCGAGGACTTCATCAAGGTCTACGAGGCGGGGGGGACACCCAATCCCTGCGTGACCTGCAATAAGATGATCAAGTTCGGCGCGCTGTGGGATGCCGTGGTCAAGGACGGCGCGGACATGATCGCCACGGGACATTACGCCCGCATCCGACGGGAAGGTGACCGTTGCCTACTCTGCAAGGCGGCGGATGAAAGTAAGGATCAATCCTACTTCCTGTGGCAGCTCCCCCGCGAGCTGCTTCCTCACATCCTGTTCCCCCTGGGGGAGATGACCAAGCCCGAAATCCGCGCGCTGGCCGCCGAGCGGGGCTTTGAGACCGCCCACAAGAGCGACAGCCAGGACATCTGCTTCGTGCCCGACGGGGCATACACCGAGTTCATCGAGACCTACACGGGCAAGACAGCCGAGACGGGGGATTTTGTGGACCGGGACGGCAAGGTGTTGGGACAACACAAGGGGATCATGCACTATACCATCGGTCAGCGAAAAGGGCTGGGCATCGCTTTGGGCGCACCTGCCTTTGTGTGCGGTAAAGACCCTGTCAGCCGTCGGGTGATTTTGGGTAGCAACGATGATCTGCTCACCCGAGAGATCAAGCTGCGAGACGTCAATCTGCTGTCTGTAGACAGCATTGACACCCCCATGGCAGTCACCGCCCGCATCCGCAGTACCCATAGAGGCGCACTCGCTACGGTGATCATGACCGACAAGGACACTGCGGTCGTGGCCTTTGACGAGCCGCAACGTGCCGCCTGCGCCGGACAGTCCTGCGTATTCTACCTTGATGACGTGGTGATCGGCGGCGGCATCATTCAATAAAGAACATTTTTACGGAGAGGATACAATGATGAAAAAAATCCTGATACTTTTTACCTTGTCAGCCCTATTACTGTCCTGCCTCACCGCTTGCACGCCCCAAGCGCAAGTCTTTTCTTTTGAAGGGATAGCCATCCGTCTTGACAGCTCCTTTTCGGAGTTGGAAAGCGATGATGACACCGTTCATTGGGTATCTTATCAGAAGATGTACTCTGTGAGCGTCAGCTTTGAGACTGCGGCAGATCTGACCGCCCTTGGAAATCCCGAGGATATGACCGTTGAAGCATATGCTCAAACCATGTTGGAAGCGGATGACCCGGAGGCTACGCTTCGTTCTGAAAAGGGTCTTGTCTACTACAGTTATCCCAGAAAAGACGGTGACCTGGAGATGACTACCCTCGTCACGTTCCACTTTTTGGGCGAAACGTATTGGACGATCCGCTTTTCCTGTGAAAGCGCAGCTTATGAGAGCGCAGAAGCACAGTTTTTGGCTTGGGCTGGCACGGTCGATTATATCCCTGTGACAGAAACAACTACGGCTTGAACCATTCTGCAAGTACGGAAAGGAAACACACATGAAAATCACCTGTTTGGTAGATGATACGTCTCTCAACAGCGCTCTGCAAGCCGAGCATGGACTGTCTCTGTATATTGAAAGCCACGGACACCGTTTGCTCTTTGACATGGGACAATCCGATCTTTTCGCCAAAAACGCAGAAGCCTTGGGCATTGATCTCAGCCTGGTAGAAGCGGCCGTCATTTCTCACGGTCATTACGATCACGGCGGCGGTTTGGAAGCGTTTCTCAACATCAATCACCATGCTCCCGTGTACGTTCACGAAAAAGCCTTTGAGCCGCACTACAACCCTCATGAAAAGTTTATCGGACTCCCGCCGCATCTGGCGAATCATCCTCGTCTCGTCAAGACGCAATTTAAGCAAACGGTCTTTCCCTATATGACTCTATTCAACTGGGATCAAAGACCCGACGGTGTCCATATTCCCGCCCCCACGTTCTACGTCAAGGGACAGACCCGCTTGATATGCGATGATTTTGAGCATGAGCAATACTTATACATTTATGAAGAAGGTGTCGGTACGGTTCTGCTGACGGGCTGTTCTCATCGAGGGATTCTGAACATCCTCCCCCATATGAACCCCCACGTGGTTGTGGGCGGATGCCATCTGCTCCATTGTGAGAACCATAGCACACTCAAATTCATCGCACAATCCTTAGATCGCTCCCCTGCCTCGTTTTATACCTGTCACTGCACGGGTCAGGCTCAGTTTGATTTTTTAAAGGAGCATATGATTTGCGCGGATAAGCTTCATCAGATCCGCTGCGGTGACGTGATCGAACTGTAACCCATGGATCGGTTTTAGTCATTTTTGGGACTGTTTCCATTGAAACAGTCCTTTATTTCCCTTTTTTGTCGATTTGCCAAGGATTCCCTCGATAAATTCTCTGTTTTATGGGTTTACAAATCGACAGAATTATGTTATAATGGCAACATCAGGTTTTTCTGTGATACCTTCCCTCTATGGGCAGGATCTGTATAATATGACCTAAAAGAAAGGATTTTTTATGCGACTCAAAAAGATTTTAGCTGTCGGTCTTGCCACCGCCATGCTTGCCGCCTGTGCCGCTCCTGCCGTCGGTGCCTTGGAGCCTCACGGAACCGGCATCAAGATGAGAAACTGGCTGACCAACGACCCCAACTATGATTTCTCGGATGCCTACAAAACGTCTGTCTGGTATGACAATTTCACTTCCCTCGAGTTTTCGGAAAACCAAAGGAACACGGTGCTTCGTATCGCCATCTCTCAGCTTGGCTACCATGAGGGTGACAGCGCCGCCGACTTTAACGGCATGAACATGAACGGCAGCTCCAACTACATTGAGTACGCCCGTTTGCTGGTGCCTCACTACAACGACAACCACTACGAGTGGTGCGCTTGCTTTGTCAACTGGTGCCTCAACCAAGCCCATATTGACTATGCCTCCAGCGAGATCGGCTGTTGGAAATGGGTGGGTGAGCTGAAAGCCATGAAGATGTGGCAGGATTCCCTTGCCCACAAGGGTACATATACCCCCAAGCCTGCCGACATGATCTTCTTCCAGTGGGATGGTAAAAATACCAACTCCAATCATATCGGCTATGTGCTCTACACCACTGATACCCACGTGTATACCATTGAAGGTAACGCTGATAACAACGTGACCATCCGTTCTTACGCCCTGAACGATCCCTGTGTGATCGGTTACGGCACGCCGCCTTACGACGAGGGCGAGGAGGAGACTATCGACTTCTCCTACAAGGGCGGCAGGCCTCGCGGCTATTACGTAGTCAACAGCATGATCGCCAAGCTGGAAGGCGAGGACGGCAAGAATGTTTGCAAGGTTCCCATCGGTTCTTGCGTGGAGCTTCGCAGCATCTCCGATGGAAAAGCTAAGGTGATCTATGACGGTCAGGAGGGCTACCTGCCTGAAAACACGCTGGTGCTGATGACTCCCATGCAGGGCGTGGACACGGTCACCTTTGATGCCAACGGCGGTGAAAATACACCCGCGTCACAAGAGATCACCATCGGCGATCAGGGTGTGCTGACTGCCGATAAGCCCACGCTGGAAGGTGACACCTTCCTTGGTTGGGCACTTCGTCCCTTCGATATGGTACCTGTCTATCAGCCCGGAGAAAAAGTGTCTCTCACGGGAGACCTGACCCTGTATGCCATTTGGGAAAAGCGTTCGCTGACTTTGGCTGAAACGGCTTTGTCTGAGGGTAACTTCCCCCGACTCCCCATGCCTGAAAGCACGAACAACCATGCCGCTGTCATTTTGGGCTGTGTGGATCCCAAGCTGATGCTCCCTCAGAACGGCACAGACGTATCCATCGTTGATGATGAAACCTACGGTAAGGTCATGTCTTTTATGTCCGAGGATGCTTGCACAGATCCTTACGTGTCTCTTCCCTACGCGACGCTGATGAAGAATGCCCAGCTGGCACCCATCAATGCGTCCGACGTCACATACGTGGTACTTTTGGTCAACAACGTGTCCCTCGGCAACCGTGCCATGGATCTGTTCTATACCTGTGCCGAAAACGAAACCTCTGCTGACAATGATCAGACCGCCCGTGTGGTTTCTGAGACCATGGCTAAGGTGGACGGCTGGCAGTATGTGGTCTTTGACATGAGAGATGCCAAGGGCTGGAACGGCGAGTTGCAGAGCCTTCGCATTGATTACGAACGTTCCGCATTGGAAAGCGGAGAAACCCTGCTCGTACAGGGTGTGTACTTCCTGAAGGACGATGACGCAAAGCATCATCTGACAAAGGAAAACGTTTACTTCTTTATGGAGCAGGAAAAGATTCCCGTCGTGGAGGAAACCACCGCCGAAGATGTTCCTGTGGTTAATCCCGATGGTGAAACCGATACGACCCCCGATGGAACTAAAGAACCCGTCGGAACAAACCAAGAGCCCCAAGGTGAAGACGGCAAGAACTGCAACAGCATTATCGGCGTATCTGCATTGACACTGATGTTGCCCGCAGGCATCATTCTGATGAAGAAGCGCAAAGAAAACGATTGATTTTTTGACCGACTCATATACATGGGTCGGTCTTCTTGATTTTGCAAGAACTTTTTTCTGTTTTTTTAAGAAAAACTCTTGACTTTACAGCCAACTATAATGTTATACTTATGTTAACATCCATGTTGGGAGGTATTCATGTTAAAGATCGGCGAATTTGCCCGTATCTGTCACGTCAGTACACAGACACTCCGTTATTACCACGCGGAAGGGGTTTTGCTTGCTGACAGGATTGATCCTCAAACGGGCTATAGATATTATAAAACCGATAAGATCAAAACTTTTGGAGAAATCCAGACCTTGAAGCAAGCGGGTTTTTCCTTGGAGGAGATCAAAACCCTGCAGTATGGTACAGAGGAAGAACGCATGGTCATGCTGGCACAAAAACGCACCGCTCTCACCGCCGAGCGGAACAAGATCGATGCATCTCTTGTGCTGGTGGAGCGGTTGGGTCACCGTCAGGAGATTTTAGGTGCTTTGTCTGTACGGGATGCGACTACGGCAAATTTTGAAGATGATCCTCAACTCATCGGGCGTTGGAAACTCATGGGACAAGTTCGTACCCACATCCCCGAAACCTGGGGACATCCTAAGGTGCCTACGGATACCGTCAAGGAGGAGATCGTTTGTCTTCCCGGAGGGAGTATGTGGTGGAACATTCTTTGGAGTCGCGGGGTCATTTTCTGCTATTACGAAGAACAAGACACTGTTGTTCCCAACGAGTACCAACTGCATAACCTTCATGGCGAACGTTACATGACATTACGATGGATTGGCTATAGTTGTCTGACGCAAGGTAGCGATTCTATCATCCTTCTCTATAAACAAGAGTCCAACCACGCCTACACGCCGAGAGAATCTCAAAAGCGAAGAGATCGTACAGACTTCCCCTATGTGCCCGATCCCCTTTTGCTTGGCAGATGGGAGACAGTCGCCTTAGTCAAGCAACCCGATGAGTTTTCACCCTCTCAACCTCTGCAGTTGGCGGCTTTGGCACACATCACAGGGATTGCTTTCTATGAACGCGGGATGTGTGAGCGCTTTGTCCGACAAAAAGACCGCATGATCCCTCGCCCTTTAGAGTATACGGCTTATGAAATCCACCCTTTCCGCGGTTACGTAATCAGTCAGCAGGAGGAATCTGCCGAAGGTTATCTGCTTCGCGAGATCGATGGGGTGAAGTACCTTTTTATCCAGCATAAGTCCGGTGATTACTTTTTCGGAGGAAATGAACCGCTCTACTATGTTTTCAAAAAAGCGACAGAGAACCCGGCAAAGTAATTTCCCATGAAAAAATGGAAACCTTGCACAAATCAGGCTTGATATTTTTGTTCACTCCAAAGAACTTTTAAATCGCGTCATATATTTTACAGAAGGCTATTGACAATCACGCGAACTCATGGTATAATGTATGTGGCGTTCGCGAGAACGCATGAAGCGTTTGGTGTCAGCACTGCCGAACGCATCATAACTCTGTAAAGGCGAGAAAGGATTCGCATATATTCATGAGGAGGTTTGCCCATGTACATACGCATTGAAAAAAAGGTCCATCGTCAGATCATTCAAAAGATTCTTCTGCTTGTTCTTTTAGCTCTCGCGATCACAGTCCTGCTGGTCACATCCTTTAAATATTGCGACAGATGGCAACGGATTTTTTCTATCATTTTATCGGGTGTCATTTATCTTTACTTATTCTATAAGATCAAGCTCATTCCCCTGCTCCGAGATAAGGAATGGACGGGGACTGTTGACAGTCGAGCCTGTAAAAAGGTCACGCGTATCAAAGGCGTTGTCGCCCATCGCGGAAATATTCAAGATGTCATCATCGCCCTTTGGAAAATACGCAGGGATGACGGTGAAGAGCTTCTTATTGAGTATGACACCGAAGACATCGCCGACAATTATTTCAGAACAGGTGACCGTGTCCGTCACTTTAAAGGCGCGAAGTTTATCGTCCTTGCCAATCCCGAGGCGGATAACGAAAATCTGCTCTGTCCCTTGTGCGGCAAGCTTGTCATGAAGCCTGAATGCTCCTTTTGCAAGATAGATTTTAGCATGCCCGCAGAAGCGGATACGATTGAAAAGTAAATTTGCAGGATAAAATCCACAAAAAGCAACATTATTCATCTCCCAATTTTTTCTTCAAAAAAAATCCAAAAAAATCAAAAAATCTTCCAAAAAGCACTTGACAAAAAAACGAACCTGTGATATAATAAGCAAGTCGTCAGGACAGACGGCCCGTTGGTCAAGCGGTCAAGACGCTAGCCTCTCACGCTGGAAACATGGGTTCGATTCCCGTACGGGTCACCACTCACAACCTAAATCGAATTATTCGGTTTAGGTTGTTTTTCTTTTTCTACGTGTCGTTTTCAGATAGTGATCGTCAGCCGTATATTCTTCTGTCTCAGCTCATAGGAGTTCTGAATATGCGCCGGTATGGTTGTTTCCCTATCGCAAACAGAAAGGCACTGACTTGCGTCAGGACCCGTCTGTAGGGAGCTATTGAAGTATATGTGTATTTCGTTGTCGAACACGATGATCTGGCGTATGAGGAAGTTTATGAGCATCTGGGGCTCTGATAACAATGCTGACTCATAGTAGGCGCGGATTTCCTTTTCAGTCACCTTGACCTGCATCTTGCTATCATATGTTCAGGTATATTTCTGCCGGTTGATTGCATAATTTCCCAAATATGTGAAGGAGAAAAAGCGAAGCCTGCTCGGGCTTCGCCGATGAATTGTATGGACGAAACAAGGAAGAACAGTATCCATATCGAGTCTGCCGTCAAGGTAGAGGCGGCGGATGAATGGAGCAGACTTTTTGAAAGATACGATGTGACCGAAACCGCGTGGATCGGTGCCGACGGGATCTTCTCCTTTGCGCTGGACGGAAACGACGCCTTTGCCAGCGCTACCGACCGCACCAAGACCTTTTTCATTTTCAGCGATACCCTGTTCGGCACTACGAGCAAGGACGGAAGAAAAGCGGTACGGGAGGCTATGCCCAACCATACCTCCGCGATCCTTGAGGGAAACAAGCCCAATGCCGCCAGGCGCAGATTTGTCTGGGGCAAGGGCGGTAGTTGCCCCCTTGACCTGCAGGATCTCGATGATAATGATAAGAAAAATCTTGTGGGTAAGGTGAAATGGTTCACGGACGGTCTTGTGCTGGGGGACAAGCTGTATCTGTTCTGCTATACCCCCATCGGACTCGCCAATGACAGGGTGGACATGGCCGTATTCCCCATCGTAGAGGGCAACGCTGATTATGTGCATTACACCCTCATCGAACCCATACCTCAGTTGTGTATGCTGACCCCAAAGGGTGAGCTGGCCATTGACTACGGATACGCCGTCCACGCAAATACCCAAGAAGCAGGAGCGCCCGACCCTGACGGGTATATCTACATCTACGGCGGCGGTCGCGATTACAGAGGTTACGTTTCCCGCATCAAGGCAGAGGATTTTCCCGATTTTTCCAAGCTGAGGTACTATGACGGAAGCGGCTGGAGCGCAAATATTGCCGATTCCGCCGCCGTGATCCGGGGCATATCCCGCGAATACAGTGTGACGCCCATTCCCGTAGGTCCAAAGGCCGGGAAATACATCGCCATATTTATGGATGAGTGTGTTTCCGGTGATATTGCCTATGCCATCGCCGACACGCCCTACGGCCCCTTTGGCGAGGCCGTCCGTTTCTACCGCGTCCCCGAGGCGGGTGAGAAGGTATTGGATTCGGAAGGCAAGGAGGATACGGTATTTACGTATAACGCCAAGGCACATCCCCACCTGTCGGAGGGAAGCCGTTTACTGATCAGCTATAATACGAATGTGTGGAACGGCGACAACACCCCCTACTGCTATCACCCGAGATTCATTTGGCTTGACCTAAAAACGATTTGAGCTGTGCGGCCGTCTCATGGGATATCTCCCGCCTCCATATGATCGAGCGAAAGCACATACGGATTCCTTGGGAGCTACAAGGTTGTTCAACATATTCAAGTCATGGCTCACAAAATCAAAAAAGCACTGCATTTGCAGTGCTTTTTTGATTTTGTCGCCTCGACAAGATCGGCATAGCGTTCAAAGCACGATTCATCATCACCCATTTGCTGAGTTAATTCGATAATTTCGTCAAAATGACCTTTATTCACGTTATCAACGTAAATTTTGTCTTCATCATGCTTTATTATATCACAATTATTTGAATATATCAATTTTTTCTTGAAATTCGATCAAATATCTCAGTAAGCAAGGATATTGCCGCAATCAAAGGCTTTTATTTACGATCTGCGGTTTGTTCTACTTTTCAATATAACAAATTCCCCAACGTCCAAAAGTCAAAAATTGCTTATTCTTTGTCATGAATTCATTTGAAAATAACGACTCTTTCTGATATAATGGTTAAAAAAGAGCTGAGTTTTTTTCAAAACCACAAGGAAAGAGAGGTTTATCACCGTGATAAAACGCTATGCCCCCATACGCCTTGGTCTTTGGCTATCCCTGACGCTCTGCCTGCTTCTTGGTCTTGGCTTGCTGATTGGATGTAATCCCAATACAACAGACAAGGAAACCAATCCCACGTCCGAAACCGTCGGTGCGCCCACGGAAGAACCAGCGCAAAATGAAACCGCCCCCCTTGAAACGCCCACGGAAGAGACCACGGATCCCGTAACCGAAGTACCCACAGAGCCCGAGACCCGTTGGGAGGTGGACACCGGTAAGTTCAACGACGGTATCGTGGATTATGAAAAAGAGGAAGTAACCGAGATCAGCGCTGCTTATCCCGACGGTAAAATCGGTCAGCTTATGAAGCCCGGCGATACGGGGGTGCTGAACACCTTCCATGCGGATTTCGAGGACAACGATCCTACCTGTGGCGGTGGGGCCTCCTTCCGCCAGCCCGGCTCTCTCTCGGCAACCCTGCCGGGAAACGTCGATTGCCGCGACGGTGTGCTTTACGTTCCCTTCGATGCCAATTCCTCAACCCTGATCGGCGCGGATTGGAACACTTGGTCACCGAATGTTTCTTCTTCCGTAAAAGATTACAAGCAAGCCCAGCTCTCGATGGACTGGACCATTGTATCTGTAGGTGACGGCGCATGGCTGAACCCCATTTGGGGCTGTTATGTCAGCAACTACGCCGGTAAGATCCCCGATGGCCCCGGCGACGGTCTGTGGATCTCCTTTAATGCCGCAGGCAGCCGTATTCAGATCTATCACCCCGACGAGGCGTGCTGGCCTGCTGCCTGGGCTTCGGTTCCTCTGGAGAAAGGGATGCTTTCGGGCAAGCACCATGTGGATATTCTCACATCAAGTAACTACTCCACCTATATTTATGTGACACCCGAAGGTACAGACACTGCACGACTGGTCTGTACAATTCGATTTGACGATGGCAAAATTCGTGTATTTAATGAAGCTAATGAAATAATCGACGAGTCTGCTTGCACCTTGAATTCCTTGCAGGGCTCGCATTTCTCATTATTTCCCCATGGAGGAGGCGGTGCTATGATCGACAATCTGGATCTTTATACGGCCGTCAAGGGAGAGACCTTGACCCACACGACTGTGACCGCAACCCCCACAGAGGGCAACCGCCTCGGTCTGGATATTACCAATAAGACCGACCTTGTTTCCATTTGCTATTCCATCTGGTTTGACGCGATCCTGGGTAAGTCCGGTGGTACGGTAGATAGCTGGTACAACGTCTCCGAGGTTTTGGCAGGCAATCAGAATTGGGGACCCTCTCCCCAGTTCCACTATTGGGCAAAGCCTGCCCTTGGTTACTACGCCAGCTCCAATACAGAGGTCATCCGCACCCACATGACCCAACTTTACACCGCAGGGGTGGATTTCATCATCGTTGACCTGACCAACGCCCACGACGGTTATCTGGATACCGCCGATTGGACCAATTTCATTCAAAAGCCCATGGACGCGTTGCTCGGTACCATCATGGAGATGCGTGCGGAAGGCTTGGGCACCCCCTACGTTGTACTTTGGGTCGGGGATTGGGTCGGCGAAAGCAAGGGTCCCCTGTATCAAAAGCTGTACGACGAATATTACGCGCAGGAGCAGTGGGAGGATTGCTTCGTCTACTGGGACGGCAAGCCGCTTTTGCTGACTGCCTATACGCAACCCGAGGATTTCCCCCTCAAGGATAAAGATCTCTTTACCGTTCGTTCCATGTGGAATTACCTCAGCAAGTCCCGCCCCGAAGGTCAATGGAGCTACATGGCCAGAAGCAACTACAAGCAATATGCCATCGGTCCTGACGGCACTCCCGAGCAGATGAACATTGCCACCGCGGCCTTCCGCCATTACATGACTTGGGCAGACACGGCAGACGGTCGCCAAGGCGGTCTGTTTTGGCATGCTCAATGGCTCTCCGCTTTCGAGATCCGTCCCAAGATCATCACGCTATCCTGGTGGAACGAGTGGACGGCACAGCGCTTGCAGCTTGAAAGCGGAGAATATGTCTTTGTTGATAACTATAATCAGGAATACAGCCGTGACATTGAGCCCATGGAGGGCGGTCATGGCGATCAATATTACAAGTGGATGATCCAGTATATTGCCGCCTACAAGAACCACGAAGAATGCCCCGTTCTCGTGGAGAAGGGCTATGAGGATCAAGCCTCGGAGTTCGTTGAGAATTTCCGTCACAATTCTCTGGTCAAAGCGACCTTTGACCTTGCTGAGCATGGCGGCTGTCCCGGCAAGCTGATCCTGATGAACTGCGCCGCGTGCGGCGAGGCCAAAGAGGTCTACGATTTTGAGATCAGCTGTCCCGTTAATCTGAACGATCAATCCAACGTACAAGTTTACACAGATGATGATGACCTGGTGCATTATCTGCAAAAGGTTACCTGTCCTGAGTGCGGCATCCGATTGGAGATTGATCTGTGGAATGATGCCGAGGATAATGCCCACCGGATCACCCACGTCTATGACTGTGACGGCGCACAACTCTTGGAGGTGATCGAATAAAGCGTATGAACAGACATATCTATACTTTAAAGAAGCCTGCAGGATGGCACAAGGAGCTTTGGCGGGAGGCGTTGCCCCTCGGCAACGGTCTGACAGGTGTTCTGATCCCCGGGGCTGTCGGCAAGGAGCAGATCACCTTCAACCGTCACGATCTGTGGGAAGGGGGCTTCGATCGTGCGATCCCCGACGTTACCCATACGATCAAGTCTATGCGAGAAGCATTGGATCGAGGTGATTACGCATCTGCCAACGCGGAAAATTTACCGCACGCCTTGAGAGATGCGGGGTATGGTACCCCCATTGACTGTCCGCACCCCTTGGGATGGTTGGAAATGACGTTTACACCGTCTGCGGCTTTCAAGCACTACCGCCGCGGCGTGAATATGCAGACGGGAGAGGTCTTCGTTGAGTTTACGATCAACGGCTGTCACTTCCGCCGTGAGGCCTTTGTTTCCCGCGCCGCTGACGTAACGGTCATGCGGATGAGAGCTGACATGCCTTTTACAGCCACCTATGATTTTCGGTTATACAATGCTGTAGCCGAATGCGTCACCAACGAATATAGTCTATATCGTACTTCGGCAGATCGCTACACCGAGGTCAAGGTAGAATTTGCAGGCGATGTTTCGACAACCGTGAGCAATCATGCCTTGACGGTCACAGGCATGGACTACATGATCCTGATCCGTTGCGCTTCTAACGGCTCTGATTGCTCGCAGGATGCGGTTTTGGGAAAGACCTACGAGGAGCTGTTGCGAGCGCATGTCGCTCTCCACAAGCCTCTCTACGACAGCGTGACCTTGGAGCTTGCCGATGATGAGGCCTTCACAGCTACCAACGAGCAGATGCTTGACGAGGCCTACGACGGCGAAGCCTCTCCCGCACTTTTGGAACGGCTCTGGCGGTTTGGACGCTATCTGTTCATCTCAGCCGCCTCCGAAAGAGGAAATCCCGTTCCCCTGTACGGCTTGTGGCATGGGGACCATCATCTGGCCTGGAGCCAGTACGTGGCCAACGAAAACGTAGAGATCACCTACTGGCATACCATGGCAGGAGGTCTGTCCTACGCCATCCCCCCTTTGCTTCGCTATTATGCAGCCAAGATGGAAAAGCTTCGTGAATGCGCCAAGCAGATGTTTGGGACGCGAGGCATTTGGATATCGGCCTATACCACGCCCCACGCTTCCGGTCCCGGCGTTCCCGTTGCGGTCATTGTCAACTGGATCAGCTGTGCGGGATGGCTTTGCCGACACTTTTGGGAATACTATCTCTACACCCGAGACGAAACCCTCCTGCGAGAGGTTATTCTTCCCTTCATGTACGAGGCCGCTATGTTCTATCGGGATTATGCGGTAGAGGACGGTGAGTACATCCGTCTGTATCCGTCGGTCTCCCCTGAAAATACCCCAAAAGGTCATGCGGGGGTGGTGGCGCAGAACGCCACTATGGACTTTGCCATACTCAAGGAGCTTTTGACCCATCTGCTTTGCGGTATGGAGATCACGGGAATGTATGCCCACGAGGAAACCGCCTTCCGTAAGCTCCTTGCCAAGATTCCGCCCTACATGATCAATGAGGACGGTGCGATCAAGGAGTGGATGCACCCCGACATTCAGGATAACTACCATCATCGTCATTTATCCCACATATACCCCGTGTTCCCCGGTAGTGAGGTGACGGCACACGGTCAGCCTGCGCTGTTTGAAGCCTTTAAGCAGGCAGTCAGGCTGAGGGAGCTGGGGGCTCAATCAGGTTGGTCTCTCGCCCACATGGCGAATATTTACGCGCGCATGGGAGATGCGGAAAAATCCGTGGAGTGCTTGGACGTAATGACCAAAAGCGTAATCATGAATTCTCTCATGACGACCCACAATGACTGGAGAAGGATGGGTGTCACACTGGAATGGGACGGAGATGCCTTCGTTCAGCTTGACGCCGCCTTCGGTATGGTCAACGCCCTCCAAGAAATGCTTTTCTGCTATCAGAAGGATGCGCTTTCCATTCTTCCCGCCTTGCCTGCACGCCTGACTCACGGCTCTGTTTGCGGCTTGGTATTTCCCGAGGGGACGGTGGATATTGACTGGAACGAACAAGGCTCTGTGCGGATAACGGTCACGGCGCACCGGGCGGTTGACACGAGCCTTTTGCTCTACGGGGTTGAACGGTGTCGGCTCAAACTTGAGGTCGGAGAAAAGAAGACAATAGACCTCTCGGTCTGAATCAATCCGAAAATATGCTTATGAGGAGTTAAATATGTTGAAGAACATTCCACCCATTCTGTCACCTGAAATGTTAAAAGTTTTATGCGAAATGGGTCATGGAGACCGTCTGGTGATCGCAGATGCCAATTTTCCCGCCGCGAGTGTCGGGAAAAATGCTATCGTGCTTCGCGCAGACGGTCACGGTGCGGTAGAAATACTGGAAGCCATCCTAACCCTGCTCCCCTTAGACAAATATGTGGAGCATGCAGTCACATTGATGCAAGTCACCCCGGGTGACTCGGTTGAAACTCCCATTTGGGATGAGTATAAAGCAAAGGTGGCTCAATTTGACGAAAGAGGCGCCAATACTGTTTGTGAGATAGAACGCCAGACGTTCTACGAACAGTCAAGGAACGCATATGCAATAATTGCAACCGGAGAAAAAAAGCTTTATGCTAATATCATCCTGCAAAAAGGTGTGCTATCATAACGCACGGCAGGCAAATTTTCTTACCGAAATTATTTTAAAGGAGTATATACTATGAAAAAAGCACTTTCACTCATCATGATCATGTTGATGATCGTTTCGACCATGCCTGTGATGGTAAATCAATCTTTTGCTGCCGAAGTGGACGGCGATTGGACCACCTATCGCGCCTCTGACGGCTATAATCCTCCGCCCGAGGGAGAAGACCCGTCCTACACCCCTGCCCCCGGTTACGAGTATACGGATGACGGTTTTCATATGATCTCCCCCGATTATACCAACTGCCCTACCTACGGTACCGCTCAGACCAAGGATCCCGTGGATCTGGATGACGGTGTTTATATGGAGGTCCGCGTGGACAATTTCACCTACGGCGGCGAGGATGGGAAGGCAGATAACTGGATCTCCTTCAGCATTTGGAATCAGCAAAGCCTGGCTCAGGGTCACACCTCGGGTTACGGTCAAGGTTGGTTCAGCTTGAACCGCTTCAGCAACGGCACATCTGCTGCCGGCGCGATCGCTCAAAGCTTTATTTCGGGTGAGCCCTCGACCATGACCCTGGTTTCACAGCCCCAAATTGATCCCAAGCTGGATGAAAACGGCAAAGAGATCTTCACGTTTTCGATTACGAAGAGCGAAGACAACTACATCATCAGCATTTGCGACGTTGTCGTCAGCTCCCCTGCCGTGACCCAGCATCTGAAATCGCTGAATGAGCACGGCGAGTTCTATGTGGGCGTATCCTTCTGCTCCAGCCAGACAAACGGCGTTGTTGAGGCGACCATTCTGAAATACGGTACCTCCAAGGAGGATGCTACTACCCCCATTGGCTCGGATTCGAAGGCTCCGGAAGCCAATCCCGTTGTAATCGCAGAGCTGGCAGATTCCTCTACTATTGAAACAGGCAAGCCTTGCTTACTCTTTGATGCAAACGGTTCATCCTGGAGCGGAGCGCTGGGCGTGCAAGGCATGACCATGGACGCTCTGGGTAACGGTGCTTTCCGCATCTCTCCCACCGAAGCTACAGGCTTCCACACATGGAACATCAGAAAAACCCTCTCTTATCAGGCAAAGGATTTTCCCGTCGTGGCATTTTTGATTGAAGATCCCAATGCGATCGTCGAAAAAGGTGAGTTGCAGTATTCCGCAGGACAATACGTCATGGCCGATGGTGTTCACAAAGTTCCTTTTAACGTATGGGACGAAGGAAATCGCTCCTACGGCGATAGCGGCTGGATGCTGATCGTATTGGATATGCAAAAGCTTCTGGACGAGGAAACCTATGCAGACGCATGGGTAGACCGCATCAACAGCCTGCGATTCGATTATCTGGAGATGTTTTTGGATACCGATGCAGAAAACAACACGTTCAACTTCCATTGGGCAGGCGTTTTCCGCTCCGCTGAGGAGGCATATGCGTACAGCGACGCATACGTAGTCGCACTGGATCCCGATTTAGTCCCCAACACCGAGGCACCTACCGAGGAACCTACGGAAGCTCCCACGGAAGCCACCTCGGAGACACTGACTGAAGATACTACCCCCTCCGTCGGAGAAGTTACCCATGCGGAACAGAACGAAAGTGATAGCAAGCAAGATGAGACGGGCTGTTCTTCCGCTGTAGGCTCAGTCACTGTATTGTTTGCAGCGATCGCCGCTGTTATCGCTCTTAAAAAGAAAGACTGACGGGCATCTCGAACATAAATGTATTGTGCAAAATACATATTCGATTTGACTTGAAGAAATCATCAAAACAAAAAGGAGCACTTAAGTGCTCCTTTTTGTTTTGCTAATCCGACAAGATCACCCAGCGTATGGCTCTCTCGTACGCATGGGTTCGCATTTTGCGAGCTTGCCCAATGGGATCTCGGTCACGGTCGACTCAAGGCAAATGATTCGCGCAACGAAAATCCCGTAGAATTGGTATAGCCATCGATTTACCAACTTCAAATTCGCAAGGCTTTGAAAGTTTGCGAAAAAGGCAGACGACCATTTCACGTATCGGTGTAAGCGGGGATGATTCCTGTACAGAATGCACCAGCCGTACTTCCCTCGCGTCAGGTTTCGCTATGCCATCGTCTCAAGCATTTTCATTGTCACTTCATAATGACAAGCTTGCCCTGTCATATATTTTTCAAATTCATCCACCATATATTCTGCCATACGCACCACTTCCCCACCGAGGCTACCCGCGATGTGAGGAGTCATAAAACAGTTGGGCAGATGATAGAAGGGGTGACCCCCGGGAGATGGTTCAGGATAGGTCACGTCCAACAGGGCGACCAGATCCGGACGCTCGGTCAGGATACGGACAAGATCTTCCTCTACCACCTGCGCACCGCGCCCCGTGTTAATAAAGGTAGCGTAGGGTGGCATGGCAGAAAAATGCTTGTACGTCAGCATTCTTTGGGTCTGGGAGTTGTTTGCCAAATGGTTGGATACCACCGAGCAGGAGGCAAACAGCTCGTCGAGGGAGCAAGGGGTAACCCCTAATTTTTCTGCCTTTTCAGCCGACATAAAGGGGTCAAATGCAAAAACCTCAAGGTCGTATGCCTTGAGCATTTCCGCCACCAGCGAGCCGATCATACCACACCCGATGAGACCAACCTTTTTGCGGTAGTTGCCGATGTGCGCTCCCCGACGTTGATCGGCGGCGATGCGGTCATTCTTGGAAAGCAGACGGCTTTGACAGAAGAAATCCTTTCCCGCGAGAATGATCTGCGCCACGGTGTATTCTGCCACGGGAACAGCATTTGCTGCCCATGCGCTGAAAACCTTGACCCCACAGTTCAGAAAAGGTCTCGCGAATCCCTGCACTGACCCAGCACCATAGAAAATACCCTTCAGAGCCGGCAGGTAGGTCTTGATCTCCTCCTCGGTAAAAGTGGGCATTCCCCACGTGGAGAAGATATACTCGGTATCCGAGAATTTTTCCGGTTCTGCCAGCACGTCAGCCTTGCCATAGCGAGCGCAGTCACAATCGGTGAGTTTCTTCAACCGTTCGGTAACGATGGGGGCATAGACCGTAGTGTAGTGGTGGGGCATTTCGCACAAAATAATGGTTTTCATCACATACCTCCTACGATGGTTCTAAGGGACTCCGCCTCCACAGACAGCGCTTCAAGCCTGTCATCAGGCATAAATTCCAAAAGCAACGTGCGAGGGGTATCAAAGACGGACAGGTAATGTCGCCATTCCTCCACCGCCTCAGCAAGGGGAAATTTACGACTGCCCTGCCAATTGAATACGTGGATATGCTCGGCGTAAGGAGCAACCGCGCAGGCAACAGTAAGACTTTTTTCTGCGTCCAGCCATTGGAAAGGTTGCCAATACATGCGGAAGGCAGGAGAGTTGACGGTTTTCATCAGTGCAACGGTATCCTCGGAACATTCGGTGAAGCTACGCATATGGCACTCCATGCAGAGAGTCACATCATTTACCTCGGCGATCTTAGCGGCCCGGCGGCACTCGGCAAAGAGGGCTTCCCGCTCGGAATCGGTCATCTCCGCGCCACTTTTATCGCCGCACCACAGCCGCAGGATATTCGTTCCCAACAGCTTGGCAGCGGCGATATAATCGCCCAATTCCTCCATGGGCGTATGCCCCAAACGAAAATAGGTGCCGTAGGATGAGCATTCGATGCCGTACTGCGCTTGTAGGCGGGCAATCTCGTGGAGCCGTTCAGTATCATGGCAAGGGGCGTGGATATCACTTCCCCATTCGATGCAAGACAGTCCCGCGCTCTTGACAGCTTTCAGAATTTCTTCGGGGCTGTGCTCACGAAAAGAAATCGACACAAGTCCCAATCTATATTTGCTCATTTCCGTGTTCCTTTCCCATGCATGAAGACAAACGTTTCAAATCTGTTTTGGGTTAAGCATGGAGATTGATGTTACGCTCTTTTCAAACAGGCACGTCCTCATGCAAAAGACGTGCCTTTCTTATTACAGTTTGGTTATGGCAGTACCAGCATGACATCATGCTCTGAAAGGACGCCGTCACGGTACAAAAGCGTTTTGACCTCATACTTGCCAAACGTCAGTGCCAATGACTGCCCAAACACATGACACTCACACCCGCGGCTATCCATGGTGTTATTGAACAGACGGATCATATAGGTATTAGCATCCACCTTGCGGAAGCAGGAAAGAGTGATTGTCTGATCTGAGAGCGTTACGGCGGCAGTTTCTTTCTTCTTGCCCTCTCCGTGTGGATAGAAGTTCAGGGCATAGGGCTTTTGGTTGAACGCTGTAGCCTTTACGTCAAGCGCCGTCTCGTCGCACAGTTCCAAACGGAAGGTGAACTCATGCCGCCCCAAATCAATGTAGCGGTTAAAGCGCTGATCGTCGATAATGGGAAGATCCCCTACGGGATGGGCGCAGTAAACCGACCCGTTCAGGAGATCGAGATAGAGCACGCCGTCTTCCAAAGAACAACCGTAGGTACCGTTTTTAAAGATTGTCAGCACCTTGTCACCGCTTTCAATACCTACGAATCGTTGGGCACATTGTTCCAAATTCTCAGAGTAGATCTGCGTACCGAAAGCAGTTTGACCCATAAACTTACCTATTTCAGCCACAGGAATCGCTAATTTCAGCCCCTTTCCCGCATCATTCCAATAGGTGTTGACGGTAACGTCGATATAATCAAAATCCTTGTAGAGGGTGTAGGCCACTCGGATATCAGATTTTCCGGTATCATAAAGGCTCTCTACCGTAGTGAGCAAGTCACCGCGCTCGACAACGCGGAGGGATGTTTGGCACTCGGGTACACGATAGTTTTTGCCCACGGTTTTCATGTGCCAGCCCCAGGGATCGGGGTTATCGTCATAGACAATAGGAGTGAAAGCGGAGCCCTTCAGGTATTCCTTGCCATCCACGATATAAGAGGTTAGTGTGCCGGTAGCGACGTCGAAGGTAGCCTTAGTCCCCTCTTTGGAAACAAATTCATGTTGGGGTGTGCGGTCAAGAACGTTTTTCTTTCCGCGACGAACTTCCACGTCAAAGCGAGTCATGGAGAGAGGGTTCAGGATGGTCTTGATGGCGAGGCGCTTACTACGATCCAGATTGATACAGGAGGATTCTTTGACGATTTGGAAGGGCACCTCCACTCCGTCCCGCTTGACGGTGAATTCATAGCCTTCGGTATCCGAGCAGATACCCTCGATCAGGAAGAAATCGCCCGTGAAGATGGCTTCCTCGGCGTAGGGGGTGGGGTTATAGACGAAGATGGGATACTGCAGAGGGACAGCCTTGTCATAGTCATGGCAAAGCCCTATAAAAGCCTTGGTAAACTCCTTATCCAAAAGCTCCAAAGCGTAGTCCATCTTCTGCATACTGCTCTTCTCGCCCTCGATAATGCAGGTACCCGACAGCACATCGTGGAACTGCACCATGGCCATGCGCTTTTGCGCGTCGTCGAAAGCGGCAAAGTTATAGTTATAGACACCCTCGGCATCGGCATAGGCGCAAATCTTCTCGGTGGTGAGCAGCTTGTTCTCCAGCTCGGCGTAGCGGCGCTTGAGACGTGCGATAGAGGTGTAGCACTTGACGAAGCAGGGCTGAAGTGCATCCTCCCACACGGCAGAGGGGGTGGATGCGGCAAAGAAAGCCTCAGGGGTGGAGTGGAACACGTGTACTCCCGCCTCCTTCTGCTCCTCCATGAATACCTCCAGCTCGGACAGATCCTTACGAGATGCGCCGCCGCCGTGGTTGCCCACGCCCCACAGGGCAAAGGCAATCTCCTCACCCTCCCTGTCCCAAGGCTGCATCTTGCGCTTGACGGCGTTGACTGCGTCACCCAGATCGTTAGTGTAAATGGTCAGATCGTCAAAGCGGGCGGTCTTGACCGAGCTACCGTCAAAGCCCTTCCACTCGATATAGTTGGCGGGCAGCTCCATGAATGCGGGCATAGGACGGCAGCAGATATAGCCGCTGTATCCGCACTTGGCGAGGATCTGCACAAGACCCCGGGTATGTCCAAATGAATCGAAATTAACCGCTGCTGTAGGGATAACGCCAAACTTCTCCTTAAAGTAGGTAAGTCCAGACTCGATTTGGCGGACAAATCCTTCTCCGGAGGGAATGTTACAGTCGGGCTGGACGTACCAACCGCCCATGATATGCCACTTCCCTGCCTTAACCAGTCCCCGGATACGCTCAAAGAGAGCGGGGTCATAGGTTTCCACGAACTCATAGAGCAGGGCTTCGTTGTGACAGAAGATATAATCGTATTCCTCCGCGATTTCGCAGGCAGCATAGAAGGTTGCCAGAGCTGCGGTGGCACCCTCGTTCCAGTCCCATTGCCAAACGGGATCCAGGTGAGCGTTACAGATGAGGTGAAGTTGTTTCATAGTGTTCTCCTTATTGATTTGTGGTGTTCAGCCAAACCGAAATGCGGTTCTGTTCGTCCATCCAGTTCTTGCCGCAGGAGGCGTAGTCAGTGAGGAGCAGATCTCCCTCCTCGGTCTTGACTGTGAAGCGGACGGTTTCACCGGTCTCGGCATCCATCTGATTGACGATCAGCTTGCCGTTATGCAGGACAGGGGTCACGGGGGATTCGATGCATCCCTCCTCCTTCTGCTCATCGCGGGCAAGCGCCAACGCGCCAAAGGTAAAAGCGATCTTATCATTCAGTTTCAGCATTTCCACTTGGGGATGGCAATCCACGGTGACGGTGTCACCGTTCTTCCACTCACGGGTAAAGTCCACATAGCCAACCTCCACTTTTTGGGTCTCGCCGTTTACCGTAACCGTAGGTTCGTGACTCCAAGCGGGGACACGGAGACGGAGGGTGAAGGTTTCAGGAGTATTCAGCGCAAAGGTGACGGTTGCGTGACCTTCGTCGGCAAAATAACCGCTGATACGGAAGGTAACGGGATTGTCTGTGGGGGTGGTTGCGGTAACGGTACCGTTGTTATACTCATTGATCACAAAGCCGTTATCTTGTGCCATGACGGAGATGAGGGGGAACAGAGCGGTGCCCGCCGCACCGATACAGGCGCAACAGCCGTAGTAGCCGCCCGTGGAGAATTTCTTATAGCCGCCGATGCCGATACCGCGTGCCTTGAAGGTCAAGGGGCTGTAGCTGTCGAAAGGGACACCGGGAACACGGATATTTTCCGACTTTTCAAGCTGGGGTAAGCCCTCGTAGTTCAAACTGCCGTACAGGGCGTTGAGGGCAGACTGCTCGATGCCCTCGGCGTAGATGACCTTGCCAGTCAGGCGAAGCAACCGCTCCTGGAGACGCATCCAGGTGACTGTAACGCAAGTCTCCTGCATGATCGCCAAAGGCTCGGTCTCTTCTGTCTGTTTCACGGCGGAATGGTCGAACAGCTCGTGGGTGCACCCCGCGCAACCAATGATGGTGATATCGGTTCTGCGTACCGCATCTACAAACTTTTCCACGATGTTCAGGTATCTCGTTTCGCCCGTGACCTCATAGTACGCAAGAGCACCTTCAAAATAGGACATCATCTCGTAAGCCTTGACCACGGGGTATTCATAGGGCATGACCTTCCCTTCCTCCGCCAGTTCAAGCAGATTTCCGTCGCGACAGCCACCGGATTCCAGCACGTATTTAGCGAAAGTCAGGTGTTTTTCTTCACCCGTCAGCTTGTAAAGCTCCACGACAGGCTCCAGAACAGAGGCAGAGTTGAGACCGCCCCACCATGCGGAGGTATCGAGGATGGACAGCTTGTCCTCCCCCAAGGTGTCAATAAGGTAGTCTACCTGAGCTTTCATGGCAGAGATGATCCTCGCCTTGAAGGACTCGTCACGACAGATGCCGTAGAAATAGAGAGAGCCGACGAGGACGTACTTTCTTGTCCACATATCCCATCCGCAGTACTCCTTGTCCTTGGGGTATGTGGTGATGCGACCATCGGTATCTTGTGCGTCAAGGATCCCCTTCACGGTATCATACAGGATGTTGTAAAGTTTATCATTGGGAAAATAACGGTACGTCAGACACGCACCACGCATCATCTTACCGAAATACTCGCCGCGCCAACCCAGATCCTCATGATCGGGTCGTTCGGTGAAAACGTAGACAAATTTATTCCACAGCGGCTGATCCAAGAGCTGTTTATTCAGGATAAACAAGGCATTGTCATGGACAGCATTTTCATATTGCGCAGCCCCCATGGGCAGATACGCATAAAGATCTTTGATCATAAGCTTCTCCTGTACAATGTATTGGTCAGGATGCACACCTTTCCGCGAGTTATTATATCATAATATAGCATAGATGTCAAGCAAAGAGGAAAAGGTTTCCAAAAAAACAGTCAGCTTCCTTCCGATTCCAAATCTTGATCTTTGAGATAAAAAAAGGGCATCAACGTTTATCGTTGATGCCCTTCGTGCGATCAGTTGCTATCGAAGTTCAGGGTGTTGATGATCTTACCGTCCTCGGTGATAACGGACAGCACGCAACCTGCCCAGAAACTCTTGTTGTTCCAGTTGCAGGCGGCCAGCTCCAAGGTGACCTCTTGACCAGCGAATTGCTTCAGGAAGCCGTACTGCTTACCGCTGGAGCAGTACAAGGTGACCTTGTTCACGCCTTCTCCGGACAGATGAACATTGGTGTAGTAGGCTGTCTCGTTGAAGTTGATAGTCGCCTTCACCACGAACACCGTGGTGGAGTAGTCCACGGAAGCATCAAGGTTGTGGAAGTCAGCCAGGGTCTTGTCGGTGATGAAGAAGGCGTCGTTGTAAGCGTGGTTGCCGTAGTAATTTGCCTCCACGACAGCACCCGTGATGGCAGTTTGACCTGCGTGAGTGCCGCCCTGGTTGTTGTGGAACTTGTCGCGCTTACCCTTGATAACGATCTCCTGCCCGGGCTCGATCTCGCCAAGGGTGGACACATCTGCTACGATGATAGCGATGAGACCGGTTTCGTCGATGAGGTAGAAGCCGTCGCGGTTGACCAGGGAGGGACCAACGATACCCTTAACGGTTACTTCTTCGTTCAGCTCGGCGTTAATGGCATCCTGCACGGTGCCTGCGTCCATGCCCTCGGGTACGGCAACCATGATCTCAATGCTCTCGGTTGCGGTATACTCGCCATAGGTCACAGTGACGGTGACGGTAGCCTTACCGCTCTTGAGGCACTCCATGACCAGCTTGCCGTCCTGGTTAGTGAACTTCACGGCAGCCTCGTTGGAGGAAACGTAGGAAACGGTGGCGTTCTCAAAGCCAAGCAGCTCGGAGGACACGGAGGTGGGAACCTCCATCATGGGGTTGCCGGTGTACTCAGTCTTGAAAAGATCCATGACATTGTACTCCAGGACAAACTCGGGAGTCTTGCTGGTGTCGAAGGTGTAGCCCTCGTCAACCACGGCGATGGGAAGGAAACGGAAGAAGCAGGAGGTGCCGGTAGATTTGGCGTTGAGGGCGGTGATATAGACGGTGCAGATTTTGCCGTCAAACTCACGAAGCCACTCAAAGTCATTACCGTTGCACTGGGAGTAGGTGTAGGTACCGGTCTCTCCGTCCAGATCAAAGAAGTAGTAGTTGGTAAAACTATTGCCGGGAACTTCCTTGACCAGAGCGGTGACCTTGAAGAGCTGGGTAGTGATGTTCTCGGTGACAGGGGTGTTCAGCAGTTCCTTGACGGTGGTCTCGGTGATCCAAGACTTGTCAAAGTCATGGGTTTCGTTATCGTTGGAGACCAAGATGCAATCGGTGAGCTGATTGCATCCCTTGTAGCCGAACTTATTGGCGCCGTCGATCTCGCTATCCAGAATCCAGTAGTCCTTGGTACCTGCCACCTCGACTCTATTGCCGATCTGTACGCGCTGGGCGGCGTCGCCGTCGTAAACGTAGATGGATGCGCCGTTGTCAACCAGAATGAAACCGCTGGGCTTCATGCCTGTGGCATAGGTAATGCGAGCTACCACGCCCGAGATCTTGAGGTTGGTGCCCTTCTCGGCGTCACGAGCCTCGGTAATGGTGGCAGAGGCGTACTGGGAAACATCAATGTTGCTCTGATTGTTGACGTACTCGATCAGGCGGGCGTTCTTGATCTCCTTGGTGCCGTTGTAGTTCTGGAGGATACAATGCACCAGAACCTCATCGCCCTTGACGGGCTTGTACTCAAACTGGGAGTATCCGATGGAACCGTCTGCGCTGTACATACCGTAGATGGAAATGGTGCCGGTCTCGTCACCGATGATCATGGCACCGAACTGACCGTTGGTCACGGTCTGGACGATACCGCGGACATAGTAGCGCTCGGAAGTGATATAGCCGGCTTCATCACCGCACAGAGCCAAAGCCTCTGCAACAGTAAAGACCTTGTTAGGATCGTATACGCCGCAGGCAGAGCATTTGCCGTCCACGTAGTTGTGGCCGGTAGCCGCGACTTCGTCGGAATTGTAGGTTTCGCCACAAGCGCAGGTGTAGGTGGTGTAGCCGACCTCAGTGCAGGTGGGCGCGGTGACCGCAGCCTCAAATTTATGCTCGTGAGGGGTAACCACTACAGTGTACTCGCGAAGAGTATGGAGCTCGTCACCGATTTGAACCACGAATTTGACGTTGTGCTCGCCTACGGAGAACCAAGCAACCAGGAGCGCACCCTTGAAGCGGGAAGCATTAGACGCGCCCAGCTGAGCGGCAACAGCCTTAACATCATCCCCTGCCTCGATGGTATAGTCAGGGTTGATAATGGGATCACCGTTGTCGATGATATAACCAAACTGGAAGTCCTCGGTGTTGAGCGCCACCCAACCCCAGTCAATCAAGTAAGGATAGTCACCCAGGGAATAATTGACGACGCCGTTAAAATCGGTGTAGTGGCCGGGGGTAAAGATATCCGTGCCCTCGATCTTGTTGAACTCAATGTCGCCATAGTACATCTCGTCCTGAGAAACGTGAATAATCACGGGATCCTCGGGTTCAACAGGGTCGGTAATTTCCTCGGTGAGCTCCTCGGTCAGCTCCTCGGTGGGAACTTCCGTGAGGGGTTCGGTAGGTGTTTCGGTAGGCGTTTCAGTGTGAATCGCGGTTTCGTCCAAAAGAATGGATTCTTCCGTTGTTTCCTTGTTGGTGTCGGGGGTGGTGGCTTGCTCGGTGTCGGTTTCTACGGGGTCACTCGTGCCTTCGGTACACGCCACGAAAAGGGCACTCACCAGCAAAAGCAGAATCATCACCAGCGCAACTGCGCGCCAGCGGGGAAAGAAGGTGTTTTTCATACAATACCTCACTTCATATTTTTTTACATTTTACATTATACAACTTCCCTCGACAAATGTCAATATAGGAAATCCATAGAAATGCAAGGGAGTTCAAAGAGAAAATTGTGCGTTAAGAAATGATATGCCCATCATAAAAGAACAGCCGCATACTACGACTGTTCTGTTTCAGTTAAGCTTTGGACGGATAACATCCGGGGTCTTCCCTATTCTTGGTGTTTGATATGGTCAAATCGGCTTTGCGGTTTGCCACAGCAGTCCGTCTGAATGTCTGAGGCGACCCTCCCAACTCTCTCTTAAAGAAGCGATAGAAATGCTGCTCTGTGCTAAAGCCCACACGGTAAGCGATCTCGGACAGCTTCAATTCCGTAAACGCAAGATACCGTCGAGCGCGTTCAAGGCGAGCTTTTTTGATAAAATCATAGTAAGAACATCCGCCGTATCGACGAAAAATCACTTGAAGCTTGTTCTTATTGATGCCAAAATCTCGACAAATGTCTTCGATGCGACACGGATGTGCGAGATCGCCGTGGATACGAACCACAATATCGCGATAGGTCATGAAAGTCAAAGAAGTATCGCTGGTTGCCCTGATCCCATAAGTATACTGGGTTTCCAGTCCTGTCAAAATGTCCATCACATTGGCACGGATGCGGCAGGACCAGCATTTGTCGGGATCCTTTTCTTCCATAATCGTCTCGGCAGCTTTGCAGAGGCGGAAATATGTATCCATCTGCTCGTGGTTCATGCTGATGGTCTTCAGTTCCATGTGGTTTTCCATGAAGGAAGCCAGGCGAAAGAGATGGTATGTATCTGCGAGCATCTCATAAGTCTCCCGTTCCATCACAGAGGGTCGCATATTCACGTTGATGAAGGTTGGAGAGAACACCAGACTATATATATCCCCATCTGTGATGGAATAGGACAAGTTTTCGCCATCCCGCAGGCAAACAGCCAACGGAGAGCGAACAGAGAACGTTGCGGTCTCGCCTGTGCGGTTGGTAACCGTCAAATAACCTACACCGCTTTTGATCAAAATCAGGGAAAAATAGCCTGAGTCTATGGGTGCGGGATAGGGCTTTTCATCTCTTCGCACATTGCAGAGGATGGTACGCTTAAGTTTTACCGATGTGCGTGTCAATTCCATAAACGCCTCCTGGCTAGAATTTTCTTCATTGTATCACAATTATCAAAAAAACACAATACTTTTTCAGCACACTTTTTAAGCATCAAAGATAAGAGAAACAGCCCCTTGAACGCTGTTGGGCGCTACTTTTCAAGGGGCTGTATGAAGTTTGAAATGCTATTCTGTCCGAGAACATCACGCTTTTCAGTGACAGCGGGGACGCCCGGGCGGGCGATCCCCTATGTCAGAAAATATGGGTGTTTATGCCTCGTCTTCCCGCTTTTTCCAAAGCAAGGAAGTCAAGGCGGCGCTAACCGTCAAGAAGACAAAACCAACAGAGGCAAGCGTGCTGTTGCATCCTCGGTCATCCCATCCACCGTTGGTCGTTTCATCGGCAGGATAGGTGTCGTCTGTTTCCACAGGCGGCTCTGTCACATCAAAGACGTCTTCTTCTGTGGCGGATTCAGGCAAAGTCTCGGGTGTAGGTA
Organism: Eubacteriales bacterium; assembly: GCA_045531965.1. Classification (GTDB taxonomy): domain Bacteria; phylum Bacillota; class Clostridia; order Oscillospirales; family CAG-272; genus CAMEON01. The sequence continues at coordinate 27,100 of JAZSFA010000009.1, forward strand.
TCGTTTCAGACTCATGGACAGTCTCGGTCTCGGGTGTCGTATCGGGCAAGGTCTCGATCTCGCCCGGAAGCGCTTCCATAACTTCCTCTGCCGTAACCTCAGAGCAGACGGTGCATACACGATAGCGGAAGCCCTCAACACCGGGTTGGGGCTGAACGGTCACGATCCAGTCGCTCTCTTTGTGACCCAAGGGATCACTTTGGTCACGGTAGATCACATCTCCGCAGCGGGTACAGATCACAGCGGTATAGCCACCCTCGGTACAGGTGGCTTCGACCACCTTGAGGTCTCCATAGCTGTGCCCTAACTTTTCCTCCAGCACAAGACCGCATTTTTGACATACGCGGTCTGTGACGCAATCCGCATCGTTAGGCGCGAAATGCCCTGTGGCGCCCGAGAAAAGACCGTTATACTGCTGATGGCACTCGGTACAGGTAAAGATAGTCCAACCACCTTCTGTACAGGTGGGCGGCACGACCACCACCTCTTCGGAGGGGGTGTGTCCTTTACTGCCGACGTAAGTGTTATGATAGGACGTACCGCAATAGATACAGGTGTGCCGGGTGTATCCCATGTCGTTACAAGTGGGCGGCACGATTTCTTCGCGGTACTCATGGGGGATGACTTCGGCAAACACATAGCTGCAATTGATACAAGTTTGAGGATCTCTGCAATCCGCAGGCTTGCCGGGGATATGCCCCTTAGGCGGCGTATAGGTATCAAAAATACTCTCGTAGCACTTGATACATTGATGCCACGTATATCCTTCTTCGGTACAGGTGGGTTCATAGACAAAGTCCTCAAACTCATGTCCCGTATGCGCCATCAGGATCTCACCGCAGAACTCACAGACCATGTCATGGGTACAGTCTGCCGCTCCCATGGGGGAATGATCCACAGGATCGGTCGGCGTGTCTGTGTAAGCATCTCCGCAAAAGCTGCAAGTATGTACGGTATATCCGCCCGACGTACACGTAGGTGCCACAACCGAGGCTTCATACAGATGCTCTCGCCGCTCTGCCAGCTTTTCTCCACACAGGAGGCAATACTGCTCTTTGGTGCAGTCGGGTTCTCCATCGGGGGTGTGTCCCAACGGATCGGTGTGGTTGTCGGTATAGCGATCACCGCAGAAGATACAGATATGCAACATGTACCCGCTTTCGGTACAGGTAGGCTCAACCACCGTTGTTTGATAGTCATGCATACCCTTTTCGGCAAGCTGTTCGCCGCAAAGGATACAGCGGACAGACTCGGTACAAATAGCGGTTTCGTCGGGCGTATGTCCCAGCGGGTCGGTGGGGGTGTCGGTAAAGGTGTCACCGCAATAGCGGCAGGTATGGCGCACGTAGCCGCCTTCGGTACAGGTTGGCTCAACTGCTGTAGCTTCATAGGCGTGGTTACCTTGAGGGTACAGCACGTCACCGCAAATCATGCAACACACCGCACTCGTGCAAGGCGTGTCCTCAGGTGTTTGATGTCCTGTAGCAGGCATGTAGTTGTCGCGATACGTGTCACCGCAACGCGCGCAAACGTGTTGCGTATACCCCTCCTCCGTACAGGTGGGCGCGATCACTTCCGCCTGATAGCTGTGCTCCAAACGAGGCGTAAGAATCATATCGCATCTAACACAACGGGCATCATGGGTGCAATCCGCTTCCCTGTCGGGGGTATGCCCCAGCGCAGCCATTTCGCCGCTCATCACGGTATCTCCGCAGCGGATACAAGTGGAAACGGTAAATCCGCTCTCTATACACGTGGGGGCGACCGTCACCGTATCATACTGATGCCCCAGCTTTTCTGCAAGCAGGACGCCACAGGCGACACAGGTCTGATCATGGGTACAATCGGGTTCGGAGTCGGGCACATGACCCGTGGCGGGATATTCCTCCACGAGCTCCACCCGATCGCAACGACGGCAAATGCGTTTTTCATATCCACTTTCGGTACACGAAGGCTCACGGAATACGGTTATATCACGGTGTCCCACTTGGTCATCCAGCACGGTAGAGCAACGGGTACAATACTGGATCTCTTCACAGGCAGTGGGGACGTTGGGTGTGTGTCCCCAAGGCAGGACTTCGTCCGTAACATACGCATCTCCACATCTTTCGCAGACATATCGGGTAAAGCCTATTTGGACACAGGTGGGCATGATGGTCTCACCGATATAGCTATGACCGCTGCCCAAGCCCAGAATCTCGCCGCACCGCAAGCACACCTCGTCCTCGGTACAGGAAGCCTCTCCGCCGGAAAGATGTCCAAGTGCGGACTGCAGGATCTCGCCGCAAACGGTGCAAAGCTGATCATGGGTACAATCCGCCGCGTCTCCCGGCGTGTGCGCTAAGGGGGGCAACACATCCGTGGTATAGACGTCACCACAGACGGTGCAGCTGTGTTTCGTATACCCCTCTCCTGCACATGTGGGCGGGATCACGGTTTGTGTATAACAGTGTCCCAGCTTTTCGGTGAGGATCACAGCACACACGGTACAAATCTGATCCTCAGTGCAGGTTGCCTGCGCCCCGGGGGTATGTCCCGTTGCAGGTTCTCTGTAGTCTATGTAGGTGTCTCCGCAGCCATCGCAACGGAAGGTGGTATAGCCCTCCTCAGTGCAAGTGGGCGGGGTTACTGTGGCTACATAAGCATGGGGGCGCATCAGATCCAGCACCGTTCCGCAGACAAGACAGACTTGATTATGGGTGCAGGTAGCGGGATCTCCGGGGGTGTGTCCCTTGGGCGGGAGCAAAGATACAGTCTCGCTGTTGTTGCAGCGGCGGCAAATCTTTTGGATATACCCTTCCTCTGTGCAAGTCGCTTCTTTGATTTTTTCAAATTCATCATGTCCCAGCGCGGGTTTCAACACGATACCGCAGGTCAGACAGAGCTGATCGTTGAGGCATCCTGCCTCGTCACCCGGGCGGTGCCCGATGGGGTCGGTAAAGGCATCGTCATAGCTGTCTCCGCAGTAGTAGCAGACGTTATGCGTATAACCTTGCTCCGTACAGGTAGGCTCGTGTACTTGAATGGTATACAAGTGACCCGTGCGCTCCTGAAGAATCTCGCCACAGTCAAGACATTTCTGATCATGGGTACAGTCAGCCTTGCCATCAGGGGTATGTCCCTTGGGCGGTGTATAGCTATCTACCGTTCTTGTTTGGCAACGGATACAGACTTTTGCCGTATAGCCACCCGACGTACAGGTAGGCGCCACAACTTGTAACTCAAACATATGTCCCAACATGGCTTGGATGAGGATCCCGCAACTCTCACAACGTTGATCCGTGATACAAGTCGGTTCTGCACCGGGCGTATGCCCTGTGGCAGGGATAATATCACCGTGATATTGGTGATAACAGCGGGTACAAGTATAAGCGGTATAGCCTTGCTCGGTACAGGTGGGTTTGACTGTAACAGACTTATAGCTGTGTCCCAACGCCTCATCGAGCACCATCTGACAGTTGATGCAGACCTGAGGTTGGGTACAGGTTGCCGCGGCACCGGGGTTATGACCTGTGGGGTTGCTGTAATCTCCCTCATAGCTGTAACCACAAACGGTACAGGTGTAGATAGTATAGCCCCTCTCCGTACAAGTGGGCAGAATCAGTTGGACTTGATAATCGTGTCCCCACTTCTTTTGGAGCACTGTTCCGCAAACCAAGCAGACGCTGTCGGTATCGCAATCCGCCTCGCCGTTGGGGGTATGTCCCGTGGGCTGCATCAGATCTGACTGATAGGTCTTTCCACATCTCTCACAGGTATAGGTGGTGTAGCCCTGGGTTGTACAGGTAGGCGGCGTTACCACGGTGGTATAGGCATGACCCAACGCGGCTTCCAGCAGGATATGGCAAACGGCACAACGGGATTCGGCGGTGCAATCAGCCGCTCTGTCGGGGATATGTCCCTGAGCGATAATCGGCTGATAGGTGGAGTAGTCGCAAAGGGCGCAAGTCTCGTAGGCATTCCAACCGTTTTCGGTGCAGGTAGCGGCTTGTCCCCCATGTTGGATCAGGTTATGACCTGTGAGAGGCAGGACCTCTTCCCTGAGGGTGATACCACAGACGGTACAAGCCGTATGTCTTTGTCCATTGGAGGTACAGGTAGCCTCACGGTCAAGCATCCAATCGCTCTCTGCGTGGGCGGGAATGATGCGTTCACTCTGCAGTCCGCAGGCGCGGCAGGTATAGGTACCCACACCGTCCTGTACGCAGGGGATTTGTTGGGAGACCATGGCAGTCATCACCCAATCATGGGCATGATCCGCATAGGCGGTATAGGTCGCGCCGCTATAGCGGATGGTTTCCGTATAAGTAAAGTGGTTGTAGATATACTGTCCAAGCTCTTTGATTCCTTCGGCAAACGCCACGGTCTTAGCCCATGCCACCGAATCACCGCAGGAATTGCTGTACGCCAACGCCTTGGCTTGTTCGGGGCTCTTCACGTAAACCGACAAGAGTGAGGAGCATCCGCCAAAGACCTGAGAGCCAAAGGTCTCAAGCTTTTCGCCCAGTACCACGGTGGTGATATCCGAGCAGTTGTAAAAAGCATGATATCCAAGGTGGGTACAAACACTGTTTTCCTCAAAGATGACGTCAATGATCTTGGGAACACGGTCGAAATAGGCGCTGGTGGCATATACGTAGAAGAAGCAGTCGGGTATAGCGGTCACCTGATTGCCGATCAAGAGGTGAACGCCGTCAGTGTCCGCGCCGAGGCGGTTAAAGATCTTGCCATACATATCCACGGGATCCAAAGCCACGCACAGGAGACGAAGCTCGGTCACGCTGCTACAACCGTCAAAGGCGCAGACACCGATAGTCTTGAGCGACTCGGGCAGGGTCAGCGACGTAAGACCGCTACATCCGCTGAAGGCATATTCACCAATGGACTTGAGGGTATTGGGGAAGACGATACTTAAAAGATCCGTACGATTGGCAAAGGCATAAGACGCAATGCCGACCAGCGGATAGCCATCCACGGTTTCGGGCAGGATGATGTGGGTCTCTGTTCTCGTATAGCGGATCAGGGTTGCCTCCCCTTCCTTGGACAGAAGGTAAGCGGCATCATCCGTATACAGTACCTTGTAAACACCCAGATAATACTGTCCGCCATAGAACCAGTCGTAATAAAGGGAGGACGGCAGGGTGGCACTTTCAAAGAAGACCAACAAGGAGCTACATCCGTCAAACGCCTGGCTACCGATGGTATCCACAGAGGCGGGGATGAAAATCTCTTGGAGGAAAACACATTCCTGGAAAGCACGCTTGGCAATCTCGATACAAGCGCTTCCCTCTTCAAAGATCACGCGCACGATCTTAGGCAGATCAGACCGGGAAGACATATAGGGTGAGAAGAGATTAGCGGGGATTCTTGTCACGCCTTGACCGATGGTCACGGTGACGCCGTTGCCCTGCTGTCCCAACTGATGGAACGCGGAGTTGGAGCCCGAGAAATCCGCCAAGGTCTTGGCACGGAGGACAAAGGTCTCCATGGCAGTACAGCCATAGAAAGCATAGCTTCCGATGGAGGTCACGCCCTCTCCGATAACGACAGAGCGGAGAGCAGTACAGGCACGGAAGGTTGCATTACCGATTTGAGTCACGCCATCGGGAATGATCATCTCGATCAGAGACGAACACTGATAGAAGGCGTACTCGCCAAGCGTGGTCAATCCCTCAGGCAGAACGACACCATTCAAAGCGTAACAGCCCGAGAAAGCATTACTGCCAATGCGGGTGACCGATGCGGGGATGATCACCGTCGTCAGTTGTTCACATCCGCGGAAGGCATAATTACCAATGGAAGTAATCCCCTCACTGATGTCCACGTGAGTGATATACATCCGATAGCTCTGATACCACGGGATCGTACCGAGAGAGCTGGTCCAGTCCTTCATGTTGCCGCTGCCCGTGATGACCAGGCGGTACGCTTCATTGGTGCGGATCTCATAGAGGTATGCCATGATGGAACCATCCGCGGAGGCGGACACATCCCATTGGTTGATCATGGGCTGTGCCGCACCGCAATGGATACAAGTCACGCCGCTGCCATAGTCATGACGGGTGGGGAGGGTTTCGGTGTCGTACACGTCGCATCTTACGCAGTCGCGGCGGCGCTCACCCGTGGTGGTACAGGTAGGGATCAGGGTCTCATACCAGTCACCATAGGTGTGTCCCAGCATACTGATCAGTCCCGTCTCTACGTTGCCACAGCCCACGCAAACACGGTAGCGGTCGCCGTATTCCACACAGGTGGGGGCTTTGGTCTCGATCCATTCGCCATAGGTATGCCCTGTGGCGGGGGTATAAGCGGATCTTTGGGCATATCCGCATTCGGTACAGGTATAGAGGGTATAACCGCCGTCAAAGCAGGTGGGGGGCACAAGGACACCGCCATCAAAGGTGTGTCCTGACACGAACGTTCCTTTGAGCAGACCGCACTCCGAGCAGATATAACCGTCAAAGCCCATCTGCTGGCAAGTTCCCGCCACCTGATAAGGTGTCCAAAGATGGGATTCGGTATCCTTACCGTTTTTCGCACCGCATTCCGCGCAAATATCGCCGCTGAAGCCGGGGGTATGGCAGTCCACGCGCTGAGTTTCGGTTTTCACCCACGCATGCTCATGCTTGGCGTACAGGGTATAGGTTTGCCCGTTGTAGCTGATGGTGGTCTCGTTCGTAAAGCCCGAGGGATCATAATCTCCCAGCTCTGCCAAAATGGCGATAGACTTGACGTAGTTGGTCAGATATCCGCTGGCATGGGAAGCATACATATTAGATGCCAGTCGACTGTTATTGACGTACACTACGGCAAGCTGACTACATCCGTAGAAGGCTTGACTGCCAAGGGTAGCGCAAGCGGCAGGCAGATAGATCTCCTTGAGGGAGGAGCACTGATAGAACGCGGAGCCATCAATTCGGCTCACGCCCTCACCTAAGATGACAGAGGAAAGGGCACGGCAATAGTAGAAGGTGTTATAGCCGATATACGTCACACCGTTTCCGATGACCACACGCTCCAAGGCGCTACATTGGTTGAAGAGGTAGCTTCCCAAGTCGGTTACGCTGTCGGGAATGATCATCTCTGTCAACGCTTTGCAGCCGTCGAACGCGTAGCTACCCACGGTTTTCAGATGGATGGGCAGGGTGACATTTGTCAGTCGGCTCAGTTTGCCAAAGGCATACTGACCGATCTCTTCACAAGCGCTGTCCGCCGCAAAGATGATTTGAGTCACGGCGGGCGCGTAGGAGTAGGCATAGAACAGCGCATCGGGGATTCGGAAGACCTGACTGCCGATATAGACCGTCGTACCGTTCGGGGTGTTTTGACCCAAATTGCCAAAGACCACGTCATTGGTCGTCAGGTCACGTACGGAGATAGCGTTGTAATACAGGGTTTCCACAGCGGGACAATAGGCAAAGGCGTAAGATCCAAGGGCGCGAACGCCGCTACCAATGGTTACGGAGGTGAGCGCAGAACAGTTGGCGAATGCCCACGCTCCGACAGTGGTGACGTTATCGGGCAGGGCAATGGTCTTCAAAGCGGAACAACCCGAGAAGGCGCGGTCACCGATGCTTGTCAGGGTATCGGGCAAAACCAGCGCTTCCAGCTGCTGACATCCTTCAAAGGCGGAGGCGCCAATGCTTGTCAGCCCTTGGTTCAAAAGCACCGAGGTCAGCCTGGTATTGTAGTAGAACGCGCCGTTTTGGACGGTCTTGAGGGAAGCGGGAAGACGGATCTCGGTGAGCGACGAACAATGACCGAAGGCATATGCCCCCAAATCTGTCAGTGTGTCGGGAAGGGTGACCGAGGTAAGACCGTAGCAGTTGTTGAAGGCATAGTCGTCGATAAAGGTGATACCCGGGCTGATCACCACGGTGGTAAGACCAGTCTTTTGGCTGAACGCATAGCTTCCGATACCGATCAACTTTCGTCCGTTGACTTCGGCGGGGACGGTAAAGACCGCGGCGTTTCCGTTGTATTTGCCAAGAACGGCAGAACCGTCGGTCTGCACCACGTAGAGGGCATCATTTCCCTGCTCAAAGCCGATGGTGCTCAGATAGTAGGGCAACTGGTTGCACCAGTTGGGATCCAACTGTGCGGGCAAATGACTTGCCACAAAGCCTACCAAAAGATTGGGGCAGTTGCCAAAGGCAGATTCCTCAATGGTGGTGACGGAGGCGGGAATAATAATCTCCTTAAGCCCCGTACAGCGGGCAAAGGCGCCTTCCCCGATATAGGTCAGCTTTGCGGGAAGCGTGATCTGCCCCAGCCCGGTACAGCCGCTGAAAGCAAGGCGACCGATGGCGGTACAAGCGCTGTTTTCGGCGAAGGTAACTGACTTGAGATAGGTTTGACCATAGAAGAGCCCATCGGGGATCTTTTGTACGTTTTCGCCGACGTAGAAGGAGATACCGCTGCCGTTCATGCCTGCCACCGTGAAAACATCCTGATACTGAGGATGCAGGGCGGCATTGGCGGCATGGTAGGCAATCTCCTCCAAGGCGTAGCAATAAATGAACGCCTTTTCGCCGATATACGTGATGGTTTCGGGGATGGTCAGGTTGACCATCTGTGTCTTGCGGCTGAACGCATAGGGCGCGATGCCTGTCACTGTCATTCCGTTGACTGTTTTGGGTATCACCACAGTCTGAACGTCCTGAAGCGCCCGACCGAGGGTTACGTTTCCGTCATGGGTTACGATATAAACGTACGCACCGTTTATGATGGCTTCCTTTGCTTTCAGCACATAAGGCTTTTCAAGGGTATAGCTGTTGCCAAGATCGGGCAGCGTTTCACCACGGAATGCCAGCACCGCATCTCCCGCTGTGCTTTCCATTTTGGTCACGGTGGAGGGAATAAACAACGTCTGCAACGTATTCAGGTTGCGAAAAGCGTCTTTTTCGATGGTAACAAGTCCCTCGGGCAGATGAATGTCCGTCAGGCTGTCACAGCCTTCAAAGGCTTTCTCACCAATGCTTTGGCAAGTGCTTCCCTCTTCAAAGACCACACGGCGAACGTTGCTGTAGTAATATTCGCCGTCGGAGGTTTGGAACAGATAGGCAGGAATGCGGGTGACCGCCTGATCGACGTAAACCGTGATGCCGCTGTCGCGGTAATTCTTTTCAAAGAAGATATTCCCTTGGGTATCATCGAGGGCGACAGCCTCATAGAATACGGTCTCCAGCGAGTCGCAATTTCCGAAAGCAACCGTACCCAAGGACTGAAGCTGCTTGGGGAGGATCACTTCCGTCAGGGACGTGCAGTTGAAGAAAGCATGGTTTTCAATGACCCTGAGGGTGTCGGGCAGACGGATTCCGTCAAGAGCAGTACAGCCACGGAACGCATACTGACCGATATGTGTCAGTTGCTTGGGAAGTTCTACAGCCGTGAGCTTTTCACAATTGGAGAAAGCGAAAGCGTCAATACTTGTGACGGTATCGAGCATGGTCACACGATGCAGGTCATGCAGATCTCTGAACGCGTTGGGACCGATACGGGTCAGGGGGGCATTTGTGACGGGAGACATCAGCACTACGTCAGCGGCGTTTCCGTAATACCGTCCCACACTGACCGTGCCGTCATGGCACAGAGCATAGGTGATGCCGTCACCATAGATCAATTCTTTGACCCCCGATAGACAGGGATAGCTGTTGATGATCAGGGTGTTTGCCAAAGACACGTCTACGTCGTTATCCGAGAAAGCAAGCACCACGCGGTCACAGCCCTCGAAGGCATACGTGCCAATGGAGGTGCATTGGCTATTGGCTTCAAAGTACACAGCCCGCAACGCGTGCTGGGGGTCGCCTGTCATATAGTCAAACAGATAGTTGGGGATACGGGTAACATCGGCATCGACCGTCATGGCAATACCCTGCCCTTGTGTGCCCGCATTGATAAAGACGCGCCCCACACCGTTCAGATCCTCCATCGCCACCGCGTTAAAGCGGATGGTTTCCAAGGAAACGGTACTGTAAAACGCATACCGACCGATGGTTTTTACGCCTCTACCGATGGTGACGGCTTTCAAACTGTCACAGAGGGAGAAGGCGGCGTCTCCAATGGTTTCGACACCGTCGGGGATCACGATCTCTGTAAGCCCATCGCAGTCATAGAAGGCGGAATTGCCAAGACTCGTCAGGGTTTCGGGCAAGATCAGTTCAGAAAGCAGCGGGCAATAGCTGAAAGCATTGGCGCCGATAGTCTGACATACCGTACCGTCTTCAAAGGTCACGTGGGTCAGCCGTGCGGCATGGCTGAACAGCTTCTCGGGAACCGCCGTCACCTGAGCGCCGATGGTTACCGTAAAGCCTGTATCTGCCCGACCCGCGCCCGTGAAGGCGTTATTGACCGACTCCGGAAGGTCGGTATACCAGCCGACCGAGGTCAATCCCGAACAATCCGCAAAGGCGTTATCTCCCACCGTTGTGACAGAAGCGGGGACTGTCACTTCGGTAAGTCCCGTGCAGCCATAGAATGCCCCTTGACCGATTTCGGTCATGGCTTGTCCGAAATTGACCGACACAAGGGAGGCAAGTCCCGCAAAGGCATAATGACCCAAACGAGTGGTGCCATGGGGAACGGTCAGCCGGGTCAGAGGGGTGCCGCTAACCGTCAGAGTATCCGCATATTGCAAGGGGTTGGATTCCTTGATGGCAAAGTCGATGCGGCACCAGTCGGCGAGGTCGTCGATTTGAACCTCTGTAATGCGGTCGCTGCTGTTGAAAGCTTGCAGTCCCACATAGGTGAGGGCGCTTCCCGCTTCCAAGGTTACATGGCTGATCTCAGTGCCATAGAACAGGTAATCAGGGATACGTTCTGTCTCAGCGCCGATGATCAGCCTACACGCTTCGGCATCCTGTCCGACGCTCATGAAGATGCGGGTATCATAGCCTTCCGGCACTTGAGCGTTGACAGCTCGGTATTCGATCTTCTCCAGTCCATAGCACGCGGCAAAGGCTTGACTGCCGACGTAGGTGACCGAAGGAGGAATGATCACGGAGGTCAAGCGGGTACAGGAGGCAAACGCGCGGTCTCCGATAGACGTCAGGGTTGAAGGGAATGTGACGCTGAGAAGGGTTTCGTTACTGTCAAAGGCAGCGCTACCGATCTCAGTAACAGGTACACCTCGGAAATCCGCAGAGATCATCACGGCTTCATCTGTCGTCTCGGAAGACATGAGGATGGCGTGGTTATCATGGGCGATGGCGTAAACAGCCTCGTTTTCCAGGTGCATTTCCCGAACATTGAGAGCATAGCCTCCCCGACCGTTCCAGAATCCGCCCAGTTCCTCGGGCAGCTTGTCTGCAACAAAGCCGATGGCGGCACGGCAGTCTCCACCGAAGGCGTTGTGTCCGAGGGCAGTCACGCTTTCCGGAATGAGAACGTAGGAAAGATCCTGACAATCACGGAAAGCATCCTCACCGATAGAAGTACAGACACTTCCATCTTCAAAGGTCACACTGACAATATGTACGTTGTCACTCCATGCGGCGGGATAGAAAAGAGCGGCGGGGATCTTGGTTACCTTAGAACCAATGATGACGTGTACGCCATCGGAAAGCATACCCGCACCGTCGAAGACGTGGTTTTCATAGTAGTTCCATTGCTCCTTCATGTCCTCCGCGCAGACCGCATTATAGCGGATCTCGGTCAGGTTGACGCAACCCGCAAACGCGGATTTCTCCATGCGAACGATCTGTTCGGGAATGGTTAGCTTGGTGATGGTGGTACAATTACGGAAAGCGTAGGCACCGATGACGGTGACGCTGTCGTCGAATACCCAGTTATCGCCAATCAAGCCTTGGCTGATCAGCTCGGTGTCCTCACTTGTCACCGTGGTTTTTCCTTCGCCAACAACGAAAATCCGAGCCGACGGCCAAATCGCCATGGCATCATAGTCCGACGCTGAAGCAGCGGAGGATTCATAAAGGACACCCTCCATGGAGACGTAGTAAGGATTCTCCTCATCGGCATAAATCGCTGTCAAAGCCGAGCCGTGGAACGCGGTGCGCTCGATTACGCTGACGCGGGCAGGCAAGGTGTATTCGGTCACAGCTGTATTGGCAAACGCGTAGGCATCGATCAGCGAAAGGTTAGGCAAAACGGGGACGTGGGTAAGTTTTACACAACCGTCAAAGGCATGGGCACCGATGCTTCTGAGTCCCGTAGCGCCTGTAAAGGTTGTCAGAGAAACACAGTCGGCAAACGCATAATCCGCCATATCCGAAAGGGTTTCCGGCAAATTTATGGTTTCCAATCCATGACAGCCAAAGAAGGCATAGCCGTTGATACTGACAAGGGCAGAAGCCTCCCCGAAAGAAACGGTTTTCAGGCTGACGCAGTCACGGAAGGCATCCTGATCGATGCTGACCACTGTGTCGGGCACGTCAATGGCAACAAGGGCAGAACAACCGCTGAACACTTCGCATCCGATGGTGCGGACGGCATTCCCCGAGGCAAAGGTTACGCGGGTAAGCCCCATCGCATCCTTAAAGGAAGCATAGGTCAGCACACGGATGTCGGCGGGTACTTCATAAGCACCCTTGCGACCTGCGGGATACTGGATGATCACGGTACCCGTACTGTCGCACAGCACACCGTCGCGAGAGGTATAGCTTTGGTTGCCCACGGCAACATCAATCTTTTGGAGTGACGTACAACTGCCAAAGGCGTATTCACCGATGTAGTTGACGTTTTCAGGCAAGGAAACCGATGTCAGACCGCAGGAACGGAAAGCGTTGTTTCCGATCTTGAGCGGTGCGTCGCCTCCCGCAAAGCTGATAGACGTCAGCTTTTCCGCATCACGGAAAGCGGCGTCGCCGATGGAAGTAAGTGCAGCGGGCAAAGCCAAACTTGTCAACTGCGCGCCCGCAAACGCTTCTTTGCCAATATGGATCAGTTGGCTGTTGCTACCGATGGTCAGGGTCGCGAGGGCACTGCCATAAAAGGCGCGGTCGCCAATGGTGCGGACGGTATCGGGGAGGACGATAGCGGAAGTCACGTTATTTTCAAATGCCGATGCTCCGATTTCTTCCAAACGGCTCCCTTCTGCCAAAGTTACGTGGATCCGAGTGCCCTCGAAAGCGGAGCGTCCGATCACCTTCACCGAGGCGGGGACCGTCAAGGCAGAAAGCCCCGAGCAACCCGCGAATGCCTGATTTCCGATTTCGGTCACAGCATCGGACAGGGTCACATGGGTAAGCTGCTGTTGACCGAAGAAGGTGCGCGCACCCACTTTGACCACAGGATAACCATCCACGGTATCCACATGCACTTCCTTGGCGTCACCCTTATACAGGATGAGAGCAACGGTGTTCGCATGGGTGATCACATATTCCCATTCCTCGGTAATCTTATAGTCCTTGGCATTAAGGAAATATCCTGCGATACCCTTATCCCAATCTGTCTGCGCATAGAGTGGCAGGATCTCTGCGCCAAAGAAGATTCGGATATGGTCGGTATCATTGAAAGCGTTGGTGCCGATATGATCAACCTGCGCGGGAATATCCACACGGTTGAGGGATTGACAGCCGTAGAAAGCATAGCGTCCAATGGAAGTCAGGGTCGTGGGCAGGATCATCTTTTCCAAGGAGGCACAGTCGTAAAAGGCGTAATTGTCGATCTCGGTCACCTGCGCGTTACCAAAATCAATGGATTTTAAAGAGGTCAGCCCCGACAGTGCGTGCGCCTGCAGCATGGTCAGCGCGCTTCCCTGCTTGAAGACGATCTCCCGGAGGCTGTCACATCCGTCAAACATATAGGCGGCGATGTAGGAAAGGCGGCTGTTTTCAGCAAAGGTGATCTTGGTCAGCCGATCGCAATCGCGGAAAACATACTGCGCCATTTGCGTGACCGACGCAGGCACGGTGAAGCTTTCCAAGCCGCAAGAGACAAAGGTTTTGAAGCCCAAGCGTTGGAGACTGCTGCCTTGGCTGAAGGTAACTGTTTGCAGATCGTAACAATAGGAGAAGGCTTCCCTGCCGATATTGAAGACGGCATAGGGGATGTCGATGGTCGCGAGGGACTCACAGTGGAAGAAGGCATTTTGACGGATATCCTCCAGTCCCGCGGGGAGATTGACGTGGGTGATCGCCACATCATAGTAAAAAGAATAGGGGGCGGTGATCGTCACGGTTTGGGGCAGCGTGAAAACACCCGTGCGGGAGGACGGGACACAATAGACGGTCGTCACAGCTTTGTCATAGAGCACGTGGTCCACCGCGGTATAGTTGGGGTTAGCGGCATCAACGGTGAGAGTGGTCAGATCAAAGCACGCGCCGAAGGCACCCGCGCCGATCTGCGTCATCATGTCGGTCAAATGGACAGCTTTCAAACCGCTGAAGGCGTAGGCAAACTGTCCAATGCTTTCAACGCTGGCGGGAAGCTGTATATCCTCCAAGGCGGAAGTGCCGTGGAATGCGTAGTCTCCGACAGTCGTCAGACGACTGTTTGCGCTGAAATGTAAGGTTTTCAACGAGGTGCAATAGGAGAAGGCTTGTTCGTCAATGATGCGGATACCATCCGAGAAGGTCACCTCAGTCAATGCTTCACAGCGCATGAAGCATCCTTCGGATACCGTTACCAGCGGGCAACCTTCCGCAAAAATCACGCTTGTAAGCTGACTGCAATAGTAGAACGCTTCTGAGCCCAGCGTGCGAAGTCCGGACGGCAGGGTGATCTCGGTCAATGCCGTACATGAAGCAAAGGCGCCGCTTCCGATAGCCATGAGCCCTTGCGGCAAGGAAATGTCCTTCAGCAAACGGCAATTGTTAAAGGCATCCTGACCGATGGACGTCAGCTGTGCGTTCACATCAAACGTGACGGATCGGAGATATACGCAATTACGGAAAGTGGTATTCCCGATGATCTGCACGCTCGCCGGAATATGGACAGACGTCAAGTTCGTTGCATAGAATGCGCTGTCGGGTAGGTCGATTAGACGGGAAGACAAACGGATGGTCTTCAACCCTGACAGCTGGAAGGCGCCAATGCCCAGGGTTTTGACTGTATCGGGCAAGCTGACCTCAGACAAGCGGGCAGAATTGGCAAATGCCTGGCTGCCAATGGTGACAACGTTACCCAGGTCAACAGAAGAGATATTTGAGTAAGCGAAGGCATGATGACCGATGGTGGTTACACCGGCGTTCACCTTGAAAGATCCCGTCAATGCAGCAGGATGGTACAGGAGGGTGGAACCATCTGACGTATACAGAGACTGTCCCATCACCTTGAGGGCGGCGTGATCGGGATGAACCGTGACCGTCCGCATAGCGGTACTCCCCGCGAACACTGTACCGTCCATATAGGCGTACCGAGGGATATAGATCTCATGGATGGCGGTGTTGGACAGAGCGTAGGCGCCGACGTCTGTCAGCATGGCTTCGGGGGAGATGGTAAAGGTCTGCAGAGCGGTACAACCGGCAAATACGCGCTCACCCAACACCAGCACGCTATCGGGAAGCTCGATGGACTTCAGCGACGTACACCCCTCAAAGGCACTCATGCCAATGGTGGTAAGTGCTTCCCCGGTCCATTGGACCTCACGAAGGGCAGTTGCGCCGGAGAACGCCTCGTCGCCAATGCGGACCAGCCCTTCGGGCAGGGTCACCATACGCAAGCGCTTATTCTTGGCAAACACGCGAGAACCGATAGCAGAAACGGTCTTACCGTCCAAGGTATCGGGAATGACCAGATAACGCCGCTTGCCTTTATAGCCTGTGATCTCCAGAGTCCCGTCGGAAAGAGTCACGTATTGGAAGGCGGTATCTTCTTCATCGTCCTCATTGCTCCACTTGGCATAAAGCGTTACGTCTTCCACAAAGACCGTGGAAAAATAGGTTTCATAGTCAAAGACTTTTGTGTAAGCTTTATCAAAGTACCAGTCGTCGAATACCAGATTTTCCCTTTCGGGTTCGGGAACCAGCTGAATGGTATGTTGGCGGACAAAAATCTGGGAAGTCGACTCCAGTTCTTCCGTACCATAATCGTATGTGATGCTTCCCTTCTCTTCCAAAAGCAAGGCATGGATATCCAAACAGCCATAACCGTAAAGATCGTCGTTGCCAAGATCGCCCAAATCAAGACCTGCCGCTTCCACCGTAGCTTTGACGGTGGCAAACTCCGCATAGGGATGTTGGGACAGATACAGCGCGACACCCGCGGAAACCATGGGGGCTGACAAAGACGTCCCTTGGTAGGTGGCATATCCGCCGTTCAGTGTGGTGGTGTAGACTGTACCCGGTGCTACAATATCCGAGTTGATCCCATAGTTGGAATAGTCTGCCAGTGTCCAACTGTCGCTTCCCAAGGCGCCGACACCAATGGTATTGGAATCGGCAGCAGGATACACAGGATCAGCAGATTGGTTGTTGCCTGCGGCGGCAACGGGAATGATATCGCTGTCCACTGCCAAACGAATTACCTGTCCGAAAATGTTCAGGCTGCCGCCAAGGGACATATTGATCACGTCTACGTCCTGCTCTATGGCATAGTACAGACCGAAAATGACATCGGAGGAGGAGGTAAACGCGCCTGACTCATCGGTTTCACATTTGATAATCAAAAGCTCCACGTCAGGAGCAATACCCACCGTGCCTGCGGCATTCATCTGAGCGGCGATCACGCCTGCTACTGCGGTACCGTGACCTACGCTGTCTTCAATGATGGACAGGTCGTTGTCATACAGGGATACCACCCGATCTTCGCTGGCATTATAGGACTGCAAGCTGATGAGAGATTGCCCGTCCGCACGGAGAAACTCGGGATGATCGGTGTCGATACCCGTATCGACAATCGCCACTGTGATCCGTTCTCCGTCGGGGCGAAGACCCATGGTCCTATTCCAGGCATCCTCAATTTGAAGGTAGTCAAGGTAAGACTGCCGCACGTAGTCCGGGTCACTCACCTGATAGTCGGGGCGCATGAGGACACTATCCCCTTCCTCTGCCTCGGTATCTGTCAGATACACATGATAGTCGGGCGTAAACTCCGTGAGCATTGTCCTGTTTTTTCTGTCGCGATAGACATCGGAGACCGTCACGCCTGCAGGCAAGGTCAATACCGCAAACTCACCGTTTTCAGTGATACGCAATTGAGCCCCCAACCGCCGGGCAAGCTCGGTTGCGCGTTCGGGATCGGTATTCTGTAACAGGATACGTTCCTCGTTATATTGTCCGTCATGCGCTGCCAAAATTTCGTTGGCTTGGTCATAGATCTGATTCAGTTGATGTTCGCGGATCAAATATCCTCCAAGTAGCGCACCTCCGAGCAACAGCGCTGCGCAGACAAGAAGGATCAGCCCGACAAATAGCTTCTTCTTCATGATCATTGTCCTCCGTTCCATAACATAGTATCGTCTGTCATAAGCTTCAAAATAATATATCATTATAGCACAAAACGGCGCAGCTTTCAATGGGATTTGCGCTTTTTCACATCAAATCAGCAATTATCACAATCTGCGTGAGGGGGGTATGTTCAATTTGACAAAGGGGGAATACGCCTCGCGATCTCAAAGAAGGAATCGTGTCTCATTACTATCAACTGATCTTCCGAAGGAAAGGTCTGTATTAGCGAACCGTGCACCTGCGAAACGATTACGCCTTTACATTACGTAATGAAAGGAGAATCGTTTATGAGTGAAAAAACGACCAGTTACGAACAGATGATGTTTGCGGATTATCCCGACATCGTCGGCATTTGTGATCTGCAAAAAAATGCTGGGCATCGGGCGCAAAGCGGCTCTTGAACTTGCCAAGCATCCGCAGATCCACGGCGTAATCGTGGGAAACCGATTCAGGATTCCCAAAATCAACGTCATTCGCTATATGCTGTGTGACGCTGATGCATCGTAAATCTAAAAAAGAAAGGACGTGAGGAACAGAAAGGAATGATGTAAATGGATTATGGATTCTATAATCCCTATCTCCTGAACAAACTTGATACCATCGATGCCGAAGAGCTATTCGCACCTCGATGCCAACGCCAAGAGCGAAGCCGGCAGAGCGATTGAGAGTGTACTCAGTATCAATACCGAAAGCGAGGATAACCCATGAAGAACGGCGAGATCATCTCCTTGAAGCAGCTTTACAAGATGCTTCATATCAGCAAACGGAAAGCGGCGTGGATGCTGCAGAACGGCATCATTCCGTGCGAAATCCGCAACACGCCTACGCACAAATATGCTATCAGAAAGGAGGATGTTCTCGCCTACATAGCCAAGAGTGAGCATGAGAAGCGAAGCGAGATACCCGTTGGCATATTCAAAGTCGGATCGTAGCCATGTCGTTCTGTGAGCCAAGGGGTTGCACCAAACAGTTGTCTTCCTAAGCCCGCTTGGCCTCCGACTTGAGGATGTTCTCGCCTACATAGCCAAGAGTGAGCATGAGAAGCGAAGCGAGATACCCGTTGGCATATTCA
>JAZSFA010000132.1:0-9403 GCA_045531965.1 Eubacteriales bacterium
TACGATAAGATCATCAAGATCGGTTATATCATTGCGGGCGCGTATTCCGCATACACCATCGGTATCAACTCCTCCGCATCGGTTACCGCGTTCTACTACGACAGCTTCGGTGTCGGCGCGAACATTCTTACCAATGCGCGCTTTACCGCTATCCTCGGCGGTGTTGCTATCGCAGTCGGTGTTCTTACCTATTCCAAGAAGGTTATGATGACCGTTGGCGGTTCGATCGCTAACATCAGCCAGATCGACGGCTTCCTCGTAATCCTTTCGAGCGCACTTGCCATTACCGTTATGAAGATCCTCCTCGGTATTCCCGTTTCGACATCTCAGGCAGTTGTCGGTGCCGTTATCGGTGCAGGCCTTGTCAAGGGTCCCAAGAACGTTGAATGGAAGGTTCTCGGTAAGATCGGTATCGCGTGGATCTCCTCGCCCACTGCTGCAGGCCTTCTGGCTTACATAATCGCTCTTTGCACTCAGAGCGTACTCTCATAATTTACAACTCTTATGCAAAAACCGCAGACAGCTCTTCCCGGGCTGTCTGCTTTTTTTGTAAAAATATCGTTGAGCAGAAGAACCGTAAATAGTAAATACCGTAAAATTTGAAAAGAGAGAGTAAGAAAAATATATTGACTTTTTTTGTAAAAAGATGTATAATTATAAAAAAGCTATTAAGGAGAAGACCATGCCTGACAGTATTTACAGAAAGGCACGCAGAAGAGCTGCCAGAACAAATCAGAAATTCAGATCTGCCGAAAAGGCCGGAGAGGTACTTTTAATTGACCGGATACGCTTGCTTAATATAGAAAACGAGCGAATTTTGCCCAGACCCGATGAGGTCGTGTCTATGGCGGAAGCATATAAAGCTCCCGAACTTTGTTCTTATTATTGCTCGAAGGAATGTCCGGTAGGTAAATTTTTGGATTATCCCGAGATCAACGAACTGAGTTTCCCGAAAATCGCCACTTCGCTTGTAAGTTCAATGCATTTGTTCGGAAAGGCTACCGATACAATATGCACGATTTTTAAAGATAATGAAATATCCGATAATGAGATGGAAGAATTCAAAAAGGTTCTCGTGATGCTTGATGAATTATCTGACTATTCCGATGCGCTCAAGCTTTGGGCAAAGAAACGCGGCATTTTGGATCAAAAGTAAAACACGGTGCGCGGCACCGTGTTTTTTTATCAAAAAAAGGAATTCATATAAAAGTGAATACGGTAAACAATATTAGCAGAGAACGCAAGACGGCGGCGCGAAGGAAGATCGAGCTCCGACTTATGCACCGACGGATTGCGGGCTCAATTGATATAGATTCTGCATTCGCACGCATATCGGAGGCAACAGTCTTTGAGTCAGTTTCGCGAGCGATTGCACACCAAAAGAGATTAATGCTATAAGCATAAGGAGAATTTCAAAATGGCTAACAAGAACGCAAAGAAGGCTCTCGAGCAGTTCAAGAACGAGGCAGCAAACGAAGTAGGCGTAACTCTCAACCAGGGTTATAACGGCGACCTCACCTCCCGTCAGGCAGGCTCCATCGGCGGTCAGATGGTTAACAATATGAACCCCGTACGAACTATGAGATTTGATCGTCTAAGCCGCATATCGCAAGGACACAAGATAACCGTCAAGTACGCGTTTTTCCTTACGGTATAAAGATTTGATAAAATAAACGTACGGAGAAACAAACCAAATGAAAGAAGCAAAGACCATTTACGAACAGATCGGAGGTACATACCGAGAGGAAAACGTCGCCAATGAACTGCTCTATACTTAAAGCAACGAAAGAAAATATCTTCCAAGTAACTGATTCTCGTATTAAATTCCTTGTCTATGCATATACTATTATCGGGTGGAAATCCCGTAAGCAAAATGAAATATTTTTTTCGATAAAAGGTATTGCATTTTTCTTAAAAGTATGGTATAATACAGACAAGGAAAACGGGCTGGTCGTAAGACCCGGGTCCACCTGCGGCGGGGATGTTCCCCGCCATTTTGTTTTGGATGGAGTGTGAATGATGAACGAACTAAGTATATTCGTTGACGAGTCGGGCGATTTCGGTTCATACGAGCCGCACGCACCATTTTATTTGTTTACACTCGTATTCCATGATCAAAGCAATTCCATCGAGGATCAGATCAGTCATTTGGAGCACGGACTCACAGATGTTGGATTTGACGTGAAGCATTGCTTCCACGCAGGACCTATTATCCGCCGCGAAGAAGATTATCAAAATCTTTCAATAACAGAACGTAGAAAATGCCTCAACCGCATTTTAATATTTGCAAAGAACTGTGAGATATCCTACATTACCTTTTCGGTTGAGAAGAAGCATATGTCGGACTCGCTCAGCTTGACAGTAGCACTCTCCAAGCAACTCTCGGCATTTATTCGCGAGGAATACGCCTTCTTTGCGGGGTTTGATAAGATCATCGTTTACTACGATAATGGACAAGTTGAGTTGAACAAGCTCTTGGCATCTGTATTCACGGTTATGCTTCCGCAAGCGGAGTTCCGTAAGGTAATGCCCGCAGATTACAGGCTGTTTCAAGTTGCAGATCTTTT
Source organism: Eubacteriales bacterium (assembly GCA_045531965.1). GTDB lineage: Bacteria > Bacillota > Clostridia > Oscillospirales > CAG-272 > CAMEON01. The sequence goes on from JAZSFA010000132.1 coordinate 2,568, forward strand.
CTGCACGTTGGAGCTTATCTGCCTTAAGGACGAGCGTCATATTATGTCCAAATCCGAGGAAGCATTTTTTGGCTCTATGCGAGATATGCAGAAGAACTACCTCAAGCCGATGTATAAGAAACGCTACAAGGAGATGAAGTGATATGGCTACCGAAGATATCAAAAAGGCAATTGCCGAATTGATGCGCGAGCTTCAAAAGGGCGGGGATAGCGCAAAAGAAAAAGGATATATCGATATATCCGACGTTGAAAAGATCATAAAAATGAAGTAATGATAATAGATCGCTATCCTTCGAGGGTAGCGATTTTCTTTTTATCCTTTAACCATTGTACCAAAGCAGAAAAGAGCGACCGAGAAACCGAGGTAAACCACGGTCGACTCGGTTGATATCGTTCCTGCCAAGTTGCATACACATACGCCGATCATCACACCCGTAGCGAGGATTCGGATAAACTCTTTACGAACGGTAGATAAAAAAGTAGTTTTCGGTACACATTCCTTTTTTTTCGGCGTTATTGGTGTTTCGACCGGTAAACCAAGCAGGTCGATAAGCTTCTCCAAATGCTCGTCACAAGGCTTTGACAATCCCCGTTCCCACTTGGAAACAGCCTTTCCTGATATACCGAGCATCGCCCCAAGCTCCGATTGTGTCAGACCGCGTTCTTTTCTTTTCTGCGATATTAATACGCATATATTATCCATGTAAACCTCCGTAAACCGTTTGGTTGATTATAGTATTAACAATAATTATTTGTTTTTTATTACAGACCTTGAAATAAAGCAAAATTTATGTTATAATACGGTAGATAGACCAACTGTTTGCATCAAATTGAATTTTGTGAGGTGGAGTCTGTATGAAACGAAAAGACATGACGCGCTTATTTACGGCACTTCTGATCGTGAGTCTTATATTTTCTGTGTTGCCCATGGCGGTGTCCGCGCAGGAAACAAAGCTGATCACCACGAGGGCAGAGTTTGAAAAGGCTCTCAGGGACGCAAAGGACGGCGATACGCTTCTCGTCGGAGATATCGACTTTGAGCTTCCTTATACGGGCGCGGTTAATACGGTTGAAAGGATCACGATCGATAAAAGCGTTACGGTCAAAAACGGAAAGACTGACGGAAACGCCGTCTTTTGGGGCGCGAGCTTTATACTGAGTGGCACGAAGATCGGCGGCGACCGCTCGTCGTTTGTTTTTGAGGGTATCATCTTCGACGAGAGACTTGACACAGGCGCGCTGACAGATGAGGATTGGAAGCTTTCCTACGATAGTTTGGGCGAGGAATTATCCCCGTATCCACTGAAGAATCAGTATGCCGTTGAGTGCAATGGTAACGGGGTTGCAAGCTTCAAAAATTGCGAATTCAAGAATTATATGCATACGTACGGTCCCGCCATCCGCGCGTTTTATGGGGATTATACGCTGACTCCCTCTATTGAAGCGGAACACGGCGACAACGTGCCGTATCGGTTGGAACTGAATCTGGAGGGATGCAGCTTTTCGTCCAACGCCTCACTGTACGGCGGCGGTGCAGTCTACGTTGAAGCAACCGGCAAGAACGTAACGCTTAACGTGAAGGATTGCAGCTTTAAGGAAAACAAATCAGGCTTTGTTCAAAATGCGGTCGGCGGCGGAGCGGTATACGTGAAAAATACCGTTGCTACCTTTGAGGGATGCGTTTTCGAGAAGAACGACGCAAATTATTATTACGGCGGCGAAAGATTTTGGGCGGATAAGCTGAGCGGCGGTGCAATCGGATGTGACGACGACTCCTCTCTTACCGTTCGTAATTGTATGATTATCGGAAACAAGGCATCGTTTGGCGGAGCAATCGGCATTCTTATATCAAGCGCGGATATTGAGGACTGCTATATAAACGAAAACAAAGCAATTCCCGAAACCGAGAGTGCGTCAGGCAATCTCGGATTATGCAGTGAGCAGGGACTTGGCGGCGCGATATATCTCAACGGCGCAACGAACGTAACCATAAGCAACACCGAGATTCGCAAAAATTACGCAGAAAACGCAATGGGTGCGATCTACACGGATTATAATCCTTCTATGGATTATAGCACGCGCTCGGTTGAGCTGCTGTTCTGCACGATAGAGGGCAATACCTGCAAAATGAATATGTCCGACTATATGGGATACGGTGAGGACAGATGGCTTTGGTTTTCGTGGTACACCGATTTCTTTGATATAAGCTATCTCGAATATTACGGAAATCTGGTTGTTGACTGTATATACGAAACGCACCTGCCCAAAACGGAGCAACCCACCGAGGAGAACGGATACAACTATTTTGGCAGTACAGCCCCGTCAGAATGGTACAACGAGGAGGGGCGTCTCGTACGTGCTTCCACGGTTCCTACCGATTTTATCAAGGAGAAGTTGGGCGATAGAAATTATTACGGCATATTTACAGTAGGCGCGAACAATTACGACGTAACGTTTCGATTCTTGGCGGACGGCGAGTGCAAGCTTACGGTAACCATCCCTTCCGGCGTGATACCTACACTGCCCGAGCTGTTAAAATCGGGATACACGCTGACCTCTTGGACACTTGGTGAAGAAACGAACTATGATCCGGGCAGTCCTTTAGTGGTTGGCAATGAAACCGAAAATGTGGACATTTATGCAGTATATACCCCAAATACCTATAAGATAACCTTCGACTTTGGCTATAATAAGACCGAAGCAGAGCAGACCTTTGGCGAAGCACTTTCTCTCCCTGAGGTTATTGAACGTGCGGGGTATACCTTTGTCGGATGGTTCACGCTTGCAAATGGTGAAGGTGAACAGCTCACCGACGGCGCGAGCTTTATGACCGACGAGAACGTAACCTACTATGCTTTTTACGAACCGATAGCAGTCACGCTTCCATCCGAGTTTCCCACCGCTTTCGTGATCGTGATCTCCGCCGTTGTCCTCTTGATAGTAGGCGGCGCGGTTTGGTTCTTTATCTATAACAAAAAGAAAAAAGCCGAAGCTGAAGCGCAAGCCGCACAAATGGCGGCAAACTCCGAAGCTGCAGCAGAGCAGAAGATCGTCAAGACGAGATACACCGACGAGGAGATCGAAAAGATCGTTGCCGCTACCGCTGAAACTCATCTGTTGACCAACCGCGAGCTCGAAGTTTTCTGCGAGTTGCTCAAGGGTAAAAAACAGAGCGAGATCGGTTATTACCTTGGAATAAGCATCTCCACAGTCAAGGACAACGCGGGAAGGATCTACGGTAAGCTTGGCGTTGCAAACAAGGACGAGCTTTTCATTAAAATCGATAGCAAAATTCGAAAGTCATAAAAAAGCAATAAATTATTCAAAAAATACACAGTACCTACCGCTTTACCCCCCTGCGGTAGGTACTTTTTTTGCGTTTTTTTGGTATAATTAAGTCATAAAAGCGGTCATCCGTTAAAGGATAGCGTCAGGCCGTGTTTATATATCCCGTGAAAGGAGGCAGCAATGTTAGAACCTGTAACAAAAAAATATCAGGATGATTCGGATCTCGAATCATTCAAATTCACGTTTTTTTGCGATCTATGCGCAAAGCCTGTCAAGGCAGTCAGCTACAGCTTCAAGCCGCCGTTTAAACCCAAGCTTTTTATAAGTGCCTCCGAACGGCGAGCGCGGGAGCTTTTGTGGCTAAGCGATCATGGGGACGCATACGAAAGAGCAAACAAAGAGGTTCTCATCTTTTTTAACCTCTGTCCCGTCTGCGGCAGACGGGTATGCGATGATTGCTTCGCAGACGAGCAGGGAATATGCATCGAGTGCCTTAAGCTCAAAAACGAAAAGGAGGAAAAGAGTTGAGTTTTCTTGAAAGAGCAATAAAGCGCGGAATCAGCCGCGGCGTGAGTCAGGCTGTCGGTAAGGCAGTGCGCACAGCGGTCGAACCCAAGGCGACCGAGCTTGCAAATAAGACAGCTGCAAGGCTTGATTCGGCATCAAATAATCAAACAGTTCAAAGCACCCCCGGCGGATTCGAGGGTGCAATGGCAAATCTTGAGCGCGCAGCGCAAGGATATGTGACAGAGGTGAGCAAAAATATGAAGATATGCCCATCCTGCGAAACGGCGGCAACTGCGGACAACAAATTCTGTCCCCGTTGTGGTACAAGGTTGCCCGATCAGACACTTGCCGAAAGCGCTGTCTGCACAAGTTGCGGTAAGCAGAATGATCTCGGAATGAAATTTTGCAGTGCGTGCGGCACTAAACTTCCCTCTGCGATAGCCGAGGAACAAAGAGCTGCTGCACAATTTGCAGGCGTTATGGCAGAGTGGGATGCAAAACTTCCCGCTTATCCTAAATGGAATCTCGGCGGAAGCGACCCTTGCATTGAGCAGGACGACGGTTATCTGTGGTTTTGCGTTACTTTCCCGAATAACTATTTGGCGCAGAAAGCAGTGGAAGATTACCGAGCACTTTTGCGAGCTGAAGGATTCCGCCCTGCCGGGCAGTATCCTTCGGAGGAAATACTTTTTAAAAAAATAGGAGATGTTTGCTACCGTGCAGACACGGAGCATTGCTTCGAGGGAGGCGCGGAGTCCCCAACTATCTATTTTTCGGTCGGCGAGCCTGTGGGCGGTTTCGATTATGTAAAAACCGAGCCTACTCAAGCATTTAATTTTAAAAGTTTATTCAGATAATAACGGAGGTTACTTTTTATGAAAGCAGGAAAATTATTCACTAAAACACTGCCTTTTTGTTGGGCAAAGCTCTTGCTCGGCGGAGCTATGGTGCTGATCCTCGGCATTATTCTTGCACTTTGTCTTGGAATCGGCTATCTTTTCGGTGACGGAGGTATTGTTGTAGGATTTCTTATCTGGTGCGGAGCTGTCGGAGTTGTTCGTTTTGCAGTGATGCACTATCTCGGATATATGGTCAAGGCAGGACATATTTCCGTCATTGCCGAAGCGGCTGTCACGGGCGAGGTTCCCGCAAATCAGGTAAAATACGGCATAGGCAAAGTCAAGGAGCGATTTGTCACCTCAAACGTATTTTTTGCGGTAGATAAGCTGGTCAGCGGTGCTGTAAAGCAGATCCAGCGAGGTATTGGCAAGGTTGCGGATTTCCTGGATTTTATACCCGGTATGGATAAGGTTGCGGACCTTGCAAAATTCTTTGTCGAGCTCTCTTTGGGATACGTGGACGAATGCTGTCTTGGCTATACATTCTACAAGAAAGAACAGGGTGCATTTGAAAGCGCATGTGACGGTGTTGTAGTTTATGCACAGAATATCAAAAAACTGCTTGGAAACGCGGCAAAGACGATGCTCAAGGTTATCCTTGCCGTCATTCTGACCGTAATTGTCATCTTTATCCCGATCGGTCTGCTTTTCAGAGTATTTGATTGGAGCGGACTGCTTGCATTCCTTATCTCATGCCTGCTTACATGGGTGGTCAAGTTTGCGTTCCTTGACAGTTTTATCCTCTGCCAGACTATGGCGGGTTATATGGAAGCGGCACAGACGACCGAGATCACTTTTGATCTTTATGAAAAGCTTTGCGGACTTTCGGGCAAATTCAAGGAACTCTTCAATAAGGGAAAGGAAGAAAACCCCGAGATGGCTTATGCGGGAGCTGCGGCAGCTGCTGCTCCTGCTTTCGAATACGTTCAGCCTCAGACTGTAACCACCTCACCGCCTCCCGCTCCGACTGCAAATGCAGAGAGCCCCGTCTTCTGCGGTCAGTGCGGCACCAAAAATGCTCCCTCAGCGGCATTCTGTACCTCCTGCGGAGCAAAACTCAAATAAGAAAGGAAGTAAAAAACTATGAAAAGACTTTTTGCGCTTTTACTCGCGGCTATTATGCTGCTCTCGCTTACGTCCTGCGATCTCGAATCGATACTCACGGGCGGCAACGAGGGTGTAACAATGGATTACGACTATGAGAAAATGGAAGAAAATCTCAAGAAGATGAGGGAAGAAGACGGTATTTACATAGAAATGAGCATCGTAAATATCGAAACAGGCGAAACTCCCACCGCCGAAAAGATCATCTATGCCGAAACCCCCACCGCTTTTTATTATTGCGGCGACGGCGATGAGCTTATCGTTGATTTCTCGGACGATACCAAAGCAGTTACATACACCAAACAGGAGGATGGTAAGTGGCTGATGACAGAGACCGTCTATGAAGAAGCAGGCATCACCCGAGAGCAGATGGAAGAAAGCTGTTCCTACTACACGATCGCGCTTTTCGGCTACCTCGGGAATTATAAAATGTTCGAGGGCACACCTATGAAGAAGACGAGCGAAAAGGTGGCGGACAGAGAATGTGATCAATTCTCCTACTCTATCGGACTTTTCGGATACGGTATGGAATATACCTTCTGCATAGATATTGAAACCGGTATGTGCCTTTCCTGGAAGCTCGGCGCTTCTGCAGGTGCCGAGGGCTCGGGAAGTACAGAATTTACCTGCAAGAAATTTGAAACTCCCTATAAGATCGATATTCCCTCTGGCGCTGATATCGTGACCTCCGAAAATGAAGGCGCAGAGGAAGAGTGGCAGGGTAAGTAACAGCGTTTTGCATCGGAGGAAATTACAATGAAAAAAATATTGGCACTACTTCTCGTAGGTATGATGATCTTCTCTCTCGCAGCTTGCGGAGATAACAACACAACCGATCCCGATAAGGATAACCCCGGCGTTTCCCAAAGCGGCGAAAACAACGACAGCCAGGGCGGAGAGAACAACGGTGGAGAAACAAATGCAAACGTATCGCATGAGTTGTTTGATATTTCAGAGTTAGCAAGTGAATCCAAAATTCCTGATTATGCTAAAAAAGCAATTGGAACATTGAGCTTTTGCGATGACATTTCAAGATCG
>JAZSFA010000152.1:0-17663 GCA_045531965.1 Eubacteriales bacterium
GTCTGGTTCCCGGCTTTGAGGCTCCCGTCACCGTGGGCTACGCCACCTCCAACCGCTCAGCAGTCATCCGTATCCCAGCCTATGCCAAGAGCCCCGACAAGCGCCGCTTCGAGCTCCGCAACCCCGACGCCACCTGCAACCCCTACTTCTGCTACGCCGCCATCCTCATGGCAGGCTTGGACGGCGTGAAGAACAAGATCGATCCCCACGCCGAGGGCTGGGGTCCCTACGACTTCAACCTGTTCCACCTGTCAGACGAAGAGAAGGCCAAGTTGAAGGGGCTGCCCACCAGCCTTCCCGAGGCTTTGGACGCCCTGGAGGCCGATCACGACTACCTGACCGCAGGCGGTGTCTTCCCCGAGGAGCTTCTCACGAATTTCATCAAGACCAAGAGAGCCGAGTGCGCAGAGCTGTCGAAGATACCTCATCCTGCCGAGTTCGATAAATACTACAACCTGTAATATGAAAAACGACCCTGCCTTCGGACAATGCCGAAGGCAGGGTTTCTTGATGATAGGATTCTGCTCATTTGACCATCCCGTAGCCGCCCGCGTACTTACTGACCTCGGAAACAGCCACGAAGACCTTATTATCACAGACCTTGCGGATCTCTTTGAGGGTCTTTGGGGTCTCCTTGCGGGGGAGAACGATGAAGATCATGTTCATCTTCTCCTTGGAGCCGTGCCCCTCAAGGACGGTATAACCGCGGTCATTGGCCTTTAGATAGTCGGTGATCTTCTTGGTGCTGTCGTCGTTGGCGATCAGCTCCAGGTTAGACGTACCTAGGGCAATTTTACTCTCCAGGGTAGAGCCAAGGAACAGACCCGTGGCGTAGCCGATGCAATAGAATACCAGCAACAGGAGGTTATCGCCCAAGGTGCCGATAAGGGTAGAGATGACCAGACCCCAGATGGTGCATTCGATAAAACCAAGCCCCGCGGCTTTGAGGCGTTGACCCTTGACCATCATGCAGGTTTTGAGAGATTGAATGGTAATCTCGATGATCTTGGCGGCGCAAACCAGGAGGCAGACGAGGATGGGGGATATGCCCCGCAGGGTTTCAAGAAATTCAGACATGGTGTTTCTCCTTATTTTTGATCTATGTCACACGAAATGGTTGATTTTTTGACTACAATATGCTATAATATGATTCAAACTTGAAAATCTCCATTGAAGGTGTGAAAATGAAAGCTATATTATACAGCCTCTTTTTTTCGTTTGTTATCATAGCCACGCCGATTTTTTCACAACGAACAGCCTACCAAAGCATAGATGAGCATCAATTTATGCTATACAAAATTAAGAAACTGGGATTTTTATTCAAAGGTATGCAAGGACAATCGGCAAGCAAACACGGTGTCATTATGCCAATGCTGATCATCCAAATCCAAGGCTATCTCTTGGGATTACTATCATTTGCTTTAGTCGTGATTGATGAAATGCTTTTGCTCCCAATTGATGCGGTGCTATTGAATATCATTGTCTTGCTTGTCCATTGTTTCGTTATTATATTCGTAACAATGATTGCAGGACTTGTTGGTAAGCGCAGAAAAAGCAAGCGCAGAAAATAAATGATGCCAATTCGATCTTCATATCGTTTCCCTTTTGGGATCATATGCTTTCAATGATCTTTTTGAAATAGTCCGTTTTCTCGGGCATGGGGGGATCCAGCAGCTCGTCAAACAGAGCTTCCCCGATATAGTCTCTTGCCCACGCAACCCATTCTGCTTCCCTATCCGTTTCCATATCGCGGATGGCGAAGCAGATTTTTTTATAGTCACCGGGGTTGATGAAAAGATGCTGCTCGTCGGCGTAACCCTTTTCGTAGCGCAGTCCCAAATGGAGTCCGCTTTCATCGTTGAGAGGCATATCGGCATAGCGGTTGATGATGAACTGGTCGATGTTGGGACATTTCCGCATCTTCTGGTACATCAGGGTGAAGGCGGCGGCACCCTTGTTCTCGGTCTCGGGGTCGTCATCGCGGGTATGGAAGCCCTGCTCGTCAAAGACCACGCGGCGGGACTTACCTCGATATTGCATCTCGGGAAGATCCACAACTGCCTGCCACATCTCCAGGTTTTTCATGGTCGCACGGGGGCTGTCGAAGGAAAACACAGCGGTCACATCGTGGTAGAAATCGGGGCGGGACAGATCCTCGGGATAGGGGTGAGCCGAGATGCCCCAATCAAAGTCGCCATCTCTTTGGCTATAGGCGGCAAGGTAGGCCAGGCACTCGGTGGCGGGATAGTAACGCATTTCGTCGGGCTTGTACCGCATGGCGAAATGATGGTCAAAGGAGACGTGGGCACGGAAGCCTGCGTTGTATTTCTTGCCGATGAGGTGAGCGATACGGATCTGCGAGGTGTACTCCTCCATGTAGTCGCGGCAGGTCATGGCACCGCAGTTGTGCCAGGTTGCCTGGGCGTTGATCTCGTTGCCCACGTCGGTGATCCATGAGCAGAACAGCGGGCTTCGGGGATCTGCGTAGCGGGCGCAGAGGAAGTCCACGCAGGCGCAATACATATTCAATCCTTCTTCGGTGCGGAGGTTGAAGGCGCTCATCTGCTCATTAAAGCCCGTGTCCTCGTAGTCGGGATGACCGATGACCTTGCGGAGGGTGTCGTCCGAGCCGCGGAGGCGGTAGCTGAAACGATTGATGAGGCGGACAAGGCAGGGGATATTCCGCTTGATGCAGGGCTGCATGAGTCTATCGTAGAGCTCCATGGTCTCCCGATCAAAATAGTATGTCTTACCGTTCCAAACGTGTTCGATGGCATCGGGGGCGGGGGTGACGGTCTGGATCCAGGTGCTGTTGACCTCTGTCATCATGCAACCGAAGCCCAGATAGTCCATATCCTCCTCGGTGGAGGTGACCCAAGTGCCCACGGGACGGGTGATGGCAGGCGCAGGGTCGTTTGCGGTGGAAAAGTCCTCGGAAAAGTCGGTGACGTATTTGACGCCCGACAGCATCTCGCCCTTGGCGGTGGTCTCGAAACGGCAAGTGAGGAGGTCGCAGTCCCCGGCGTAACGGGGGAACGTGAGGGTACTCCCCGTTCCGCTGATAGTCATAAGGATGCGACCGGGATACTTGTCCTCCGTCTGACCAGCGTGAATAAGAGGTACACGAGCGACGGCGGTCAGAATGTCATCGGAGGTCTCCGACAGGATCAGAAGGATCTGATCTCTATGTGCTGTAATGCTTTCAACTCTCATAGGCTCTCCAAAATTTCCGCAGCGTTAGTATCGGGCTTGACCTTGGGCATAACACGCTCGATCAGACCGTTTTCATCAATAACAAAAGTCGTACGAACCACGCCGAAGCTGGTCTTGCCGTAAAGCTTCTTTTCTTGCCACACGCCATAGGCCTTGATGGCGATCAATTCGGGGTCAGACAAAAGAACAAAAGGAAGGTCATATTTTTCGGCAAATTTGACGTGAGATGCCACGCTGTCTTTGCTGACACCGATGACCTCTACCCCTTTTTCACGGAAGGCGTTGTAGGCGCCTGCAAAGGCACACGCCTGACGGGTACAGCCCGGCGTATTATCCCGAGGGTAAAAATACAGAATGACTTTTTTTCCACGAAAGTCTGACAATGACACTGATTTTCCCGCCTTATCACAAAGCGTAAAGTCAGGTGCTTTTATACCGATTTCCAACATAAGCATCTCCTTCAATTGTTTTTTATTATTATAGCACAGATCCTATAAAAAAGCAATCCCAAACCCCGAAAATACCCATCAATCCTTGCGGTTGAACGAGCTTCAACTAACGGTTGCTTGACTTTTCATGACCGCCATGCTATACTGATACCATCACCCAAACCTTTGAAAGGAAATGCACATGAGCAAGAAAATACAGCATAAAGACGGTACGCTTTACTACCGTCAAAATGATCTTTGGCGCTTGATCGGCGCAGGCATGATGATCGTCGGTGTTGTCTGGTTTTACTTTGGTTGGTCAGCCGCCTCCTATTACGTACCTTGTGTGATCACCCCAGCAGGTCTGATCCTCTTTTTGGTTTTCAGCAGCCGACATATCAGTGATAACGACATGGAAGAAGAAAAGAACCATCGCCTGACGGATTATGATACCTGTATCACAGGACGACAGGACTATCACCGTTACGTTTTAAGGCAACCGGCAAGCGTGGAAACCGATGCCTATCACATGGGAGCCGACGCCGCTTATTTCAAGCGTGGCAAAAACAGCACTTTGGTTTCAGACCGTTTTGTCAAATCCCATTTTTTCTTCACAAATGATGCCTTGCTTGTCTGCTCCCGTACTTTGTCCCTTACACTGCCGAGAGAAGAAGAAGGTGCTTTTGAGGATGTTGAAGTCATCCTTCCGTTTTCTGATATCCGCTCAGCAGAGCTATGTGAACAGACCACAACCATTACTCTGACCAACACTAAGAAGCCTGCTTCAGCTAAATGGACCGAGCTTTTGATCATGGGAGACAGCGAAGAACTTCTGCGTCTGCCTGTGAAAAACGACATGGATATGTTCACCCTTTGCGAAGAAATCAACCGCAAAGTCAAGAATGACCGATAAAAATTATACTCTCCTTCCCCTATTCTCTGTATCAGAGGGTAGGGGTTTTTCCATACATCTTTTTTCTGTATTTTTTGCCCAAAACTATTGCCAAATCCCCCCGTCGTATGGTATACTATACACGGAATTTTCCTACCCTAAATTGAAAGGATGAAAAACATGAGCAAAGATTACATGACTGACGGTCGCGCCGTCTGGATTACCTACGCTAACCCCAACCCTGTGAATTCCGAAAAAAAGAATCCCTGGGAAAACGCCCTTGGTCGCTCCGATCAGTTCGCCCCCATCGCTGACGCGGGCGGTGTTGCCCTGTTCAGAAAGCAGTTTACTGTAAGCGGCTTGAAATCTGCCCGTGTGGATGCCACTGCTCTTGGCGTTTTTGATCTGTGGATCAACGGTGAGCGCGTGGGTCGGAAAGATGAGAAGGGCAACGTCGTATACGACGAAATGAAGCCCGGGTGGACCGACTACAAGGCGCGCGTGCTTTACTATTCCTACGATCTTACACCCTATCTTAAAGAAGGCGAGAACACCCTGCTCGTCGCCGTAGCCCCCGGTTGGTGGAACGGACGCATTTCTCTTGGTACATATGGAGAAACCCATATTTCCCTTCTAGCCGCCATCCATCTTCTTGATGCCGACGGAGAGCGTCATCTGTATACCGATGACTCTTGGCAAGCTTCCTGGGGCAGTGCCGTCCGCACCTCTGACATTTGGGATGGAGAACTGTATGATGCTAACGAGCCCACCTTTGCAAGACTTTCTCAGGGTTGCAACTGTTTGAAGTGGGAGGCTGTTACAACCGAGAGCTACGATATTTTCGTGACCCCTCATGTGGGTCCTACCATCATGGTGCGCGAGGGTCTGACTCGTACTCCCGAAACCATCGTGATCTACAATGGTACCGAGGATAACGGTTCGGACTACGGCAAGATTCATGTAGTGCGTGAGTTTAAAGGCGAAGACAGCTTTACCTTGAAACAGGGTGAAACTGCTGTCATTGACTTGGGACAAAATATGGTGGGTTGGCCCACCTTCACCGTTAAGGGTAACAAAGGCGCATCGATTCAGGTGCGCGTGGGCGAGATGCTCAACGACTCGGGTCTGGAATCCCGCGGCAACGATAATCCCGAGGGTTCTATCTACACCATCAACTACCGTTCCGCCAAAGCAAAGGCATATTACGTGCTTCGTGGTGATGAAAACGGCGAATACTACTGCCCCAATTTCACTTTCTTCGGTTTCCGTTATTTGGAGATCTCCGCTACAGATGACATGACATTCACAGGTCTTGCCTGCTCTGTCATCGGCTCAGCCACCCGTGAGACCGGTAATATGGTCACCTCCAACGCCGACGTAAACCAGCTTATCTCTAACATCATCTGGGGTCAACGGGGTAACTACTTATCGATTCCCACCGACTGTCCTCAGCGTGACGAGCGTCTTGGTTGGACGGGCGACACCCAAGCCTTCTGCGGTACTGCCGCCTACAACGCCGACGTGGACGGCTTCTTCCACAAGTGGCTACAGGATGCCCGTGACTCTCAAAACGAGGCAGGCGTGTATCCCGACGTTATCCCCACCGTTCGTGTGGTAGGTTTCGGTGGTGCTGCTTGGAGCGACGCAGGTATCATTGTTCCCTACACCATGTGGAAAATGTACGCCGATACTGCTATCATTGAGGAGCATTACGCCTCCATGGAGCGGTATATAAGTTGGCTGGAGGGTGCCAACATGATGGCACCCAATCCTCACTACGGTGACTGGCTGGCTTATGAACCCACCGATGCCCGTCTTATTTGCGTGGCTTACCATGCTCTTGACTGCATCTATATGGAGGCTATGTCCAAGGCCATCGGCAAGAATAACCGTGCCGCTCACTACAGGGAGGCTTACGACAAGGTGCGTGAGTACTTCCGTGCCACCTACTGTGAGGACGGTATGCTGAAACCAGAGCATCGCACCCAATGCGCTTATCTCTTGGTGCTTCGCATCGGTCTTTTGGACGAAGACAAGAAGGCAGAGGCTGTGGCTGCCCTCAAGAAGAAAATCATTGACAACGGTTACAAACTGTCCACAGGCTTCGTGGGCACTTGTATCCTCAATGAGGTGCTGGCAGAGAACGGCGAGAATAATCTGGCTTATTCCCTTCTCTTGCAGACAGAGAATCCCTCATGGCTCTACAGCGTCTATCAAGGTGCCACCACCATTTGGGAGCGTTGGAACTCCTACACCAAGGCTACGGGCTTTGGCAACGTGGCCATGAACTCCTTCAACCACTATGCCTACGGTGCCATTCAGGAGTGGATGTACCGCCACATGGCAGGTATCGAAACCACCGAAAACGCTCCCGGCTTTGCTCATCCCATTCTCCAGCCCAAGCCTGACACCCGTACACCCGACGAGATCCCCGAGGGTCAGTCTCTCATCAAGTGGGTCAAGACCTCCTTTGACTCCCCCGTGGGCACCATCAAGTCGGCTTGGGACATGACCGACGGTTTCGTTTATGAATGCACCGTCCCCGTGGTCACCACTCTGTATCTGCCCATGCTGTCTGATGCTGAAACCTATACCGTCAACGGCGTGGACAAGAAGTTCTCGGATGGTAAGGTCTGCTATTGCGGCAAGTGCCTGGAGATAGAGCTTCAACCCGGCAGCTACACCTTCATTCAGAAATAAGGCCTTCTATATGGAAAAATACACTTTCAAAAAAGCCCGTCGTATCTTCTACCCCCTCACAGGGGTAGAGGCGGCGGAGAGAAATAAAGAAGCTGTTAATCATTATTGTTTCTATACCGTTTTTGAGCCGGTTGACTATTTTAGTGAGGCTGTTTTTGCCCTGACAGGACGTAACATGTACCGCCTGTACATCAACGGTCAACTCGTTATGCACGGCCCTGCACGTACCGCTCACGGCTACGCTCGTGTAGACGAGGTAGACGTAACCCCCTATTTATTGGACGATGGCATCAACCATATAGCTGTGGAGGTCATGGTCTACGGCGACGTATACGGTGGTTACTCCAACGACTCCACCTTGGAACCTGGTATGTTCATCGGCGAGCTGACAGTGGACGGCGACGTGGTCTGCGCCACCGGTTCGAACGATTGGCAGGTCTTGCGTCTTGCCGCTCGTGCCCCCCACGCCCAGCGAATTTCTCACAGCCGCGAGGCCGCCGAGGTCTATTTCCTCGACGATGAATACTATGCTTGGGCAATAGGACGCGCTGACTTTGTGCCGGCTGTCCCCATGGACGAAGCAGATGCTCCCACGTATCTGACACATGAGGCTTTGCAACCCACATTGCAGGAATATCCCATCACACAGCTTGTGGAATACGGCTCCTGCTTTATTGAAAAAGACATGCCCTTGACGACCTTGTTCTACGAGAAACATTCTCCTTACTACGCTACTCTCCCCGAGCACCCTTTGGAGGACTGCCGACGCACCGTTGAACGTGCTTTTAACGGTATCAGTGTCCTGCGTTCAAGAAAAGAATCCCTTTTCCTGGATGGCGAAGGGGATAAATTCGTCCTTTTTGACGGCGGTGAGAGCCGCGTAGGCTTTATCAATCTTGCGTTTGAATGCGCTCACGACGGCATCGTGGACATTGTCCACAGCGAGCTGTTGAATTTGAATGGTTCCATCCCCTACTACCACGACGTTGTGACAAGACTCCACGTCAGCGGTGGCATGAGGCAGGTATTTGTCACCATGGAGCCCTGCCTTGCACGGTATATCAAGCTTTATTTCCGCGGGACGGGAGATGTCAGCCTTGGGCATCTTTCCATGCTTGATTACGCCTACCCCGACGAGATGCGCTCGGGTTTCCAATGCTCGAACGACAATATCAACCGTCTCTACAACGCCGCCAAGAAGACCCTCATTCTCAATACCATGGATATTTTCATGGATTGTCCCGAGCGTGAGCGGGGGGGCTGGCTCTGCGACTCGCTGTGGACGGCACGGGCGGCACAAATGATGCTGTCCGACACCCGTGTGGAGAAAGAGTTTATTGAAAACTTCCTTCTGACCCCCGCCGAGGGAATGTTCCACGGCTTCTTCCCCGAGGTCTATCCGGGAAATAAGCCTGACTTCAGGGCTATGACGGGTATCACCACCTGGACCTTCTGGCTCATGTGTGAGCTGGTGGAATATGTAGAGCGGACGGGTGATTTCGAATTTCGCGATGAGTATGCTGACCGTGTGGCGGCCTTTGTCAAGGGTAGCTTTGATTTCATTGGTCAAAGCGGGCTTTTGGAAAATTTGCCTTGGCTGTTCATTGACTGGTCTATGTCCAACGGGAGCGAGTATCAACAGCCCATCTCTACCCCTGCCAACGCGCTGTACGCTTATATGCTGACGGGACTTGGGCGGCTATACAGACGTGCCGATTGGATCGAGTTGGGTGAAAAAATGAGAAGCATCCTCCGCGATGCCATTCTGGCGGAAAACGAGCTGGGACTTGCGTCCCTCACCACCTTCCCCGACAGTTTTGAGCTGGGTGGCGACGGCAGACTTCACGGGCGTGGTAAGACCTCCGAATCCGGCATGGCCACGGCTTTATGGGCAGGTCTGTTCCTTCCCGGCGAGGCACCTCTCATGGAGGAAGCGGTGATCAACCGCATGGGACCCGCGCCCACATACGCGACCGACCCCATGATCGGTAAGAGCCAGCTTTTCATTGGTCTTTGCATCCGTCTTGATCTCTTGACCCGCATGGGTGCGTACGACAAAATGTATCAGGATATGCTGGCGATCTACGAGCCTCAGCTCCGTGAAGGACCGGGGACGCTGTGGGAAAATCAGATCATTGATACTTCCTCACGATGCCACGGCTTTACCGCGCACGCGGGCGTCCACCTCATGCGTGACGTGTTGGGCATCGGGTTCCCTCTCTACGGCGAGGATGGATCCAAGCGTATCACCATTGCCCCCCACGTAGAAGGGCTGCGCTGGGCACGCGGTACGGTAGAGCTTACCGAGGGTACCGTGTCGGTGTTTTGGAAATATGACGGCAAGCGTTTTACCCTGCAAGTCTGCGTTCCCCACGGATTTGAAGCTAATGTGATTCTTCCCCCGGAAGTTAAGACTTTGGATCAAAGCATGATAGATATCCAGATGCAGACTCAGATTCAATAAATTAAAAAGGACTGTTCCTTCGAGAACAGTCCTTTTTGATGAACAAAAGGGACTCCTTCATACCTCTTGGGTATACAGAGTCCCTTTTGTTTTTTGCAAAGCACGGATATGCATTAAGCGTCCTGCTTAATGTCCAGAACCTTCTTGCCTGCGTAGAAACCGCAAACGGGGCAAACCTGATGATTCTTGATCATCTCGTTGCACTCGGGGTTGGTACACTTGGAAAGACCGACAACAGTCAGCTTGGTGTTGTTGGATCTTCTGGTATTTCTGCGAGCCTTGGAAACTTTACGCTTTGGTACTGCCATTTTGCCACCTCCTCCTGGGCATTCCGAAACAAAGCAACCGCTCTGCTTCGTCTATCTGACCACCCAAATGGGTATCATTCTGTTTTGATTTTTGTCTTACATACACAAAAGACAGTCATCATGACTTCCCGTCTTCATTTCCATCTTCTTCGTCGAAACGAAGAGATGCCAACACCGCCCAACGAGGATCGATCTCTTTGTCGGAACATCCGCATGAGCCTTCTCTTTTGGGCTTCCCGCATTTAGGACATAGTCCCGGGCAATCCTCAGAACACAAGAGACGCATGGGGAAGCTCAAAATCAAAGCTTCGCGAACCGCGTCATCAATATCCAAAAAACCGCCTTGGATGATCACAAACTCATCCACGTTGTCTTCTTCCTGTTCTTCGGTAAGCGTTCCTTCGGTCACCACAGTACGTTCAAAAGGCAGGACGTAGACATCGCTCACAGGATCAAGACAACGGGCGCACACGCCTCGATAAGGAATTTGGGCTGAAGCCTCCAGCCGCATATACCCGCCTCGATTGGTGATCTCTCCATTGACACGCGCCTGTTCAGGGAACTCAACGCCGCCCAAAGCTTCGGGATCAAGAAGAAAATCAATTTCAATCCGGTTGGTTTCCCCACGTAGCATGGGACGAAGATCCAGATGCATGACTCTCTCCTCTCTGTCTGAAATGTGTGCAAAACACGACAAGGATAATTATACTCGATTTTCGTTCAAATGTCAATAGTTTTTTGAAATTTTCTTGTTTTGGACTTCACTTTTTTCGTCGCTTTATGCCTCTTTTTTTAGTTATTTTGTTAATTTTCTAAGGTCTGTATACGGAAAACTACAGAAGGAGACTTAAAAAACTCCAAAAACCCATTGACTTTCCCCTCCCTGTGTGGTATAATATAATTTGAATATAAATGTCAACATAGGCAAGCGTAAGAAATGTTAACACAGGAAGGAGATTTACAATGAGTGCGATTGATTCGTTGAACACAAGCAACGCCCCTTTGGTAGGCGGAAAATACTTGATGTATAAAGATCGCCCTTTGGTTCGTGAAGGCGATACCATCTGCTATGGCGATATGACAGAAAAATATATTCTCGTGATGGAGATCATGAGTTATCAGGAAACCGAGGGAAAGAAACTGCCCGATCAAATTTTGGTTCAGGTCATTGAAAGTGAGAATCAAAGCAAGATCGTTCGCCAGGGATTCCACAAGGGTCTGTACAATGCGTTTGGCTACGGTCTTATCTGGCTGGAACATGCCTTAGCACAGGATCAACAATAAATAAGAGACAGGCAGATTGAACCCACTCACGGATCGATCTGCCATTTTTTTCGAAAGAGGTTGCCATTAAATGAAAGATCTTTTTGAGCATCGTTGCATGAAAGTTTTAAAAGAAGGACTGGACGCAGGTGCATTTCCTTCCGCTGCGGTCGCCGTGGGAGAACGGGATACCGTTTTTTTCACTGAAACCATGGGTGTGCGCCACAGTCAAATTCTCCACAGTTTTGTCGATCAAAACACGCTGTACGATTTGGCTTCTTTGACCAAGCTGGTGTCTCCCACCATGATCTTCTTTCGGTTATGGGAAGAGGGGAAGCTTTTGCTAACCGATCCTTTGGCACGCTTTTTTACGGCGGAAGAGCTACAGAATGCCCCCAGCATGCGAAAAGACATCACTCTTTTTCATCTTTTAACGCACACCTCGGGTATTACACCTCATATGCCCTTATGGAAGGGTGAACATACACCCGACGACGCAATAAAAAACATCCTTGCATCTCAGCCCGTTTGCGCCCCCGGGGAGGAAGTCTACTATTCTTGCATGGGATATATCCTGCTCGGCAAGGTTTTGGAGCGCGTTACCGGAAAGACCTTAAAAGAGTTAGCCGAAACCATGGTGTTTCAACCATTGGGCATGACAAATACGGGATATCTGCCCTCAAACCACAATGTGGCAGCCACCGAATATTCTCAACTTCGAGGCGACTATATTTGTGGTGAGGTCCATGATGAAAACGCTCATTATTTGGGTGGTATATCGGCCAATGCCGGTGTTTTTTCCAACATTCAAGACATGACAAGGTTCGCCATCATGCTGGCTTGCCGAGGCAAGATCGACGGTCAAAAATATCTTTCTCCCTGTGTTTTTGATGCAGCCATCAAAAACTACACCCCAAACAAAGCAGAAGCCCGAGGTCTTGGCTTCCAATTAAAGCCGCCCATCCCCGCCCTGTCTGCCATGGGAGATCTGATGGCGGAAGGAAGCTATGGTCACACGGGATTTACAGGCACCTCCTTATATGTGGACGCCTCAAGCGGTCGTTGGGCTGTGCTCTTGACCAATGCCGTACATTATGGGCGAGACAAAACCGCCTTTTTCCGGTACCGAAGACTTTTCCACAATGCCGTGATGTCGGACACTTTTTAATTACTATGATGTACTTCAAGCCCTAAATAACAACAGCCGAAGGATATATCCTTCGGCTGTTTTCATAGATATCAATGTTTTTTTCCGCGGAGATTGCTCCAATCAATACGGTTGACAATGGCAATCACAATGATGATAGCCACCAGGGCTGTGAACCACGTCATAATTTGCGTAATGATCGCTTCTGTGCCGAAAGCCATTTTGCATGCGAGCCACAAACAGATCTCCGCACCACACACACACAAGATCTTCATAAAGCGGTGCTTAAAGAAGAAAATCAAAACGATCAGAAGACAACATATGATCAACTCTGTAATCAACGTCCCGAGAGAAAAACCCTCGGCGAGAATAGAGCGAGACATCTCTTGATTAAATAAAGCACAAGCTAGCTGAAGCATATGTACACCTCCCATGATAACGCGGGCAGGACGGAACTTTTAGAACCATCTTCCTTAGATATTACTCATTATACCGCAAAATTCGGATTTTGTCACGCATTATTTTGTTACTTTTCAAAAAAGCAGAAATTTTGTATATTTGCACAAACCAAGCGCATTCAAAATGGTCATTCTGTCAGTGCTTCCTCTTTCCTTTTCCGGAGGCACAAGCCTGTCGCAGCAGTCGTGCATGCCATAGCAATGGATAAACCCATTGAGATCACCGAGCTGCAACCCTCATCTTCAGGGGTGTCCTTCGTGTTCGTTGAAGAATCTGTCATTGCGTCAGTTTCTGTTGCCGGGTTGGTATCCGCAGATACGGTTTCTGTCGGCATTGTTTCGGCAGATTCATCCGTATTGACCTCAGGAGCATTTGTTTCAGCTTGATCTTCATCATCCGGCAAGGCGGTATCCGAGGAAAGCCATTCATAGTTAGGTAGCGATGCTTGGAGCAACGAACCGTTCTGCATGAGCCATTTGCGTTGACTCGTCACGGTCTCGCCGTCCAACTTGTAGTAAGCCTCCACGATGATCTCCTTCCCTGCTTCACAATAATCCTTGTAATGGGGAATCTCGAAGGAGAATGTCTCGGTGGCGATGCCCTTGTTGTCGACAGAGAAAGCAGAAACGCTTACGAGCTTGCGATCAGCATACAGCACCGTGTCGCCGCTTCTCACCACTAAGGTGACAGGCAGATCCGTGACGTCCGTGCCCGTATCGTTGACCAGTACCACGGGAATTTTGACCGCATCTCCGGGGCGGCGGGATTCGGTATAAGTATCAATGACAATACCAAGATCGGCAAAGGAATTTTTGAAAAGGGATTTGATGTAGGGGCGGATTTGAAGGGACTCTGCGGTGGATACGTCGGGAGACAGGATATCCGAGGTCACGCCTACGGCTGAGGGGAAGGAAGAACCCAGACCACAGAAGAACATGAGACCTGAGTAAGCTCTACCTGCGCGAAAAGCCTCCACCTGCGCTGCCATGAGATCAGCGTAATAAATCAGGCGCTGTTCGTTACTGAGCCCGGGTTTGGCGGCGTTCCACGTCCCAGCGGTTCCGCTCATAGGCAGCCCCTCGCGGTTGATCCAATATTCACCGTGTTCGTTGATGATGAAGGCGTGCCCCTTGTACTGTTCCGCCTTCCAACCAATGTCGGCTGTGGTGACGATGGGGGTTTTGTTGTTCATGGTTTCAAGACCGGAGATCCCCTGGGTGCCGATGATATAGGGATGACACTCGATGGGATCGTTCTCTCCCACGGGAGGGCGCCAGCCGTTCTCCCAAGGACGATGCTGAATATCATACTCTCGTCCCTTCTTGATAAACTGATCCGGCAGGTCGTAGGTGGCCTCGTTTTGGGCATCAAAGACCACAAGAGAGGGGTGATAGCCACGACTGTCAATCCATGCGTAGATCTCGGGGAGAATAGTCTGAAGGGTATCGTCTCCCGTATTGCCCCAAATGGGATATTCGTCAAAGATCATCATGCCCATCTCGTCGGCAATGTCAAACCATTGGCTGTTGGCGTGCCCCAAGTGGGTGCGGAAGCTAACCCAGTTGACATCCTTGAATTCAGAATAGAGCTTGCGGATCCAATCCTCCTCCCACGGGGTGTTGCCGCAGAGGGGATCGTCATAGTATCGCTCGATGGCTACGTTCGTGCCAAAGAGATAGAAGATCTCACCGTTGAGACGGGCATAACCCGTCTCGGGATCGAAATCAAAGGTTCGCATACCAAAGCGAACGCTGTGCGTGTCGCCAGAAGTTTTGATCTCCACGCGGTAGAGATAGGGATTGTCGGGAGACCAGCACTTATCCTTCGTCCAATCGGACAAGGTCACGGCGTCGATCATAACATCGGCGGTCTTCCCCGCCTTGACGGTGACGCCCGTCTTGACGGTCTCGCCCACCTTGGTTTCGGCCATCTGTGCCTCGCCGTTCTTGAAAATACCCAGCTCGTAGACCGTGACGGTCACGTCGGTCTTGACGTCGGCGTCCGTGCGGTTCTCCAGGGTGGCCTTGACGGTGACACTTCCCTTTTCGATATCAGGCGCTACCTGCACGGCGGTGATATCCGGCTCGCGGTTAAAAATGAGGCTGACGGTGTCGGTGATGCCCGGCTCGTCCTCGAAGGATTCGCCGTCATTGAGGACATGCGCGGGGGTGTCTCCATTGTTGACCTGATTTGACCAGCTGCCCAGCATGATGACGATCTCGTTGTCACCCTTGTGGAGCAATCCCGTCAGATCGGTAAGAGAAGGAGAATAGTTGTACTCGTAGCAATCCACGTACTGCCCGTTGACATAGATATAACGGCCGTACTGGGCGGCACCAATGCTAAGAAGCACCTGTCCCGTAGGTTCTTTTTCAAGAGTGACAATCTTTTTGTACCAAGTCATAGAGGATGTGTAGTCGCCAAGATCGTAAGCCGCGTTGTGCCAGAGGCCGGGGACGAGGATGGAATTGGCAAATCCCAAGGCAGGTACTGTTTCCGGAATGCTCCAATTCGTGATCTCAGAGGTATCCACCGCCCAAACGCCGTTCAGATCAGCGGTCAGGCGTTCTCCCTCGGCGGGCAGCCTGGAAATATTCACCTTGGTAGGGTTATCGGCAAAATTGACGGTGACAGCGGCCAGCCACAGCTCGCCCTCGGTGCAGGTGAGGGTCAGGGTGTCCCCTGCCTTATAATCGGCGGCAGTACGCATACCCAAGCCCCGATAGGCGCGCAGAGGGGTCTGGCCGAGGAACAGCTCCCCCATGACGGTGTTGCCTTGGTTCAGCTTGACCTTGGCGGTTTTCTCTGCCATATAGGTCAGGCTCACGACGTTGTAGGTGGTCATGCCCTCGGGAACCTTGATACTGACGCTCTCGCCCCCTGCCAGCTTAACGGCCACACCGTAGGGGGACATGAGATCTTCTTCTGCCTTGTCGGAGAGCTTATCGGCCGTCACGGTATTGGCAGGCGCCTTATCGGGGGTGGCGGTGGCCTCGTAGGTGAAGAAGATATAGTCCAGGTTACAGTCCACGTTGGGACGCACCATAATATCCGAGCCCTCGGGGATGTATACGGGGGTGGAGGCGGCGATGTAGGAGGACTTCATATCCCAGGAATTGGAGGTAGAGAAAGGCAGATTGCACAAGGGGACGAACTCCTCGGCATCGGGATAACGGATGCTCACGGTCATGCTGTTGGTGTTGGTGGTGGCGTAAGCAATATGAATGACGTTGGACTCTACCACATTTTCAAAAATGAAATGCTTTCCACCTGTGCCGCCTGCGGTCATACCGCCGGAAGCATCCGGGTCAGAGAGGCGTGTGATGTTGAAAGGCGTTTTACCGTCGGGCCCCAGCACGCGGGCGTCCTCGCACTCAAAGCGGTCTGCGGGAGCGACCACAAAGGAAGCAGAAACCGTAACATCACCCGTCACGGTGAAGGTGGCTTTGTTGTCAGACACCGTCACAGGCTGACCATTGACAAAAATGGCATCCACCGCATTGTTGCCGCTGGGGATAGCGGTGACGGTCACCTCGGTGCCGTCAGCCACGAAACCGCTGTGAGACAGGGCGATACTGCCGCCCGTAGGGGTCTCGGCAGTCAGTTGATAATAGGATTTTTCGGTCACGCCGCTCACTTCCTTTCCGTAAACCTCCAGCTCCCACATGGACATTCCGTAGGGAGCCAGGGCGCGGGTCACTTCTTGAATTCTTACGAACCGTCCGCGTCCGGAGACGGATGTCTCCTTCCAGCCTGCGGCGTCGGCGGTCTCGTCCTTGAGTTTTTTAAAGTTTTGAGCGTCACTTGAAATTTCGATAGTATAGGCAGAGGGATGCGCTGACTCCCAGTTGATGCGGATGCGGGAAATATCATAGGTAGCCCCCAGGTCAAGGACATACCAGGTCTTGTCGGGGCAACCGCCGCCTGCCGCAAAACGGCTGTTTGTGTTGCCGTCCAGCGCGTAATTGGGGGTCAAAGTGGCGTTTTCGCTATGGCAAGATATCGCTTTTTTGCCCTTGGCAATATTGATATTGTCCGCGGCGTAGACTGACAGAGGCATGCATAAAACAGAAATCAGGATCAAAGCAGCCAATATCAAAGACAGTACACTTTTCTTACTAAAAAAACACATGGAAAACTCCTTTCGCTTTCTTTGTATAAAGTATACCACATTCGTATAAAAATTGCAATATAAAAACAACCATATTTACAAAAAAAGGGAAACGCCATGCGTTTCCCTTTTGATATTTGTTAATGTAAAATCGAATTAGACAAGACCCTGAGCCATCATAGCATCGGCGACCTTCTCGAATCCCGCGATGTTGGCACCTGCCACGAGGTCACCCTCCATGCCGTACTTCTTGGCGGCGGCGACAGAGTTGTTGAAGATATCGGACATGATCTGGTGGAGCTTGGCGTCCACCTCTTCGGCGGTCCAGGAGTAGCGCATGGAATTCTGGCTCATCTCCAAACCCGAGACAGCCACGCCGCCCGCGTTGACAGCCTTAGAGGGAGCGATCACAAGACCGTTCTCCTTTAAGTACTCAAACGCCTCAGCGGTGGTAGGCATATTGGAGACCTCCACATAGTACTTGACGCCGTTGGCCACGATGTTCTTGGCATCCTCGATGCCCACCTCGTTCTGGGTAGCGCAGGGCATGATGACGTCCACCTTCTGCTCCCAAGGACGCTTGCCGGCGAAGAACTGAACACCGAACTTGTCGGCGTAGTCCTGGACCTTGTCGCGGCCCGAGGCGCGCATCTCCAGCATGAAGTTGATCTTCTCGTC
>JAZSFA010000108.1:0-9313 GCA_045531965.1 Eubacteriales bacterium
ACGAGCATACCAAGGTCACAGAACTAATGCCGCACAAGGCAAAAACAAACCACGGTGAGATTACCTTCAAAAAGCTGATTATTGCGACTCATTTTCCGATGCTCAACAAGCACGGATTGTATTCGTTGAAGCTCTATCAGCACCGTTCCTACGTCATTGCTCTCAAAAATGCGCAGAAGCTTGACGGAATGTACGTAGATGAATCGGACACGGGGCTATCCTTCCGAAGCTACGGAGACCTGTTGCTCCTCGGTGGTGGCGGACACCGCACAGGCAAGAATGGCGGCTGTTGGCAAGAGCTTGAAAACTTCGCCCGCAAGCACTACAAAAACGCCGAGATCGTCGGCAAATGGGCAACGCAGGATTGCATGACGCTGGACGACGTTCCCTATATCGGGCAGTATTCAAAATCCACACCCGACGTGTTCGTTGCAACGGGCTTTAACAAGTGGGGTATGACAAACGCTATGGTCGCCGCCAATATTCTCTGCGATCTTGTGCAAGGCAAAAACAATCCATACGCCGCCGTTTTCGATCCATCGCGCACCGTTTTGCGCCCACAGCTTGCTATCAACGCTTTTGAATCGACGGTAGGCCTTCTCACGCCCACCGCACCCCGATGTCCTCACCTCGGCTGCGCCCTCAAATACAATAAAGCCGAACACACGTGGGATTGCCCCTGTCACGGTTCGCGATTCACCGAGGACGGTCAACTCATCGACAACCCCGCAACCGATGACAAAAAGATGTAATATATCATCACTTTTCCGACGATTGTTGAAATATTTTTCCGACGATTGTTGAGAAACACTCATTTTTCGGCTAATTTTAAGAATTCTTATAAATTAGCCGAAATTTTGGATTGAAAGAGTTTTCCCAAACTCATTTGAAACTTCGGCGCAAATCACCTTACTTTGCACTCAAATTCTCCATACTCACCTTGAATTCTACCCATACCGAGATGAAAATTGCACCCAAATCAAATCCGAAATCAGTCTGATACATGAGCGTTTTAAGTGCCACCACCCCCGCAGTCTTTAAACCGCAATTCGTACAATTTCACACAAAAAGTCTGAACAAAGTAACCGTCATACTTGTTCAGGCTTTTCGATTGTCATTATTTTTACTTTTGCTGAGTTTTTCTTTTGTTTGATTTCTTTGTAAATCCATAACTTGGTATATGCAAAATTTACTTCAAGATCATAAATCCGCGTTTTTGAATTTACTCATTAATATCACAATATTTTTTAAAAATCATTTGCGAGATTATAAACGTTTTTATTTTTGGTACACATTAAACCAGCATTTCCCATTTGCCGTAGCGTTTTCCGCTTTCGCGGCGGATATAGTTCTTGTCTTGCAGGGATTTCATCACACGTTTGATGGTGGCAATAGATTTTCCCGTGGCATCGGCGAGCTCTTGCTGTTTGATGTTCGGATTCTTTGCCACCAATTCCAGCACCGCCAATTCCTCCAAAGTACAGTCCAAAGTATCAAATTGAGACTTTGGAGCTTTAGAAATGATACTTTGGGAATCGTTTTCTGCCACATAATCCACGTGCATATATCGGTTCTTCAACTCATAATCGGTATCGAGCAGAAGATTTCCGAAGAACATTTCCAAGAATTTCGTTGTGGAGTGAATACCTTTTTGCAAATTGTTGTAGTTCGCTCTGACGAGTGCATTGCGGAAATACCACGAATTCTTTTGAAAAGCATCGTTGTTTACGCGGAAACCAAAAGTTTTCATATATTTTATCATAAAGACGGCGGTCGCTCTCGTGTTGCCCTCGCAGAAGGGATGGATCTGCCAAATATCAGATGCAAATTTTGCGAGGTGTTTTACGGCTGCTTCCACGGATAATCCTTCGTATGAAAACTGCTTCTCGGTTGCAAAATCGTAGTCCAAAGTGTCACGGATGCTATTGAAATCCGCATAGATCACGGTATCTCCTTTCAGCACCCATTCCTTCTTGGTGATGTTGTATGGTCTGACTTGACCTGCGTGCTTGAACACACCCTCAAACAGTCTGCGGTGAATGGTCATCCACTCCGCTGGCGAGAACTGAAAGCTCTTTTCACCGAGGAGCTTTGCGATTCTTGCGGAAACAATGTCGGCTTCCTTGGTCGCGTCCTCAATTTCGGTGCGCTCGGTGCGCTGCTCATAGTAGCTTTGAATGCGCTTTTGTGCCTCGTCTATACTGATATTGCCCTCGATATGCTCCTTGGCGGTATCCAAAAGATATTCAGAGGTTTTAAGACCATCAACCGCTTGCAGTCCGATAGCGGTTTGCCACGCCTCACTCTTTTCAATTTTGCCGGGCTCGCCCTGTTTTATATATTCTTCAAGTTCAAATTGCCAATTTTTCTCTGACATATTTGCCTCCATATTACTTTTCGTTTTTCTGCCTATAAATCTCTTTCAGATCCTCGATTGCCACTTCGGGGGCGAGGGTATGGAAGATCAGCCAGTTGCGGCTCATGGTTTCGGCAGGGGCTTGGCGGTAGATCTCCTTGCTATCCTCGCCTGTGGCGAAGTGCCAGAAGCGGTAGAGGTAGCCTGCCCAATAAAGCACCTCTTTATCGTACACGGTGCCGCCTTTTGTGAGCTCGGCGATCTCGGCAATCTCCGCGAGGAGATATTCTTCGCCTGCCCATTGCATACGGTTGAACTTTGAGTCAAGTCCTTTCGCAACCTCGCCTGTCATAAACGCCTTGATGAAGGTCACGCTATCGTAACCGACAGCGCCTGACAGCTCAAAAAGTCTGCCTTGTATATCACACATTTTCAGTTGCAATTCATTCATTAGATCCTCCGCTTGTCGATTCATCGACACTTCTGTTGGAACGAGCGCTATAAACAAATTCTGTTGCCTCGATATCATATTTGATCAGCAAAGTATGAATGATACACATAATGTGATACGCAGAAAAACCTACACTTTCATAGATCGATGTGCCTTTGATCTGATAATCTCCGGTTGTTTTAGTTGAATCATACGAAAACATTACATTTTGTGACCACGACACCGGTTGCTCATCGTTTCTTGCCATATTCTCAATGACTGTACTATCAATCGCATACAGTCTGTAAACAACAGAACGGAGCATTTCTGCGTAATTATTTACTGAAACACGCTCTCCTTGCAATATGTAATAGTTTGGCGTTTTGTATGTTGCGTCGTCGGGATTGGTGCAAGAATATTCTTTGTATCTCGGATCGGAAAAATCAACAACAACCTGAGGTGATTCTACGGCATATAATTCGGCGACCTTTTTAGAGAGTACATCAGCTCGCGCTTCAATAGTCGCGGCATTCCATTCGTTGCAGCATTTGATTGTTTCGTACAATTTAACCACTTTTGTATGTACTTCAGAAAGCAGTTCCTTCTTTTCATCAAACGGCTTATCACCCAGTTCACTGTTATATCCTGTCAAAGTCAAATTGCCCAATGTATGCAAATACCGATCTCTATCGGCTTGCCAATTTACTCCAAGCATTTGTTGCCATGCGGTAGAGAGATTTTTGGTTTGAGGCAAAACATGTTCAATTGTTAAATTGGTTGTTACAAGTTGTTCTTTGCCTTCATTCTCAATAGATACAAGCAAATATTTGCAAAGTGCATTCTTTCTGTAAAGATTATTTTGTTTAAGCGCAAGTATAAAGCTGTCATCATCCGGCAAAGCATCTTTGGATGTGAGCTGCTGGAAGAAAGAAACTATAGAATCATAGTAATGCTGTTTGTTTTCGCTTCTTGCAAATACTCTGGAATAAAGGGTTTTATATAATCCTCGGAGAGAGTTGGAGCCAATCTCACAAATTAGGCGGCGAATACTGTAATTCAGTAAAAATCCAAGAACTTTCTCCAATTCAGCTTGGGAAAGAACATTATTCTCATAATCGTCAAACACTCTAAACAAAAACAGGAATATGGTGGTTTGATTTAGCTTCTGTAAGCTGATGAGAGAATTATTTATTTCATCGCTATATGTTTTATCTCCATACAAAAATGCGTGGTAGAACTTTGCGTAATGCAGAATTTCTTCGAGCATTGTTGCATTAGTATATTTGCTATCATAAAATACTTCTTTGAAAATATCATAAGCATCAGATTCTTTTGCAAAGCCGTCGATTTTTATATTGAGATAATCCAAGAAAAAGGCGGTCATATAGTTTCGGCCAATAAGTTGTTCGGATTTAAGCCAATAGTTCTCATATAGTTTTTCTTGATTTGCGTCTGTCATCAACACAAAATTTCTGATTTTGTCCGCAAGGGTGAGTGGAACACCCGTCGAATTGATGCGCTCAAATATCTCTTGTGCATTGTCATCGGCATCGAGTTTAATCCTTGCACAGGTTAGTTTTTCAAGTCCCTTGTATATTTCTTTCACTGTTAAGCCGTGACTTGTTTCCTTTTTTATTAATTCACTGAACAACTCATAGTTATGCCAAATACCACAGCTTTTATCAATTTCACTATACTTTTTATCCATAAGTAACGCAAGCTGCTGATTATCCGTTTTGATAGGTTTTAATTTAAGTTTGCTTGCCGTATCTACATCATAGGTGTCAAACTTATCAACATTGAAAAGAGCTTCTTCAATGAGTGCCTTTGCGGATTCGGTATCTGCATGATCGAGCAAAGCCTTAAGCAAAATATAAATTGTTGTGAGTCGCTGCTGACCATCAATTATGATATAGTAATGAATGTTATGTTCTTCCTTCATCAGAGCATATACAACCGAACCGCAGAAATGGCTTTTGTCTTTTTTATATGCTTGAACTATATCATTGAACAGTTTAATACATTGCTCTTTAGACCATTCATAATTCCTTTGATATACAGGAATTGCATACTGACGCTTATTAGGTTCTATAAAATCATTTATAATTCTTCCGGGTTCGATTACCATAATAATACCTCTCAATTATATTCAAACTAAATTACTCTATTATTTCGCCTCGTCCATTATCTCATCAAAGAACTTTCCTTCGCGGCGGTAGTTCTTGCAAATGTCGTTTGCAAGGTGGATGCCTTTTTGCCTGTTGGCTTCGCTTTCGTCCTGAAGGAATCTGCGCTCCATCATCGAAATGGGAAGCTCCCTTTCCACTCGAACGGCTGCACACGCCTTTTCGGTGGTCGCTACGTACTGCTTTCCGAGCTTCAGCGCGGACAAGCTATTAACGAGTGCCATATCGGTGATACCGCCGGTGAAGAAGTTATCCAGCACGTAGAACATTCTGTCGTTTGCGATACTGCCGATCACGAGATCCTTACCTGCATCAAGCTGACTGTATTTTCCGTAGAAGTCCGTACCTTTGATCTGCTCCATTCTGCCACGGTGGTAGGCAACAAGCATTGCCCAATCGAGATCGGCTTTGATCTCAACCGAGTCGAGCTCACGCATATCGATCGACACGATGTAGAACTTGGATTTTTCGAAATCGCAGATAAGCGTCAGCGGTTGTCCGGGCTCGGTGCCCATGTAGAAGCCCTTGCCGAAGTCACACATTTCTCGGCTCTTGGGCGCGATGTCGCCAACGATACCCGACTTTGAGCCGTGGTAAAGCAGAACACGACCTTCTTCAAGTGCGATTTCCTCGGTGGCTGTCTTGATCTTATCGAGGATCATCTGATAGACGGGAACGCCCTGCGCCTTGCAGTATTCGTAAAGGGTTGCCTGCGCCAATTTCGTGGGGATCGCACGACCGTTCTCCCAACGGTTGATGGTCGCAAAGGTCACGCCCAGCTTCTCGGCAAAGTCGGCTTGGCTCAGCCCCAAATATTCTCTTATACTCTTGATTAGCTTTTGCATTTTATGCCTCCGCTTTGTATACTCCACGCGAGCCGATCTCTGCGATATCGGGCGTTCGCCCATGTTGCGCTTCACGCAACGCTCTCGGATCAATCTGCCTCGGTTCACTTGCAAGCGAGCTTGCAGATGAACCTTACGTTGACTATAACAAGTTTTATTATTTTTATTATACCAAATGTTATATCGTTTGTCAATATCCGTACCAAAAAACATGGGGATTTTTTGATCAAAAATTGCTCTCAAAAAGTACCCTTATTTTTGATAATTAAAAATAAGCATAATTCCTTATGTTACTTGACTTTTTCAAACTTAGCGTTTCTAAAATTGCGTTAGAGAGAGTCTTCATTATAACGCAAATTCGCAACGATTGCCTTTTTTCTTTCGCCCCGGCAGTCATCACAATTCTCACACCTCATACTATTTTGGGAATGAGTATGGAGCGAAATTGCTATGATGATCGTCGCTCCATGCCGATTTTTCGATTGCTTTATTCGGATTATCGCCCTCTAATATTCAGAAAAACATGGGTATTTTCGAGTGAAAATTGGCTTCGAAAAATACGCCAAGTCTCAACCGCGCAACAATCCTCCTTTGCACGTTTAAAAATGAAGAAATTTTTTATGTAAAAACCGCATTAAAATCGGGTGCTCTAATTACATAAAAATTTTCGTGTAAAAGCCTTGTTTTTTTCAAAGCATTCAAGAGGTTATTACTCAAAATTTACGCCAAAGGGAGCAGTCTATATGGCGCAATTTCGCACGTTCTATATTTTCGCAAGCCCCAGGGCAGTCTTCGCAATTCACACAATTTTTGCTGCTTTCAGAATCGGTATGGAGCGAAATTGCTTGTAAGAAATATGCCCCCTACTCATTCTGTTATTTCTATTGATATTTTCCTAAAATGTGGTATAATGTATTATAGAAGTGAGTGCGAAAAGGAGGCAAAATATGATTATAGGATGTACGAAAAAACTGCTTGACTTTTTGGGAGTGAAGCCGCAAAAATTAGCTCCCGAAACCGATCCGCTGTTTTCTTGGACGGCGAATCTCATCATACTCAATCGCCGCAAGACGTTGGTTGCCGTAAACAATGCAACCAAGTGCTGCTTCGTGCTTCACGGATTGACAGCAAAGAGCATTTCAAGATTACCCGAGCTGATGAAGGACGGTATTCGCGCGGTATTGCAAAGTGAATATATTGCTCCCAAAATTATAGAAAAATATCTTGACGATTGCGGTGACGATTTAATTCTAACGCCAACGGCATCGCGCTCTGACGTGGCGTATTGCAATAAGGCGTGTGAGCGCATGGAGCGTTTTGTAAATCTGTTTGAGTCTGACATGATGCTTCAAGAGAAATATCTGCCGTGGATCAACGACGATATGATTGCCAAGGATAACTATTCGTTTGTCTATGAGAATCTGATTACGACGCTTACCGAGAGATATAGCGCACCCGTGCAGTCTGCGCACGTAGCAGAGCTTGAAGTCACGCTCGACCTACTTACTCCCTGCAAGAGAACGCTGGTCGTTCCGAGCAATCTCAATTTCTATCAGCTTCACAGGATTTTGCAAGATGCATTTGAATGGCACGACTGTCACTTACATCAATTCGTTTTGACCAGAGATAAGTATGAGCGTCCTATGAAAATCATACAGCCCGAATTTATAAAAAACGAGGATTGGCTTGCACTTGACGAAAGTCTTGAAAGCACCGACAGCACAACGGTTACCGTTCGTGAAATATTTGAATCACAAAAGAATCTCGATTATGAATACGATTTTGGTGACGGGTGGATACATACCATCAAGCTGAAGCGTTTTATTCCTAACTGTACCACGCCATATCCCCACTGTACAGAGGCGATTGGTGACGCGCCGATGGAGGACAGCGGCGGACCGTATGGGTTTGACGAGAAGATGAAAATCCTGAACAATCCCGATCATCCCGAACACGAATGGATCTCGGAATGGGTGAGGAGTGCATGGTGGCATCCCCTTGATTTTGATGCGATCAATCGCAGAATCAGGCAGGAACACCGTCGTTGCATCCCCGTTCAATACGACTAAAACCATCAAAAAACATGGGTATTTTTCGAGCAAAAATCAGCTTCGAAAAGTACCCATGTTTTTTCTTTTATTCGCCCTCAAAACTCCTTGTAATATAAGGACTTTCGGCGGTAGGTCTGTTTCAAATTACGCATGAGAGAGGCTTGTGCAGTGCGTAATTTCGCAATTTTCCCACGTTACATAAGCCGCCCCGGGCAGTCTTCACAATTCTTGCAATATACGTCTGTTGTCATACCACGATTTCGAAATTACACACTGCCCCTACGACGTCTATCACACTCGCACAAATCAAAATGAGGTCACGCTTCTTTTCGGTTGCGTGACCTTTGTGCTTTATTTGCGATAGACGTCGTCGAGGGTAAGCAGCGTTACAAATCTCCTTTCCTTGCAAATAACTGTATCACGAGTTAGTAACTTATGAGTTAGTTTTTATCACGTTCCGTTTGTCAATAGTTTTTTCGTATTTTTCAGTGAAAATGAAATGGCAGAAAATAGGCAAAAAGTTGGCGGAGTTTCGCCGATGACAAACGGGATGTTATGGTTTATACTATAATCGTACACACCGACGGTGAGCATAGTGTACAGGCTCTCCGTCATACTCATTTAGTAAATCGAAAGGAGACAATTATGAAAGAACAGACACATGTAACAAGTGTTTTTAAAAACAAAACATTGACAAAGGAGGATTACACGCGTATATGGATAGAATTGATATCAGCATTAGAACGCAACAAAAGTGTAAACTTTTCTCCGAGTCAATGACAAATAGCCCCTCTGTATGTTATAATAGAGGCGGAGGAAAACAGCTTGTTCTTATCCGAGAGGAGATAAGAACATGAGAGAAAAAGTAGCAATCTATTGCAGACTGTCCGAGGAGGACAAAAACAAGCAAAACGCCACCGACGATTCGGGCAGTATTCAGAATCAAAAGGCGATGCTCCGCGACTATGCCGACCGAATGGGCTGGGAGCTTTACGGCATTTACAGTGACGACGACTATGCGGGCTCCGACCGTAACCGTCCCGAGTTCAAGCGGTTACTTGCCGACGCTCAGGCGAGAAAATTTGATATTATCCTTTGTAAAACACAATCACGGTTCACCCGTGAACTTGAGCTTGTGGAACGGTACATACACGGTCTGTTTCCCATCTGGGGCATTCGCTTTGTCAGCATCGTGGACAACGCCGACACCGCCAACAAGGGCAATAAAAAAAGCCGTCAGATCAACGCGCTTGTCAACGAGTGGTACCTTGAGGAGATGTCGGAGAGCATCAAAGCTGCTCTGTCATCACGGCGCAAAAACGGCTTTCACATCGGTTCCTTTGCGCTTTATGGGTACAAGAAGGATCCCGATCAAAAGGGGCATCTGGTCATCGACGAGGAAGCCGCCGCGGTTGTGCGAGAGGTGTTTACCCTCTTTTCACAAG
>JAZSFA010000053.1:0-3146 GCA_045531965.1 Eubacteriales bacterium
TGCGTGTCAACTTCACCGTCACCGAGGATATCCAAGGCGTGATCCTCGATAAGGAGGTGATCGAGTTTTGATCCACGCAGGAGCAGTTCATAAAAGTCCGCTGCTCCGCGTGGCCGCCATGGTGATGGTGCTGGTGACTCTCTTTGGGGTCTTCAGCACCACCGCCTACGCGGCGGGTAACGGCAGCAGCTTCGACAATACCAAGGTGCTGGATGACCTGCTTACCTCTACCGTGAATGGAAAGCCTTTCGATATCCGAAACTATCCCTTCGACGAAAACGGAGAGGTGCAGGTCATCAGCTTCATAGAGTATTGTTATGCGTTTAAGGCAAACCAACGGGATAATTACGGTTTGTACGTGTATATCTATAATCCTCAAGGTAGGAATCTTTCCACCGACAGCAAGCGCAATAAGATCCAGATGGCGGTCTCCTATAATAAGGACGGCAGTCCCAACATATATGAGAAGTTCAGCCTGGAGTTTTGCAGTAAGGTGGAAACGGGGGATTACAAGAACCTTTTCTATAAGTACAAGGTGGTTGACCGTAAGATCAACGGGCAGACCTTCGATCAGCGGGTGAGTCACGTGGAGAGAAGGTATGACATTTCCGGCATTGAGCTGGCGCTTCACGGTTCAGGCAACGCGACCGAATACCATGTGGGTACCACCTACCGGTTCTCCGGTTACGCGGCGGGATATGGCCCCAATGTGAACACGCAAAGCACCTTAAACTGTGAGATAGATAAGCTGGAAACCATCGAATTATCCGTAAAACATACTTTCTTCCGCTCTGAAACTTCAACCCTTGGCGCGGGTCATCAGAATCAGCTGGATACTGTATATTTCACCGTTCCCAAGAGTTACATTGAGGAATACGGAAAACTCCAGCGCATCAAGGCGGAGTGGTATGAGTACAAAACCAAGGATATTCTTGTCACCAGTAATGCTGCCTTTTTTGAGTCAGCCAAGCCCTATGCGGGAGTACCGCTGGGAACGACGCCTAATCAATATGGGCAGTACGAATATGAAAAGGATATCGGCTACAGCCTGGGCATTGGCGCGGGCAAAGCGGGAGATATGTACGTAGCCCAATGGGGCTGGAATTTGGGTACAGGATATTACCATAAACCCACCAACGTGCTCTACTATATGTTCTACGTTGAGGATATTAAGGAATACGATCCCTACGCCAAAAAGGTCAGCGTGGGCGGTGTGGAAAGCAATGAGCTTTACGAGTACATCCGCAGTTATACCAAGACCTTTGAAAACGGCAGACTTCCCGTGAAAAACGGCACCATCAGCGCAGATCTTTTTGAGAACGATATCGACGATAGCCGCAAGGTGAACAACGCCAGCGGAAAGATCCAGATGGGCTATTCTTACTACGATTTTGACGCTGACTTGGATACCCAAGTGCTGTCCAGCTGGTCAGAGAAGGAACCAAGCTTTTGGGAAAACTGGATGAACTTTGGTCTGGGCGCGGCCTTTACCGGCGGTCCTGATGAGGAAAGCCGTGTGGTTGCGCCCATACAGATTCTTAAAGCCGATGACCTGGAAGGAAAAAACGCCACGGTTGCCGAGCGGCTGCTTGTGAATATGCAGGACGTGGACTCCATCCGTGAGGCCTACCTGGACGCGACCGACAATGACGAGGTAGTGGTGCTGTTCCGATTCGCGACCAGTGATTACTATTCTCAAGCGGCGACCATCATCGAACCCGGCGGAGGATTTCTTGGGGCCGATAAAAAGTATGAGGATCAGGCTTATATTGCCAATGAAAGCGTGTTCTTTGATTTTGATATCATCCAGCTCACTTTCAACAAGGAAGGTATCTATACCGTCATCCCCGTGGTGGCGGATCCTATCGATGCCATCGGTGATATCACCCCGCCGATTGATCTACCCGGCGAGCTTGAATGGTATCAGGTCGTCTTTGCTTTAGTCATGATCCTTTTGCTGATCCTTGTCCTCGCCCCTCTTTGGCCGTACATTCTCAAAGGAATCCTTTGGGTATATGACTATATAGCCAAGGGAGTCAGATCGATCATCAGTCTGATCAAAGACAGGAAAAATAACCGTAAGGAGGGTTAGCGCATGAAAACGGCTAAGAGAATACTTGCTGTCATTCTCCTTGCCGTGATCCTTTGGGCAGTCGGCTATCTCGTGTTCACGGGACGTCGGCTGCCCTCTGTGTTTACGGAGGGAGAAACGGCAATAGAAACTACTATTGACACTTACGAAGGGAGCGTGACGGATGAACCGACGACAGAAACTTCTTAATTGGGCATTGACTCTATCCATCTTCGCGTGGACAATATGGCAAGCGGCGACCACATTTCAAACATCCTACCTCCGTATGGGTGAGGCGTTCCGGGACTTTGGTCTATCCATCAAGTTCTTTTTCTGCCTACTCCTTGGGATCCCGAATTACACCATGCCCACTGTCAACAATTTCTCGGATGTGATGCCGTGGAGTCTCATCCCCGAGGAATGGGCGGCGTTTTGGGCGAGTATTGTAGACTATTTCGGACTCCTGTTCCAAGGGAGCAATATGAAAGCCTATGGGGAGGCAATTATGGGCGTTACAGAGACAGTTGCCAAGGCCGGACTGGTGCTTCTGCCGTGCGTGCTGATACTGGCGGTGGCAGTGAAGCAGCTATACCGTAGTGGAAATACAAAGCATAACCAAGACACGGTGCCGTTGATATTGTTCAAGCGGTATGCACAGGCGTATTATCAGCCCGTGAAACGGTTTGTTTTAGGGTATATTGCCTTTGTCAAGGAACACATCTTTCTGATGGTTATCCTATCCCTGATCTGGGTGTGTAGCTTGAACATCGTCACCATCGTGGTAGAGTTCTTGGCATACTATTTCTTCTTTGCCGTGTCCTACCGTCTCGACACCCTTTATATCCAGTTTGGAAAGCTCCTTGTGGATCTGTTAGTGGTCTACCACTATGTACCCGCGTGGATCTTGCTCATCATCCCATGCGCTATTTTCTTGAACTTCCGTAAAACCGTTGCCCTCGCCAAGCTCCGTCACATGGAGGCGCGAAACTGCGGGTTCATCAACGAATTGCCAATCGTGTCTATGACTTGTGGTAGTATGGGCCGCAAAAAGACGACGATCATCACGGATATGGCT
>JAZSFA010000071.1:0-67288 GCA_045531965.1 Eubacteriales bacterium
CCGCTTGGCCTCCGACTTGCAGCTTTCTCGGCAGCGGCTTTCTCAGCGGCGGCTTTTTCGGCAGCAGCCTTTTCGGCAGCAGCTTTCTCAGCGGCGGCTTTTTCAGCGGCGGTCTTCTCGGCGGTAGCCTTCTCTGCAGCGATTTTTGCGGCACGCTCGGCGGCTTTCTTGGAAGGAATACGGGTGTTTCCATCCATATAGTCATTGATGTTGTCAACCTGATTTGCCTCGGTCAGAGCTTCAAATAGAAGATTGAACTCCTGCTCGGACAAGGTCTTCTGCGTTTTGACGTCGGCAACGCCGTTCGCGGACAGAAGATCAGACAGATCTTTGCTTTTCAGACCCATGTCCTTTGCCATTTGGTTGATTTTAAATTGGGGATTGAATACAGCCATATTACCTCCTAAATGTAAACGGTAAAAAAAGTAAATAAGATCAGGTCTCATCGGGGGACGGTTCTTGGCAGGAAGGGGCGGGTAAATATTTCCGAAGGGAGACGAAAAGCCCTTCGTGGGTTACGCCTACTGCCGCGACGGCTCCTGTTTTTCCTACGGCTCGCGCCAGTGCCTGGGTATCTGCTGAAATGCGATAATGCGGGACTTGATAAAAGGCGCATTTGGACAACAGTTTTTGGTGGGTGTTGTCTGACGTGTCGGATGCCTCGACCACTGCCAGCACAGCTTTTCCGGACCTCATAGCATCGCAGACCATGGGGGTTCCGAAGATCAGCCCGCCGGCGCGGCGGCAGAGACCTAACGTGGATAGTATGCGTTTGGTTTGTTCCTCAAGGGAAAGGGAGGACACATCTTTCATGCCTGTTCTTCCTCCGCAAGTCGATGCTCCATGCGGTCGTATACCTCATCGGAAATGGGACAGCTTAAATTGTGTTCCAAGCGCTTGCTTTTGCGAACTTTTTTCAGGCAAGCCAACTTTTTGCAGATATAGGCACCGCGTCCGGATTTTTTGCCTGTGAAATCCAAGGAAACGTCTCCTTCAGGGCTGCGGACGACACGCAAAAGCTCCGCTTTTGGGCGATGCTCGTTACAACCCAGGCATTGCCGCATGGGAATCTTTTTGATCTTGCCGCTACCGGCGGTCGTTTTTTCGCTCATGGGCATACCTCCTGAAGCATGAATGGATTATTCTGCTTTGATGTCGATCTTGTAGCCTGTGAGTCTGGCGGCAAGACGAACGTTCTGACCCTTGGCACCGATGGCGAGGGACAGCTGGCTCGCGTCAACCTTGACAAGACAGCTGCGCTCGTCGATCATGGTGACGGAGTTAACGGTTGCGGGGGCCAGAGCAGCGGCGATGTATTCCTCGGGAACCTCGCTGTAGGTGATGATGTCGATCTTTTCACCGTCCAACTCGGAAAGGATGTTATCAATTCTCATGTTATGCGTACCAATACAAGCGCCCACAGCATCCACGTCGGGATCACGGGAGAGGACAGCGATCTTAGAGCGGGAACCGGCTTCACGGGATACGCCTTTAACGAGGACTACGCCTTCCTGAATCTCGGGCACTTCCAACTCAAAGAGGCGCCAAACCATCTTAGGATGGATTCTGGAAAGGCTGACCACAGGCTCGTTCATATCCTTGTTGATCTCGGTAACGTAAACCTTGACCTTCTGACCAACGGTGAACTGCTCGCCGGGGATCTGCTCGGACTGATGAAGAATGTTTGTGCCTTTGTCCAACTCCAGAAGCACAGCGCCATCGGGCAAGTTGACCTTACTGACCGTGGCGGTCATGATCTCTTCTTTGCGGTTGCGGTAAGCCTCCTGGGCCGCCTGATGCTCGCCTTCTCTGATAGCCTGGATAAAGATGGACTTGCCGGCGGCGGCGCTGAGGCGGCGGAAGTTTTCGGTTTTCACCTCGTTTTCCACAACACCGCCCAATACGGCGCGCTTGCTGATGGTTTTGGCTTCTGCGAGGGTGATCTCGCATACGGGATCAAGCACCTCTTCCACGACGGTACGCTGACGGAAGACCTTCATCTTTTTCTTTTCGGTGTTCATGTCGATACGCATCATGGCTGTAGCACCGTACTCCTTCTTAAAGGCAGACAGGAGGGTGGCTTCGATCTTTTCAAGCATGTAAGACTGGGGAATGCCCTTTTCTTTTTCAAGCTGTTCAAGGGCGGCGAAAAATTCCGCATTCATGGCAATTTCGTCCTTTCGGATAATTTTTGTTTTGTTTTGGGGAACTGAGAGATTTATTTAAAAATCTCTTCTTGATGGAATTAAAAATCAAATACGGTTTTGGTTTTGGAAACTGTGTTGGCGTCAAAAGCGCGGTCGGCGCCTGCTGTTTCGATGACGATCTGACCTTGCTCATTGATACCCTTGAGGATGCCTCGCCAAACCTTGCTGCCGTCCACGGGGGCAAAGAGGCGAAGCTCCACTTCGTCTCCTGTGCAGACCTCGAAATGCTCAGGTCGGGTCAGATCCCGCTCGATACCGGGGGAGGAGACTTCCAAGAGGTAAGCGTCTTCAATGGGATCAGCTTCGTCCAAAATGGGATCGATGGCACGGGTCATGCGCTCGCAGTCGTCAATGGTGATGCCGTCATCGGAGTCGATGGTCACACGGAGAATCATATCAGCGCCTTCCTTGACGTATTCCACGTCCCAAAGAAAATATCCCAGCTCATCGGCTGTGGGGGTGATCAGTTCTCTGACCGTCTCTGCGATGCGGGATCGGCTCCCCGAGGGGCGACGAACGGCGCGGAGCGGTTTGGTAGGGTTTTGATGTTCCGACATAAGACTCCTTTCTTTCTGAGGCAAAAGTTAAGAGTGGATTCGCCAAAACCCACTCTTACCATACTCTTCTACGCTAACAGTATAACACACTTTCCCTTGAAATGCAAGAGGTTTTTTGAATTTTTGTTGAGAAAAATTCCCTCTGCTTTTGCTTTTTTTTGGTCAACACCTACGAAAATGGGAGAAGACCGCCGAAAATCAAAGGAAAGCCTTGAGCTTTTCGATGTGCGACTGCTCAAATTCTGTCAGATCCTTGGCAACGTTCAGCATTTCCTCGCAACCCTTTTGCCCCTCGAATCTGTGGCAGAGACGGGTGGATTCTGTGATCGCCATAGTGGAGCCTTCAATGAGCATCTGCGCGATATGGCTGGAGGTGGCATCCATTGCCGTATTCATAGCGATACCCATACGGGCTGCCATGCGGGTCATCAGCGGCTCTTCCTTGGCAGCCGCGTGATGTTCTTTTAAGAAAGCCTTGACTTTCCCTGCGGCTTTTTCATAATAACACATGGCAGCCGTCATAGAGGTCTTCATGCCGTTGTCCTTTACTTTGGGTAAAAGATGGATGACGGCATCTGACCCCATGGTGATGTTTTTGTATAGTTCGGTTGCCAGTTCAACAGCGGGGGACTTTTTTTCTTCTCCGACAGCGGAGGTTTTCCGTTGGTCTTCCATGAGTTCGTTCCTTTCTTTGTTGGGATGATCACAGTATGCGCCAATGCGGGCTTAATGTTGCATGAAATCGTAAAATGTTTCGATGCAACTTGACGAACGGGATCTTTTGTGCTATAATATAAAATTGGAATGATATTCTCGCTTGCGTAGGAAAGGAATCTTCATATGTCGGAAAAAAGCAAAAAACTGATTTATTTGATATACGGCATTCTGCAGTCAGTGCTATTGCTTATATGCGGCGCGTGTCTCATCGTGGCATGCCTTGATATTTATAACGGTGGTAGTGGTACATTTTCCCGTGAGGCGGTCACGACTCAATTTGATCGGATTCTCCTGCCTGTAATTTTATGCCTTGGGGGCGTAATCGTCGGCTGCATTTTAACCCTGCTTTTGCCACGCGAGCCTAAAAAAGTGAAGGGAGGCATGATGCCTTCCGATGCCATTCGACGTTTGTCGGCTCGTGTCGATTGGGGCAGCTGTCCTGCGGATGTGATCGCCGCTCGAAAGAAAGAGCGTGTTTTTCGGTTGATCCTGCGTATCATGGCGGGGGCTGTTTGTGTTGCCGTGGCGATCCCAAGCGTTTTGTACCTTTTGAATTTGTCCCATTTTGATGACATTGGAAACGGCTTGACCGAAGATATTGTGGCTGCCATGAAGCTGGTGCTTCCTGCCGCCGCGGTAGGACTTTCGGCATGGATCGTGGTGACCTTCGCTTGCCATTTCAGCGACAAACGGGAGTTGGCTGTTCTCAAGGACGCCTTGAAGGCGGCGCCTTTAAAAGGAAAAGCTTCCGTTAACTCCAAAGAAGGCGGTGCTTATGGGGTTTGGATCGTGCGGGGCGCGGTCTTGCTTGTGTCGGTTGTCCTGATCGTCTTGGGCATTGTCAACGGCGGTATGGAGGACGTCCTGCAAAAGGCGATCCGTATCTGCACCGAATGTATCGGTTTGGGTTAAGGGGGAGACGCACATGAAAAAGATCACAACATGGTTTAAAAACCACTTGCCCACCAAGCGCCGCTGGATCCAGCTGTATGCGGCGCTCCTGTTTAACGCCAACCTCAAGGGCTTTGGAAACGGACAGATCTATAAAGGTCCTTTGAAGAACATTTGTACCCCCGGTCTCAATTGCTATTCCTGTCCGGGTGCTTCTGGCGCTTGCCCTCTGGGGGCGCTCCAGAATGCGTTGTCAGACAGCGGACACACCCTACCGTTTTACGTGTTTGGTGTGATCGCCCTGTATGGATTGCTCTTTGGTCGTTGGATTTGCGGTTTCCTCTGCCCCTTTGGCCTCATTCAAGAATGGTTACATAAGATTCCTACGCCAAAATTAAAAAAGAACAAGGTCACGCGGGTGCTGTCCTGGTTCAAATACGTCATCCTTGTGGTGTTTGTGCTTATCCTGCCCGTGATGTATATGTTCCGTGACTTCCCTCTGCCCGCTTTCTGCAAGTATATTTGCCCCGCGGGGACGCTTGAAGGGGCAATGGGACTTTTGTCAAACAAGGTCAATGACAGCCTGTTTGGCATGCTTGGTCCGCTATTCACGTGGAAATTTCTTTTGATGGTCAGTTTTATTGTCGCTTGCGTTTTCGTTTTCAGATGCTTCTGCCGTTTTATCTGTCCATTGGGCGCGCTTTACGGTCTCTTTAATAAGTTTGCGCTGGTAGGCGTGAAGGTGGAAAAGACCAAGTGTACCGATTGTGGTCTCTGCGTCGGTAAGTGCCGGATGGATATTCGCCGTGTAGGCGATCACGAATGCATCCATTGCGGCGAATGTATCGAGGTTTGTCCCACCCAAGCCATCCAATGGAAGGGCTCAAAATGGGTGCTCCCTGCCAATGAGATCGACATTCCGGAGCAAGCGACCGAGGCAGAGCGTGAGACTGCCGAAGCCGCTTTGAAAGAGAAAAATCAAAAGATCGTTAAACGCAACCGCGCGGTCAAGACAGTGGTGGCTGTCCTCATGATCGCCACATTGGCAGGTGCGTTGGTCTACTATAATTTCATCGACAGAGAAACACCTCCCGTGATACCGCCCGTGGAGAGTGACACCGAGCCGGAAGATACGTTGGAAGGGACTGTCCAACCGGATGCGCCTGAAAGACCTAAAAAGGGCACGGACGTAGGCAACGAGTGTTATGGGTGGTCACTGCCTTATATCATGGAAGACGGCGCGTTCAGCATCAAAGAAGGCAGAGGAACGATCACTGTTCTGAACTTCTGGGGAACTTGGTGCGGTCCGTGCAAAGCCGAACTGCCACACTTCAGCCAGATTGCTTCTGAGTATAAGGAGGATGTCCGTGTGGTGACGATTCACTCAGAATACGGTATGGATCAGTCTGAGGCGTATATTGCCGAGAATTATTCCACATCGGATATGCTCTTTACCTATGACGAAAAAGATGCGTTCTACAACCTGTTAATCAAGGGTTCTTCATGGCCCACCACGGTGGTTTTGGACGAAAACGGTGTGATCCTTTATAAGCGTGTAGGCAAGATGGAATACGATGAATTGAAGGCGGTGCTTGACACCATCCTTGCGTATGAATCAACAACAGATTTCATAGATTATGACGAGCTGATTGCGGCTGTGGAAACGGCGGCGGAAGCGACCCGCGCTGCGGAATGATAGAAGGAGGAATGTGCATGAAAAAGAATGTTTTGAAGTTGCTTACCGTCTTTGGGGCGGTCATCCTTCTGCTTACCGCTTGCCAAGGCGTAAGCGAGCGGGAAACCGATCCTGCAACCGACACACCTACCCAAGCGATAACAGATGGGTCTATGCAGGACAGCAACCCTGAGACAGAAACTCTTGAAACCGAAGGTGCGACCACGGAAGGAGAAGATATCGTGATCAAGGAACCTATCATCCCTATTGTTTTTGAAGAGATCAAACCTGCCGAGGATCTTGAAAAGTTCATTGCCGAGGTGGATTATGCCGATGGTGCCCACGATAACGAAGCCAAGACTGTGGGGACCATAATCTCCCCCTACTTTACTATGACGGTCAATGACATTGCCGTGGATTGCTATGCGGTTCGTACGACTTATGGCGTCCATTCCTTTGCAATGATTGATGCAACCGATGCCAGCTTCCCCTTGGCGGTGGAAGTAGGCGTAAACGGTACGGTCAATAGGCGGATCGTTTTACCTGCTCATTATGGTGTTACGGCAGAGAAAACCGAAAAGGGCATCGCTGCGACCATTGAAGGCTATGGCAACTATACATTTGTCATCAACGAAGACAAGACGACTGCCGTGACGCTGTTTGTCCGTGCCCACGAAACCTATGTGGCTCCTGAAGGCTACGAGGTGATCAAGGTGGCTCCCGGCGTGCATAACGAGCAACTGACCTTCACGGGAGAAAAGCAGGTATTGTATTTTGAGGCGGGTGTTCACGGCCTGAAGTATAATGTCAATTTCAAAAACAACACCGAGGTCTATTTGGAGCGTGGCGCGTTCATCTATGCAGAAATGCCCGACAGACAGGAAAAGCCTTTCCTTGATCCCGCTTGGTCGGGCAAGACCCGCTGGCACGCTTTGTTTCAAGGCAACGGCGTATCCAATGTTCGTATCAGCGGTCACGGCTATATAGATATGTCTCATCTGGATTGGCACGCCCGCTCGGTTGTGCAGTTTAACGAATCCAAAAACATCACGGTGGACGGCATCACCATGAACAACAGCCCGGAATGGACTGTTTACTTTACCCAGTGCGAGGATATCACCGTCACCGACGTGATGCTCTTCGGTTATCGTCAGAATAGCGACGGTATTGCTGTGGTAGACAGCCGCAATGCCCTTGTCAAGGATTGTTTTGCTCGCTCGGGAGACGACCTCTTTGAGGTCAAATCCATGTATGGCGGCTGTCAGATCAAGATTGAGAATATCGTCTTTGACAACTGCAACGCCTGGCCCGACAAGGCGCGCGGCATAGGCATCATTGCCGAAACGACCAGAGATATGACCAATATCACGTTTAAAAACTGTTCTGTCGGTTTTGCGTCTGCCGAGTGGATGGAAGATTTGGGTGCCTTGGTGGTGTACACCGAAGGCCCCGCAAAGATCACAAACGTGACCTTTGAAAACATTGAACTGCATGACAGCGCAAAGTATCCCATCAACGTCACCATAGGCAATAAGTCTAAGGCGCAGATCGAGGGCTTGACTTTCCGTAACGTGCTCATGAACGGTTCGCGCAAGGTGCGTATCTGCAACCGTTCCGAAGTGGGCGGCGCTATCAATGGGGTCACCTTTGAAAACTGTATCCGCAACAACAAGAACATCACTT
Organism: Eubacteriales bacterium; assembly: GCA_045531965.1. Taxonomy (GTDB): domain Bacteria; phylum Bacillota; class Clostridia; order Oscillospirales; family CAG-272; genus CAMEON01. Next base: position 7,731 of record JAZSFA010000071.1, read on the forward strand.
CCCAGAAAGTGCTGGGCGCTTCTGTGGAAAACGTGGATACATCCAAGATTTTTGTTGTCTGGAAAGAGAAATGATCCAAGAAGTTTGATAGAATTTTGTCAAAATGCACGAAATTCATTCGTCTCGTTTGTTTCAAAGGTGCAAAACGGAGAAACTGAAAAAAATTCCCAAAAAGCCTTGCATTATTTGGAAATTTGGGGTACAATATATTCTTGGAAGAGAAGGGTTCTTCCAAATCACTGTATGTCAAAAATAAAAACTATATAAAATGGAGGATTTTTACCATGTCTGTAAAAGTTGCTATCAATGGCTTTGGCCGTATCGGCCGTCTGGCTTTCCGTCAGATGTTCGGCGCTGAGGGTTATGAGATCGTTGCCATCAACGACCTGACCAAGGCTTCTATGCTGGCTCACCTGCTCAAGTACGACACCGCTCAGGGTCGTTACGACGGTCACACCGTTGTCGCTGACGACGAGGCCGGTACCATCACCGTTGACGGTAAGGTTCTGAAGATCTACGCTGAGAAGGACGCTGCTAACTGTCCTTGGGGCGAGCTGGGTGTTGACGTTGTTCTGGAGTGCACCGGCTTCTACTGCTCCACCGAGAAGTCCATGGCTCACATCAACGCCGGCGCTAAGAAGGTTGTTATCTCTGCTCCCGCAGGTAAGGATCTGAAGACCATCGTTTACGGCGTTAACGAGAAGACTCTGTCCGCTGAGGACACCATCATCTCCGCCGCTTCCTGCACCACCAACTGCCTGGCTCCCATGGCTAAGGCTCTGAACGACGCATATCCCATCCAGTCCGGTATCATGACCACCGTTCACGCTTACACCGGTGACCAGATGATCCTGGACGGCCCCCACAGAAAGGGTGACCTCCGCCGCGCTCGCGCAGGTGCTCAGAACATCGTTCCCAACTCCACCGGTGCTGCTAAGGCTATCGGTCTGGTTATTCCCGAGCTGAACGGCAAGCTGATCGGTTCCGCTCAGCGCGTTCCCACCTGCACCGGCTCCACCACCATTCTGGTAGCCGTTGTTAAGGGCACTGACGTTACCGTTGACAGCATCAACGCTGCTATGAAGGCTCAGGCTTCCGCTTCCTTCGGCTACAACGAGGATCAGATCGTTTCCTCCGATATCATCGGTATCACCTACGGTTCTCTGTTCGACTCCACCCAGACCATGGTGGCTAAGATCGACGACGACACCTACCAGGTTCAGGTTGTTTCTTGGTACGACAACGAGAACTCCTACACCAGCCAGATGGTCCGCACCATCAAGTACTTCGCTGAGATCTAATTCGGAACTCAATGAGAAATGCCCCGCCGTGGTTTCCACGGCGGGGTTTTTCTCTCCCCCAATCTTGACAATCCCGCCTATGTATGCTATACTGAACCCATCGCGCCCCGTGTGCGCTGAGAAAAGCTTTCTCAAAGTGACAGAAGGGAGATAGCGTGAAAGTTAAATGATCCAAAACCGAAGTTCACTGTTTCACGCACAATTCTCCCTAAAATGGGACCCACCCATTTTGTCGCATAAGCGACACGGTCGAATTTCATAATATTTTTGTGCCGCCGTTGGTGGCGAAATGGATATATATATATGGCATACAAATACAGCGAGACCCGCAAGCACATCCTGACCCCCGAATTGGTTCTTAATGATCTGAAGGAAGATAACAAGGCAACCAAGGTCATCTCTATTTTCTTGCTGATCATTCCGCCCTTCGCGGCTTTGGTTTTTACAGTTATGATGTCCCTTGTCTCGGATGATATGGGGACTGTCCTCTACGGTATTCTCTGTGGTTTGGTCTGGCTTGGTGCCGTACTCCTGATGGCTGTTTCAGCAATGCTGTTGAAGGATAGCTGTAAAAAACTCAAGCCCTCGGACATCCACATCGTCAAGTGTCGGTTGGAGACCATTGCCCTTAACGAGGCGCAAAGAACGTGGAGACGAGACACCGTCTATCGCGACGTGTTCTACCTTGAGGGCATGAGCAAGTATTTTCCCACCTCTACCCAAGTGGCGTTGGCCGAGGAGGGCGACGAATACTATGTCGTGACGCGCGGAGAAGGCTCCACTCACCCCATCCGCATTTACCGCGCCGATGCTTATATCTGGAACGGCTGATCCGTACGGATACGGGGAAGAAAACTGCTTGCTTTGGATGGTTAAGACACAAAGAATATCACTTTATAACCAAAAAGGAACCGAACGTCACGCTCGGTTCCTTCTCTTTTTAATCCTGAAGCTCTTCCAGCTCCTCGTACACCTCCATCAGCCGCTCCTCTTTTTGGGTCTTGAGGGTGTCAAGCTCAGCCACGCGGACGAAATCCGTGGCGGCCTCACCGTTCATCTCGGCGTCGATGTCGTCAATGGCCTGCTCCAAGGCCTCGGCCTCGGCGGTGAGCTTTTTGATGCGATTCTGCCGCTTTCGCTCGTCGGAGGCGGAGCGCTTTGCCTTCTCATAGTCCTCCTTGGCGGTGGAGGGGGTGGCGCTTTCCGTGACAGCCGCACCCATCCTGGAGGGGGAGATGCCGCCCGTGCGGCGATTCTCCATGAAGCGGCGGTACTCGGTGTAGCCCTCGCCGGGGCGATCCACGTGATAGTCGGTGAAGTCGGCCTCCCCCGTCACACCCGAGATGCCCGCGCCGGGGGTGATCTCAATCATGCGGGAGGCCAGCTTTTCGATGAAATAACGGTCGTGGGAAACGGCGATGATGGTGCCGTCGAAATCCTTGAGGGCGGTCTCCAAGGCCTCGCGGGAGTCGATGTCCAGGTGGTTGGTGGGCTCGTCCAACACCAAGAGGTTCATCTTGGAGAGGATCAGCTTGCACAGGGTCAGCCGCGCACGCTCGCCGCCCGAAAGGACGGACGCTTCCTTGTAAACGTCCTCCCCGATGAAGCGGAATTGCGCCAGACGGTTGCGGATCTCGGTCTCGGTCAGCTTGGGATAAGCACTCCACAGCTCCTCAAGGACGGTGTTTTCGGGGGTGAGATTCTGGTTTTCCTGGTCGTAGTAGCCAATTTCCACGTTGTAGCCCGCCTCTATGACACCTGACAGCGGCTCTAACTTGCCGATGATCAGCTTGATCAGGGTGGACTTGCCGCAGCCGTTCTGTCCCAGGATGAACAGATGGTCGTCCTTCTTGACGAGAAAGCTCAAACGTGAGAACAGGACGCGGTCGCCAAAGCCCATGGTCACGTCACGAAGATCCAGCACCTCGTTGCCGCTCTGCCGCGAGGCGGTGAAGCGGAGCTTGATGGGCGTGGGGGCGTTTTCGGGCTTTTCCAGGCGGACGATGCGATCCAGCATTTTCTGACGGCTCTCGGCGGCGATGATGTTGCGCTCACGGTTCCATCTGCGCTGTTGGGCGATGTAGGCCTCCTGACGGGCGATCTCCTTCTGCTGATCCTTGTAGTGCTTCTCGGCCAGGGCACGGTCGATCTCCCGCTGCTCCATGCTTTGGGTGTAGCCGCCGTTGTAGAGCTTGGCCTTGTGGTTCTGAATGCACAGGGTCTTATTGGTCACACGGTCGAGGAAGTAACGGTCGTGGGAGATAATCATGACACAGCCCTTGTAGTCGGAAAGGTAATGCTCCAGCCATCCCAGGGTCTCAATGTCCAAATGGTTGGTGGGCTCGTCCAGCAGCAGGACGTCAGGCTCGCGGGAGAGCTGGATACCCAAGGCGAGACGGGTCTTCTGTCCTCCGCTCAAGTGACGGACGGGCATATTGACCAGCGCATCGTCAAAGCCGAGACGGCGCAAAATGCCCAGGCAACGGCCGCGGAACTCGAGGCCCCCGTCGGCAATAAACCGCTCGTTGAGGGCGGTGAACTCACGGGTCAGGATGTCATAGGCCTCCTGACCGCCTGCGGCCTCTATGCCCTCGTTGAGCTTGCGCTCCAATTCAGCAAGGCGTGCTTCGTCACGGAGCAGGGCGGGGAAGGCGTGGTACATATGGTCGAGGGCGGATTCGTCCTCGCTGCCATCCTCGCTTTCGGCGGCAAAGGCACCCTCCTGGGTGAGGATCCCCAGGGTCTTGCCCTTGGACAGATACACCTCGCCCTCGGTGGGCTCGTATTCTCCCGTGATCATTTTGAACAGGGAGGACTTGCCGCTGCCGTTGACGCCGATGATGCCCAGCTTGTCTTTTTCGTCCAGCGAAAAGGAGATGTTTTCAAGTATGGTGGTGGTGCCGAACCTGAGTGTCAGGTCGGTGACGCTGATGATGATCATATGGTTTTCCTTTGGGGAGAGCGCAAGGGAACCCGCACTGCAAGCAGTGCCTTGAAAGAAGGTTCCCTTGACCCTCCAAGAACTTTTAATAAAATAATTGATGGGATAGAGATAAATTTTATCGAGGTATTGACAGGATGAGGAAAACGTGCTATAATACTAACGTAGAGCACCGATGACGGTTGCTCCCAAGTTGCAATTATAAGAAATAACCGCCTTATGTGAGAGTCAGGCGGGTATTTCTTTTTTTATTTGTCTCGGCGATTTTGAAAATACTCGGCGAGAGCGATAATCAAGGATAATATCATCAGTAATTCTACCAATGTAATGTACATGGTTACCACCTCCCTCCAACGAATTTGAAGGGAGAAAAAGAAATTTTCGCTCCCTTCTGTGTTCAGGGAGCAACCGCCACCGTATATGGTGCTCTACGGGTACTTGAGTACCGAAATTATTATAGCATAATTGAAGAATTAAGTCAATATCATATTATGATTTTCGTACAACAAAGGCGAGCCGAGGGGCTCGCCTTATATATTTTATCCTATGAGACTTCTAAATTCTTCGGAAGCCGCGAACTGTTGAGCTTCAGAAGCACGAACTGCCAGCAAAGGATGTTCGCTGTCCTTAGTCAGCAAAAACTCCAACACCTTATTTACCTTGCTTTCATCTACGATTTGTTTGTAATCGGTTGCCTGCTCGATGAATAAATCTTTATTGATTTCAGAATCAATATGTGTTGTGCCTCCTGCAAGACGCATCATCGTTTCAATAACAGGGGTTGCACTTCCGCAACAAATTACAGCCACTCTGTCGGCTGAAAGTTCACTACATCTTCTTTTAAAAGTTCTTGAAGGGGTTCAAGGGGGAACTTCTTTCAAGAAGTTCTCCCTTGGCGTTCCCTCTTGCGTTCTCCCTCGTTCTCCCCCTTCTGCTCCGCCCGTCTGAGCTGACCGCAGGAGGCGTTGATGTCCGCGCCCAGCTTGCGGCGGACGGTGGCGCGGATGCCTCGCTTTTCCAGCACAGCCGCGAAGGCCTTCACCGCCTCATCGCTGGAGCGGGAGAAGCCTGTCTCCTCCACCTCGTTGACGGGAATGAGGTTGACGTGGATGGGCATGGTGGTGGTGCGAGTGCGAAGGTGGCGGTTTAAGACGTTGGCCAGCTTGGAGGCACCCTCGGGGGTATCGTTTTTCCCTGCGATGAGGGTGTACTCGAAGGACAGGCGGCGGCCGGTCTTGTCGTAGTAATCCTTGCAGGCGGTGAGTAGCTCGTCCACACCCCAGCGGTTGTTCACGGGCATGATGGAGGAGCGGGTCTCGTCGTCGGGGGCGTGGAGGGAGATGGACAGGGTGATGGGGAACTCCTCCTCGGCCAGTTTATAAATGCCCGACACCACCCCGCAGGTGGACAGGGAAATGTGGCGGTAGCCGATGTTCAGCCCGTCGGGATGAGCGACGAGACGGAGGAACTTCACTACGTTGTCGTAGTTGTCCAAAGGCTCGCCGATACCCATCATGACGATGTTGGAGATGCGCTCCCCCATGTCCTTTTGGGCGGCGATCACCTGACCCAGCAGTTCCCCGGGAATGAGATCCCGCACCTTTCCGCCGATGGTGGAGGCGCAGAACTTGCACCCCATGCGACAGCCCACTTGGGAGGAGATGCAGATGGTGTTGCCATGGTTGTAGCGCATGACCACCGATTCCACACAGTGACCGTCGGATAGTTCAAAAAGATATTTCACGGTGCCGTCCAGGGCGCTGACCAGCTTGCGGCGTACCTTGGGCAGATGATAGGTGGCAACGGCGGCCAGCTTTTCGCGGGTCACCTTGCCGATGTTGGTCATTTCGGCGGGAGATAGTCCCTTGTGAAGCTGGGGAAACATTTGTTTCGCTCTGTATTTGGGTTCGCCCACCGATAGGAGCAGAGCTTCCAATTCTTCGGGGAGGCATGACAGGAGATCGTTCATAGGGTACTCCTTGTATATCAGTCCTCGTAAGGGACGTATTGCTTGTATTTTTCTTCATCAAAGGCGATGCCCAGATGATCGAGAAGGCGTTGATGATAGGCGTCGGTTTTTAAATTGTATTTCAAGGACCACAAGCACCACGCGTAGTCCTCCCAAGGATCGCCCACCGTGACCTGACCGAGATCAACAAAGCCGCTGACGCGACTGCGGTGAAGAATGATATTGGGAAGGCAGAAGTCGCCGTGGATGAGGGTCGTTCCCGCTTTATCGGTTGCGGCTGTCAAAGACGGACAACCCTCGTAGGAAAGACTGTGAAAGACCTGCAAACTTTCCGCTAAAAGGTCGCACAGACGTTCGGGGTCGTTGATATAGGGGGGAGATGATGCGGGTGTGCCGTGGACAGTAGAGGTCAGCAGATAAGCATAGGTCTTATTGTCAGCGGCATCAGTGACCTCATCATAAGCCCCAACGCGAGGGGTCGCGATCCCCCCGGGGAGCTTGCCCTCCAGCCAAATGTCAGTATCTCTTTCCCGACGAAGACCCTCAAGATCTGTAGAGACTTTCAGGTAAAGATCCTTTCCCGCGGCATATACCCACTCGGCGTTTCGCCCGATGGTTCGTCGGATCAGGGTGCGGTCGCCTAAGATCCCCGAAATCACCGGGGGGAGGGTCAGTTTGACTCGGTTGGAGTTGTTCCTGTTCATGTCACTTATTCCTTTACTGTTCTTCTTAGCTTAGCGATGAAAAAACCGTCGGTACCGTGGCGGTGGGGGAGCAGCGTAACCATGCCCCGAGAGGATGTGATAGGGGGGGCAGATGCATCCGCGGCGGGGATGGTAAAGTCCTCATAGGTAAATTCGGGATGTCGTTGTAAAAAGTCGGTCACAATTTGCTCGTTTTCAGCGGGGAGGATGGTACAGGTAGAGTAGACCAGCGCGCCTCCTGTTTTTACGTACGCGGCGCTGGCGTTCAAAATATCTTTTTGAATGGCGGGAAGCCTTGCCGATTCGGTGAGATCCTTGTGACGAAGCTCCGGCTTTTTGGCGATGACACCAAGCCCCGAGCATGGGACGTCGCACAGCACACAGTCGGCCTTGCCAATAAGTGTGGGATCGGGATTTCGGGCGTCGCGGCGTGCAACGGAAAGGATAGACAGTCCCAAACGTTCGGCGTGGGTTTGGATGAGGGACAGCTTACTTTCATGGAGATCAAAGGCATGGATCTCTCCCTCGTTTTTCATGTCAATGCCGATACCGAAGGATTTTGACCCGGGGCAGGCGCAGGTATCCACGACCAGCGCTCCGGGGGGGGCATTCAGCACGTGAACACACAGCTGAGAAGCTTCATCTTGAATAAAGAAGTCTCCGCTATCAAAGCCGGGAAGGCGTGTCACATCGCCCGTGGAAGACAGGCGAAGGGCGGTGGGAAGGTATCGCCCGGGAAGGGGCTCGTGTCTTTCTGCCGTCAGGCGCGCCGCTAACTCCGATGCGGTGGTTTTCAAGGTGTTGACGCGCAACGTCGAAGGAGGCTTTTGGAGGAATGCCGCCAGCGCGGCACAGGCTTCGGTATACCCCAATGCGTTTTGAAAAGTTTCAAACATGGCAAGGGGAACACCCAAGGCTACCGTTTCAGGGGTATAGCCTTTAGCCTGCGTTTCTGGCTGTTTCAAATCGGGAAATCGATCCGCCCACGCTTCGGGGGAGGGAAGATATTTTTCTCTCGGGGTACCTTGAGGCAAGGTGCATTCATAGCGGAGATAAGCACGCAGGATGGCATTGGCATATCCGCGGGTCCGTTTGGGAAGCAGGCTGACCGTCTCGCCAACCGCAGCGTGATCGGGGATGCGGTCGAGAAAGATCAGCTGGTACAGACCCATACGCAAGGCCAGCCGAAGGGTTTCATCCAAGGTGTCGGCCGGGCGATCGGAAAAACGGTGGATCAGATAATCCAGCGTGACCTGTCGCTCGATAACGCCGTAAACCAATGCGGTAAACAAATGACGGTCGGCTTCGGTCAGCTCATGCCTGCGAAGAACGCTGTCAACGGCTAAATTGCCATATTTTCCGCGAATGATGCCCCCAAGGGTGGAAAGCGCAAGGGCTCGGGGGTTGCTTGTATTTGTCATATGAGACTCCAATCCTGTAGCCGGGAGGCGCAAAATTTTGAATCAGGCTGTCTCCGAAAAGACAGCCTGATGGTTAGTCAACGTCCTCGATGACTTGCTCGGGACGGCTTTGAAGTAGTTTGGGGTTTTCGGCGTAACGGCGCATCAGCTTGAAGGCGGATGCAAAGTAATAGCCGTCGCAGATACGCTCGTCAGTGACTACTTTCAGATCAATGAGACGGCGGGTCTTGAAGGTGCCGTCTGTTTGAGGCTCTTTGACGGTCCGTTTGATACCGTATGCGACAAAGATGGGTAGGTTGCCAAAGTTATAAATATGGTGGTAGATGGGCTTGATGCCAAGGCTTCCCATGCTGGTAATGATAAGACTACCATGGAAGGGGCTGACGCCTGTCAGAAATTTTGGTAGCCAACCGTGGTAGTCCAGCCAGTTGAGAAAGCGAACGACACCGCGCAGAATGGGTCGGGGGAAAGCGGCAAGGCGATTGGCGGTTTTGTCGAAATCGCTGTCCAATTCAGCGTTTTCCTTTTCTTTGGCCACCACGGCGTTGAACTTGTGATAAATCTCCTCGATGGTATCATCGGGTTCAAAATACACTTTGATACAGGTATCGGGGGAGTCCACGGTCATTTCTTTTTTGATGGACATGACCACTTCGATATTATTTCGGGCATAGATCCGCTGCCCGCTGATGAAGCGGTTGATTCCCGGCTTTTGGGAAACAGTGCGGACATAAGCCGCCAGCATGATATGCAAAAAGCTGAAATTGTCGTAGCCTGCCGCGAGCATATCTTTAATAAACACGTCAGCCCGTGTTACGTCCAACGTTTCTGCGAACGTATTGGTTGCATCGCAACGCATGGGCATGATAAAGGGCATGAATTTATGCATGGCATCGATAGATCTCAAACGCCGACCGTCCTTTCGATCGCCCATACGCTTTTTTCGCTGAGTAGGGGTATAGGTGCGCGGCAGTTCTTGAATGCCCTCTTGAACAACGGAGGTTTCGGAGGTGGGGTCAATCACGGGTGTTTTCATAACAATCTCCTTGCAGATAAAGTCAAAGGATTCTACCACTATTATAACGGATTTTTGTCGAAATCGCAAGAGGGGAATGTTAACTGAATGTAAAGTATTTTGTGGCTGACCAAAAACTCCTCCCTGAAAAGGGAGGAGTTTTTCAAACATCAATCCTTGGTGATCTTATCGAGGATGTTTTTGATCTGTCTGTCAAAACGCTTGGAGTTGGATCCGTACTTGGAGGCAAAGTCGCCATTATTTGTGTAAACACAATCGGAGAACATGGAGGAGAAACCCAAATCTGTAAAGTACATAGCCATGTCGTAGGTACGGTTCTGGAAAATCAAATCCAGCATCTCGGCAGAGTCGGGGTCGCGGACGTTACGGCTGGTGAGCATGGTGTCATAGTAGGCGGGCTTGACCAGCTTGTAGGAAAGGACGACGTAGGCTTCCAGTACTTCCTCGAACTGCTGCTTTTCAATTTCATCCACGATGGAGGTGGGGATGCTGAGGGTGGAACCGATATCATGGGTCCACGTGATATAATTTGCCTGTGCCTTGTCGAACTTAGGCACGGGAACCACGCCGTAATCGCCTTCCATGGTCTGATTCAGCGCACGGAGATAGCTGGCTGCCTCGCAGTAGAACAGGGCACGCTCTTCAACGAAGATATCTTTGGAGAGTGCCTCGTCACCGGCTTTGGCAACATAGGAGGAGTTGTTTTCATGTACGATGGATCTTGCCTTTTCCAGTACCTGTGTGGCTTTTTCCAAAGAGTTGCTCAGTGCCAGCTCAGGGAAGTCCATTTCGCGGCTGTTGGCAACGTATTTCAGACCTGCGCCGTAGAAGAAGGTGTTACCGATAGAGCCGGGGGAGGAGAAGCCGTATACGTCCTTCTCATCCCAGGTGCCGTCACCATTCTCGGCGGATACGTCCTGAATAATGGAGTTGAAATAGTCCAGCGTCCATTCGCCGTTTCTGACGGTGGTGTAAGGATCGGGGATCTTGGCCTCTTGCTGAAGGGTCTTGTTGAACATGAACACGAAGGTAACGTCGTCGTCCACAATGTTGTGGGCGCCGTTCATGAAGAAAATATTGCCATCCAGGGAGAAATCCAGTGTACCGGGATCCCACCAGGGCTGCTCGTAGTCGATGTCCATATCCAGATAGTTGTAAAGATAGGCGGAAGTAGCCATTTTGGCAGTGATGGATGCGGGGGCAGAGATCAGATCGAAATCGCCTGTGTTGGTCTGACATTCGGCATTGACCTCGGTGGTAACACCGGCGGTCGTGGTGGGCAAAGGAAGAAAGGTGAGATTGCATCGATCCTCCAGCAGGATGTTTCTCTCATAGACAGCGTCGTTGATGACGGCACTACTGGTCTGGTCAGTTGCTTCAGCTTCAGCCTCTACTTCCTCGGAATAACCGGCAATGTCGCTGACGAAAAGGATGCAGAAATCCTCGTCTCCCCAGTCGATATCGGTCAGTCTTTCAAGGGCTTCATCTGCGGGATCTGCTGTCTCGGGCTCGGTTTCTGCGGCACCATTGGATACGGCAGCGGTGTTCGCTTGGGTTTCTGCGGGATCGTCCGCCTCTCCGCAAGCGACAAGGGAACTGAATATCATTAGTGCGGCAAGGAGTAAACTCAGAATCTTACAAACTTTCATTTTTCCTCCAAAATAAATAATAAAGGTTATCTTATATTATACACTTTAGCGACGCTTTCGTCAATAGTGTAAAAGGGATCAAGGCTGAAAATCGACGAAATGCACAACTGCTGTTTAGGGAATTTGTGCAAAGGAGCAAGGCAGAGGATGATATCTTCGTGACAGAGGGGGTGAATTTTAGCTATGCTTGCAAAGATGACGCATGGGGCACGTGTTGCAGGCGGGACTTCTGGCTGTGCAGACGTCTCTGCCAAACTGCACGATCCGATGGCAAAAATCACTTTGCTCGCGCGGCTCAATGAACTGCGACATGATGGCTTCAACCTTGCCGGGATCCTTTATCTCCTCGGGATAGAAGCCCAGGCGTCCGCAAATGCGGATGCAGTGGGTGTCCGCAACTACACCGGGGACACGGTAGATATCTCCCAAGAGCAGATTGGCAATCTTTCGACCTACGCCGGGAAGGGAAAGGAGAGCATCTGTGTCGCAGGGAACAATGCCGTTGTGCTGATCGACCAAAATGGCACAGGCTTCTTTGATGTGCTTCGCTTTGGTGTGATACAAACCGCAGGGACGGACGATGTGTTCGATTTCAAGAAGATCTCCCTCTGCGATAGAGCGCGGAGAAGGAAATGCGTTAAATAGCTCCTTACAAACGATATTCACCCGCGCATCCGTGCATTGTGCCGACAGCCGTCCCATGATCAGAAGCTTCCAACTTTGCTCCAGAAGTGTAGGAGAAGGGATGTAGCCTTCGTCCCGTGTCGGGCTTTCCGGTGTGGTGGTACGATCATTTTCGTCGCACCATTCCAAGGCGCAGACGGCGGTGGGGTAGAGGCGCTTTAATATTTCGACAGTCGCGGCGGCTTTTTCGAGGGCTGCTTTTTGAGATATATAGGCTTTCTTTTTTATGGCTTTGGCAGGCATGATCCGCTCCTTGTGTTTGGTGGCTTTATTATAGCGCAAAAACATGAATTTGTCAATTAGACGGGATGAATTCTCAAACCCCGTTGACAATTCGTTCTGAAAGCAGTATAATATAATCAACGCCTATCGTGTAAGAAAGGATATTTTATGAGCTTGTGGATTTGCGCTGACGAAATCTGTCTTGAATCCCGTCTTTATGATTTTTCAAAAACCTTTACGGCTGCCGAAGGCGCGGTCCTTACCGCCCATGTGTGCGCCGACACCCGTTATCAGTTGTATATCAACGAAAAGATGGTCTGTGAGGGTCCCTGTCAGGGCTCCCAATACGTCCGTTACTACGAGACGGTTGATCTAACACCCTATTTGAAAGCAGGAGAAAACACCCTCCGTGCCCGTGTTCTTCATGTGCAGGAAGGCTCCTTTATCTCCTTGTACCGCGGATCCAAAGCCGCCCTTTGGTTCCACGGCACCCTGACCCAAAACGGTGAGGAAACCCACCTTGGCTCTGACGAGACTTGGTCCTGTGTCCGTGATGACAGCGTACGGATGTACCATTGGCCGGGGGTCCATACTTCGGTCGCGCCGTTGGAAGAGGTCTATGGCGATCCTGTTCTTGTGCCTCAGACGGTTAAAGGTATGTACGAGCCCTTCCTCAATATGAGCGGCTACCGACATTTCGGTCTCCGTGAAAAGTATCCCATCGCACCTCGCCCCATTCCTCAAATGAAAGAGTTTCCCCGTAAGCCCATGACCGTTGTCAGACAGGGGAAGGGCTTTGTTGAGCTGGATGCAGGCGCGTACACCACAGCTAAAGTCACCTTGAATTTCAAGGCCAAAGCCGGGGCGGTTATCCGTGTGATCTATTCTGAATGCTACACGGTAGAAAACGAGGCAGGACAGCGTTACAAAGGGCGCCGTGATGCGTTCGACGATCCCACTGCTCGCCTTGACGGAGTGGCTGACACCCTTCACGCTACCGGTATGGATCAGTCCTTCTCTCCTTTCTGGTATCGTTCCTTCCGTTTCATTCGTTTGGAGTATCCCGCTGACGTTGAATTTGAACTGACGGATATCAACTACGGAACCTACTTCTACCCCCTGGATGAGGCAGGCAGTTTTATCTGCTCTGACGATCGCTATAACGAGATGTGGAAGATCAGCCGAAACACCGTTCTCTGCTGTATGCACGAGATGTACGTGGACTGCCCCTTCTACGAGCAGCAACAGTATGACATGGACAGTGCCCTTGAGATGCTGTTCACTTTCCGTCTCGGCTCGGATACTCTTATGCCTTACAAGAGCGTGACGGATTTGGCACATTCCCAGCTCCATGACGGTATGCTTCAAGCCAACTATCCTTCGGTGGACGTACAGATCATCCCCGATTTCACCTTGTTCTGGGTGCTGATGCTCCGTGATTATCTCCGCTATACGGGCGAAAAAGACAAGACCAAAATCCTTATGGGAACGGTGGATAAGGCGTTGGAGGGCTTTGCCAATCTGATCAACGCCGACGGTCTCATTGCCCCCACGCCGTACTGGGCTTTTGTGGACTGGGTTCCTGCTTGGCCCTTTGGCACCCCTCCCGGCGGCAATGAAGAGCCCTTGACGGTGACTTGTCTCATGTACGCCGCCGCTCTTAAGGCTGCCGCCGAGCTGGCAGAAAAGATGGGCAGAGCCGAGCGTGCTGTTGAATATTCCCGCCGTGCCAACGAAATGATCGACAACGTCAACCGCCTGTGCTATGACGCGGAGGTTGGTCTTTATAAGAATACGCCTTCCCGTAAGGAATACAGCCAGCACACGACCCTTTGGGCGATCCTTTCCGGCGCTGTCAGGGGTGAGGCGGCGGGTCAACTGGTGGATCGTACCTTCAACGGAGCGATTCCTGTTTCGGTTTGCACCTTCTCCATGAACCACTATATGTTCCGCGCTTTGGAGCTGGCTGATCGCTACAACTATGCACCTAAGCTCTTTGCGGGCTGGGAGCACATGCTGGATCTCCACTGCACTACCTGGTGTGAGAATCCCGACAGCCCCCGCAGCGAGTGCCACGGTTGGAGCTCCGCACCTGCCTATGAGTTCTCGGCGATGGTGCTGGGTGTCTATCCCACCGAGGACGGTTATACCTCGGTGCGTATCAGACCTCATGTGGAGGATCTGGGATTGACCTTTGCCAAGGGAACGGTTCCTACGCCTTATGGTGTGATCTCCGTGGCTTGGGAAAAGGCTGACGGTGAACTGAAGGTCAGCGTGAACCTTCCCGAAAATGCACCCATGAAGGCGACCTTGGAGTTGCCCGATGGGCAGGTAACTGCCTTGAGCCAACCCCATACCGAGGTTGTTTGTAAGCTTTAATCATAAAACTCCCCCTGACAGCGCGAGTCTGTTAGGGGGAGTTTTCGGTAGAGGGGGACTGCTGCATTCAATAAATAAAGCTGATAACCACGCCCAAAAGCCAAAGAAGCACAGCACCTATGGCTTGGGGGGAGGCAAAGGTGTCTCGCAGGGCAAGGTGCCACCGATGGAGAGGCACTGTGTTCAGACCGGGCGTTTCCAACGCCGCGGGATCGTCTAACAATCCACGTAGACTGCGTCGTTTCAGGATGCGAGCGACTTCTCCGCAGAAAAAGGCGGAAGACAGAAGCAGAAGGGCGATCAGCAGGATAACCAGAAGCCCGATGCTGCCCGTGTTACGGCAGTAGCCCGAAAGCCCTGCCTGAACGAAAATGCCAAACAGGTTGTACCCCAAATGTACGATCATGGAGGCGATGGTGGATCGGGTCACGTAGCGTACCGCGGCAAGCACCAAACCTGCAAAAAGGTAGACTGGCAAGGCGGTCAGATCAAAATGAAGAAAGGCAAAAAACAGCGAGGACAGCAGAGAAGCGTAAAGAATACCCCGATTTTCATATTCGGCGCATAGGATGCTGCGGAACAGAAGCTCCTCACAAAAAGCAGGAAGGATTCCATATGCCAGCACCAAACGAACAGAGGCTTCCGCCGAACCGTCATGAATGGATGAGAAGGTGTCATACAGGGTAAAGGAAGGCTGGGCGTTCATCATGCCGCAGATGAGTGCCAAAAGGGTGCATCCGCAAATGAGCATGAGGATAGCCGATAAAATCAAAAACAAATGAGACAGAGCAGGGAGACGTAACGCCAGCTTGCCGGAAAGTGCCTTTCCCCGAAGACGTATGTAAAGATAGGCGGGGATGGGGAAGATCAGCAGTTGGAGAAGAATGGTGCTGAGATATTGGTTCTCCTCTGTTAGGAAAAACGCGTCCACCAAACGGGAGAGCAGAAGCAGAGCGTACACCGAAAAGATCAGCCATGCGGCGTGCTTATGCTCTGTCAGATCTCCGCGAAAAAAAGCTTTGAACCCTGTTTTATTCGAGGGTGTCTCGGGGGTTACCATGGGCTTTGGTCAGCCTCCTTTCATCAAGGATCAAATGTACGGGTATATCGAAGGGACCGTGGGGTAAGTGTTTGGGGTGACAAGCGGCGAAAACCAATCCCACAGTGACAAAAGAAATCCCTTCTGCTTTCAAGGATGCTAAAAAACGGTCGTAATAGCCTCCGCCATAGCCGAGGCGGTATCCTTCGTCGTCAAAGGCTAGCCCGGGAACGATGATCAGGGCATCGCGGAAGTCTTTGGGGGTCAGCACGGGGCAGTTCGGGGGAGGCTCGAGAATACCGTATCTTGCCGGGACAAGAGAGGCGAGAGTGTCATCCGGCAACCGACGGAAGATCATGCGTCCTTCCTGCTTGTCGGTGACGGTGACCGGCAAGGCGTAGGGCTTTCCCTGCTCAAAGGCCGCTCGGCGAAGGGGAGACAGGTCGATCTCCCCACGCGTAGAGGCGTAACTGCAAATCAGGGAAGCGTTTTTCCATTCGGGCAAAGTGCACAAGGCAGAACGAATGGCAGATTCTGCTTCTGCTCGCACTTGCTGGGACAGCATTCCTCGTAGTTCGGCATACCGACGGCGTAGACTTGCCTTATCGGCGGGCATCTCAGGCACGGATACCATCTTTGATTTTACCTGCGGTCTCGGGATCTTTCAGCACGCTGACCAACTCCAGACCAAATTCCAAAGCAACACCCATGCCGACAGCGGTAATGATCTTGCCGTCGCGGATGACCTTGCCGCCAATGTCGATCGCGCCTTTCAGCTCATCTTCAAAACCGGGATAACAAGTGGCTCGTTTGCCTTCCAACAGACCTCTGCGACCAAGCACCAAAGGGGCGGCACAAATGGCGCACAGGTAAGCATTGGCGGAGAGGGCTGTGCGAAGGGCATTGTCTACCACGGGGGAAGCGTCCAAATGCAAAGATCCCGGCATACCGCCCGGAAGAATGACCATGTCGGGGGCGTGATCACGGAGCTCGGTGAAATCAGAGTCGGACATATCGGCGATGACGGTGATGCCGTGCGCGCCTGTGATTTGCATACCACCGATTCCAACCGTGCGAACATCTACGTTGGCTCGGCGCAGAAGATCCAAGGGACAGAGCGCCTCTACTTCTTCAAAGCCTTGGGCAAGGAACATATAGACCATAAAAATTTCCTCCAATCGGGTTTTCATGTCTATTATATCATTCTTTGACACGCTTTGCAAGAGCTTTTTAACAGGTTCTCATCATTTCTTCGGGTTGCGGGCTTTGCGGGTGTCAGTTCCTTGGGTGAAAAGGGTATATATACCTGTAGCAACGAGCATGCCGCCGAAGAGACGGCGCAAAAGGTCGGCGTTCAGGATATCCGCCAAAAAAACGCCGGGGATCACGCCCACAATAGCAAAGCAGACAAGATAACGGATCATCCACAGGGGAATGCGTCTGCCCGAGGCATGAAGGCAGAGAGACGCCCCTGCAGAGCAAAGATAAAAAATCAGATTCAGACCCTGCGCCTCGGTTTGCCCCATGCCTGCCAACGCGGTCAGATACAATACGAACAGCCCCGCACTGCCAAGTCCCATGCCCGAAAGGATACCGATCACCGCTGCCGCCGCGGCGATCACCCACGTAGACTCCCAGCTCATGTCAGCACCATCCGAATCCCCGCCAGCAAAACTAAAACAGCGAAGATCTTACGAAGCGCCCTGCGGGGAATTTTTCGAAGCAACAAGGCGCCGATCAAGCCTCCCGCGGCGGCGGGGAGGGCTATCCATGCGGCGAGGGACAGCGAGGGTGTCATACCTCGAAGAAAGTACAGGACGGCGGACACGAGCGTAACGGGAAGCATGACGAACAAGCCTGTCACGAAAACATTTTTGCCGGTGGGCGGCGGGAGAGGAAGCTTTTTCTTTCCTGCGGGAAGCGGAGGCATCAGGGGAAGCAGGATCACCAAAAGAACCCCACCCGCAGCCCCAAGAAGTCCGTTGAGAAACCCCGCAAACAGTCCGAGCATTGCCCACAAAAAAAGGGGTAGGGCACGATAAACGTTTTCTTTTTTGATACGCATATTGCTTTGATTCCTTTATGATCGAAACATTTGTGTGGATAATTCTTCTTTTTGCCTATTGCAATTCCGAAAACCATATGATATAATAATATAATAAGCGTTTACAATGGCAAATTGCCGTTCCGGATACAGTCTGCCCGAATGGGTCGCTGTTTATGCGAAACCTTCGGCTCGTGCATTGCGAGATCAACTAAGGAAAGGAAAAAGATATGGCAAACGAAAAGAACAAGAAATCGACAAGCACATCATCCTCTGCCAAAAAGGGGACGAGCGCGCCTGCGAAAAAAGTGAAAACTGCCACTTCCACCAAGAAAACCCAACCTTCAAACAAAGATAAAGATAAGGAGAAGTCTGCACCCCGTCTGACTCGTGAGGAGCAACTCAAGCTTGCACAGATGCGAGATGATCGTCGCGCGGCGGCTGCGGAAAAGAAAAAGCGTTTTTCGGAACAGTATATGCCCTACGTATTGGGCGCACTGGGACTTTTGACACTTGTCTTCTTCGCGTCCTTCCTGTTTGGTCGTGACGTTGCCCCGGAGGATTATTGGATGGGGCCTGTGGGATATTGGGTCAGTTACTTCTTTTATGGTTTGTTTGGATGGCCTGCCCTTTGTATCCCGGTTCTCTTGATCTACCTTACCTTCTTTTGGCGCAAAAATTGCCGTGAAGACACTGTAGGACTGCGAATCGTTCTGTCTGTAGTGCTCATGGTAATGGTGTCGGGGGTGGTGCACGTGTTTGCATGTGCCGCGGATGAGCAATATGCGGCGATGAACATCGGGATGTACTATCAGTCGGGTGCGACGTATGCTTCGGGTGGTGTGATTGGCGGTCTTTTAGGCTTTTTGCTGTTCCACGGCTTGAAGGTGTGGGGGACGGTGCTGATCTCAGTGCTGTTGTTCCCGCTGCTGATCATGTTCCTGATCGGCGTGACTCCCGCGTACGTGGCGTCTCGTATCAAAGCAAAGGTTGCCGCGTCCCGTGAAGCCAAAGAAGCGCGCGAGCTGGAAGAAGCCAGAGCGGCGCTGGCACAGGGTGACGAGCCTGTGCCAGCCAAAAAACGGGTGATCAAGGAAGCGCCCATGCCCGAGGATGCGGGGTCAGAGGACTACGTGCCGCCAAAACCCCGAAAAAGAAGCGCCGAGCCGGTAGCACCCGCTCGAAAAGATGCTGACGCAGCCACACCTACTCCTGCGTCCCGCCGTGAAGAGGCACCTGCCGAGCCGCCACGCATTCTTCGCATGAATGCTGAAACGGGGGAAGTGTTGGAGGATGCGGAAGAAGTAACGGCTCGCCGTATGCCGTCCAAAAGTAGCGCCGCTGAAGAGGAGGGCGTTTACATCCCTCCTCGCCGTAAGACTTCGGCGGTTTCTTCGGAAGATATATCCGCACGGGCAACCGCGGCAGACATTTCCCAAGAAGCTTTTACCGAGAATACCGCTCCGCGGGACGATGGTGATACAGAAGTCTCGGATGGACAACATTATTCAGCGCCCACCGAAGGGACTGAAAAGGAGGAGGGCGGTGATGGACTGTACATTCCTACGCGCAGAATGTCCAAAGACCATTACGCAGACCGCCGAAACAACCGTATGAGTCGAAATACTTCCGGGTTTGATGAGCACGACGTGGACGATACCTTCGCCATTGACGATCTTCCGGAAAAAGTAGAAACCTTGGAAATTTCTTGGGATGATGATGACGACGCTGAGAGTCCGGACACCTTCGGCTACCAAACGGCAGTCAATGAGGAAAAGCGGGATGTTGCTCGCGAAGATGCTGAGAAGATCGTGGTCGTAGTCAACCGCCAGGAGACGGCGGCTGTTACCGACACCACTGATCATCACGTGGAGGGATTGCCCGATGAGGAGATCGTTCTGCCCTCTGCCAAGGGGGAGGAAGTGCAGGAAGATCCTCGGGAATATGCGTTTCCCGCTATGGATCTTTTGATTCAAGGTCCCGCTCGTTATGAGGCAGACGAAAACGAAATTATTCGCAATACCCAAACACTAAGAAGTGTTTTGGAATCCTTCCACATCCGCGTCAAAGAGATCGCTTGCTCCTGTGGACCTACCATTACTCGATATGAGGTCAAGCCCGATACGGGTGTTCGTGTCCGTTCTATTGCCAATCTGGTGGATGATATCGCACTGGGTCTTGCTAAATCGGGCGTCCGTATTGAGGCCCCCATTCCCGGTAAGGCTGCGGTGGGCATTGAGGTGCCCAACGACAAAGCCGCCAGCGTGGCGTTGCGTAATTTGATCGAAGCACCTGAGTTTGTCAACAGCAAGAGCCGTTTGACGGCTTGCTTGGGTGCTGACGTGGCGGGACGTCCTGTGATGATGGACATCAACAAAATGCCTCACCTGTTGGTGGCGGGTACCACCGGCTCGGGTAAGTCGGTTTGTATCAACTCCATCATTATGAGTATCCTCTACAAAGCGAAACCCGAAGAGGTCAAGCTGATTCTGATCGACCCCAAGAAGGTGGAATTTGCGGTCTACCGTGATTTACCGCATCTTTACTGTCCTCTGATCAGCGATCCCAAAAAGGCGGCAGGTGCCCTTAACTCCGCGGTGGTGGAGATGGAGCGCCGCTTTGAGCTGATTGAGGAAGTGGGCGTCCGCAACCTGGCAGGTTATAACGAACTGACCGCGGGAGACCCCGAGCGTCCTCCTCTGCCTCAAATGGTCATCATCATCGATGAACTGGCAGACCTGATGATGACGGCGTCCAACGAAGTGGAGACGGCGATCTGCCGTTTGGCACAGAAGGCAAGAGCTGCGGGTATCCACTTGATCCTGGGTACGCAGAGACCCTCTGTGGACGTTATCACGGGTCTGATCAAAGCCAACATTCCCTCCCGTATTGCCTTTACCGTGGCATCTGCGGTTGACTCCCGTACCATCATTGACATGGTGGGCGCCGAGAAGCTCATTGGCCGCGGTGATATGCTGTATTCCCCTGTCGGTTCTACAAAGCCCATGCGCGTGCAGGGTGCTTTCGTCAGTGACGGAGAAGTAGAGCGGGTGGTTACTTTCCTCCGTGAGCATAATGCCAAAACGGAATACGACGAGTCCTTCATGCACCAGATTGAGGTGGAAGCTGCCAAGTGCGGGCAGGGCAAGAAGAAGGGCGGCGATGTGGGCAACATCGAGGACTTCAGCGCTCTCGGCGGTGACGACGAGGACGGCAAGTTCTGGGCGGCAGTGGAAGTGGCTGTGGATTCTCAGAAGATTTCCACGTCCCTGCTCCAGCGCCGTTTGAACCTTGGCTACGGCCGTGCTGCCAAGATCATCGACCGCATGGAAGAAATGGGCTTTGTGGGTCCTGCCGACGGCAACAAGCCCAGAAAGCTGCTCATCACCAAGCAGGATCTTGCCGAGATCCGCATCAGCGGACGGGCAGACGAGGCGAGCGAAGAGTAAGTTTCCCCCATAAACATAGACGCGGAGAGGTGAATTGCCTCTCCGCGTTTGTGTTTTGCCTAAAAAATAGTACCGTTTCATGGTTATAGTGCTGAAATTGAAAACAAACAAAAGATTTCGCTTGACAGTCCGATGACCGTGTGATATAATAAAATCATAGTAAATGGCGTAAGTGTACGCCTCAAGGAGGTATATCATGAACACCCCCCATAAGACCCAAACCCTCACCCAAAAACTGACCGATAATATCAGCCGTGTTTTATATGGCAAAGAAGCGGTTATCAAAACATTTCTCTGTGCCTTTTTCAGCGGCGGTCACGTTCTCTTGGAGGACGTTCCGGGTACGGGTAAGACCAGCCTGGTACGCGCCCTGGCCGATTCCTTCGGCGGTGACTACAAGCGCGTGCAGTTTACCCCTGACCTGCTCCCCTCAGATATCACGGGTATCAATTACTACCGTCAGCACACCGGGGAGTTCTCCCTCCGTAAAGGCCCCGTCTTTACCAATCTGTTTTTGGCGGACGAGATCAACCGCGCCACCCCCCGTACCCAATCCGCGCTGCTTGAGTGTATGGAGGAGCGGCAGGTGACCATCGATGGAGAGACTCTGCCCCTTTCGGATGTTTTTATGGTTATGGCGACCATGAATCCCTTGGAGTTTCAAGGCACATTCCCCCTACCCGAGGCGCAGGTGGACAGATTCATGATGAAGCTGCATCTGGGCTATCCCGATCTGGCGGGGGAGACCCGCATCGTGGATAAGATCTGTACCGGCAACAAAGGAGATGCGGTTGAAACCGTTGCTAACATAGAGGACGTCCGTGCCGCGCGCGCTGAAATAGAGCAGGTACATATCAGTCCCGCCGTGGCAGACTACATGGTGCGCCTGATCCGTGCCACCCGAGAACATGAGAAGATCAAATTGGGCGTCAGCCCCCGCGGCGTGGTGGCTATGACCCGTGCCGTCCGTGCCTTTGCGGCTATGGAGGGGCGTGATCACGTTCTGCCCGATGATGTCAAAGCATTGGCGATTCCCGTATTGTCCCATCGAATCATCACCCGCACCGGCAGCAGCCTCCAGCTCTCTCAGTCCGGCGAGGCATTGATCGAATATATGCTGACCAAGGTGCCTGTCGTCCTCGAAAAGTGAGGAGGAGGGTATGAGTTGGTTCGTTATAGCCTTTCTCCTGGCGTTTACCATGGTGTACTTTCTGCAAAGAAAGCGTTGGCGTGCTGTCGTGGAGAACGAGCTTTCTTACCGATTTGAATTCAGCACGGATGAAGTGTTTGCGGGAGAATATTTGTATCTTGATCAGGTTGTGATCAACAACAGCGACCGCTCCATTTCCTTTTTGAAGATGGAAACCCTGCTTCCCGAGGGGCTCAAAGTGGTATTGGCTGCCGAGGATGGAAAAGGAAGGGATGAAACCGTGCAATCGGTGCAGAGCGTGTTTCTTCTGCCACCTCATGGACAGGTCTCCCGCCGCTGGCGTATTGTCGCGGAGGTGCGCGGGCATTATACCGCACAAACCGTGCAGATGCACGTTATTTCCCATGATGCCATCGGTATGAGTACCTATTCCATGCGAATGCAACCCGAGGCATCGGTGAAAGACCGCTTGACCGTGTTGCCCATCGCCGCTGAATGGTTGACACAAATGGCACTGTCTCCCTCCTTTGCGGGAGAGCGTACGACTTCAAAGGGACTGGTACAGGATCCCATGTCCATCTGCGGCGTTCGCGAGTATGAGCCGTTTGATCCCCTCAATACGGTAGACTGGAAACAGACCGCCCGACTGGGACGCATGATGGTCAAAAAGCTGGAAGTCCAGCAGAACGATAGTTACCATATCGTTTTGAATATGCAATCTGTCATTATTGAACCTGAGTTTCCTGAGATCAGCGCGCCTGCCTATGTGGAAAACTGTATTTCTTTGTGTGCCTCTCTTTTGGATAGCGCCATTCGCCGAAATATTCCTGTCCGCCTCATGGCGAACACCGAGCCTTGCGAGCTTTTGGGCGGCGGGCGTGTTCATGACGGGCCGCTCGGCTGTCATATCTTTGCCAGCGAGCAGTTTACCGATAAAAGCTCTGTCATGGAAGCTTACCGCATTCTTGCCAAACTGCCGATGAAGCTATCCCTTCCTACCGAGCGACTTCTTGAGGACATTATGGAGAATCCCTATCTGTATTCGCAGGGAGGTAATATCGTGTTTGTTACGCCTTTTGTGGATCAGCGCATGGTCAATTTTCATCGAGCCATGGCAGATCAGGGGGTCAACGTGATCTTCTACGTGATGACATCTTATCAGAACGCGTTAACTCTGCCGCCCGAGATGGAAGCCTACTTCCGCTACAGTCATTGGAAGGGAGGTGTTGGATATGCGTCGTAAAGGTGTTGCGCCGGCCCGATTGAAAAAGCCATCGCCTGCTAAGATGACAGGCTCTGTCAGATCGCGGATTACGGGACATAAACATATGCCCGCCACCGAAAAATGGCGGCGCCGTTGGCTGAAGCTCTACAAATTTCTTGCCTGCGTGGCGTTTTGCGCCATTATTATGCCTTATTTTGAAATTCTCGTGTCGATAGGCGCGGGACCGTACGCTACGGCTTTTACTTGGATCGCCTCCGCCCTGCTGTTTGCCGTAGGTTACGGGATTCATAAGGGAATTCGGTTTCTCTTTACCAAGGGCGATGAGGAGGAATTCAGCTTTTCCTTCGAAACTAAATGGCAGTTTTCGCCGCCCGCGATCATGATCCCTTCTCTTATTTTGGGGGCGGTGGCAGCCATTGCTTTCAGCTTTGTTTCGGGACAGATATTGGAAACGTTGCTCTATCCTTACTATAATGCCGAAGTGGGCTTCCCACTCATGATGATTGCCTGTGTTGTTGCTTCGGTTCTTGGCAATCTTTTGGTTCCCTTCCAGTTCCATCAGCTCTGTTCTCTGAGAACATTGATCGAATGTTTGTTTGCTCTGGGTGTACCTTTTGGTATTGCTACTTGGTGGGGAAACGGCGTCAACGGACTATTTGTTGCGTGTGTGCTGGTCTATGCCCTGTGCCTGTTCGTGCTAATGAACCAAGAATATGTGATCAAGCCCTCTTATAGTTCCAAGACCTGCTATGCTACCAAAGAATTGCGCCTTTACGGTATGGGGAGAGCGGTAGGTTTGTGGCTGACGACGCTGCTGACTGCGATGGTTCTCCTCAGTCTTTTGGCGGTTTTGGTGATCCCTCTCCGCTTTTTCCTGACGCCAGATATGAGCTTGGTGTTGGATTTTCCTATCAAAGGTCTGCCCGGTTTGAATCTTATGCTGTTTTTTACGGGGCTTATCATCATCCCTGTACTGTCGGTGATGGGTATCCTGCGGTTTGTTCGTCCTCGCGGCTTGAAATACTGGGAGAAGATCATCGGGGAGCTTTTCAGAAAAATCATGGGCTTTTTCCTTCGCTTGCGCTTTTTCAAGAAAAAAGGAGCGGATGCTGATCTGGATTTCCGAGAAGTGGTAGGGGAGCGTCCAAAAAAGCAACACTACGTTGATACGGTGAGGGAACAAAAAACGGAGAGTACCGTCTTGCCGCGAGGCTACCGCGCGTTTCAGCGGCACATGAAAACGCTATCGGATATAAACGAACGTTATCGCTTTGCCTATGAGGTGCTGATCACAGAACTGTATGACGCGCACATTGGTATCGCCAAACATCAGACCCCCTTGGAAATGGCAGACGTAATCCGCCGCAAGACCAATATCACCGAGATGGATCACTTGACAGCGACCTTTGCCAAGGTAACGTATGCTAAAGATGGCAAAGCGTCTCAAGGAGAATTGGATGTGATCTGTCGTATACTTGAGGATCGATGGGGACGGCAGGGTTAAGTTAACAAACGGTTCATGAACCGTTTGTTAATACTCCACATGTTGGTGGTATAATATACCCAAACCGCACGTTGATTCTGTCAACGACGCGATCAATCGCAAAGGAGAGATAACCATGAAAAAAGTTTTTGTAGCAATTTTGGTTTTGTCGATGCTTTTGTCTTTGGCAATGGTGGGTACTTCCGCTCTGTCTTCCAACGTGGATGCTTCTACCTGGTCTACTGTGGAGCTTAAAGCGTTGTACGTTCAGTCCGGGTTGGATATCTACTCGGATCTTGATGACGATTATTTCGAGTATTGGTGGGAGGATGAAGTGCCCGAGTCTGATGGCGACTGGCTTCAGGCTTGTACCATCAATATGCGTGGCTTTGCCATGTCCACCGACGGTCGCTATCTGTACATGGGTACCCTGAACGGCGGTACCGGTATCCGCGGCGTCGTGGTTTTCGACACACAGAAGTGTGTGGTCACCGATCTTTACTATCACTATGACGGCGAGGAAGCCGGTCTGCCCGGTTCTCCCTACTCTTATGCCAAGGGTATCGCTGCCGATGATCGCGGCTATGTGTACGTAGGCTTTGCTTTCTCCCAAAACTACAACCTCGTTAACCTTGGTATTGCCAAGCAGCTGGAGGACGGTACGCTGGAGGAGGTCGCGCTGGAGGCAGCCTATGAGTTTGGCGATCCCGGCGACCAGGGCGGCATCCACGTGGGTGTCAATGGTGTTGACGTGGTCAAGCTTGGCGACAACTACTACTGCTATGTGATGGTCAACTATGATTACGATGCGCTCTACTGTTTTGACGTGACCGATCCCGCCAACCCCAAGTTGAACAAGGATTTCGGCGATAACGGTCTCATTAACTTCAGCGACGACGCTAACCCCGTCAAGGCTGACGGCTTTACCCTCAAGGAGGGTCAATATATGGACGTTGACGATGACGGTACCATTTGGTTGGTGGTCAATGCCAACGAAGGTAAGGACGGCATTATGAAGATCGCACCCGACGGCTCTGCTTGTGCCGATGTCGTTGAGCTTTCCGGCGTATACTCTGTGGAGCATGAAGGCGGTTTCCTTCTGTGCGGTCTCAAGAGCGGTGCCTCTGTGGAGGTGTTGGATGATGCGTCCTATGAGAAGCTGGCATCCATTCCTCTGACTGCCGAGTATGGCGACCGTGTTGTACGTATGCTCGTGATCAACGACGTGCTGTTCGTCGCCGATGCCGGTTCGGATACCACCAACTTTAACGCGGTCCATGCGGGGGCGCTATCCGCTGATGGTCAGGCATTCTTGGATTCTTTGGTAGAGAATATGGCAAAGTGGGGCGAGGAAGCCACCGAAGCGCCTACCGAGGAAGCTACCGAAGCACCTGTGGATGCAACTGAAGCTCCCGTGGATGAAACAAAGACTCCTGCAGATGAGACCGAAGCGCCCACGGATGCTGCTACCAAGGCGCCCTCCAACGAGGTCACCGAGCCCGCTGTTGAGAAAGGTTGCTCTTCTGTGATGGGTGCAAGTGCCGCGCTGATCATGATGGCTGTGGCAGCTGCCTTCATTCGCAAGAAGGACTGATTTTTGCTTGCCAAATGTTGCATAATTATTCAAAACGGCGTGGAAATCTTCGGGTTTCCACGCCGTTTTTATCGAAAAATAAAAAAATATTTAATTCGTGTTCATAATCATGCTGTATAATGAACGATATCTATGATTGGCATGACGATTTCTCGTTCGAAAGGAACGGTATATGTATAACAAAAAACTATTTCTTGATATGGATCTTTATAGCCTTCTCATGCTGGTAGGCGTGTTGGCTTGCCTGATCTTCATCCGCGTTCTTTCGGATCGCAGGAAGATGCGGGCTACTTGGCAGAACCTGGTGCTGTTCAATGCCGTGTTTGCTGTGCTTTTGGGATATGGTGGTGCCGTTTTGTTCCAAGCGTTTTATAATTTCATGGACACAGGTGTGTTCGAGATTGTGGAAAACACAGGTGCTACCTTCTATGGCGGGCTTATCGGCGGCACCGCGATGTTCATCATCATTTATTTTGTCGCCGGACATTTCTTGTTTAAAGACGGATATCACAAAACGCATTTTCGGGCTGTTTCGGATTTGGCTGTGCCTTGCATCACGGTAGCGCACGGCTTTGGACGCCTCGGCTGTCTGATGGCGGGGTGCTGTCATGGCGCGCGCACAGATGCCTGGTACGGTGTGGCTATGGACATCCCCGATGACGGCACACACGAGCTGGTCAAGGTCATTCCCGTGCAGCTGTACGAGGCGATCTTTCTGCTCGCGTTAGCAGTCCTGACCTTCATGCTCTTTATGAAAGGGAAGAAGTATCTCATGCCTGCCTATATGGTTTCTTATGGCATTTGGCGATTCATTGCCGAGTATCTCCGCGCGGATGACCGCGGTGCCACGGTGGTGGACTTCCTGTCACCCTCCCAGCTGATCTCGGTGCTTTTGATCTCGGGTGGCTTTGTTCTGCTTGCCATCGAGCTTTATTTGGATCATAAAAAAGCAAAGACCCTTCCTGTGCCTGCCGATAAATCCGAGGAAGACGCGCCGTCGGATGACGTGGCAGAAGAGACCGAGGTGTGATATGCGGGATCCCATGTCTTCACCCGCATCCTCTCCCGATCCGACCACAACGGCTCCAAAACGGGACGTTCCCCGTTTGGTGGCAACCGCACTGACCTTTGTGGGTGTTGGTGTTTTGCTGTATTTTGAGGTGTTCAAGCCTGTTTTATCGGAAGATCCGACGCTGCAACGGCTATACACCATGACAGCCACCCGCGGCGTTGGTGCTGTCGTGTTTCTGGCGATTCTGCTCTCTATGGGATACCGCGTAATGAACCCGGTACGAAAACCTTTTGGGAAGGCTTTGCTGTTTTGTATCCCCGCGTTTATGGTGGTGGTGAACAATATGCCGATTTTGTCCATGATCAGCGGAGACGCGTACTTCGTTCATAGCGAACCTTGGTATCTGCTTTGGTTTGGACTGGAGTGCCTTGCCATTGGACTTTTTGAAGAAACCGCTTTTCGCGGCGTTGCGTTGCTGCTCATTGCCGAAAAGAGGCGCGACACCAAAAAGGGGCTTTTCATGAGTATTGTGCTGTCGTCGGCGGTGTTTGGTATCATCCATCTCGCCAATATTCTGGCAGGTGCCTCTCCCGGTGCTGTGTTCCTCCAGATCGGCTATTCCTTCTTGATTGGCGCGATGTGTTCGGTGGTGCTGTTCAAGACCGCCAACATCTGGCTTTGTGTGATTTTGCACGCGGTTTATGATTTCAGCGGCAATCTGATGCCAACGTTGGGAGCCGGATCTTGGTGGGACGCGCCTACAGTGATCATTACCGCCGTGTTGGCGGTGGCAACCACGGCGTTCTACGTGATCATGTTTATTAAAATGGATCCCAAGGAAACCGAACGCTTGTATCGGTCAAATGAGTAAGTATAAAATTTATCATAAAAGAAAGGCTAACCCATGGAAAATCGTTACTATCAACCCGAGTTCGAAACCATGCCTCTTGAGGAGATGCGAAAACTGCAGTCCGAGAAGCTGGTCAAGCAAGTCAAGCACGTCTATGACAATGTCCCTTATTACCGAGAACTAATGGATAAAAAGGGTGTGTCTCCCGATGACATCAAGGGAATTGAAGATCTGTACAAACTGCCGTTTATTACTAAGGATGATCTGCGCGATCAATATCCCAACGGATTTCTTGCTGTTCCTCAGTCTCAATGCGTGCGTATCCAGTCTACTTCGGGTACGACGGGGCGCCGTGTGGTGGCATTCTATACCCAGCACGACGTTGATCTTTGGGAGGAATGCTGCGCTCGTGCGATTATGGCAGTGGGCGGGACTAACGAAGACGTTTGTCAGGTCGCTTACGGTTACGGTTTATTCACAGGCGGTCCCGGTCTTAACGGCGGCTCTCATAAAGTGGGATGCCTGACGTTGCCCATGTCCTCGGGTAATACCGAGCGTCAGATCCAGTTCATGATGGATCTGGGTGCGACCATCCTTTGCTGCACCCCTTCCTACGCCGCTTATATCGGCGAGTCTTTGAAGGAGCGTGGCTATAAGCCCGAGGATAACAAGCTGAAGGCGGGTATTTTTGGTGCTGAGCCTTGGACGGAAGAGATGCGACGCGATATCGAAAAGTCCCTTGGTATCAAGGCATATGATATTTACGGTCTGACCGAGATCAGTGGTCCCGGCGTGTCCTTCGAATGCACCGCTCAGGCAGGTATGCATATCAACGAGGACCACTTCCTCGCTGAGATCATTGATCCCGACACAGGCGAGGTTCTGCCCGAGGGCGAGAAGGGTGAGCTGGTTTTCACCTGCCTTGATAAGGAAGCCTTCCCCATGATGCGTTACCGTACCCGCGACATTTGCGTGCTGACCCGCGAAAAGTGTTCTTGCGGTCGTACCCTTGTCCGCATGAGAAAGCCCATGGGACGTTCCGATGATATGTTGATCATTCGCGGTGTCAACGTGTTCCCCTCCCAGATCGAGACGGTTCTCTTGCAGGAGGGCTACGCCCCTAACTACTTTATCGAGGTGGATCGTGTGAACAATACCGACACGCTGGATATTTACGTTGAGTTGACAGAGGAACAGTTCTCGGACACCGTGAAAGCGGTGACCTCTGCCGAAAAGTCGCTGGCGAACGCCATTAAGACCATGCTGGGCATCAACCCCGCCGTCCATTTGGTGGCACCCAAGACCATTGCCCGTTCCGAGGGCAAGGCTGTCCGTGTCAAGGACAAGAGAAAGCTGCATGATTAAGGGGAGGGAGGAGTACACAAGGGAAACTTTTGATAATCGTTCCCCTTGACCCCTCAAAACCTTTTAAAAAAGAGCAAGGACACTCATTAAAAGATCAAAAGCTATAGGTTTAGCGAATCCGTAGAGGAAGGAATTGCTCCTCTCGACAAAAATCACTTCGACTGAAAGGAAATAATATCATGGCAATCCGACAGATTTCCGTATTTGTACCCAACCAAAACGGCTCCCTTGAGAAATTGGTCAATATTCTGGCTGAGGCGCAGGTGGATATGCGCGCCATGGCCATTGCCGATACGATGGAATTTGGCATACTTCGCATGATCGTGAAGGGTCACGACAAGGCTTGTGAAGCTCTCCGCGGAGCCGGGTATCTTGTATCCCAGAATGAGGTTACCGCCGTCGAGATCCCCGATCAGCCCGGCGGACTGGCTCGTGTAGTCAGCGTCCTGGCAAGCCACGGTGTCAACATTGAGTATACCTACGCCTTTATGACTCGCTCTCACGGTCACGCCTGCGTGGTGTTCCGTGTAGAGGACAACGAATTGGTGGAAAACATTTTGGCACAAAACGATATCGTCTGCCTCAAGCATATTGGCAGTGACGAGACACCCTGGTAATTTGATAAAGGAAACCGCTCTTTCACGGGGCGGTTTTCTCTCTTTACCTTGACAAATATCCCTGCCACGTGTATAATATAGATACCAATATTTCTCAAAGGAGCGTT
The DNA here is from genome assembly GCA_045531965.1 of Eubacteriales bacterium. Classification (GTDB taxonomy): domain Bacteria; phylum Bacillota; class Clostridia; order Oscillospirales; family CAG-272; genus CAMEON01. The sequence goes on from JAZSFA010000071.1 coordinate 37,972, forward strand.
CCCATGAAGTTGTCCCTAGCCACCACCTTTACCCAAAAACTGACCTTGCCTCTGGAAAATACCCAAGCCGTAAAATTCAACCGATTCGTGCTGACTTATACCTCTTCTCACGCTTTGCGCGGAGTTATTGTTTATAAAGTGGAGGGAAGAGAAGTACAGGACCCCTTCTTCCTCGAGCCGGGTGAACATACTTTTTCTTGTGTGATCCTTGACTATTTGAAGGAAATCAACGCAGAATTCCCTTCCGCTTTGATCTTTGATGCCATCCCCGTGATGACAGGGGCGAATCCTGATACTTATGAAAGCCCCTCCGAAGTGACATTGACCGTGGATACGGTGGATTTTGAAGTCTATCCTGTTTATAATACCGCTGATAACACCTACTACATGGAGAATTGCCGCTACAAGCTGGGTATCCGCATGAATTGGGGTGGCGGCATCAATTATATCGAGGACAATGAAAGCAAGCTCCCTGAGGTCAAGAACATCATCAATCAGTTCGACACGGGGCGACTTATCCAGCAGTCCTACTATGGCATCGGTGCCCATGGGGACTATCAGCCCGAGGTGTTCAACAACAGCCGTTGGGTCTATAACCCCGTGCAGGGCGGTGACCAGCATAACAACCACAGCCGCATCATTGATATCGTGGTGAAGGAGCACGCCGTATACATCAAGTCCCAGCCCCAGGACTGGTCCATGAACGGGCGCATCACCCCCAGCTATATGGAGAATACCTATACACTGGATGGCGACTATATCCGCGTGGATAACCGCTTTACTGATTTTTCGGGTTGGCTTCATCCTTGTACCGCCCAGGAAGTCCCCGCCTTCTACACGGTAAGCTGCCTGGACAGATTTACTTGGTACGGCGGTATACATCCTTGGACGGGAGACGCGCTGTCAGTGCGGACAGACCTGAAATTCTGGGGCGACCCCAAGTATGCGAGGGATTCCGCGTTCCACATTCGCGAGAGCAATACCGAGACCTGGTGTGCCTGGACCAACACCGATGCTGATTACGGCCTCGGTCTCTACGTCCCCAACACCGACTACTACACGGGCGGCCGCCATATGTACGATCATTCCCCTGACCCCATGAGTGCTTCCTGCAACTACGTCGCCCCCTTGGTGGCGGTGCAGATCAAGCCCTTTACGCCTATTGAATATAGCTATCTCATGACGGCGGGCTCGGTTTCCGAGATCCGCGAAAGATTTACCAAGGCCAAGGATTTCGCCGACAACGTATCCCTGAAGAACAACGGACGCTCCATGCGTGTCCCCGATGATTACCAAGAGCAGTAATATTTCCGGAAGTCGAGATTAAAAATTCATCCCCGAAAGGAGAAAAATCATGAACATCAACGAGCTTTATTTCAACCCCAACGAAAAGCCCCTGGACAACATCTGCCGCGACGGCGGGTTCGTCGGCATTTTCCGCACCATCGCCTGCGTGGGCGACAGCCTGTCCTCGGGCGAGTTCGAGACCCTGGACGAATCTACGGGCGTGCGCCATTACTACGATATGTTTGACTACTCCTGGGGTCAGTTCATCGGCCGTATGGCAGGGAGCAAGGTCTATAACTTCTCCCGCGGCGGCATGACCGCCTCCGAGTATTGCGACAGCTTTGCTGAGGCCATGGACTACTGGAACCCCGACAAAAAGGCGCAGGCCTACATCATCGCCCTGGGTGTCAACGATCTGATCGGTGCCCGTCAGCCCTTGGGGGAGATGTCCGACATCAACAAGGACGACCCCACACAGAACGCCAAGACCTTCACGGGTTATTACGCTCGCATCATCCAGACCTATCAGAAAATGGTGCCCGGCGCGAAATTCTTCCTGGTCACCATGCCTCACCAGGTCATGTATGAGTCCAACCCCGAAATGAGCGAGGTGGGGGATGCCCACGCCGCCCGTCTTCACGAGTTGGCCGCCTATTTCAAGGATACCTACGTGGTGGATCTCCGCGCGTACGCCCCCGCCCATGACGAGGAATTTACCAAGCGGTTCTACCTCCATGGCCATCTCAACGCCCTGGGTTACCGCCTGACCGCCGAGCAGATCGCTTCCTACATCGACTACATCATCCGTCACAACACCGACGACTTCACCTACGTTCCCTTCGTGACCTCCGAAACGCCCATGCTGTGCTGAAAAAATTTTAATATTTTCGCCTTTCCTGTAAGATTTGGCCTCTTTTTGGTGCCTATATAAGTGAAGGGGTGTTTGTGCCCACACGCAAGAAAGGAGTATATTTATGAAAGCTAAGATCGCGATCATTGTTTTGTCGGTGCTGTTGGCGTTGTCCATCCTTGCCTCGGTAGGGCTGTGCTTGTATCTGCCTTACCGTGCTGTTCACAACGCCGAACGGGTGTGGGATGAGTATCTGTTTTCTTGTGAATTCAGTGGCTATGATCCTGATTACCATTATACGGGCTCCGGTGCTCACACGACCCTGCGCTGTATGCACAGCGAATCCTTCGACCTTCCCCCCGAGAAAGAACTTGAGCAAGGACGGTACGGATCAAGCGGGGAATACTTCTACGATCTTTTGATCTATCACGACGGAAGCGGTACCATCATCAAAAAGCAATATTTTCAAGTGGTTGTTGAGGTTCAACCCGGCGCAGAATGGAGATCGGGCATGGAGTTGATCGAGGAGGTCGAGATTCCCTTGACAGCCGAGGAAGTGCAGAGTGTTTTAGAGGTTGTGGACGAATGTCATTTTGATTATGTGCCTACCCATGTCCCCGAGCTGTATTCCATGATGGACGGTCGCTATACCACCGTGATCATTGACGACGGCCTTGGCGATGTTCATATGATTGCGGCTTACAACGCGGAGGAAGGCGATGCGGTCTATGACATTCGCATGGCCATCGAGGCGTTGATCGAGGCACATGACGGTGGCCGCCTCCCAAAGCCTCCGAAGTATTCCGAAAACTGAAAGATTCTGTGTCAATCTGCATAATACCAAGATGGCGCTCTTGTGTTTTCCGCTGAAAATGCGCGGAAGGGCAAGGGTGCCTCTTGACTTCATACAACTTTTGGTTTATAATATTCTTGATAAGGTGTATCCGGAGAGATTCACCTGAAATTTAGAGAGGAAAGAAAGATAATGAAGAACACAATGTTAAAGCTTTTGGCTCTTCTGATGGCTTGTCTCATGGTCTTCTCGTGCTTTGTCGCTTGCGGCGAGAGCAGCGATAACCCTGCGGACTCCAAAGAGGGGGACAGCAAAAAGCCCGAAGATGCGGCGACGGAAGAAGATACCGTGGATGAGGTCTCCGAGGCGTTGAGCGCGCTTGACGAGATCGATTGGGGCGGCGAAGAATTTTCTATTCTGCACGCTGAGCGTTATGAGAGTGAGATCTGGGGCGAAAACAAGGTCGTCGATAAAGAAAACGGCGGAGACCAGCTCATCAACGACGCTGTGTACGAGAGAAACACTCTGCTTGAAGATAAGTGTAAGCTGGTTTTCAATCACGTGGCTCAACCCGATGCGGCCATTCAGAAAACGGTGATCAATGAAGCTGCTGCGACCACCGGTGATTTTCATCTGATCACCAACAACGCAAGAGAGACTGCCACTTATGCAACCAGCGGTTATCTCCGCGATTTTGTCGATATGGGTATTGATCTTGAGTATTCTTGGTGGGATGCCGGTACTGCCGATTTTGCGCTGGAGGGCAAGGTGTTCTTTATGAACGGCGCCCATAACTTTGCCGATGATAACGTGACTTACGTTTTGATCTTCAATAAAGAGATGCAGGCAGAATTTGCCAATACCGTTCCCAATCCCTATGATACCGTTCTGAACTGGGAGTGGACGCTGGATTACTTCAACAAGGTCATTCAGGGTGTCTCCTCCGACAGCAACGGTGACGGTACCTACGATGCACTGGATACATACGGCTTCCTGACAACTTGGGAATACGGTAACACCTTCTTTATGGGTTCCGACCTCCGTTACGTTCTCAATGACAAGGACTCTGTAGAGCCTACGCTGTTCCTGGACGGCGGTAAGATGGAAAAGGCGCTGAACGTGCTGCAGCTGGCAACAGCCATTTACCACGATAACGATGCTACCTTTATGTCCCCCGGCGGTCAGGAAGCGCTGGGTCTGGCTGCCTTTAAGGAAGGTCGCGGTTTGTTCTATGGCGAGGTTGCTCAATACCTGACAGCCTTGAACCGCGAGATGGAAGGTGACTATGGCGTTCTTCCTGTGCCGAAGTACGACAAGGCTCAGGAGTTCTACCGCACCTGGACTCACGACAGCGGCTCTACCTTGTCTGTCACCGCCGCGATCCCCGATTCCAAGGCAGAGCTTGTGGGTGACATCATCCAGATGTATGCTATCCTTTCTTATCAGTACGTCAAGCCTAAGTTCTACGACGTGATGCTGTCCACCAAGAGCGTGCGTGACCCTCAGTCCCCCGTGATGCTGGACCTCATCTTCCAGAACCGTGTCTACGATATGGCGATGTACTTTGACCTTGGCTTCTACGAGCTGTTCAAAACCGACGTCAACAACAAGGACGGCTCCTTCTCCTCCGGCTATGAGAAGAGCAGAAAGCGTTTTGACAAGAAGATCAATCAGATCCTTGACAAGCTGAGAAAAGAATAATCCAAGCCCGACGGCAGACTGAACTGCCGTCGGGCTTTTTTCGTGCAAAACAGGATGATCAGCCATCATTTTTTGAAAGTTGTTGGCGGATATTTTGATAAATCTTCCCGATACCTATTGATTATTTTGAAGCTCTGTGCTATAATTACAATGATATAGTATGGGCATTGCCAAGCAAGCCTTGTAGACTTGTATTTTGCCGGCAGAGCAGGGCGGTCGGGCACCGTCGGGGCGTTGTCGGGTTTTGGAGGTATAAATTTTGGAAACAACGATTGACATGGTCGAGGGACTGAATATCCCTCGGGTGACGGCGGAGGAGGCGGACAGAAGACGTTATCTGTCCCAAGCGCTCCTTGACCGAATGCATCTGTCACCCGTGGGAGATCCCGTGGCTTACGATGTGGCGGAAGACGGTCAGGTGACCTATTATTTTGACCCCGCGAAAGTCACTGAAACACCCCCCGAAAAATGGTATCGCGGCACGGTGAAGAAGCCAGACGATACGGAGGAAGACGGGGCAGAAGCACCTGTCGCGCCTCGCCCCTTGCGTGAGCCGATGACACTTCCTTCGGGGACGGTCATTGAAAAAATGGGCGCCAAACGTGCGGCATCCTTCGGTTACTACACCGAGGAACGGTTGGGTCAGTTGAATTATGACGTAGGTTCCGAGCCTGCCGCTTATAATACCAAAGCTGATGGAACTGTGGTATACTTCTATGATAAGCGTGTGGCGATCCGCCGCCCGCTCAAGTGTGTCGTTTGTGGTCAGGACGTTCGCTATAAGCGGAAAATGTGCCGTGCTTGCTTTGAAAAGGATCTGGCGGTCCGCCGAGCCGAAGGAGATGCTTACCGCGCCAAACCCCGCCACATGGATCGACGCCGTGTCCTGTTTTTTGACCTTGAACTGACGGGGGTGTATGACCACGATGAGATCATCTCGGTATCCATTTGCGACGGTACAGGCGAAACTCTGATGGATACGCTGGTCAAGCCTCGCCACAAGAAAAAATGGAATCGCACCGAAAAGATCCATGGCATTTCCCCTGCCATGGTGCAAGATTCGCCCTATTTGGACGATCTGGTGCCCCGCATCAAGGCGCTTTTTGCAAATGCGGACAACATTGTGGCGTTCGGTGTGTCTACTGATTACAGCCACATCAAGTATATTTACGAAACCGAGCGCGAGCAGGAGGAGCTCCACAAAAAGGTGCGTTGTTGTGCCATTGAGTTTGTCAGATTCCAGAACGAGCATTATCCCGATAACAACCACGCGTCGCTGATTGATGCCATGGAAACGTTGGGGATCGCTTGGGACGGCATCCCCCATTCCTCTATGGCAGATACCATTGCCTGCATGAAGGTGTGGGAGGCTTTGTTCCCCCATTATTATGAGGATGCTGCGTTTGATGAGCCCGAAAAGGAGGAAAGCCATGTTTGATATGTTTGGGTTGGAAAAAGACCACAAGATCGCTTACGGTGACGAGGTCGTTCATCTGACGACCGTGTATGACATTGCTATGTTGGGTATGATCCGCGGACTTTTGGAAAGCGAAGATATTCCTTACTTGGTACATGAGCGCGCCACGGGTAGTGCTATGCGGATTATGACGGGCTTTTCCCTCTATGGAACCGACATTTTCGTTCCCAAAACCGCCGAAGAAACGGCGAGAGATCTGATCGCCGGGATTAACACCGACGGCGAGGGCACAGAGCCTGCGATGATTCTTGAAAATGATGAAACAGAAGGTGATCCCCAATGAAAGAAATCATTTTGTGTAAATATGGGGAGATCGTTCTGAAGGGCGCCAACCGTCGCTTCTTTGAGGACATGCTCTGCCGTCAACTTCGCCAAAAAGCCAAAGCTTGCGGTAATTTTGAGATCACCCGCGCGCAAAGCACGGTGTACATCGAGCCTTTGGATGATCATGCTGACATCGACGCCATGATGGCGGCGGCAGGTAAGGTCTTTGGCATTGTAGCGATTTGCCGCGCCGCTGTTTGCGAAAAGAATATGGATAGTATTCTTGAAACGGTTAAAGCGTATATTCCACCGTACCTGGAAGGAAAACGGACGTTCAAGGTAGAATCCAAGCGTTCGGACAAGTGTTTTCCCTTGGATTCCATCGCCATTTCAGGCGAGGCGGGCGGTGCGATTCTGGAAGCCTGTCCCCGTATGCGGGTGGATGTGCACAACCCCGACGTTACGGTTAAAGTGGAGGTTCGTGAAACGGCTGCGTACATTCATCCGGGATCTGTGAAGGGCGCGGGCGGTATGCCTGTCAGCTCCAACGGACGCGGGATGCTTTTGCTCTCGGGTGGCATCGATTCCCCCGTAGCCGGCTATATGATGGCCAAAAGAGGACTGAAAATCGAGGCGATCCATTTTGAATCCTTCCCTTATACCAGTGAACTGGCAAGAGATAAAGTCCTTCGCTTGGCGCAGATTGTTTCTGAATATAACTGTGACGACATGCTCGTCCATGTGGTTTCTCTGACCCGTGTACAGGAAGAGCTGGTTAAGCATTGTCAGGAAGATTATTTTACGCTTCTGCTTCGCCGTTACATGATGGCGATCGCTGATAAGGTCGCCCATAAGTTCAAGTGTGGTGCGCTGATCACAGGAGAAAGCTTGGGTCAGGTCGCCTCTCAAACCACCGAGGCATTGGGCGTGACCAATCCCTTGGCAACATTACCTGTGTTCCGCCCTTGTATCGGCATGGACAAAGAAGAGATCGTGGAGATCTCTCGCAAGATCGGTACCTTCGATACTTCCATCGAACCCTTTGAAGATTGCTGTACCGTATTTACCCCCCGTCATCCCCGTACCCGCCCCGATCTGAAAAAAGTGATGGCAGAGGAGCAAAAGTTGCCCTTTGATGAGTTGGTGGAAGAGGCGATTGCGGGTATGTACCGTGTCATCGTCCGACCAGACGGGTACGAGGTGCAGGAAAGATGAAATACTTATTTATAGGCTTGGTACTGTTGGACTACCTTTGGAAGCTCTTTGAAGTCTTTCTGTCCGCCAAGCAGATGAAAAAACCGCTACCTGCTTGCGTACAAGGTATCTACGACGAACAGCAGTACAACCGCTGGGTAGCTTACACCCACGAGAGACGCCGTTTCAGTCTCATCAACGGGGCGATCAATACGGTGCTGATGGTGGCGATTCTCGCCTTCGACCTGTTGGCTGTGGTCTATAACGCGCTCGACAGCGTTATCGCGGTGAATGGTCTGCTGGATGACACCTTGATGGTAATCATCTTTTGCCTGTTCTTCTCGGCGGTGGATATCATTCCGGATTACATTTTCACCTTCCGTATAGAAGAAAAGTACGGCTTTAATAAGTCCACGAAGAAGACCTTCTGGGGAGACACGATCAAGAACACTATTCTGAATACGCTGCTCAACATAGGTCTTGCCAGTATTGCCGCAGTCTTCTATAATCTGGTGGGGCTGTGGCTCATGGTAGGCATCTTCGGATTTTTCCTCATCATGGTGTTGGTCGGCTCAGTTTTTGCCCTGCCGCTGCAAAAGCTCTTCCATCGCTTTGATCCCCTGGAGGACGGAAGCCTAAAGGACAGAATCAACGAACTGTTTGTTTCCAACGGATACAAGGTGCGAAGTATTTACGTCATGAACGCCTCAAAGCGCACCACCCGTGCCAACGCGTTTTGCGCGGGTGTCGGCAAGGGCAAGAAGATTGCGCTGTACGACAATCTGGTAAACAACTATTCAGAGGATGAGATCACCGCCGTCTTCGCCCACGAGCTGGGTCATGACAAGCACAAGGACACGACGGTTATGGCTGTTCTTCAAATTGTCATCTACGCTGTTGTCTCGGCTGTGATCGGTGTGACTGTGGCATTCCCTGCTGCCAGCGTTGCTATGGGTTTTGCCGAGGTCAACGCCGAAGCGATGGTGCTGGTTCTGTCCATGGCGGTGCTGGGTCCCCTTATGACCCTGCTTATGGTGCCCTTCAACATCATTTCCCGTCGTATGGAGCGTCACGCCGACACCTTCGCTGCAAACTGCGGTCTGGGTCAACCTCTTATGGATGCCCTCAAGCGGCTTTCCCGCGATAATCTCAGCGACCTCAATCCCCATCCCTTCCTTGCCACTATAGGCTACTCTCATCCCACCATCGGCGAGCGTATCCAAGTGATCGAGAAGGCAATGAACAAGCATACCGAATCTTCTGACTGAACGAAAGGATATAAATCATGGAACAAATGTACTATAAGATGACCATCGCAGGCTGTGAGCGTGCCCTACCTTTGTGTCCCCTCAATGACCAATTGATGATCGGTGCTTTCGTTATTTTTGGTGATCCCGAATTGACCACTGCTTGTGCGGCAGAACTACTGAAAAAGGTCCCCGAGTACGATTACATGATCACCGCAGAGGCGAAGGGGATTCCCCTGATCCATGAGATGGCGCGTCTTGCGGGCAACCAAAAGTATATGCTGGCGCGTAAAGGCACTAAGCTCTATATGAGAGACATCTTGGACGTGAAAGTCAACTCTATCACTACCAACCGCGAGCAGCATCTCTACTTGGACGGTAACGATGCCGCCCTTATGAAGGGCAAGCGCATTCTCATCGTGGATGACGTGGTCTCTCTCGGTGATTCCATGCACGCCCTGGAGCAGCTGGTGGAAGCCGCAGGCGGTATCGTTTGCGGTCGCGCTACCATTCTGGCAGAAGGCGATGCTGCTGACCGCAAGGATCTGGTGTATCTGGAGAAGCTTCCCCTGTTCCTAAAGGACGGTACGCCGCTGAATTGAGATTGTGGGGTTTCACCCCACACCCCTTTCTTGAAAGAAAGGTTTGACCAAAGAACTAAAAAAATAAAAATACGAGTGCGACCTGATCATGAAATTTACTTTTTGAAGGGTTCCAAGGGGAACTTTTTTCAAAAAGTTCCCCTTGGCGCACCCACGGAAAGAAGGAAAATAAAATGGCAGAACTTTTAACATCCCAAGACAAACGTACATGCCTGTGTGCAGAGCTGTCTGCCGCCAACGTAGGACAGGAAGTCTGCGTCATGGGTTGGGCACAGAAGCAGAGAGACCTGGGCGCCCTCATCTTCATCGACCTCCGAGACAGATCCGGTATCGTCCAGCTGGCCTTTGACGATGTTACCGACCGCGAGGTTTTCTCCAAGGCATTTACTGTTCGCGCCGAGTTCGTCCTCTGCGCCCACGGTACCGTCCGCCGCCGCGGCGAGGGCGCTGTGAACAAAAACATCCCCACGGGTGAGATTGAGATCGCTGTAAATGATCTGAAGATCCTCTCCTCCTCCCAGACTCCTCCCTTTGAGATTGTGGAGAACAGCCCCGTCAAGCCCGAGCTGAGACTCCAGCACCGCTACCTTGACCTGCGCCGTCCCGACATGGCTTACAACATCATGGCCCGCTCCAAGATCACCAAGCTGGCTCGCGACTACTACGCAGAGCATGGTTTTATCGACATCGAGACCCCCTGCCTCATCGCCCCCACCCCCGAGGGAGCCAGAGACTATCTCGTGCCTTCCCGTGTCCACCACGGTAAGTTCTACGCCCTGCCCCAGTCCCCCCAGCTCTACAAGCAGCTGCTCATGGTCTCGGGCTTTGACCGTTACTTCCAGATCGCCCGCTGCTTCCGCGACGAGGACCTCCGCGCCGACCGCCAGCCCGAGTTCACCCAGATCGACACCGAGATGTCCTTCGTGAACGAGGACGACGTCATGCGTATGCACGAGGGCTTCCTGAAGTTCATGTTCAAGGAGTTCTACAACATTGACCTCGGCGGCGACTTCATCCGTATGCCCTACGCTGAGGCCATGGAGCGCTTCGGCTCGGATAAGCCCGATATCCGCTTCGGCTTCGAGCTGAAGAACCTGTCCGACATTCTGGCAGGCACCGAGTTCAAGGTTTTCGCGGGCGCCATCGCGGGCGGCGGCTCTGTCCGCGCCATCAACGTCAACGGCGGCGCATCCATGTCCCGTAAGGAGATCGACGCTCTGGTGGAGTTTGTCAAGACCTACAAGGCAAAAGGTCTCGCTTGGCTCAAGTGGGCAGAGAACGGGGATATTTCCTCCTCCTACGCCAAGTTCCTCACCGAGGCCGAGAACGAAGCCATCAAGGCCCGCATGGAGGCAAAGCCCGGCGACCTGATCCTCATCGTGGCTGACAAGAACAGCGTTGTCTTCGACGCCCTGGGTGCCCTCCGTTGCCACTGCGCCAAGAAGATGGGTCTGTGCGACCCCAAGGACTTCAAGTTCCTGTGGGTCACCGAGTTCCCCCTGTTGGAGTACTCCGAGGAGGACGGTCGCTTCTACGCCAAGCACCACCCCTTCACCATGCCCATGGAGGAGGATCTGCAGTACATCGACACCGACCCCGGCCGCGTCCGCGCCAAGGCCTACGATATCGTGCTGAACGGCACCGAGCTGGGCGGCGGCTCCATCCGTATCCACTCGGGTGAGATCCAGTCCAAGATGTTCGAGGTGCTGGGCTTTACCCCCGAGGATGCCCAGGAGAAGTTCGGCTTCCTGCTGGAGGCCTTCAAGTACGGCGTGCCTCCTCACGGCGGTTTGGCCTTCGGTCTTGACCGTCTGGTGGCTCTCTCCATCGGTCTGGAGGACATCCGCGACGTCATCGCCTTCCCCAAGGTGCAGAACGCCAGCGAGCTCATGACCAAGTGCCCCTCCCCCGCCGATCCCAAGGCTCTCGAAGAGCTGGCGATCGCGGTTGTAGAGGAAGAATAAGAGTACGCGAGGGGGAAACTTTTTAAAAAAAGTTTCCCCCTCGACCCCTTTCAAAAACTTCAAAAGGAGGATGATTTATGAAACTACTGCTCAACGCTCTCGTAAAATTCATAGCAGGTCTCTTCATGGTCTCCCTTCTGCTTTTCCTCCCCGCGGGTACGATTCACTATCCCGGGGGCCTCTTGTTCCTTTGCCTGCTCTTTCTTCCCATGTTCATGATGGGCATTGTCATGATGATCCGCGCCCGTGATCTTCTTGCCAAGCGGTTGGACGTGAAGGAAAAGCAGGGCACCCAAAAGGGCGTGGTGGCCGTTATGGGTCTGATCTTTCTCGGCGGGTTCATCCTTGCGGGGCTGGACTTCCGCTTCGGCTGGTCCAAGGTCCCCCTGCCCGTGGTCATCGTCGCCTCGGTGCTGTTCCTCGTGGGCTACACCCTCTACGCCGAGGTCATGCGGGAGAACGCCTACCTGTCCCGCACCGTCAAGGTGGAAGAAGGGCAGACTGTCATCTCCACAGGTCTCTACGCCGTGGTGCGCCACCCCATGTATATGGCCTCCACGGTCATGTTCCTGGCCCTGCCTCTTGTTCTCGGCTCCTGGTACGCCCTCATCCCCTTCGCCTTCTATCCCATCATTATGGTCGTCCGCATCCACGGGGAAGAGAAGCTTTTGACGGCGGAGCTTTTGGGATATGACGAGTATAAGAAAAAAGTCAAGTATCGCATGATCCCCTTTATTTGGTAAACGGTTATCTTATCGCGTTGAAAGGAGTCCCTATGTCTCCCTATTTTGACACCCACGCCCACTATTTCGACCGCAAATTCGCCGCCTTGGACGGCGGTGCTGAGGAACTGCTGTCCTCCCCCGACTTCCTCTCCAAGGTGCGCGCCGTCATTAACGTGGGCACCAACCTCCAAAACAGCCAAACCGCCGTGGACATGGCAGGGAAGTACCCCTTCATGTTCGCCGCTGTGGGCATCCATCCCGAGGACGCCCAAGGATTGCCCGATGGCGCACCCTTGGATCCCGGCACCACGCTGTCCACGCTGTATGATTGGGTCAGCGATGCTGACCGCCGCAAGCGGGAGAAAATCGTCGCTATTGGGGAAATCGGTTTGGATTACTATTGGGAGCCCATGGACAAGGATCTTCAAAAAGTTTTTTTTGAGGGTCAGTTGGACATCGCCCGCCGCGTGGGTCTGCCCGTGATCATCCACGACCGCGAAGCCCATGGGGACTGTTTTGAGACGGTAATTAGATATCCCGACGTGAGAGGCGTATTCCACGGCTACAGCGGCTCGGCAGAGATGGCGCGTGAGCTTGTAAAGCGTGGCTGGTATATTGCTTTTGGTGGGACGGTCACCTTTAAAAATGCCCATAGGGTCAGGGAAGTGGCGGCTTCGATTCCTCTCGACCACCTGCTGGTGGAGACGGATTGCCCCTATATGGCACCTGTCCCACACCGTGGAAAGGTCTGCCATTCAGCCATGCTCCCCTATGTGGGCGAGGTGCTGGCAGGGCTTCACGGGGTCAGCACGGAGGAGATTTCAAGGGTGACCACCGAGAATGCCAAAAAACTGTTTGATCTATAACGTGAAAAGTCGGCTCATGAGAGCCGACTTTTTTGCTGAATAAAAGGAGAGCCTCCCGAGGAAGCTCTCCTTAAAAACTTTTTGTTACGCCCAGCTCATGGTGGTAGGCTTCTCCTCAAAGATGCAAACACCCTTCAAGAATGCCACAGCCTTATAGAGTCCTTCGTCAATGGTCATGATGCTGTCCTCATGCTCGATGGAGAGCACCTTGTCATAACCACAGAGGCGGAGGTTGGAGATCATGTCTCTCCAGTAGGTCTCGCCGTTGCCGTAGCCCACGGTGCGGAAGATCCAGGAGCGGTTCAGCTCGTCGGAGTAGTGTTTGGTGTCCAGCACGCCGTTGGCGGCGGTGTTGTACTTGTCGATCTTGGTGTCCTTGGCGTGGACGTGGTAGATGGCACCCTTCAGCTCGCGGATGGCAGCCACGGGATCCATGCCCTGCCAGACCAGGTGAGAGGGGTCGAAGTTGGCACCGATCACGGGACCGACGGCCTCACGCAGGCGGAGCAGGGTAGCGGGGTTGTAGACACAGAAGCCGGGGTGCATCTCAAAGGCGATGTGGGGGACGTTGTGAGACACAGCGAAGGCACCGGCCTCCTTCCAGTAGGGAATGACCTTCTCGTTCCACTGCCAATCCAAGATGGCAAGGAAGTCTTCGGGCCAAGGGCAGGTGACCCAGTTAGGGTACTTGGCACCCTCGTGATCGCCGGGACAGCCGGAGAAGGTGATGACGGTATCCACGCCCATTTTCTCTGCCAGCAGAACGGCGTTGCGGAAGTCCTTGTCGAACTGGGCGGCGATGGCCTTGTCAGGGTGGAGGGCGTTGCCATGGGCGGCCAGGGCACAGACCTCTACGTCGTACTTCTTCAGGGTGGCGATGAACTCGTCGTACTTGGCGGCATCGGCCAAAAGCTCCTCAGGGTTGCAGTGAGCTTTGCCGGGGTAACCGCCCGCGCCCAGTTCTACGGTGTGGACGCCCATGCCGGTCAGGATCGAGAGGGTCTCGTCCAGGCTCTTGGAGCCGTACAGATTGGCTAAAACACTCAGTTTCATAGTGGTGATGTTCCTTTCAATGGTAGATCAGTCGAAGTAGTAGGGCTGTCCCGTCTTGGCGGATTCGTAGATGCCTTCCAAGATGCGGGTAACGGTGAAGGCCTGCTCGGGCAGCACGCAGGGGTCGGTGTCGGTGACCACGGCGTTGATCCATTGAGCGGCTTCCATGGCTGCAGGATCACCCGTGTTCACACCCTCGTAAAAGGCCGCGCCCTGGGGATTAAGGGTGGGACGAAGGACATATTGGCTGTTATTGCGGATACCGTTGATGCGGACACCATCGTAGAGGTCAGCACCGGCCTTCGTACCGCAAATGCAGGTGGTCGCCTCGCGGACATCCAGCATATTGATGGCCCAAGCGGACTCCAGATTGATGGTTGCACCGTTCTCCATGACGATGAAGCCAAAGGCGGAGTCTTCTACCGTGAATTTGTCGGGATCCCAGTTGCCCCAGGCGTTACCCTGGTTGGTATCCTTGTTCAGCTTGTGGTAGGAGGTGCCCACGCAGTACTTGGGCTTGTAGTTATCCATGAGCCACAGGGTCAGATCAAGGGAGTGGGTACCAATATCGATCAAAGGACCACCACCCTGTTCGTACTCGTTGAGGAACACGCCCCAGGTGGGCACGGCTCTGCGGCGGAGAGCGGTTGCCTTTGCATAGTAGATCTCACCAAAGGTGCCGTCCAGGGCTTCTTTCTTAAGATACTGCGCGCCTGCAGCCTGACGAGACTGGTAGCCGATGGTCAGTTTTTTGCCGCTGCGCTTTTGGGCGTCCAGCATTTTCTGCGCCTCGGCTACGTTGATAGCCATGGGCTTTTCGCACATAACGTGCTTGCCTGCGTCCAGCGCATCCACAGTGATGAAGCTGTGGGAGCGGTTAGGGGTACAGACGTGAACTACCTCGATGGACTCGTCAGCCAAAAGATCCTTGTAATTCTCATAGACTTTAGCATCAGGAGTGCCGTACTTAGCCTTAGCGGCTTCGGCACGCTCCACGATGATGTCGCAGAAGGCGACCAATTCCACGTTAGACAGCTTCTTAAGCGAGGGCATATGTTTGCCGTTGGCAATACCGCCGCAGCCGATGATACCGATGCGAACTGTTCTGTTGTTGGACATTGTTGTATCTCCTTTTTTATCAAATCCAAAATTCCCCTTATAAATAAGAGTTAACCATATTTTACCTTATGACGGCTTATTTTTCAATGCCTTTTGTAAAACCTATGAAAATTCATGGATTTACACAATTTGTGATGAGAAATTTTGTGCAAAAATCAAGTGTGCTTTTATCAAAAAGCACAGCCTTCTCCAAGGAGAAGGCTGTAGGGAATCATTTCTTCTTTTTGATTAGTGAGGGCAAGGCGATGATGGTATAAGCGCAAAGACCCAGCACTGCGCCTGTGACCACAATCATGATTTTGAGACGAGTAGAGTAGACATAGGTTTGAGGATCGTCCTTGGTGTTGGGAGCTGGCTCTGTCTCGCTGATGTGGGGGATGCTCTCCTCGGGGGTCGTGTCGGGGGTGGTTTCTTGCTCAGGACGCTCCATACCGGGCAGAGGCTCGGACTCCTTGCGTGCAGGCTCACTGCCGCCATCAGCCGTCAGAAGAATGTAAGTATCGGTGGTCACAGCATCAGCACCCTGCCCCTCGGGGCAAACATACAGGTAAGCGTAACGGTCATTGGGGGCAGTGTCACCCAAATCCATAAATTCCATGACTTCGCCGTTCTGAGTCGAGTTGTCCGCCCATTTGAAACTGAAGGTAGTTGCAGTACCCTTTACACCGATGGCAGACTTGGCAAGACGAATGACCATTTGATTGCCGTCCACGGTGTAGAGTGCCTGACCGACATGACGACCCGCCCAGCCGTCAGCAAGGGTTTCCAAGGAGACATAGTGACTGTCTCTTGCGCGGTTGAGGGCGAAATCAAAGCCTTCCCAGCCCGTGGTGTGGTCATTGTCGATATCAACATACAGGTTCATCCAAGCAGAGCTATCGTCTACGATCACGTCCTCGGCGGTCTCGACCATAAAGTAAAGATACTGTGCGTCCTGGGATACCTTAGCAGAAACGAGATCGTTCCGTCCTGTACTGTTGACGTAGGTCAGGTTGTTGAAGAAGCCTGCCTCACTTCTCCAAGCGGTATCGCCCTTGTTGTCGCCATAGGCAGGGGTGACGGTCTCCCAGAGGGCGGCGTTACCCAGCGTAATGGAGGTTTGACCACCTGCCTCCGTGACCTTGCCCAAGCCCTTGAACTCTCGAATATAGGAGGCCATCTGGTAGTAGAAATTGTCACCAAAACCCACGGTGCCGCCATCGCGCAGACGCATAGGCTCGGCATCACGAGAGTATTCGGTATTGAACTGATCTACGAACTGATAACCGGGATCCGGGATGCCTGCGAAGGTCTCATAACCGCTACTGGAATGGTTTAGACCTGCAATCCACTCGTTCCAGCCTGTGATCACGACTATGTCGGGATCGTAGTGCTTGACAGCTTCAAACTGGAAAGCAAAGCCAAGTCCTGCGCCTGAATCTAAGGAGAAACCGAAGTCCTCGTTTGAAATTTCGGGGAACTGAGTATTGAGGTAAGAACGACCTTTGCTGGTGGTGGGATGATGACCCACGCAAAGGGCAAGCTGCTCGAAATTGCCATTGATGTCACGGCCCGGACCGCCGTTGTAGTAGCGGAAGCTATTGTTGATCCGGCGGTATTCTTGGAGCCAGTTCCAACTGCCATCCTGATCTTTCCATGCCCAGCAGTCACGGACGGTGAAGGTGTCGTGGATCCAGTTTTCCAGCTCGCCTGCATTTTGTACTGCGCTACAGAGGGTCAGAGGTTTGCCTTGGTATTGATAAAAGAGCTCACCGTACTTATCAAATCCCTCCTCAGAGTAGATACTGCCTCGGAGAGCGCCCATGACAGCGCCGTAAGAGCCCGCGCTGAACACACAGATATCGGGAGTACTGCCGCCTTTCTCGCGAATGGCAAGCCAAGTATCGAGAAGTGTTGTCAGCCCCTCAGGATAGTAGGCACCGTTGGTGAAATCAAGGAAAATGAAATCCACGCCTGCGGCTTCCAGCTGATAAGCGTGCTTGCGGAAGACCCATTCGTCGGTGTTCTTATAGTAGCCAAAATAGGGCTCGCTCCAGAAGTAGGAGCCGCTGTTCTCTGTATTGGACAGATGGGATTTCAGCCCGTCCAGACCGCTGTCAAGGAAGATTTTGGTGTTATCCTTGATGAACTCGCTGTCATCACCTGTCTGGCAGAGGAAGTAGAAGAGACCTACCTGCTTTTCTTCACGCACCTCCACGTTTGTGGGGGTGGTGCGGTCTCGGTCGTCGGTAGCCACCCAAGTGGTATAATCGATCTCGGAGGTGACACGCTCACCGTCGGTGCGGGTCAGGGTACTGTGGGTAAAGGACAAATTATCCAGCGTACCCTCCATGCTGTCGGCGTGGAGGGTGAAATAGCCGGCGGCTCTTACAGCGGTGCTGTCGATCGAACCCATGGTGTTGTTCTCAGCGGTTAACACCGCGAGCGCGCCATCATAGGCGTCATAGGTAACGATGCAGATCAAGGTGTCACCGTTATAGACCTTGATGTTCTCCACGTTGTCCTTGAAGGTCAGTTTGCCCATAGAAGTTACACCGTCCATGCTGACGGTGGTGGAGAAGCCGCTTTCGGGCTCAGTAACCGTCACGTTGCCTGTGCCGTCAAAGATAAACCAAATACCCCTGTGATCAGGAGAGGTGGCACTGCGTGAAAGGCGGAGTCCTACCGACAGTTTGCCGCCTGTGACGTTAGCATCCACGGACATCTCGCCGCCCTTGATGCCGTAATCGTCACCAAGGAAGATGGCAGAACCGAAGGAGAAAGTTTTGCCTTCCGCGCAGGACAGGGTCTTGCCATCGAAGATCATGTTTGTACGTAGAGAGGCGGTGGCAAGGTTTTCATCGCGGGAGTAGTCGGTGATCTCTGTTTTGGTAAAATCGTAGGTCAGGGTCTGTGTGTCTGTTTCGATCCAATGATAGTTTCTGCCATCGTGGGTGATACTCACAGCGGGTAGACTGACTGAGGGATCTCCTGCGCCGGCAGAGGGCAGAAGCGCTATACTCGATGCTGTCAAAAGCAGGGAAAGCATCAGCGCACCGCAGACGAGCTTTACCCTCGGCTTTCTATGGATGGTGTGCTTCATAACGCACTCACTTTCTCACCTTGACGGTGACGTAGCCTGCGGTGATACCCACGGCGACCAACATGACGGCAATGAGGATCCAGACAGCCAAGGAGTCGTTTATCACCTGTGGACCGGGCGTGACGGTAGGTGTGGTTTCGCCTTGAGTTCCAATGAATTCTTCAATGGTGGATTCGGCATCGGTCTGCTTTTCGGTGGGCGCTTCAGTAGGCGCGTCTGTGGGCGCTTCAGTAGGTGCTTCTGTGGGAGCCTCGGTAGGGGCTTCGGTTTCGACATGGGAAGTGTCACCCATGATCTTTACGTTATCCACAACAATGTTTGCCACGCGGGTAGCCCAGCCTATGGTAGAACCGTTGACCATGACCAAGGTGTCGTTATAGGAGGCAAGTTCGGTGCCATCAGCGGCGTATAAAGTGGCATTGTCAAAACAGACTTCGCTGATGCCCAACTTGCCATAGCTTTTGCCGGGATTGGAGAAGAAAATTTTGCACATAAGGGTGTCAGCTACGTAAACGGCGATCTCATCTGTACCGTTATCCTCTACGCGTAGGTTTACGTATTTACCGCTGTTAAAGGATACGCCCGCGGGGGGATTGAACCAATAAGTGTTGTTTTTCACCTTTTCCGGCTGGGTTTCGTCATAGGTTTTGACGTTGATGCCCAAACCGTTACTGTTGGGATAGATCAGAAGACCGCTTCTGTTGATGGAGTTATCTGCGTCTCCGTCAGCTTCATAATAAGCAGCATTGTTCTTGGGGGTACGGACAAAAAAGCCGGCTTGCACCTTGCCTTGGGATTCCAGCACATCTACTGAGAAGGTGTACGCACCCTGAACGGGCTTTTTGGTGGCGATCTGAGTAAACACGTGGGACATGAGGTTCAGGTTGCCCGAGGTGTCCTCTTGAACTCTGATGAAGCCGTCACCGATGGTTTGCGCGTCCACTTCAAAAAACTCGGGCATAAGCGTGGACTTACCGTCCACATCTGCCTCGTATTCATCGAAATTTTCTTCAAATAATATGACCATATCGGAGGCATCAGCGGCGGATATGCCCAACATAGATATACAGCCAAGCAAGAGACAAGCAGTCAAAATAAGAACAGGAAGCTTTCTTTTCATGGGAAACTCCTTTCAATAAAAAAGCCCGCGGTGTGCATTAGGAACCTTCGGGCGTGAAAAAATATGGGAAAGGGGCAAAAACTTCGGTGGCATAGCATGACTTGTTGTTGTTAAAAAGCTTGAGTTGGGGAACTTCATTTAAGAAGTTCCCCAAAATCGTAATCAGAAAATGGGATATCCGGCTTTCTCGTGTGCCTCGATCAGCTCGTCGCACATAGCAACGATCTCGTCGGTCGACAGTTCGGCGCCTGTGTGAGGCTCCATCATGGCAGCCTGATACAGGGTCTCGCGCTTACCCGTGTGAGCGGCCTCGATGGTTAACATCTGGGGGTAGATGTTGGAGGCGTTCATGGCGGCAAGCTGGAGGGGCAGCTCGCCCACGTGGGTGGGGGTGATGCCGTTGTTGTCCACAAGGCAGGGAACCTCAACGCAAGCGTCCCAGGGCAGGTTGGAGATGCAACCGTGGTTCAGCACGTTACCGCCGATCTTGTAGGGCGTGTTGGTGACGATAGCTTCCATGATATGAGAAGCGTATTCCAGGGAGCGGGTGTGCTGGACGTTGCCACCTGCCATCAGCTCTTCCTTCTGCTTTTGCCAGCCTGCAATCTGGTTCACACAACGGCGAGGATACTCGTCTAGCGGGATGTTGAATTTTTCGATCAGGTCGGGACGGTTGGGCTTAATATAGAAAGCATTGTACTCGGCATTGTGCTCCGAGCTTTCTGTACAGTAATAACCGAGCTTATCAATGTAGTCGAAACGCACCATATCGTTGTGCTTTTCGGTGGCGTTCTTCTCCTTAGCGCGGCGTCGGATCTCGGGATAAAGGTCGTTGCCGTTCTTGTCCTTGATCTCAAGGAGCCAAGCCATATGGTTAATACCTGCGATCTTGGACTGGGAGCCCTCGATCAGCTCGGGCATACCCACACCGTGAAGGATGGCGGGGACGCAGACCTGTACGCTGTGGCAAAGACCGACGGTCTTGATGCCGGTGTGTCTCTGCATATAGCCGGCAAGGATCGCCATGGGGTTGGTATAGTTAAGGAACCATGCGTCGGGACAGACCTCTTCCATGTCACGGGCGAAACCCTTGAGGACATGGATGGTTCTCATACCGCGCATGATACCGCCGATGCCCAAAGTGTCGGCGATGGTCTGACGGAGACCATACTTCTTGGGGATCTCAAAGTCAATAATGGTACAAGGATCGTAGAGACCTACCTGGATGGCGTCTACTACGAAGTTGGCGCCACGAAGAGCTTCTTTACGCTGTTCCACGCCAAGATACTTCTTGACGGTCGCGCGTCCCTGGTTGATGGAGTTGTTCATGGCGGTGATGAGGAGGTAAGACTCCTCGAGTCTCGCGGGATCAATGTCATACAACGCAATCTCTACGTCGTGGAACGCGGGGCAAAGCATGGTGTCGCCGAGGACGTTCTTGGAAAAAACGGTGCTACCTGCACCCATGAAGGTTACTTTCATGATGGACTCCTTTTCGTTTATGATTTTTAACGGGTCAACAGGGCAGTACCCTTGTATTTTTCCCTTATCTTACAATCTCAATGCCTTGAGGTGCTTCGATATTCACTACGGTCTTGCCCTCGGTATCCTTGAATGCCCAAACCTTGATTTCACCCTTGGGGGTGGGATAGGTGCCCTTGGCCCAATCCAGCCAAGCCAGGTCGGGCTTGACCTCGTACTTACCGGGAGCCAAATTCTTCACGCCCAGTACGTAATTGGACAGGTAAGGACAGGGACCGGATGCCCAACCATGGCAGAGGGAGTGACGGAACTTGATATAGCAGTAGTTGCCGTAGTCGCCATGGATGTCCACCTTACCCTCGGGAACCACCTCGTCGATGCGACCGGCGTTCTCCAGCCAGTTGAGGTCAAAGTCCTCCCAGAAGGTGGTCGCACCCATATCCAGCATACCGCCCCAGTATTCCTTCATATCGCGGAGTGCTCCGGCATGATCGCCTGCCATGGCTTTGGCGGCGAGGATATAGTAGCCCATGAAGGTGGAGTAGCCGTGGCCGCCGCCGGGAACCAGGATCTTTTCATTGACCTCCTTGGGGTCGGCAAGACCTGCCAGTACCATGAAGGCGTTGGCCTGCTTGGCGGTCGTGGATTCGGGCTTGTGCGCCTTCATACGCTCGGCAGATGCCTCGCAGAGGGCAGCGGTCTCATTCTCTCCCAACTCGCGGAGCAGGTAAGCGCCGTTGTCCAGCGCCAGCTTCAGCAGACCCTGGAAGCCCACGTGCTTGGCCACGGGATCGTCGTTGGTGGGCCAGTCCAGGAGTCGGCCCTCGGGCAGGGTCTCGCCGCCGTCCTCGTCCACGAAGGAGGCAAGGAGGGTCAGAAGACCGCGGAGGTAATCTCTCTGCTCCTCAAGGTATGCCTTGTTGCCGAAAGCACGGTACCAGTCGCAGTGGATGAGTAGCCACCAGATGGAGTAGGCAGAGATGCCGTTCATCCACGCGCCCACAGGAGTCTCGTCGCGGACTACGTCCAAGGAACGCGGCACGATATCATTGTAGCCGAAGGTGGCTAAAATGGTGTTGACCTCGGTGTGCATATCGCCGATCCAAATCAGGCGGTCGCGCTTGATGCCGTCCCACAGGTACTCCTGCATATTGACATGGGCGGTGTAGGCAGCGGTGTTCCAGATGCGGGTCAGCTTCTCGTCGGAGCACTCGAAGGAGCCCTTATAGTCCAGATCCAAATAGTGGAACACGCCTTGGATCGCTTTGAACGACACTACCGCATCGTCATCGATCAGCTCGACACAAACGAAGCGTTGACCCGACTCGTTGGTCTCGTTGGCAGAATAAAAGCCCACGTTCATGACGCGATCACGGATGGCATGGTCATTGGTGGTGTTCTTGACCTTGATGGGGGTCAGCGCCTCCATGACCGACTCACCGGTACGGACGATGATGTTGCAGCGGGCATCGTCGCCGCAACCTTTGGAACCTGCGCTCCAAATCATGAGGCGGATAGAGCCGGGGAACTCACAGCCGTAGTCCAGTACCAACTTGGCTTTGGGCTCGCCGGGCTTGTTGATAAGGGTGCAACATTCACCCACTCCCAGCGTGATCTGGTTGCTTCTCTCTTGCAGGAGGGACTCGGGATTGTTCACGTTGCCCTCGGTGTAGATCACCCGTTTGGGCGCGAGGTAGCGGCGGGTTCGGGGGTCGGTAATGTTGCCGTTCAAGGCTTGAAATTTCTCATTTACTTTCATGATGGGGTCTCCTGTTTTATTGTTTTTGGATTATAAAATAACTAACTCGGGGGGTGCGTGCGATGGGAATCGTAACTATGGATAATATACCATATTTTGCTTCTGCTGTCAATATATTTGTTTAATTTTAATATAAAAGAAGTCCTGTAGCCGGGACAACAAAAAATGAAAAGATATTAAATTGCATCGCTTGACGCGCGCCTGCGGTTGACAAATCAAGCTTTTTGTGTTATCCTATAGATATCAAGCAACAGACGGAGGTTAAAAGAGAATGAAGCTTTTCAAAAAGGTTTTAAAGAAAGTTGCGCTGATTTTAGCGATCGTATTGGCCGTGTTGATTGTCCTCGTGCTTCTGATCAAAGCGGGAGAAAGGATTGTTTACAGCGGTTTTTACAGTAGAGCTGAAAAGGAGTTTACCATTCCCGGACTCAATGATAACTGCGTACCCCAAGGTTTTGATTATATCGCCGAGAAGGAAGTGTTCCTGATGTGCGGTTATATGTCGGATGATACAGCCTCCCGTGTCTATGTCATTGACAAAGATGGTAAGGCAACCTATACTTTGATGAAGGAAGCCGACGGTTCCGACCACACGGGTCATACCGGCGGTGTGTCCCACTTTGACAAATTCCTGTACGTTACGGATAGCGATGGACTGAACGTGTATGACCTGGAAGATCTTCTCTCGGGCAAGGACGAGCTTGTTGAGATCGGCACGGTTCCCACCTTCCTGGATCCTGCATGGTGCTATATCCATGAGGAGTATTTGCTTTGTGGATCTTTCTATGAGCCTGGCAGTAGCTATGATACTCCCAAGGATCAGCATTACAAGACCCCCGCAGGGGATCAAAACACATCCCTTGTGACAGTATTCCGTTTGGATGCTACCCAGCCCTTGGGCGTTGATCCCACCCCCGTGGCGGCTATCTCCACACCCGACCGTGTCCAGGGCTTCTGTGTTACCGATACGGGCGAGGTTGCCTTGTCTACTTCTTGGAGCATCAATTCTTCCATGCTGTATCTCTATGATGCCGAAAAGCTGACCGCTCAGGGAACGCATACCGTTAATGGGGTGGAAGTGCCGCTGGTCTATATGGACAGCGCGTCTCTGACCCGCACCGTCAAGGCACCGCCCATGGCAGAGGGTATCCTTTGCATCGACGGCCGTCTGCACGTGCTGAATGAGTCTGCTTGCAACAAGTATATCTTTGGTAAGCTGCTCAGCGGTTACGGGCTGTATAGCTATGATCTGAAGGAAGATTAAAACACAAGGGGGAACTTTTTGAAAAAAGTTCCCCCTCTTTGACCCCTCTCAAAAACCTTTGAAAATCATTTGCTTTGAGTGGGGAATCATATATTTATTTTTTTAGTAAAAACTTTTGAATTTCCGCGCGGGATTTTCCAAAGAAGCCCATATTAAAAATTTTTGAAGGGGTTCGGGGGGACTTTTTATAAAAAGTCCCCCCGAAGTTATTCTCCTTATTGATATTCAATCACACACCCCTGCCCGTCGGTGGGGGCTTTTTCGTACACGATCTCCCCGATGCTGTCAGCCTTGATGTGACCCGAGGCAGGGCTTTTCACGCTATGGATATGTCCCTTGACGGTGGCCTCCACCGAGCTGTTCTCAAAGGAAAGATCACAGCCTTCGGTGGTACAATCCACGAGGGTCAGGTTCTTGCAGTAGCAGAGGGGCTGAGTGCCGACGATGTGGCAGTTTACAAGGGTCAGATCTTCGGAATACCAGCCAAGATATTCACCCTTGACCGTACTGTTTCTGACGGTCACGCCCTTGCTGTGCCAAAAGGCATCCTTGGTGTCCAGCACCGAGTTTTCTATGGTCACGTTCTCCACGTACTGGAAGGAGTATTTCCCTTTCATTTGCAGGTCCTCAATGGTGAGGCCCTTGGTGCCGAAAAAGGCGTACTCCGCAGTCAGTTGGGAGCCAAGAAGGGTGATATCGCGGCATAGCCAGCCAAACTCGGCGGAATTGATGTCGCATTCGGTGAGGATCATACGGTCGCACTCGCGGAGTGCCTTGATACCGCCGAGGATGGATTTTTCAATGGTCATATCGGAGGTGTACCACAAGGCGGCGCGGCAGGTCTCGGTCATGTCACAGCCCTCCATGCGCCCGCCGATCACGTGCCAAAGGGGATAGCGAAGACGGAAATGACAATTTTTGAGGATGTTGTTTTTGCTCTCCTTGAGGGCGGATTCGCCGTCGGCGGGGCCATCGAAGGTGCAGTTTTCTACCATGCTGTCCGCGAGCGCGTAAAGGGCGCGCTCCTCGTCCAGGATCAGATCACGAATGGTATCCATGGAGCCTCCTTATGTATTTGCGCCGAAAAAGTGGTTCTCCGCGGCGGCGCAAAGATAGTGATAAATGGGCAGATGGTATTCCTGCACTCGATAGGTGTCCCCCGCGGGGGCTTTGATCGTCACGTCACAGAGACGTGACAGCTCGGAGTCCTGCTCCCCGGTCAGAGCCAGAGTGAATAACCCTTTGGCGCGGGCGGTCTTGGCGGCAAGTACCACGTTTTTGGAATTGCCCGAGGTGGAGAGACATATGAGCAGATCTCCCGTCTTGCCTTGCGCCCATACCAGTTGGGCGTAGACCAATGCGGGGTCTACGTCATTGCAAAAAGCAGATACCAAGGCGGTCTGTGAAGGGAGAGACAGGGCGGGCAGTCCCCCTTGGAGCTTGTTGGCAAGACGAACCGCGTCGGGATCGTCGGGGTTGGCGACTGCCAGGGCTTGTCTTTCATCCTCTGTTAGGCGGCGGCGGAACATAAATCCCTTGAGCAGCTCGCCTGTGATATGGTCACAATCAGCGCAGGAACCGCCGTTGCCGCAAAGAAGCAGACGACCGCCATGCTCATACGTATGGATGATGAGATCCCGCGCGGCCTCAATATCTCTTTGGCAGGCAACAAGCGCAGGGTGATTGTTCAGCAGAGTGTTAATGGTCATGAGTGAGTCCTTTCTTTATGATTTGGACATGAGGGAGCGCACGAGAGCTGCTTCCTCAAGGGTCAGAGACATATGGAAGGCGATGGAGAGGGTTGTGCTTTCCATGTTTTTCAGCACCTTCTGTGCTGTTTTTGAACCGCACTCATCGGTGATGGCGGAGGCTTTGACCCTGAAATGCACCTCGTAGGAGGTGGCTTCGGCTTGCTGTCCCGCAGGGTGGGAAACAAGCACCAATGCCGACCACGGAATGACGTTGACGTGTACCAAAGTGGAGAAAGCAAACAAATTGAGCATGAGATATGTGTCTTCAATGCCGCGTTCCGTGACGGTGGCGGCGGGACGCTTGCCTGCGATCATGGGGAGTAAGATCCACAGCATTCGGATACATCCAAAGGCTACCAATGCGGCAACTGCCGAGATGATCAGCTTCATGGCAGCGGACATGGGCTCGCCCGGTGCGGTATCGCTACCACCTACTGTCACGTCAATCATCCACAGATAAACAGCGGCAATGGCGAGAAAAACGCCGATGATGCCAAATAAGACGACTTTGATCTTGGCTTGAGTCGATGCGCGGGCTTTGATAGGGAGAGTTGGGGTAGACATAGCGACTCCTTTGTTATGTTTGTTGGAATGATAAATTGTTGTTTACGGGGGTACGGCCAAGGGGAACATTTTGCAAAAAGTTTCCCCTGTAAACCTTCACAAAGCTCTAAAAAGAATCATTATTTAAAGGTTCTTGGAGGGGGTCTGGGGGGCACTTCTTTCAAGAAGGGCACTCCCAGGCGTACTCCTAAACAACAATTTATAGCATTTACATTCTCTCGCCTTCCTATTTTATTCGGTCTTCTCCTCCACGTCCATCATACCCAGCTGATCGCCCAGAATGATCAGCTTGCCGTCATGATCCTTTACATAATAATAGCTCGTGCCGCCGTGGACGTTGGGCTGCTTTTCATTGAGGTACTGATAATGCCGCTCCATACCGTCCTCCATGGGCATATACCCCTCGCCCGTGCCCTTGTAGGACACAAGATCATAGATGCGGATATCCTCGTAGGAGGTGACGTAGGTGATGATGCGGACAAGACCGATACCGGGGGCGAAATAGTAGTCCTTGTCGGTGTTCTGATAGGTGATGCCGGGAGCTTCGTTCTGGCTGGTACGGGCGCGGATGCGGAGGCAGTTTTCAAAGGTGCCGAGGGTGGTGGTTACCGTCTCGCCGCTGTATACACGGCCGTAGCCGATAAATTCCTTGCCCTGATCCCAGCGTGCGGGGCGGTGGAACTGAAACTCCTCGTCTTTGTCTGCATAGTTCAACCATGCGGGATCCCACAAAGCCCCCAAGCCGTTTTGCAGAATGTCATAGATAAAATTGAGAAGGGTGGCAAAGCAGCCGTTGCGGGTGTTCTTCCACTCAAATTCATAGGTGCGGTCTCCGCTGGAGATCGTGAACTTTTCCCCAACTTGGGTAACGGGACAGTAGGTCAAGAAATTCCACACGCCTTCCTGTTTCGCGTTGGGATTTGCATCTGTATCACTTTGGAAAATGCGGTTCATGACGTTGCGGGATACCTCTGCCACCTTCTTCTCCCAAGGAGTTTGTGCCAAGGCCACGGCGCGGTCATGGTAGGCGGACACGTCCAGCGCCACTTGATCGCTATAGTAGTTGTTGCGGGCGTACAGGAGGTTGTCTCGCCAGGAGTTCTCGTCGAAGGGCGTGCCGATGACATAGTAGCGATAGGAGAGATAGGCCTTGTTGTCCATCGTAGCCGTGACGGTGGTACGGAAAGTGTGCTCATATTCCAACTCTTGGGCGGTGTAGCTCCAGAAATTTCCCTCACAGAGGGGGATCCACCCGTGACCGCCGTAGATCTTGTACTCACGCAGGGTGATCATTCCGAACACCTCGCCGTCCGGCTCCTTCCATCCGAATGCCACCAGACCGATATTGGGCTTATACCATGCCACGAAGATGGGGGCGGGGTACCTATCCCGGATGGGATTGTAGGTGTGCATCTCCACACAGCCGTGGAAATCTCCGCAGGCGGTGGACACCGTGACGTCGGTGGACACACAGGTGAGGGTGATCTTGCCCTCGCTGTCGGCCACGCTGTCACCGACCTTCATGGTCTCGTCCAGAATCAGACCGTCCGCACGGGAGGCGATCCAAAACGCGGAACCTGCCCACTTAACGTATGACGGAACATCCATGTAGCGCCGATCAAAGCCCGGCTGTTGACTAAAATACAGCTTGTTTCCGCGAATGATCAGCTCCTCAGCGGTACATTCAAGCAGAAATTTGCTCCTGTCGGACAGCAGCTCCCCCACGCCGTCCATGCCCTCCAAGGTGGACTTGGTGAGTGCGATATACAGGGGATTCTCCGCACCTGTCTCCAGCGCCAAGGCAAACTCCTTGCGGGCGTTGTCATAATCTTTGGCCTGAAAATAATCGTAGCCCAGCCAGTAGTGATGGTAGGCCACCTCCCCGGGGATGTCGTACTTCAATAGCTCGGGGATGACGGTGTTGTAAACGTAGTCCACCTTTTCCTTACCCGAGTATTTGTCCTTTCCAAATCCGATGCACAGGGCCAGCACCTCTTTGTTGTTGCCCTTGATGGCCGCCTCCTTGAGCTTTGCCCGCATCTCGTCGGTCTTGCCGTCGGAGAGATACCAGTAGCCCAGCTTGAGCACGTCGGCCATGGCGTAAAATTTCTTTTCGGAGTCGGGGAGACTCTCCACTTGAGACAAAACGTCCTTGTAGTCCTCCTCAAATCCGATCTTGCTGTTCTTCAGCCGCCATTCCTTGAATTCTTCCACACGGCGCATGACGGCCTCTACCAAAGTTTCATTCTTGTTGTTCTTATCCACGTAACCTAATTCCTTTCTGATCTGATCTCTGCCCGCGGACAAGCGGCTCTTGACCGTGCCCTCGGCGAGGCTCATTTTCGTTGCGATGTCGCTCACCGAAAGCCCCTCAAAGTAGTGAAGACGGATGACCGTACCGATCTTTTCTGACAGCTTTTCCACGCAGTCGCGGAGCAGCTCGGTCTCCAGCTTGTCATCATAGTAGCCCGTGACGTCCTCGGCCTGCTCCGCCAGATAGTTCTCTACCTCGTCGAAGGGGATGTAGTCCTTGTACCGCTTGGCAAGATTGATGGCGCGGTACTTGGCGATACGGCACACCCAATGACCGAATTTAGCGGCATCCTTCAGGGTGTCCAGGCGTTGCCAGGCGCAGAGAAAGGCATCCTGCACCGCGTCCTCGGCGGTGTGGATATTTCTCGTTACTGTCTTGGCCATGAGCAGGGCGGCCTTGCGGTGACGGATCACCAATTCCTCAAAGGCGGCCTCGTCCCGCATAAGGGTCAGGGCGACTAAGGTCTCGTCGGTTTGTTCCTTGTAATTGACGGTACGGTTCATGTGTTCCTCTCTTTGTTTTTCTTTCGGGTTGATTTGTTTCCTATAGGATGAATGAGTCCGTCTTTGAAAGGCGCGCGGTATGCACACTCCCGTCACACGCTCTCATCAGGTGGCTCTGTCTATATGACAACGAAAGGTTGGCTCAGGTTCGGTTTTTTTAAAAAAAGGTAAATTGTTGTTTGGTGGAGTACGGTCAAGGGAAACTTTTTGCAAAAAGTTTCCCTTGGGTCTCGCTGCGGCTCGGTCACGCCGCGGCTCTGACTGCCACCGGCAGTCATTCACTACCGCGTCGCCGCTTCGCTACCCTTCAAAAACCTTTAAAAAGAATCATTATTT
>JAZSFA010000026.1:0-12058 GCA_045531965.1 Eubacteriales bacterium
AATAACGAGTTTCTGACTGATGTACTGTTCAAATTCCTTGCGCTTGACCAATTTCTTGGTGCCAACGAACAGAACAAACGGGCAATTAGGCGAGCGTAGCATACTGTCGATCTTGTTGATCCCGATGTTGCTGTACTCAGCTGCTTCTCTGATGCTCAATGTCATCTTCAGATGAATCGGTACTTTTTCTTGTTCCATACAGAGTTCCTCCTTTCGTGAGATTTGTCTCAGCAGATCGTAAGGATGCTTGATCTTCGGGTTTTACAACATCAATTAAAATGGAGCTGTAAGACATCTGCTTGACATATGACAAAGGTGCTGTCGAGTTAGGGGTTATTATGGCTCTTATTGACCTTTGTGCCTTTATGATAAACAATATTTACAAGGAATGGAAGGACATTTACCCTCCCTATACCGTTCCAAAAGGTATCGAATACCCCTCCGTGACAGAACATTACAGTAGCCTATAACCATCATGAGATCAATTTCTTTTTTCTCCATTTTCTCTTTACACCTAAACACCATCAGAACCCACCGAAGCCGTCAAGGGAAAAAGGAAAAAGTATTGCAGTCATGTCACAAAAAAAGAGCCGATTTGAAAGACAGTTTATCTGTCAATCAAATCGGCTTTGTGAATTTTCAGCGATATTTTTTCCCCCTTGACGGGGGCGGTGGCGTTCTGATATAATCCTCAAAAGGTACCATGGTTACTATTCGTTCAGGCAAGGCAGTATGGAATGTAGGATTACAGGAAGACTGCTGTTCAAAGCTGGCTATTGAAGTAATGTGTCAATATTGTTAAATAACTGGGTTCCCTCTGGAAGATAGCATCGTGTAATCGCTTAAGGTGATTATCGAAAAATACTTATGTAGTGTATAAGATTAAAGGCAAGACATTGTGTAAGAAGATAAAGGGTGATTAGAATAACTGACTATGCGGTTGGCGGGTCATTGTATCGAAAAAATGAGCATTGACCTGATTTCTTTTTGTAAAAATCTGTATCTGGTTCAAAGAGCAAACTCGGACGGTCAATGTTGGCCGTCCGAGCGTCGTATTGCATTAGATCTGTCAATCTCCAAGTCAACGGTGAAGCGCGCCATTGCTGATTGGGAGAACGGCGGGTATATCCGAACCGAGCAAAGATACCGTAAAAGCAGTGCAAAAAGTACGTTGCTTTTTACCATAACCAGTTCAAAAAAATCTCCACATACCAAGGGGTAACTCTGTCTATCAGGTGAACGGTGTGTTTAGTTATTTACAGATATTACCATTTGATAATCGTAGCATTGTATGATATACTTTAGCTATACGTTCTGTAAAAAATCATATTCCATATTTTTTAAAATGTTCATTTACATATTCGCGAGGAGTCATATTCATTCTTCTTTTAAATGTATAACTGAAGTATGATTGAGATGAAAAGCCACAGGAATATGCTATCTCAGTCAATGTCATATTTGTACTGAGCAAAAGACCGGTGGCTTTTTTTATTCTTTGATCTTCAACAAATTCGCGCAATGTTTTGCCTGTGAAATTCTTAAATTCGCTATGAAAATAAGATGGACTGAAATCTGCAAGTTCTGCCACAACATTAAGAGAGAGATCGAGGTCAAGATGATCCTTTATGTATTGAATGACACGATTCATAGCCACGCTATTATTTTTTTGATTTAGGAGTATATGATTGTATTGACTTGAAAGCATATAAATCAATTCCAATAGTTTGCTGGCGTAGAGTATATTTTTTCGTGGGGAGATTGCAAGATTATAGTCACATATAACCTGAAAAAGGGGTTCAATAGAATCTCGATTATTGAGCGGGATATAATTGGGAAGACGCGAAAGATGATCAATCAAATCGCCCTCCGGAATGATCATATGAACAAAATAACATTTATAAGGCAACCTGGTATGCCTAGTGAGTCCGGGTTTGGCGCAAATAACCAGGTTTTTTGTAATCTCTGCCTTTTCCTTTCCTATGTATGAAATTCCTCCATTTTCTAAGGGGAGTTCTAATTCATACATGGTTGTTTTTCTATTTGGTGTCAGCATTCTGTTCTTATAAACGATTTGGGCATCGTATATTCCGGCAGCCACAATCTCCGGAAGAATTATTTTTTTCATATTAACTCCAAAAAGTAAGAATTCTAATAAAATGACGTTGATTTTGATATATATTCGAAGTGCTTTATGATATAATACAATAAAACGGATTATTTGTCAATAGAAATAGTAAAAATGAACGAAATGTAGGGTTATCAAAATGTATGTGTTTACTGATTACTGAAAAAAGGCTTACTTTTATGGTTTACAATACATTCGTACTTAATTCCCGTTATCCAGATTGCTTGATAAATACGATTATCCCGTATGTACCAGAGGGTTAAAGCGACCGTCCGATACATATAGAGTTTGAATTTGAACTGTAAGATTCTTAAAAGGAGGTTGTTAAATTCCGTGAAATTAAAAGCTACACGACAATATCATACCACGCCCATCAGCAAGAAGTTATCCTCCAACTTTATCGAGTTGGGGTATGGTTGGCAGGTGGAGGGCATGATGGCAGAAATGTTCTTCAACCGCAGTTTCGAGCCCTTCTACCCCTACCGTATGATCAATAAGCTCTGGTACGATCTTTTGGAAGACGAGAATGACCACTCCTCTCGCTGTGAGACTGATTGGCGAGTTTTCGACTGGTGCCATTCTTCTTATGAGCATAACGCGTGGTTTGCGTTCCCTGGAACAGCCGGCTATCAACCCATTACTGATGATGCTACCTTTATTATCGAACGATCCCCCTTGGCGGATGTAAGCATCACCAACGTCATGGACGGATGCCATGGTGATTACGCCATGGAGGTTGTCAACAATAGCGAGAGTCTCGGTGGTTTAGCGCAGGATGGCAAGTATTGCTTTACTAACATAACCTACACCTTCAAAGGAAAGATCAAACTGCTGGCAGGCAATAACAAGCTAATGATTGCTATCTATCGAGAGGGTACCGTAAAGGATCCCGTGGTCACCTGTCCTTTGGATCCCGTCGGCATTGATTATACCCAAGTATTCGCTACATTCTCAGTGCCTGTTGAAGGTAGATATACCTTTGTCCTTCTGCTGGAACCCCATGTGGCTGTAGTATGTGACGACTTTTCTCTCACTCCCTCGGATGCTGTGGGCGGTTTCAAGAAAAGTGCGGTGGAGGCAGGGAAGTATGTTGCTCCCAAGGTCATCCGCTGGCCGGGTGGTTGCTTCGCATCCTTCTATGATTGGCGTGATGGTGTCGGCGCCTACCGTCCACCTTCCTACTCCTACTTTTGGGGAGGCTATCAGTATAATGATATCGGCACAGATGAGTTGGCGACCTATGTCGAAGCTGTAGGGGCAGAATCTATGATCTGTATCAATATATATCACCCCTTTAAGCGCTTTTATGAAAAGGTGTGGGATGGTCATTTCCAAGATGACCCCAACGATCCCAATCTACCCTCCAGTGCTCATGGCCGAGACCTACCCCAATTCGCCAATCTGGAGCGCGGGGCAAGAGAGGCCGCCGCATGGGTGGAATACTGTAACGGCGACAAAACCACCGAGGGAGGTCGTGCACGTATCGCTAATGGAAGAGTCAAGCCTTACGGTATAAAGTATTGGGAAATGGACAACGAGATCGATCGGTGGTTTACTGATGAGGAATATGCTAATGCTTGTGTGCTGTATTCCCGTACTATGAAGGCGGTTGATCCTACGATCAAGATAGGTATGGTCTCCTATTGCACTAGTGTAGAGAATCTTGTTCGCATGGTTGAGATTGCGGGTATGGACATTGATTTCCTTGCCGATCGCGGTTTCGATGAAGATGAACTTCAAAAAAAGCTGGCTATTATCCATAAATTCAATGAGGTGCATGGCACCGCGATTCGTTACTGCAACACGGAGTGGCTTCCACTCAACGGCGCAGATGTGTATAACATGGTCCCTCGCTCTGTGACCAAGCAGAACAAGTGCTTCATGTTTTCCAAGTGGTCCTATGCTCTGGACGCCGCTTCCACCCTCATGATGTGGCAGAGATATGGCCAAGATATCGATTTCATCAACTTTAACAATTTAGCCAATACCCACTCCCAGTCGGTAATTGAGACCCCAAAAGAAGGCGCATATCCCACGGCGGCGGGTATGATGATGCGGATGTTTTCCAAAACAAAGGCGTATCAAACCTTAGTGATAGAGAATTATCACCCCACTCGCAATGATCCTTTGCAGGTGCAGCTTTCTGTCAGTGAGGCAGGGGATGCTCTGATCCTCAATTGTCTCAACCGTTTTGAGGAGGACGATGAGATCGAAATGGATCTCAGGGCATTCGACCTAACGGACGGTGAGGTCAAGGGAGAGGGCCTGGTGGCAGACAACTTGTTGTCCATGAATCGGATGGGGGATATGCAGATCCGTGAGGCTGTTGCCGTGTTGGTCATAACCGACCGAGTAGCTCGGTGCAGTGTGCCTAAACTGTCTTATATGGAATATATTATCCCCCTGAAAAAAGACAACTGATGTATTTTGCTTAACATTTGTTACAGCGCAGTATAACATAAAAATCAAAAAATTAAACTCAAAACAAAATGGAGGAAAAAAACATGAAAAAATTGTGTGCTATTTTAATTATGGCTGCTATGCTACTTCCTATGCTGGTGATCACTCCCTCTGCGATTGAAATTGAGGGTGATTGGATGACCTACCGTCAGGCTAATGACTATCACGATGTAGATCCTTCGACGGGTGAAGAACCCGCATATACGCCTGCTCCCGGTTATGAATACACCGACGAGGGCTTTACCACGATTCCTGCAGACTATACTGACACATGCCCTTACTTCAACGTGATGACTAAGGATAAGCAATCCCTGAAGGATGGTATCTACATCAAGTTCAGAATTGACGCCTTCTCCTACAAGGGAGAAGATGGAAAGGCTGACGAATGGATCTGCCTTTCTATGTGGGACAGCCCCAATATCGCTCCTGGTCAGAGTGGCTTTGGTAGTGGCTGGTTTGGCTTGATTCGTGGTAGCGGTGGTGGAGCGACGGCTGATTTTTGCTCACATTCTATTACCCCCGAGTTGGATGACCAAGGCAGAGAAATCTATACATACTGCATTGAATGGGATGGTGCTCTTTATAGAATTAGTCTCAACGGTGTTCCTTTGACTGACGAGCAGTGTGAAAGGGTGACTAATGCGTTGAATGCTGCGAATGAAAGCGGATTGTTCTATGTGGGTATTTCCATGCAATCTACTGTTAAGAATGGTGTGGCAGCCATGACAATTCTGGAGTACGGTATTTCGCCTGACGATGCTACTACCCCTGCGGGTTCCGACAGAAAGGAACCAGAAGAAAACAAAAACATCGTTGCTGAGATGATGGATCCTGCTACCATCGAGGAAAATAAGCCCGCTCTTTATTGGGATGCCTCTCTGTATGATGCTCCTTCCGGAAACGGTATGACCGTGGATCCGTTGGGTGACAATGCGTTCCGCGTGACTTTGACTGCCGGAAGTGGTTTCTTCTCTTGGAAGGTACCTATCGATAAGTCTTACGATGTTGATGATTTCCCCGTTCTTTCTATTATGTTTAGAGATTTCTGGGCGGACTTTACTGTATGGTACATGTGCGGAGATGTGGTGGGTCCGACCAACGGTAAAACCGTGCACAAAAATGTATATGATGGTATCTTCTACGACGGTGAAGGACTTGAAGATTACTGCATGGTCACCGTGAATCTGGGAGAGTTGGCAGACGGACGAATCAACGGTATGCGTATAGACCTTTCCCGAGCTAGTATGAGTGAATCTGTGTTTGATATTTGCTATATGGGATTCTTTCGCTCTGAGGAGGAGGCCGAAGCTTATAGCCGTACCCTTTTAGGAGTGGAAGATGGCAATAATGCGGA
The DNA here is from genome assembly GCA_045531965.1 of Eubacteriales bacterium. Lineage (GTDB taxonomy): Bacteria > Bacillota > Clostridia > Oscillospirales > CAG-272 > CAMEON01. The sequence goes on from JAZSFA010000026.1 coordinate 5,940, forward strand.
TACCGAGGAGGAAACCGAGGTCAAAACCGAGGAAGAACCCGTAACAGTAAATCCGGAGACTGAAGCAGATACTTCTGCTGAAACAACGATTGATACAACCGTGACTACCGAAAAACAAACAAATGTTGCCGGAGGAAGCGCAGGTGGTTGTAGCTCGGCTATGGGCGTTGGTTTGCTTCCTCTCGTAGCGTTCGCTCTGCCTGTGGTGTTGAAAAAGAAGGAATAAGGACAGCACTCTATAGTCACCGACTCATCCCATTCCATTGCAGTCGAGAGGGCTCCGCAACTATGGTGTACAGTGCGATGTTTTGACCGTTAACATTACCCCCAAAAAGAGGATAATAAATTATGCAGAATAAATATTTTTTGAAAATTATGCTTTTGGTGTTGCTTTTTGCAACCATTCTTGGCAGTACATCTTGTCATTCAGGAATTGATCCTGAGGATTCCTCGGTTTTTCCGGAAACCATAGAAACCGTATCCGGTGAAGATGTTACGAATGGGACATCCGACACACAACCGAATCATGGACCCAGTGGAGATCCCAAGGCAAGCATCACCTCCGTAGTCTTTCCGGCTTCCCAACTTCCCGATTATGCTAAATATACATCCGAAAGTCGGATCAAGGAGGTTTTAAGCAGTCGTAAAACTGTTGCGTTTATCTTGAATGGCAACCGATATTATGAGAACGGAGAGCTTAAAGAAGGAGGACGATCGGTTATATCGAGAAATGAAGACGGAACGCTTCGTGTGTCCTCTGAGAAGATGGGTGCAGTCTTAAACAGGGAAGGACTGACAGGAGAAACACCCGATGCCGTTGCCGCAGCCATGGGCATGGGCGTTGAGGTTTATGATAACAAACTGGTTCTTTTCTATGAAGGGGAGAAGCCCTTGGATTCATTCAAGGACACTTACACCTTCGAGGCTATGTATCTGTACATGACGGGAGCTGATGAGGAGGAGATTGTTAATGCTTTTATTGATCTTCCTGATCAGGTTTCCAACGATGTAAATAACACGGTTTTTTATACAGCCCCCGACCTCAATCTTGGTGTTCAGACCTCTGTGTATTTTGCTCAGATGGGTCAGCAGAACGATTTGACACTAGCACCTGCCTTGGTGGCGGGAGAAGGAAAACACGCCGACAATTTTACCACGGTACGTATTTATAACAATCAAAACACCTGCACAACACAGTTCCTTGCCTTTGATGCATCGGTCAAGGGTGGCGTTCAGGTAGCGGCGGCGCAGGTTGGAGATGACGTTCTGATTGCAACGGCGCCTTTTGCCAAGCATGATGGCAAGGATGGAGATATCCGTGTGTTTGATACCTTTGGCTTGATTCGCATGACAATCAATGTCAGTGACGTAATCAGCGGACCTCATACCATTCTGACAGGCCATTTCGCAGAAAATTCTACCGACGAAGTGCTGCTGGTGGCATCGCAGACTACTAATGATCAGGGTGAATTAACATACGCAATTATTTCTCTTGCGGACGGTACGTTGATCTCCAAGCATACACTTGATTGTTCTTTTGCCTTGAACGCGGAAAAGGACAATGTGGCAGTCCAGCTTTCGGTTAGAGAGAATAGTGCCGCTCCCGATTCCGTCATTCTGTATTTCAATTCTGTTCAAGTTGTATATGAGGGCGACGCACAGAAGGCGGAATTCAATAAGGCAAAGATCGAGCTTCCTGCAGATGCTACCGGTGTCAGCGCATCAAGTAATTTTGGTCAGAAATACATCGTTTCTCTTCCTGCCCGAGAGGGGGAGGAAGATATTTCCTACATTATGGCTTATCGAGGCTCCAAGACAGAGGGGGTGCTCATTGATGTAGGCTTCCGTGAAAATCGTTTTTTCTCGAACATGGCAACGGAATATAACGACGACAAATATGTTTGCAAGGGCAAGTTTATTCATTTGCGTACCGATTGTTATAACACGGTATTAGAAGGATTGCCTTCTTGTAAAACATCCGAACAGGTTGACGAGTGGTTTGATAACTCTACATACAGCGATTATGATTGCAACAAAACAAGCATATATGCTAATGCTCTAGCGGACCAGTATTTAATGTTAGAGCCCTGCTTTACCCACCGGTGGGGAGGAGCTCAGACAAAGCCTCTCTTGGATTATATCGATCCTGTGTACGGTACTAATCGATATGTGGTTTTGAATAAGTCAGGCGAGTACAGTCCTTATTACGAACTGGAAAATGAATTCGCCAACGGTACATATGCCGACGGTATTTTGGATCTTGCCAAGTTGCGGATATTCCCCCTCCGTTCCTTCCTGCAGACAACGGCAGTAGCATTCCGAGGAGAGGGTGGCACTCCCGAGCACTTGGTGGGTATGTCTCCCGTTCACGAACATGAGATTGAGGTATCTGGATCGGTAGGTGAATATAATCCCTACATGATCGAAGGCTTTAGAGGCTATCTCATGGATCGCTATGGCACGGTAGAAAATCTGAACGTTGCTATGGGGACGAATTTCAAGGACTACGCATCTATCGATGCGCCTCGGAACGGTGCATTGGGCGACAGAGGCGAGTGGGATGCCTATGAAGGAGATTATTTTACCGAATGGGCATTGTATAACCGTTATATCGTTAACAAACGCATCATGGAAGCATATCGTGAGGCGTTGTTGGCAGGATATCCACCCGAATCCATCACTGCCCATCAGATTCCCGAGGGCGAGGCTGTTTCAGGCTTTTTGGGAGACGCAGATACTCGCTTGTCCCCCATTGACGTGGTGATGACCTGCGGTACCGGCTACGGTGGCACAAGATACGGTACAATCAGTGAAAAATATAACCTTGCGTGGAATGCACATAATGCGGGTCACAGCAATATCACCTTGGGTGAATACGGTGCCATGAACTTCGATAAAGAAGCCACCTACAAACAGTTAAAAATGCTTTGGGGACAAGGTGTTAGATATGTCCAACAGATGACTTGGGGACCCGATATGTATGCTCCCGCAGAACAATATGCAATTGACAAGCTGGCTGAAGAGAATCTGCCCAGACCCGGTTACACGGGAGGAACAGCCAATGCTATTAGTGTGGTAAACGGTAAAAAGAAGTACAATATCGTACAGATCGGTGCAGGCGCCGACGGTGAGAGTACGGGATTGTTGAAATCCATTTCGGGGGATGGCTCGTGGGAGGGAAGTGTCTATCTCGTCCCCTTCCATGCCCAGATGATGGTTTCTGATATCCAAGCACTGAGAAATTCTGTTGAGGGCACAGCAAATACCTTCTCCACGGGAACCATTCGTGCCATCAAAAATTCGGACCAGGCAGAGATCACATTTACTGCGGCCAAAACAGGCGAAATGAGAGCGTGGGTTACGATTGAGGTTTGGCACGACGGTTGTCTCATGACTGATTCTATCGTAACCTACGAACTGACCGATACCATGACCCCCTACCGTTATGTACTGTCTAACCAGCTGTACGATGACGATCTTGAAATCAAGGTTAAGTTCCACACCGAAAGCGGCGACGGCAGTATGGATGCTATTAAGCTGGAAGGTATGGAAGGAACTCTGCAAATTGAGAAGGTTGGCTTGGCATATTTTGATGGCGTGAGGGTTAACAGTATAAGCAAGGCCCACGTGGGCGGTGTGACCTTTGATATACTGGATCGTGATGTGAAGAAATAATTCGAGCATTACACCATTACGGAAAGTATTATTCAAGGAGGTGATCCCGTGAGCGAACGTACAGACGTACCCCATAAAACAAAAAAGGATACCGTCAAAAAAGTCCTACATATCACCGAAACGGTGTTTTCATGGCTGATCGTTGTTCTGGCGGTCTGTATGATGGCCTTTACGCTCATATCCGTGGGTGTCATCAACAGAACCGACCGCACCTTACTTGGCTATAAGATGTTCATTTGTAAGAGCGATTCTATGGCCGCCACGGATTTTCAGGTTGGTGATATCGTTCTAACCAAGCCTGTGGATCCCACTACTTTGAAGGAAGGTGACATCATCACCTTCATCTCGCAGGATTCCGACCGCTTTGGTATGGTCGTCACCCATAAAATCCGAGAAAAAGCTGTTGATGGCATGGGAACACCTGGCTTTGTCACCTACGGTACGACTACGGGAAGTAACGATGAGAGTATCGCTACATACGATTACATCATAGGCCAATACCAAGGCCGTATTCCCGGGCTGGGAAACTTCATGATGTTTCTCAAAACAGGCCCCGGCTTTATGCTTTTGATTTTGATTCCGTTCCTTTTCGTCCTGCTGTCCCACAGTATGAACGTGGTGCGTGAATTCCTTCGCTGGAAGAAGGAACAAATGAACGAGATCGACGAAAAGCAGCAGATCATTCAATCCATGGCTGAGGAGCTGAAGGAACTCAAAGAACGTTACGAAAACGAAGACGTGTTTGATCCTCCCGAAGAACAAGAGCTGATTGAGGATGAAGAAACCGAGGATGACGAATTGTCCGATATGGAGGAGCTTCCCGAGGAGAATGAACCGCTGACCGAAGAAGATCTTCTCTCCGAGGTTCAACGAATCGTGCAAGAAGCGCTGGACAAGCTCCTGCCTCCTCCGCCCGTTGTAGAACAGCCTGCCCCGGAAACACCCGCTGTAATCGAGACGGTGGAGAACACCGAAGACGATGAAATCGTCTTGGATCATGAGGACGAAGCAATCAGTAAGCCTCAAAAGCAAAAGAAGAAACGATCCAATAAATCCAAAAAGAAGAATCGCAGAAAGCGTCCCAAGAAGAAGGGAAGAGTCAACCAAAAAAGCTCTGCGAAAAAGAAGAAGCAGAATCGCAAAAAGAAGTGATCCTGCCAAGTTCCTTCTTGACCGAAGGAACACTCATACATTGACTTTATGAGGTAGATCCTCATTTAGTGGCTAGCCAAAAAACTACCAAAAAAGGAGGTAAACAAATCATGACTAGCACAAGAAACCTGAAGCGCGCATCAATCCCCAGTATCGTAGCGATCATCCTCTGTTTTGCTATGTTGCTCGGCACGACTTATGCGTGGTTCACCGATTCCGTTATCAGCAAGGGTAACGCCATTTCCACAGGCGATTTCCAAGTCGCTCTGCAGGTCCTTGACGCTGACGGCAATTGGGTAGACACCGCAGCCCGTGAAGAAAATGGTGTTGCAACTGTAGCCGACACGCCCATTTTTGAGGAACAGAACTGGGAGCCCGGCGCATCTTCCGTTGTCAAGGTTCTCCGCGTTGTGAACGAGGGTACCATTGACATGAAGTGGAAGGCTGCCATCATTGACGGTGGCACCAAGCACGTGGACGGTGTGACAGCCGTTACCGTGAATCTCGCTGATGTCATCGACGTCTACTTCGCATGGGATGTCGAAGCATATCCCACCGAGGATGTCACGACCACCTGGACTAAGATCGGCACGCTGACCGAGTGCATCAACGGTGACTTCAGCACCAGCTTGTATGGTACGCTGACCGGTGATGATGATGATGCTACTCCCGACACGTTCAAGTCTTTCGGCGTAGCTCTCAAGATGCAGGAGACTGCTACCAGCGAGTACGAGAATCTGACCGCATCCTTCGATGTGAAGGTCATCTCCACGCAGGCCGTTGCTACCGAGTGGCCCGGTGAGAACAATGCTCAAGCTCCCACAACCTCCGCCACCAACACCGCAACCGGCGTTTCTGCCGCTGCTGTGAGCGCTCCCGCAGGTGTCAAGCTGGCTGACGGTGCTACCGAGCTGGTGCTCAACGTTGCTGATGCTACCGAAAACGCTAACGTCACCATCCAGAACGGCCAGAGCCGTATCGACCTTGAGATTGATCTCGAAGGTCTTGCTACTGACAACACCACGCCTGTGACTGTAACGCTGACAATTGAAAAGAACCTTGAAAATGTGGTTCTGTATCATGACGGCGATGCTATGGATTCCGCAGATTATTCCTACGATCCTGCAACCGGCGTTCTGACCTTCTCCACCGCCACCTTCTCTCCCTTTACCATTGTGTACGGTGAGGTCGAGGTCGAGGAGCCCACTGAGGAGCCCACCGAGGCTCCCACCGACGCTCCCGATCAGGGCGGCGACGCTACCGAGGCTCCCACCGATGCTCCCGCTGATGGC
>JAZSFA010000094.1:0-4665 GCA_045531965.1 Eubacteriales bacterium
GTATCAAGATTGAGAGCAACGTTGGTGAAGATGGTGTTCTTCTTGGTGGATTCCAGCGCGTTGAAGTTCGACTTCTCGTTGGTACCGGGGGCAACGCCGAAGAAGCCGTTTTCGGGGTTGATGGCGTAGAGCCGGCCATCAGCACCGATGCGCATCCAGGCAATATCGTCACCAACGGTCCATACCTTGTAGCCCTTTTCCTTGAGGTACTTAGGCGGAATGAGCATGGCCAGGTTAGTCTTACCGCAGGCGGAGGGGAATGCAGCAGCAATGTACTTAACCTCGCCCTTCGGATTTTCAAGACCCAGGATCAGCATATGCTCTGCCATCCAGCCTTCCTTCCAGCCCTGGTAGGAGGCGATACGAAGAGCAAAGCACTTCTTACCAAGCAGCACGTTGCCACCGTAACCGGAGTTAACGGAAATGATGGTATTATCCTCCGGGAACTGGCAGATATAGCGCTTTTCGGGATCAATATCACAACGGGAATGGAAGGCACGAACCCAGTCATTGGAATCACCCAGGGTGTCCAGCACCTTGGTGCCTACGCGCGTCATAATGATCATGTTCAGCACAACGTAAACCGAATCGGTAATTTCAATACCGATCTTGGCAAGAGGAGAGCCGATCGGGCCCATCGAGAACGGGATGATATACATCGTCTTGCCCATATAAGAGCCACGAGCGATATCATACAGCTTCTTGTACATTTCGGCCGGCGCACACCAGTTGTTGGTGGGGCCTGCATCCTCCTGCTTGGTGGTGCAGATAAAGGTTCTGTCCTCTACACGAGCAACGTCGTTGGGGTTGGTTCTGTGCAGATAGCAGCCGGGCAGCATTTCCTCGTTCAGCTTATGCAGCTCGCCGGTCTTAACGGCCAGCTCACGAAGCTCGTTCAACTGCTGCTCGCTACCGTCGATCCACATAACATTGTCGGGCTTTACGAGATTCTTCATCTCCTCAACCCAGGCCAATACTTGCTTGTTGTTGGTCATTTTTGCGTTCTCCTCTATACATAATTATTTTTTACAGAAATGTGGAATGTGAAAAATGCCAAACTTTTCACGATTTCTATTATAGCATGCTTTTGTCAAATTTGCAATACGAAATACAAAAAATTGCATTTTTTCACAATTTTTTCACACGTCATCCACAGGTGCGCCCTGCAAGACCTTGACAGCGCACGGAATATTCCTTATAATAATACTATGCACACATTTGAAAGGAGATAGCCACCTTGCTTGAAAGAATCTCCACCCACCTACAGGAAAACATAAAAAATGCCTGGCGCACGATAAAGGGCGGATGGCGCCAATTTCTTCCCTTTCTGATCGCGCTGTTTTTTATTCAACTGATGCTATTCGCCGTTACGCTCGGATTTGACAGCAATTTCAAGGTTGAAAAGGCAACGATCGAACAGGAATACAACTACCATCTTGCCATCAAGGGACTCAGCCAAGGCCAAGCACTTACCTTGAAAAACGACCCGCGAACGGTATTTTCTAACGACTACGTGTACCAGGTCGTTAGCATTTCCGAGCATTACGCCGAGGGGATCGACAGCGTATACGACGTATACATCCGCTTTGTAACCGGCAACAAAAACTTTGGCATATACGGTCTGTTCCGCAAGGATACCGTGCAGGCCTGTTACAGCACCTTTTCCTACACCTACCATGACGTGTACGCGCCGGATGGCGGTACTGCCACGCTATACTTTTCCCCGCTTTATCAGTTAGAATCCCTTTGGTGGCAGAATTACGGCATCATGGCCGCCGTTTTATGCATTCTTAGCCTGCTTTGCGCGACGGTGCTGGGGCGTGTATACCGCATACGCCTCAACCATGACCGCTTTACCTACGGCATCTACGTCACCTTCGGCGCAAACGGCCGGCGGCTACGCACGACCGCCTTTTGGGAAATGCTGCTTTGTGCTTGGCTTGCCCTTGTTCCATCTTATATCTCGGCCTATTTTTTGTGCCAGCACCTATATCAAGCATCGGGGCTGGCTTTTGCCCCCGGGCTAAAGACACAGCTATGGGTCCCCCGTAGAAGCTATATTCGAAATAGAGAGAATACCCGAAGCTTCAAGCTCGGCAAAGGTTATAGTCTTTGTTCCCTTATTGTAATTGAACGTGATGACCATCTTGTCATCGTATAAAAAGATGCGATTTACAAAGGTGTCAATGAATCGGCGACGGTGTTCAAACTTGTTTGTATCAAATGTACGGAAGTGTTCGAGCCAACAAGTGATCTGCTCTCTGGTGACGATTGGCTTTGCAAGTTCTTCCTTGGCGATTTGAATACCAAGCTCGGACTTTCTTGCTTCAAGCTCGTCCATACGTTTCTTTGTTGCATCATTGCAAATACCCATTTGAATGGCGTTGACAAGATTGCCAATTCCCTTCTCTACTTCCGCAAGCTGCTCGCGCAGACATGGGAGAATAGGGTTTTCTCGTCCTTGGACTTCCATTACACAATCGGCAATATACGCGACGGCTTCATCGTCGTGAACAAGTTTCTTGATTTCTTCAACAACGATATCTTCGATCCACGATTTGCGAACGGTCTTTTTGTCACAACCAAGCTTGCGCTTAACTCCCGAACATTTGTAGTAACGATATACCGCTTCGTCTCGGCGTTTACCACTTTCACCCGCCATCATACGTTTACACTTTCCGCAAAACAGTTTTGTGGAAAGCAAATATTCTTCTTCGGCTTTGTGTCTCGCCGGAGCTTTTTTATTTGTTTCTCTGCGCTCCTGCACTCTGTCAAACAACTCTTGAGATATGATGCGCGGAATACCATTTGGAATTACGATGTCACGGAAAATATATTCACCAAGATAGCGACGGTTCTGCAAAATGTTGCTCACCACATTCTCGGATATTACCGCGCCCTTGCGGTTGCGAACACCTCTTGTTTTTAGATCATTGACAATCTCTTTCATCGTCATACCGCTTCGATACATCTCGTAAATCTCAACGATAATAGGAGCGTAAGTCGGGTCAATTTGATAATGACCATCCTCGGTCGGAGCATAACCAAGAGGAACACTTCCGTTAACCTTGCAGGCAAGCGCGTTCTCGGTCATACCGCGTAGCGTTTTTTCTCCGAGCTCTACCGAGTAATATTCAGCCACACCTTCAAGCAAAGATTCAAGCAGGATTCCTTCGGCTCCTTCAGAGATAGCTTCGGTTGCAGACACAACCTTTGCTCCGTTCCTTTTAAGAATACGCTTGTAATGCATTGAATCGTATCGATCACGGGCGAAGCGGTCAAGCTTCCAAACAAGCACAACGTCAAACGTTTTGCTTGCACTATCCTTTATCATTCGTTGAAAGTCGGGGCGGTTATCGGTCTTGGCAGAAAACGCGCGGTCGATATAACAACCGATGATGTCGATGCCGTTGCGCTCGGCAAACGCCTTGCACTCTCGGATCTGACCCTCTATTGATTCCTCACGCTGATTGTCCGAAGAATATCGAGCGTAAATAACTCCTCTCATGTTTCATCGTCTTCCTTTTTCTGTTTTTCTTCCTGTTCCTTTTTCCATTCTGCAAACACTTTCTTGCCCTCGTCTGTTTGGAAGAACGCGATAATATCGGGCAAGATCATTTCGGCAATCGCTTCAAGTTTATCTTTGGGGATTCCAAGCTCGCCGCGCTTGTCAGTTAGAATTTCAATAATCCTGCGGCGTAGTTCTTCCCAATTTACCTCGGTAAGATCCAAACAAACGCGAGAATAATTTTTATCTTTCAATAATTCAATTGCTCTGCGAACGATTTCTTTCACGTAATTTTCTCCATCCTTCCCCAAACAAAAATTCATATGGCAAATGTCGGACATCCTCCGGATCTATCACCTCAAACGGATGCTGAATGGCTAATAGCATCTCATCACTCAACGCATCTATCTTTTGTGTCACCAACGCAATTTCTTCACTCGGAATTTCTCCCGACAACTTAATTTCTGCGGTCAGCGCTTTAAGATTTTTGTTCATCTCAAGCAATTGCTCTAACATATCTACATACTTTTCTGTCGGCAATTTTGCGGGATGAAGGAACCAAAGCATTGTTCTCATATATTCACTCGGCGTCATTTTGCAAGCTTCGGCTGCAGCAAAAAAACGTTCGCGCTCTGATTCGGAAAGCCTAATTTCAAATCTTTTATCTTTATTTTCTCTTGACATTTATACTCCTTTATAAAATAAAACGGGGGTATGGGGTACTCCCCACATCAAACGCTTTTGGATAGCATTTGGACGATGTACGGACAAATGACGTCCAAAAGCAGTGCTTGCTGCGACTGACAGACAGCTCTCTGTCGTATTTGTACGGACAAATAGCGCACAAGCGCGATGCTTGCTAAGACTGACAGACAGCGTTATACCCTCAAAGCTTCTTTATAACCTGCGTAGCAACCCCTTGTATCTGTACGTTGCGCTCAATGCGATCATCGTAATTGGGATTCTCTGCGTGCAGCAAATATGCTTTCTTATCGGGAAGATAAGTGATAGTTTTGAGCAACGTTTCATTTCCATTTACAAGAACAACCGCATAATCTCCGTCCCTGCAAATGTTCTGCTCGCGCACAATAACGAGATCTCCGTCGGCAACTGCGATGCCCGTCATCGAGTCGGCTTTCGCAGTAAGAATGAAAAAC
>JAZSFA010000081.1:0-6638 GCA_045531965.1 Eubacteriales bacterium
GGCGGCGGAAGAAACGATCTTGAATCCATGCGCCGAGGCGTTCCGCTTCTTCGAAGCGACAGTGACAGGACGAGCACCGCACTTCGGCTTTCCATGACCACCTCTTTTAACAAATGGATCCCGTTCTGCGGAGCGAACACAAAAGAAAAGCTGTCACAGCTTGCGCCCACGGGCATCAGCGATCCTTACGTTTGGCGCGCGTCCTATCTTCCTGCGTTGAACGTGGATTCGCAGTTCGTATATGACGCAGAGCAAAATTTCGATATGCTCCGATTTGGACTCCGGGAATGGAAACGGGTAGCCCCGTATCTGCTCAAAGAGTTTTATACCCTGACGCCATGGCACCGGGAGCAGGATACCGCCGATTTCACCGCCTTCTGCTACTATGATCCCGACCGAGAAGACGGTGTCATATTGGCGTTCCGTCAGGAAAATTGCGCAGGGGATCTGCTTGAAGTATCCCTGCCGTTTGCAAGTGGAGCCGACAGATATACCGTTACCGACGAGGACAGCCGTGAGGAAAGCGTAACCGACAGAGTCGTAACGCTTCGATTTGAAGCACCTCGCACTGCCAAGCTTTTATGGGTGAAGAAGATATGAGCATACCGACGAAACTGATCTTATCTCTGGCTGCGGCTCTCGGCGGAGGTATTACGAAAAAGTACTACACCGATCAAGAAAACACGAAGCTTTCGGGAGGTTTTTGGTTCAACGCTGTCAGTTGTTTGACCGCAGCCGTAGTTCTACTGTGTTGGGGAGGTTTTGGTTCTGCATCTGCATTTACAGTCCTACTCGGCGTTGTGTTTGGTGCCATTACAGCTCTTCAAGGAATCACGAATATTGCCGCTTTGCAAGTCGGACCGATGTCCTACACCTCGGTTATCATCTCTTTTTCCACACTGATATCCGCTCTGTCAGGCGTATTGTTTTTTGACGAGAGCTTAGGGTGGTCGCAGATCGTGGGAATTGTACTGATGCTGGTGAGCTTTATTCTTGCCGCCAAAAGTGACAGCGGTGAAAAAAAGGCAAATGTAAAATGGCTGTTTCTGTGTCTTATAGCCTTTGCCGCAACGGGCGGTATCGGCGTTATGCAGAAGGTGCACCAAAGCTCTGTATACCGCAATGAGCTAAACGCATTTTTGATCATCGCTTTTGTCTCATCGGCGGTCTTTTGCGCAATTTTCGCTCTGTTGCTGAAACGGCGCGAAGGTCTATCTACAAACGAGAAAGAAAAGCGAAACAAGAGCAGAATGCTGATTTGGCTTTTGATTGGAATTATGGTAACAAACGGTGCTTGCGTAGCTGTAAACAACAAATTTAATCTCTATCTTTCGGGGGTCATGGATAGCGCCATCTTTTTTCCGATTGTCAATGGCGGAGGTCTTGTGCTTACCACCTTGGCGGCCGTACTGCTGTTCAAGGAACGGCTTTCCGTAAAGCAATGGATTGGTGTGGCCTTCGGTATTATTTCGGTTGTATTTTTGTGCAATCCTTTTGCATAAAAGCGGCTGATAATCAGCCGTTGAATCGTACATTTCAACATGGGAAACCCGTTTTTCGAGGTTCCCTGAAAGGAGTAAAATCATGAAAAAAAGTCTATTTCTCCAAGTCATTGCTCTCTTGCTGATGATCTCCACCCTCGCGGGCTGCTTTGCGGCCTGTCAAGGGAGCGATGCCCCCATCGACACCGACCCGTCCACCGAGGGTCAGACCCCGGGCGGTACTACCCCCGAGGACACCCCCGGTGAGACGGATGCCGAGACCACACCTCCTGTGATCTGGGAGGACTACGTAGCTCCCGAAGGCGCGGACGTGACCGACCTTTCGGTATCGGGCACGGTTGCGGGGAGCGGCGGCTCCACCGCCCGGAAGGTCACCTATGCCTTCTCCGCCGGTGACCCGGCCTTCAGTCTCGGTGATGCCGACGTAGAGGGGACACGGGTGACCCTGCGTCAGTCCACGGTCAGTTCCCTGACTCTCAATACAAGCCTGGCAAGCCCCGCCTCCTATGAAGCCAAGATGCACATCACGGGCAAGAACGAGAGCACGCCCTGGTTCACGCTCTACATCGGTCTGCGCCTCCCCAACCCCGGCGGAGATGCCACGGGTAAGGGGGGAATCTGGATCGCCCTGCGGGAAAAACAGATCGGTATCCGCACGGGTGAGTGGCCTCACACATCCTATATGACCATCAAGGAAAAGGGCGTGGACTTCAAGACCGAGCGGATGCTTTGGATAGAGGACAACGGCTCTATGATCACAGTCTTTGCTGAAAATGACAGTGGCGAAAAAGTATCTCTTGCCGAGGTGAAGTGGGAGGGGGACACCGTCTCCATGTACCATCCCGGGGAAAGCACACCTACCCTGACCGACAGCGGCGTGACCATCTCCGATGCCGGCTACTTCAATTTCTGGCTCCATCTCATGAACACGGGTAACGTCTACATTACCGATTTCAAGGCAACCGGTATCGGAGGAACCAAGAAAACCGCGGAGGACGCGAACATGATGAATTCCATGGACGTACTATCCGATACCTGGGTCAGCATGGATGACGTGGGTCGCTTGACAGGCTCCGGAAACGGCACCGTCAACGACAAGAAGGTGGGTATTTTCTACTTCCTGTGGCACGACACCAACATCCACGGCGGCCACAGTACGGTCTACGATCACACCAAGACCTACTACGAGGGCGGCAAAGACGCCCTGATCGACGTCATAACCCAAGGTCCGCTGGGCTTTGGCCACTACTGGGCCGAGCCTTATTTAGGCTACTACCGCTCCGACGACGAGTGGGTCATCCGCAAGCACACCTATCAGCTGGTGGCCGCAGGCATCGACTTCATCTTCGTGGATGCTACCAACGGCCTTACCTATGAGAATACCTATGAGACCCTTCTCCGGGTCTGGTCGGAGATGCGGGCAGAGGGTCACGATACCCCTCAGATCTGTTTCCATTGTGGCGATGAAAAAGATGTCGCCGCCGGTTCCTTCAAGGCTCTCTGGAACAACCTCTACTCCACGGGTCGATACGAGGATCTGTGGTTCAAACACAACGGCAAGCCCCTGATCTTCCTGCCCAAAGCTCTCTTGAACACCCTTCCCCAAGAGCAGCGGGAGTTCTTCACAGTCCGTCACAGCTGGGCCTACACCCCGGACGGCTGGTATCAGAATCTCCAAGGCAAAGCCTGCTGGCCCTGGGCGGATATGTACCCTCAGGGTAAGGGTCTCTCCGAAACGGGAGAGCTGGAGCAGATGGTGGTCATGAGCGGCTTCTGGGCCAATGGCAGCTACGGCACCAACGCGGGCCGCAGTTATTCCTATCACAACGGCGGCCAGCCCGCAGGCGGCAATTTCGGCTTTGACCTCGTGGATAAAGGCACCTCCGGCTTGGGTATTGCCTTTGAGGAGCAGTTCGATTACGCCATCGAGCAGGATCCCGGCCTCATCATGCTGGTGGGCTGGAACGAGTGGTGGGCAGGCCGTTGGGAGGCGAGCGGCGCCGTCGGCCAGACCATCGCCAACGAATACAAGGTCACCAATGACGACAAATGGACGAGACACTACTACGTGGATGCCTTCAACCCCGAGTATTCCCGTGACATCGAGCCTGTGAAGGGTGTCTACAACGACAACTACTACTACCAGATGACCCAGAATATCCGCGACTACAAGGGTAGCCGCGCCCCCCTCGCCGCCTTCGGTCAGCGTCCCATCGTTCTGGACGGCCCCCGATCCCAGTGGGATATCGTCGGTCCCGAGTTCCGCGACTACGTGGGCGATACTACCCACCGCGACGCCATGTCCTATGTGGGTAATCTCCACTACACCAACCAGAGCGGCCGCAATGACTTCACGGTAGCCAAGGTGTCGAGGAACGGCAGTGACGTGGTCTTCTACGCCGAGTGCGCCGCCGATATTACCGCCCCCGCGGGCACCAACTGGATGAATCTCTACATCAACGCCGATTGTAACTACGAAACCGGCTGGTACGGCTACGATTTCGTCCTCAACCGTTCTCAGAACGGCAACACCTGCTCTGTTCATAAGTTCGTGAACAATTCCTGGGAGATGGAGGAGGTCGGCTCCGCCATCATGACCGTCAGCGGAAATTATATTCAGATCAAGGTGGACGCCGAGCTGTTGGGTCTTGGCGATACCTTCGACTTCAAATGGGCAGACAATTCGGTAGACAGCGGCGACATCATGCAGTTCATTGACTTGGGCGACACCGCCCCCAATGACCGCTTCAACTACCGATACACCACCAATGAGACCGAGGTCAAGACCCCTTCTGTCCTGACCGAGGACATGATTGTCCTCAAAGCTGGTTCCTACTATGCCTTCGCGGACGGTAAGATGGTGTGTCTGGACGAGTCTTCCACCAAGGCCACCTTCTTCGGCGACGAGGGGCATCTGTACGTGCCCAAGACATTCGCCACCGAGGTCATGGGTCTGACCGTCAGCGGCAAGACCTACAACCACTACGGCGTCGAGTACGTGGATATTACATCCGCTCTCGAGAACTGCGGCAAGACCGTGACCCGCTCGGATGATCTGCTGGTGCTGGCGGACAAGGTAGTGGAGGAGAACACGCTTCTGACCCTGTACCGCGGACTTTACTGATTGATTAGTAAGGATGCTTCGCTGTTGTGACCGCAAACATATGCTCTCTCATTATCCCTGAAGTTTTTCGCTTTTTGCTCTTTGTGAAACGCGGGGAAGAGAGTAGCTAACAAAATAAACCATCACCTTGTACTGATTGCTACAAGGTGATGGTAATATTTTGGAAAGAAAAGTTGTTTGGCATTTTACACGCATCACCATCATCGGCATCTGTTGAACACCTCAGCATATATTGATATTCTCCTTTTCAAAAATAAGTAGGCGCGCAACTCGTCATAAGTTGCGCGCTTTTTGATTGATCTTATCTGATGATTCTTCATAGGCTACACCGAGAGGCGAAACATGGGGGTGATCATAGTGATAGGATACTGGTCATATAGACAAATTCCTACCGAGCTTACATAAACATTACATTTCCCATACATCCTAATGGTAGTTATGTTTTTGTCTTTGCGGTATAATAGCGGTGCAAAACAGGAAAAGGAGATTTTAAACATGAAAAAGATTTTTGCACTTATCCTCATATGGGCACTCACACTCTGTACCCTCAGTGCGCTGACTTCTTGCGGCGGCGCAAAGTTTGATGAAAACAAAAATGTCAGCGTTGTCACCCGCGAGGACGGTAGCGGAACAAAGTCCGCCTTTATGGAGATCATCGGACTCAAGGGCAAAACCGACGTTTCGGGGGTGATCGTCGCAACGGGAACCGCCGCTGTTCTTCAGGAAGTCAAGGGGAATCCTCTTGCTATAGGTTACGATAGCCTCGGATACATCACTGACGAGGTGAAGATTCTTAAGGTTGACGGTGTCGAGCCTACCCTTGAGAATATCAAAAACGGTTCTTACAAGATCTCCCGTCCTCTTAACGTCGTCTACCAAGAGAACAAGGTGGCAAGCGAAGTCAATACCGCATTCCTCACCTTCCTTCAAAGCTCCGATGCACAGACCCTGATCTCGGATAACGGCTACGTTTCCACCAAGGAAGGTGCAGTTGCTTACACCGTGATCCCTGGGCTGACCGGTGAGGTCGCCATTTCGGGTTCTACCTCGCTCAAGCCCCTGATGGAGAAGCTTGCCGCAAAGTTTGAGGAAATGCAAAGCGGTGTCAGCGTCACCGTTGGCGGTGGCGGAAGCGGCACGGGCTACAACGATGCCAAGAACGGGGTGTCCGATTTCGGTATGATCTCCGAAGCTTTCAATCCTTCCAAGGCCGATAACTGCACCTACTACGAGGTGGCAAAGGACGGCATCGCCGTTATCGTGAATCAAGCAAACACCTTTGACAATATCTCTCTTGAGGATCTCAAAAACATCTACAACGCAGACGCAGGTGACGCGGGTATCAAGACTTGGGTAGGCGTTGCGAAGTAATATGAAACATCTGTACGGATTTATAAACGCGAGAGAAAAGGTCATGCGCGGCGTATTCCTTTTCTCCGCGATCTTTTCCATTCTCGCGCTTGCGACGATCACGGTATTCCTCTTTGTCAGCGGAGTGCCATTCATTGCAAAGACAGGCTTTGCCAAGTTCCTGTTCGGAAGTGATTGGGCGCCGCTTGCGGACAATCCGAGCTACGGAATATTCCCGATGATCGTAGCGTCCCTTTACGTTACGGCGCTTTCGGTCATCATTGGTATCGGTATCGGACTTCTCACGGCAATCTCGCTTTACAAGTTCTGCCCCAAGAAGCTCGTTGCTCCTATCAGGCAGATGATCAACCTGCTCGCAGGCATTCCTTCGGTCATTTTCGGTCTGTTCGGTATGACCATCATCGTTCCTTTTGTCAGAGATTACGTGTCACCCACGGGCGTTGGTTACGGTATTCTTTCGGCTTCGCTCGTTCTCGGTATCATGATTTTACCGACCATCGTCAGCGTAAGCCTTGATTCTCTGAACAGCGTTTCAAACACCTACTATGAAGGTGCGCTTGCGCTCGGTGCGACAAAAGAGCAAGCCACGTTTAAAATTATGTTACCTGCCGCAAAAAGCGGTATTCTCGCCGGTGTTGTAC
>JAZSFA010000056.1:0-1919 GCA_045531965.1 Eubacteriales bacterium
AAGCTGGGCATGGATGTGTACGGTTACGATCCTTTCCTGTCTGTTGATTCTGCTCTGCGTCTTGACCGCCACATCCATGTGGTGAAAGATGTACAGGAACTTTATAAGAAGTCCGATTATATTACCATCCACACTCTGTACACCCCCGATACGGCAAAGATGATCAACGCAGAGGCTTTTGCCGCCATGAAGCAGGGGGTACGCCTTGTGAATCTGGCCCGTGGCGAGATCGTGGATGATGACGCCGTGCTGGCGGCATTGGATTCCGGCAAAGTTGCCGCCTATGTGACCGACTTCCCCAATAACCGCCTCTTGGAAGCACCTCATGTCATCGGCATGCCCCATTTGGGTGCCTCTACCCCCGAGAGTGAGCAGAACTGCGCTGTGATGGCGGTAGATCAGGTGCGTGAGTATTTGGAGTATGGCAACATTACCAACTCCGTCAACTATCCCGCCGTCAATATGGATCCCAGCGGTGTAATGCGCTTGTGCATCATTCATAAGAATGTGCCCGCCATGCTGGCAAACATTACGACGCTTCTGAGCCGCGACCATGTAAACGTGGAGAACCTCAGCAACAAGTCCCGCGGCGACTATGCCTATACGATGGTGGATTTGGGTACGAAGGTGGGGGAGGATGTCATTGAAGATGTCCGCAGCCTCGAAAACGTGATCCGCGTCCGTGCAATTGAATGGTAAATCTTAAAGGCAGCTCATTCGAGCTGCCTTTTCCTTTGCTTGCAATCAATGGGTAAATAGCTTATAATGTAGGCAACAATATCCGAAAGGAATGTGTATGTTATGGAAGTAACTTTGCAGCATCTGACCAAGCGATTTCCTGCCAGCGGTAAAAAAGGCAAGGATGTGATTGCGGTAAATGATTTTGATTTTGTCATTCCCGATGGCAAACTCATTAGCCTCTTGGGCCCTTCCGGCTGCGGAAAATCTACTGCTTTGAATCTCCTGTCGGGTCTTTTGAAGCCCACCTCCGGTAAGATCTTCTTTGGTGATGATGATGTGACGAACCTGCCTGCAGAAAATCGCGGTGTTGGTCTTGTTTTCCAAAATTATGCCCTGTAACCCCATTTGACGGTGAAGCAGAACATCACCTTCCCCTTGGAAAACCGCAAGGGAAAGGACAAGCTCACCAAGCAGCAGATGGCGGATATGGCGCTGGAAGCGGCAAAGCTGGTACAGTTGGAGGGCTTGATGGATCGTAAGCCCAGCGAGCTTTCCGGTGGTCAGCAGCAGCGTGTAGCCATTGCCCGTGCGCTGGTGAAGATGCCCCGCATCTTGTTGCTGGACGAGCCCCTTTCCAATTTGGATGCCCGTTTGCGCCTGCAGACCCGCGAAGAGCTGCGCCGTATTCAGAATGAGACGGGGATTACCACCATCTTTGTCACCCACGATCAGGAAGAGGCCATGTCTATTTCCGATCTCATCATCGTGATGAAGGATGGTATTATTCAGCAGATCGATCTGCCCCAGGCAGTATATGATTCTCCCGTGAACCTCTTTGTTGCCAAGTTCTTGGGTACACCGCCCATCAACGTGTTTGAAGGCTATGTAAAAGGGGAGAAGCTGTACATCGGCGAGGAGGCTGTACTGGATGTGCCCGGCGTTACCGATCAGGAGGTAACGGCTACCATTCGTCCCGAGGGTTTCATTCTTGCTGAGGATGGCGCACTGAACTGTAACCTCAATCGTGTGGAGGTCATGGGTCGCGATATCAGCGTGGTTTCTACCCACCCCTTATGTGAAAACGAGAGCATCCGCTCCATTATCAGCGCTGAGAATATTGCGCAGATCACAGGGGATAAGGTGCGCTTTGACCTCAAGGAGGACAAGGTGTTCCTGTTCCACAAGGAGACGGAACAGCGAATTGAGTTTTAACTGAGGAGAGCAAGTATGGAAAACAA
>JAZSFA010000045.1:0-90003 GCA_045531965.1 Eubacteriales bacterium
AAGAACCTTTTTGAAAAAAGGTTCTTGGAACTCCCAAAACCTTTAAATAATAAATGTTTTTAAAGGTTTTTGAGGGGGTTCCAGGGGGGACTTTTTTCAAAAAGTTCCCCCTGACCGTACTCCCGCAAACAACAATTTATCTTCTAAACGATACACGAAAGAATTTCCTCAAAACCCCTTGACATTTCTCCAAAAACATATTATAATATCTCTGTTGTTCAAAACGCTGTGACGGGGCATTGTTCCTCCGATTCCTCCCAGAGAGCCGTGGTTTGGTGTGACACGGCAGGATAGGTCAAGCATCTCACCCCCGAGCGGTCTGTTCGATCTGAGGCTTTGCGCCGCAGGGTAGGGCAGAACGGTACTCGCCGTTACCGAGGTCAAGTGGGCAGGCTCCCTGTGGGCGTGTCAAGCGGAGTGGTACCGCGGGTGTTTCCCGTCTCTGACTTTGTCAGGGGCTTTTTTGTTTTTGGGAGCGCGCAAGGAGAACTTTTTGAAAAAAGTTCCCCTTGACCCCTCAAAAACTTTCAAACATTTTTTTGATACCCTTTTAAAAGTTCTTGGAGGGTGTGGGAAACTTCTTTCAAGATGTTTCCGCCCTTGCGTACTCTTTAAATATAGTAAATAATTGAAAGGATATACAAACCATGAAGTACGATTTTTCCGCCATTGAAAAGAAATGGCAAGACAAGTGGGACGAGGCGAAGATCTTCAACGCCGCTGACCACTCCGACAAGCCTAAGTTCTACGGACTTGTTGAATTTCCCTATCCCTCGGGATCGGGGATGCACGTAGGTCACATCAAAGCCTATTCGGGACTTGAAGTCATCGGTAGAAAGCGCCGCATGCAGGGTTATAACGTCCTTTTTCCCATTGGCTTTGACGCTTTTGGTCTGCCTACAGAGAACTCCGCCATTAAGACAGGCATCCATCCCAGAGAACTGACCGACCGAAACATCGCTAAATTCTCCAGTCAGCTTCGCCTTGTGGGCTTTGCCTTCGACTGGGATCGCGTGGTGGACACCACCGAGGAGGACTACTATAAATGGACCCAGTTCATCTTCCTCAAGATGTTCGAAAACGGTCTCGCTTTCCGCGATACCGCCCTTGTCAACTATTGCCCTCATTGTAAGGTCGTCCTGTCCAACGAAGACTCCCAGGGGGGTAAGTGCGACATCTGCCACTCTGACATCGTCCAAAAGTCCAAGGACGTATGGTATCTCCGCATCACAGAGTACGCCGATAAGCTTCTGCAGGGTCTGGAGGAAGTCGATTATCTTCCCAACATCAAAATGCAGCAGGTCAACTGGATCGGTAAATCTCGCGGTGCTTTCGTCAACTTCGGTTTGACCGCAGGAGACGAGACCCTCCGCATCTATACGACTCGTCCCGATACCCTTTTTGGCGTGACCTTTATGGTCATTGCCCCCGAGCATCCCATTATCGAGAAGCTGGCAGCCGAGGGAAAAATCAACAATATGGATGAGGTCAGAGCTTACCAAGAGGAATGCACCAAGAAGACCGAGTTTGAGCGCACCCAGCTTGTTAAGGATAAGACGGGCGTGTGCCTGGACGGTGTCAAGGGCATAAACCCTGTCAACGGTAAAGAAATTCCCATCTACCTGGCTGACTACGTCATGATGGGCTACGGCACGGGTGCCATCATGGCGGTTCCTGCCCACGACGAGCGTGACTACGACTTTGCTAAGAAGTTTGGTATTGACATCATCGAGGTCATCAAGGGCGGTAATATCGAGGAAGCTGCCTATACAGGAGACGGTCCTATGGTCAACTCCGGCTTTCTGAATGCCTATGATAATAAGAAGGATTCCATCGCCGCCATGATCGAGTGGCTGCAGGAAAAAGGCATCGGCGAGGGCGGTGTCCAGTTCAAGATGAAGGATTGGGCGTTTAACCGTCAGAGATATTGGGGCGAGCCTATCCCGATCATTCATTGCCCCGCTTGCGGTATGGTGCCCGTGCCTTACGAGGAACTGCCCCTGCGCCTGCCTCCCGTCACCGAGTTCGAGCCCGGTCAGGGCGGTGAGTCTCCCCTCGCCAAGCTGGATTACTTCGTCAACTGTAACTGTCCCAAGTGCGCCGGCGCCGCCAAGCGCGAAACCGACACTATGCCCCAGTGGGCAGGCTCGTCCTGGTACTTCCTCCGCTATATCGATCCTCATAATTCCGAGGCACTGGCAGATATGGATAAGCTCCGCTACTGGCTTCCCGTTGACTGGTATAACGGCGGCATGGAGCACGTCACCCGCCACTTGATTTACTCCCGCTTTTGGCACCACTTCCTTTACGATCTGGGTCTGGTTCCTACCGCCGAGCCCTACGCCAAGCGTACCGCTCAGGGTCTGATTTTGGGTCCCGACGGTGAGAAAATGTCCAAGTCCCGCGGCAACACTGTAGACCCCAACGACGTGGTTGACGAGCTTGGTGCTGACGTTCTGCGCGTCTATATCCTCTTTATGGGTGATTATGGCTCTGCTGCCCCCTGGTCGGACAATGGTGTTAAGGGGTGTAAGAGATTCCTTGACCGTGTGGCAGATCTGCCTGCGATGGTCAAGGGTGGGGAAGGCAATGCCAAGGTGGAAACGGCAATTCATAAGACACTGAAAAAGGTTACCTCCGACATCGAGGAAATGAAGTTCAACACAGCCCTCGCTGCCATGATGGGTCTGCTCAATGAGATTTCCGATGCAGGTAGCCTCTCCAAGGATCAGCTGTCTATCTTTGTTCGTATGCTTTGTCCTTTCGCCCCTCACCTCTGCGAGGAAATGTGGGAACAACTGGGTGGCAAGGGCTTCTGCTCATTGGCGGAATGGCCTGTTTATGATGAAGCCAAAACCGTGGATGCGACCGCAACGATTGCTGTGCAGATCTGCGGAAAGATGAGAGGCACGCTGACGATGCCTATGAATTCCGAAAAGGACGCTGTTATTGCCGCAGTTTATGCCGACGAGCGTCTGAATTCCTTTATTGCGGGTAAGACCGTGGTCAAGGAGATTTGGGTGCCCAACAAGATCATCAACATTGTCGCAAAATAATTTGACTAAAAAAGATCGGCTCTGTCAAGAGTCGATCTTTTTGTTCCTATGCACAAAAAACGGTAGAAAAGTTTATGCGTTATGCTAACCTCGGACATCACAAAATCTTCACACTTTTGTGATAAAATGAAATGGATAAAAATGTCAGGGAAAGGAGATGTATCTATGGCGAAATATCCACGGCTACGCCGTGTGGCACAGTGGTTTTCTTTGACAAGTCGCAGTATCGGCGCGGTGTTTTATCCTAAAAACCTGAAAAACTCATTCAAAACAGTCTTTTTTTCTTTCAAAGCATACTTGTGCTTTTTTGTCGCGCTGTTTGTGATTCAAAGCGGCTTTTTGACCATCGCTCTCATGACGGATGCGGCGATTGCCCATGCGGATCGAACGGTTCGAGATGAATATAGCCACCACATCGAAGTGGTTGGTATGGATCAGGAGCAGAAGGTCAATCTGCAAAACACTCTGGATCTGGCAGGAAAGCGGTTGGATGACTATTTCGAATTTGCCTCCTTCTACCAAGAATCTCCGGGGGTTTGGGTGGCAAGGATTACCTTGAAAGAATCTCGCGACCTTGATGCGGGGTATGCGCACATTCGGAGTCAGATGCTGTCCACCATTTCTCAGGACGGCTGGATCGTCCGGACAACACCGCTATTTACGTACGAAAAAGATTATATCATTCCTTATACAGCCGCGTTTTGGGGATTGACGCTCCTTTGGTTTTGTCTGTCTGTGGCGGTTCTGTGGATCCTCTACCGTGTGAGGGTCAATCATTTCAAGTTTGTCTATGGTATCTATATGGCTTGTGGCGCGGGATTTCCCAAGCTGTACGGTACGGCAGGCGGAGAGCTGTGGTCGATTTCCTGCCTTACCATGGTTCCCGCTATGCTTGTCAGCGGCGGGCTGACCTTTGCCCTTCATTTGACTCATGGTATTAAGCCTGCCGTGACGGTGCGAACGGTGATCGGTTTCTTTGTCTTTACCTTGCTGACTGTCTTGGTGGCTGTATATTTTCCTATGCGGCGCATGGCCATTCAGTCGCCTGTAACGCTATTGAGGGCACAGGATAACAGTGGCCTTGTTGTATCTCCACGACGCTCCTTCCGTATGTTTGGGGAAGGTTTCCCCATCAAATACGAGCTGTTTGGTATGTGGCGTTTCCGCAAGTATTATGCGGGACTATTGTTGGCTGCCGTTCTTTTCTCCGCGCTGTTCGTTTCCGGACTGTATCTGTCAGGAATGGAAAAATATCACGATGATTTGGATCCCTATGAATACACCGTCCGTTACGGTACCCTTCAGATTCCTGAGGAAGCCGAACTTGAGACCGATGAAAACGGTGATTTAATCATCCCGGAACCTGTCTACACCGAGGAAGAAGTGGAGATGATCCGAACAGATCTTGATTTGTTCTTGGACGAGATCAATGCCATTGACGGTGTCAGCTATGTGGATTGGTCGGTTTTGACGACGGGTGGAAGCACGCAGTCACATCTGCTTTTGAAGATGGGGCAGGTAAGTGGTGGATCTGCCAGTTTGATCCCCAGCGAGGAACGCGCTTCGGAAGGCTATGCCCGAGCCATGAACGATTACGCTTATGCAGCCATTGACAAAGCATACTTGGATACACTGGTCAACAATGAACTGTGTACATTCGAAGGAGATCCCTACCGTATGTTAGAAGAAGACGGCATGGTGATCATCAGCGAAGATATCAATAACTATAACTGCTATCACTTCACACCCGGGGACAAAATCATGATAGCGGTCTTTGAAAAAGCAAATGGCGCCATTGATCTGACGTTTGACCGCAAACATTTTTTGCGCCAGCAGATCCAAAAGTATGATTTTTCCTACGTGGAATATACCGTGTGTGCCGTCATGCGTGGGAAGGCTTCCGAAGAATATATCTCACTGGGTGTTACCTATGAAGATTATGCTGAACTGACCGATGCGGCGGCTGTCAGAGATCAACTCAAGGTGTATATGAAGGACGGTACGGATTATGATACCGTTCAAGCAGCCGAGGGGAAGATCAGACGAGCGATTCAGGTTTGTTCGGGATGGATTGTTGAACCGACGGGACACTATTTTAAAACCCATATTGACGGTATGAAACAGGATAGAGCCATGATCTTGATCTTATCGGCTCTGTTGTTGTTGATTTCTCCGTTGGTTTGGTTCTTCTCACAGATCATGTACTATAGGAAACGACATGGCGAATGGGAACTTCTGTTTGCGCTGAGCGCGGAAAAATCGTCCTTAGGACGGTTGCATCGGTTCGCAGGCGGAGTTCTCTCGGGTATGGCTTTTGCCATGACAGCCATGCTCAGTTACCTCTGTAATTTCCTTGTGCATATGCTCATCAACACTCTGCTGCCGAAATTCGGTTTGATTGAAAACGTCTATTATGCGTTCGAAATGTCATTGCCCGCGCTGCTGGCTTGTCTTGTTATTTCTGTGCTCTGTGGCTATTTGTCCTGCGAAGTGCCTTATCGGCTGTTTCTTCGCGAAAAGAAAAAGCATCCTGACAGGATCGCTGTGAACTGAGAAAGGAGTGGAATATGGATCATTCATTCACGACAAATGAAAAAAGCGACCGCGTCATTTTAGATGTGCGGGATCTCGTCAAGCAATTTGAGCAGTACGACGAGATCATCACCGCTGTCAATCGTGTAAATATGAAGGTGTATGAAGGCGAGTTTGTGGCAATCGTGGGTGCTTCCGGTTCGGGTAAAAGCACACTGTTGCATCTCTTGGCAGGTCTTGACCGTCCAAATGCCGGCAGCATCTATATTCGAGGACAGGACATCACCGCTATGACCTCGGATGAGTTGGGTGCCTTCCGCGGGGACTTTGTAGGCATGGTTTTTCAAAGTCATAACCTGATTCCCCAGTTTACCGCATTGGAAAATATCTTGATCCCCACCATGATGCGAAACAAGAGTGAGCTTTCCTACGAGGAAAATCTCCGAAAATTGGTGTCTTCGTTGGGAATTGCCGACAGACTTCATCATTTGCCGGGGGAATTGTCTGGAGGACAGCAGCAGCGCGTTGCTATTGCCCGCGCGCTAATCAATTTGCCCCACATCGTCTTTGCCGATGAACCTACAGGCAATCTGGACCGTGCCAATGCAGACGAAGTGCTGGCGTTGCTTCTTGAAACCAAGAGGATGATGGGACAGACCCTCATTATGGTTACCCATGATATGACCATTGCGGAGAAAGCCGACCGTATTTTCACCATGGATGACGGGCGGATCACCCTCACCAAGCGTTAAAAAAAGCCGAATACCTACGTCTACACGCCAAAGGCTGCAGATGCGGTATTCGGCTTTTCTTCAGAAGCCGTCATGCTTTCCGAAAAATCTACGGAAAAGCTTGCGGATAAATTCCAAAGGAAAGACTAATAAAGACAGCGCAAAGGTCAGTCCCAACTCACCGACGGTCAAAGGAGCTGTCCGAAGGATCGTCCCGCCAAGATAAACAAAGATGATTTGAATGATCATCACCGCTGCCATGATCAAACAAAAAGCTTTGTTTTTGGTCAGTCCGGCGGTCAGCCGCAAACGGTCGGTTCGGCAATTGAAACAGTTGAAGACCGATGAAAAGATGAAAAGCGCAAAGAAAGCGGTCAGCAGATACAGATCATCGTCAGCAGGACGGAAAGACGTCTTGATAGGCGTCCATTTAAGGAATATCAGACAAAGCCCTACCGTCAGACTACCCAGCCAAAGAATGGTATGCTTCATGTATTCGTTGAGGATGGGTTCATCACGCGGTTTGGGCGGTTCTTCCATATAAGACATCAAAGGCGCTTCTCCGGCAAAAGCCAACCCACCTAAAGTATCCATGATCAGATTGATCCACAGCATTTGCACCACGGTAACAGGCGCATCAATACCTATAAAAGGGCAAATCATGGTCACCGCCATGGCGCAGAAATTCATGGTCAACTGGAGCGTAATAAATTTTCGGATGGATTTGAAGATGGTTCGTCCATACAAAACCGCACGGGTGATGGAGGAGAGGTTGTTGTCCAAAATGATGATATCTCCCGCATCTTTGGCGACTTGTGTCCCGGCGCCCATGGCAAAACCGACGTCTGCGCGTTTGAGGGCAGGAGCATCGTTGATTCCATCCCCGGTCATGCCTACCACTTTCCCGCTTTCTTGTGCAATGCGGACAAGACGACTTTTGTCTGTTGGGAGTGCGCGGGCGACTACCCCTACCCGAGGAAGCGCAGTTCGGATTTCTTCATCTGTCATTCGGGATAACTCTTGACTGTCGATGACCCGATTTACTTGTCCCCCCAGGATTCCACAAGTTGTGGCAATAGCGCGGGCTGTTTCTTTGTGGTCACCTGTGATCATAACCACGTGAATGCCTGCTTTTTTTAGCGTTTGCACGGAAATAGCCGCTTCCGGACGGAGCTGGTCTTTTAAAATAACCAAACAAAGGAGTGTCAGTTTCCCCCATTTCCCCTGCTGTATGTCTGTGACAGATGGAAGCTCGCGGTTGTCGTTGACAGCCAGGAGAAGCACACGTTCGCCTGCGGTGGTCATGTCTTTCAGCCTAACTAAACATGCCTCGCGATCCAGCGGAATCTTTTTGCCATGACTATCATACGCGTGCGTGAGATGGTCCAGCAATCGTTCGGGCGCTCCCTTGACATACAGTCGTTGACCCTCTGACGTTTCCAGTAAAACGCAGGAGGTCTTTTTTTGGCTATCAAAAGGTATGCGGTGTAAGATTTCCTGTATCACAGGAGGTTTAAGAGACGAGACGTCATTGAGCAGGGCACGATCAGTGGCGTTTCCACCTAAGGCACAAGGTGTTGGATCTGTTCCGTTTCGTCCCAAGGTTGCCGATGTGTTGGCATGGCAAGAGATCAGAAGGTGATTCATGAGGTCAGGCGCTTTTGGGGATAGCTCTGCTAAATGATGATATGTTTCGCCCGACCCCAATAAGATGCTTCCAACGCTAAGTTGTCCCTCTGTGAGTGTACCGGTCTTATCCGTAAATAAGAGGTTCATGCTCCCGGCAGCCTCAATTCCCGCAGGCTTACGTACAAGAACTTGATCCTTCACCATCTTTTTGATATTGGAAGAGAGTACGACGGCAATCATCATAGGGAGACCTTCCGGAACCGCTACGACCAAAACCGTAAGCCCCAGCGTCAGGGCAGAAAACAACTGATGGAACAGATAACGCCAATCGGTTAGCTTTGACAAGATCATCCCGGTGTCAAATCCGCTGTCGAAAACAAATGCGTTGATGAGGTAGATAACAGCCACCATCGCGGCGGCTAAATACCCTAAAAAACTGATCTGTTTGGCAAGAACAGACAGTCGGTGCTTCAAAGGGCTTTCTCTTGTATCCTCTTGGACTTCGGCAGAGATCTGTCCCATGAAGGTTTTGTCGCCAATGGCAGAGGCTTGCATGATGCCTTGCCCGGATAGAACCGTGCATCCCCGCAGAAGTACCGAAGGATTTTCGGGACTCATGTCTCCGGAGCTTCTGCCTGAAGCCTTTTTCTCAATTTCTCGACTTTCTCCGGTCATTGCGGATTGATCCACACGCAGTTGCCCGTTGATCAGAAAGCCATCGGCAGGGATCATGTCGCCTGCCTCCAAAAGAATCGCATCTCCAACAACGATATCGGAAATGGGGATCTGACAGGGACAAGCAGAGGACGTAGGATCATCTCTTCGTAAGACACGGCACGAGATCTGATCACTAACTTCTGATAAACGGGCGAAAGCTTTTTCGGAACCGTATTCCGAGAGAGTGGAGATCAGTGTCGCCAAAAAGACAGCCAGCGCGATACCTACAGTTTCCACCCAGTCTGTACCGCCCTGAAAGGCGAAGAGCAGATTCAGTACCAAAGCGCCTAAAAGAATGCGAATAATAGGATCACCTAAATTGCTTAAAAACTGCCGCCAAAAGGAACGCCCGGGGCGCACGGTCAGCAGATTGCTCCCGTGTTGTTTTCGGGAGTTCTCGACCTCCTTTAAGGTGAGACCAAGGGTTTGCGTATTCGGGCTTGACGAAGATTTGGCAGAGGAGGACCCCTGTTTTTTTTTATATACATAAGGTTGTCTTGTTTTCATATGGGCTGTCCTTTCGTGAGGCATCTGCTTCACTATATGATGATTAAAACGATTTCATGCGCTCAAGTAAGGAAATCTCCTTATGCCTATAAAAAAAGACAGCCCGAAATGGGCTGTCTTGAAAAATCAGATTATCTCAAAAGTCAAATCGCAACGTTCAGTGATAGAAAATGCTGAAAAATAGGCTTCCTCCAAGGGGATCCATTTCGTCATGAAGGTTTGTAAGGCTTCCTGACCGTTTCTTTGGGCGATCCTCCGCAACTGTTCCTTGGTATCAACGGTCAGAAAGATCCTCAGATGATAAGCATCCCACAACTCGGGAGAAAGGCTGTAAGATCCCTCTATCAGAAGGATATCGCTACAGGGAATGTCTATAGGATCGCTAAAATTACCGATGTGACAGTTAAAGGGACGGTAGGAAAAACTTTCTCCTGCTTGAAGCGGCAACAAAACCTCCTCGATAAACCGTTCCTTGTCCACGTTGCC
The DNA here is from genome assembly GCA_045531965.1 of Eubacteriales bacterium. GTDB lineage: Bacteria > Bacillota > Clostridia > Oscillospirales > CAG-272 > CAMEON01. The sequence continues at coordinate 9,659 of JAZSFA010000045.1, forward strand.
TCCCGGTTGAGACAAGCGCTCAGGAGTACGTTTGCAGGTGGGGAGAAAGAAATGGTCCATATGAATCTGTGGACATTGTAAAGCCTCTGCCAAAGCGGCGCTCAGCGTCGTTTTTCCCGATGCACACCGACCGTCAATGCCAACGATCAGCGGGTGGCATGACATACGAAGCTCGGTGATTCTTTGCAGAATGGTATCTTTGATAGAATGAAGCATCATGCAGACTCCTTCCCGGCATCTTGAAAAGGCAAAATGCGTGTTTTTTGCAGCGTGACCATGACGGCAGGAATCAGGATCAACTGAAGAACGATTCCCGGGATTGCCTGCAACAAGGCACCGGAAACAAAAGCTTGTAAGGTAAAACTCGTGTGACTGATCCCGAGCAGGATCAGTTGAGCGCAACCCCAGATCAACCGTCCCGAAATCATAGCGGTCAGCAAGCTGATGTATACCGACAGCAGGTTCTTTTTGGGTAGCCATGCGTAGAGAAGACCGACAGTCATCCCATAAACCAGCAGTTCCAGTGACATGGCAATGGCGGTTGGATAGAACATAGGCATTCCGAAGATCAGGGAACGGGTCAGCGGAAGAAGCAATCCTACCGCCGCACCGTATCTCCAACCGCAAATCAAACCGCAAAGAAAGACAGGCAGATGCATGGGGAGCAGCATGTTTCCAATTTCCCGAATCTGTCCTGTGGCGAAGGGAAGTACGTATCCCAACGCCAGAAACAGACCTGCTAAAACTAAGCGAAGGGTGGTTTGTCGTGTCCATGGACGAATGGCAGTATGATTCTCGGACATATTATTCGTTTTCTTCCTTTTTCTTAAGTATCAATGTTGCAGCGGTAGCGGCGGCAGTTATAGCCATCGTAGAGAGTGACAGTGCGGAAGCGCACCCTTCCTCGTCGTTTGCCTCAGAGGTTTCGGCTTTGGTAAGCGCTTCGGTGGCAGGTTCCTGACCGACTGTGGATTCCTCGGAAGGCTGAGTATCGCTTTCGTCTTCTCCAATAACAGGAGTATCTGCGGTGTTATCATCCTCGCGTACAACGATAACAGCCTGGTACGCGGGAACGCTCAAGCTAATTTTATTGCCGGAACCTCTTTCGATGTTACCCGAGTAAGGATAATAAACGGAATACGCACCATCATAACCGTCACGGAAGGTCACAGACAGAGTTGCGGCATTGCCGGCAACATTGGCAAAATAAGAAAGATCATGGGTGTCATTAGCAAAATCACCATAAAGGACATCGGTCTTGGCAACGCCAAGGCAGGTGCCGAGGGACATGATGTTGTTGCTCATTTCAGCAATGTCAATGCACATCTTTGAAATACGGTTGGGTCTGTAGGAGGGTTGCTCGCTCATGGCAGCCATAGCGGCGGCTACACGCTCGTCACCCTTGCCGTCCAAAGACTTGGTGGGGGCGGATGCAAAGAAGATGACTGTGCCGCCTGCCTGACAGAAAGCAGCCAGTTTTTCTGCGGCTTCGGCAGAAATGTAATCCGCATAAGCCAAAATCATCACACGGTAAGCACCGTTGCCAATGATCAGACGACCGTCTGTGGAAATCTCCGCAGCGCAAATGCTTTCATCGTCAATGACGGTATAGAGCACCTGTGCAGTGAGCAGTTGTTTGCAAAGGTCAGCGTAATCGTTGTTTAGCTTGACAGCGGCGGTATCTTCGCCAAAAGCAGAGGAATGAACGCTGTCGGCATTATGCAACGCCTGAATGGTGGCAATGGGGTAGAAAATGCCTACGTCTCCGCTTTCCTTCGTGTTAGCCAACAGGGTGTTGAGACGACCAATGTAACTATTGAGCAGATTGATCTCATCGGTACGGTAATCCTGCTGAGGATTGATCATGGTATATTCAGTGGTACCCAAAAGTCTGGTCAACGTGGCGCCACCTAAGGAGGAACCCATAACGTTCTCGGTAAATTCTTCGGTTCTGACAGCGGAGGGGTTATATTCCAGCATGACACGATCGCGTCCTGCATTTTTAGCACCCGAGGTGACGTAACGCAGACCCATGTAGGACCCGATGTTGCAGTTGCTCATGAGGTGAGCGGGGTCTACCCACAGAATATCAGCACCGGGGATGGTCATGCCACCGATGATTTGCAGAAAGTTTCCGCCGTAGATCTCCACTTGGTCATTCATATTTTCCTCAAAGAGCAGATGTCCCGAGGAATTAACGCCGTTGGCTTCGCACCAATCGGTGATCTGATCAATGTAAGCGGATTTGAAAAGGGAAGAAACCAGCGTGTAATACTGTATGCGTACCAGATTGGCATCATCATCATTGCCGTCGAAAATGGCGTGGATCGGCAGATCGTAGCCATATGTTTCTTTAAAGAGAATATCCAGTCCATCTGTCCAAACAGCATAATCCTCGCGGTCACGGTTGCCAAGCGCGGGTTCATCAGTAAAGAAGGCATCGATAACATTAAAATGATCGCCAAAGGAAGATTTATAATGCTCGTGTGTCAGCTCAATAAAGCGCGCAACAGACTTGGGATTGAGCAGGTCTACGTGGCGAAGCTTTTCAAAGTTGGTACGGTCTTCTTCACCCTCAAAGGTATATTGCAGGACGTAGATATCCAATGTCCATGCCCCTGTGGCTGCGACCGGCTCAATGACATTATCCTTGAGGGTCAAGGCACGCTCCCCATGGCTATCCTTGAGGATGGCCTCCATGACACGAATCTCACGTCCCTCAAGGGTGTAGGAAACCGTCCCGCCATTGCCACTCAGCTCCTTGTGCTGGATGCCGGTTGCCTCGTACTCGTCATGACCGTCCAAAACCTGACCGTATGCCTTACCGCTTGGCCATTGGTATTCGTCATAGATCCATACGTTCATTTCGCGCTCAACCGCACTCATGTATACTCTCTTAAGAAGATCAAATTCAGCCTCGTCCTTGAGATACTGTTGGTTGAAGTTGACGTTGGAAACAATGCCTCCAAAACCTTGGGCTTGAAACTTGTTCAGCTTAGATTCAAAGGTAGAGGGATGGAAGCCATAGTCTACCCAAAGAATTTTCTCAAGATTGTCGGGATGGGCAAATGCCTCGCCTCGCCAAAAGGAGGAATAGTCAACGTCGGGCAACAGATCGTCGGGATTAAATTTGGGAGATTCGTAATTAGCAAAGGTCATGGCATCCTCCAAATTATTGTAAAGCGCATAAGCTTTAATGGTGTAACTTGTATCGATAGGGCAGTCGTTTTCAAACATATCAAAACGGAAGTTTGTAAATGAACCGGAGAAATCGGGCTTTCCATAGAACATAACCTTGGAGCAGTCTGTCAGATCGCACACCATCAACTGCCAATCCTCAGTCTTTTCATATGTAACATTATGGCAAGGATAGTCAGAACCGGTATCTGTGGTGCGAAAACGAATTTGCATTTTTTTGTCATGTCTGTTGGTCTTAAGAAGGATCGCCATATAGTGAAGATCACCACAGTCGATCTGTTCTTGGGGCAGGGGTACGGAGAAATAGGGGTCTACGCAAAGACCGGGGGTGGTTTCAGCAAATTTTACTTCCATGCCTTCGTCGGTGCATGAGAGCGCAACGTTGAATATGTCATAACAGCCATAAACGTTGTCGGGATTGGTAAAATCGATTACCACGGGGGCTTCCACGTATTCATCGGATTCATCTACCGCTAAAGCAACGGTGGTGAAAAGAACGGTGGTTAATAAAAGACAAACCATACCGATGAGGAGAAGGGGGTGTGAGTAAGAGATTTTGCGTGAGTGTTTCATGAGAGAGCGCCTTTCTTTATGGATTTTGTATCGGCAGGGCGTGCGTCATTGGTGTAACGATTAAAAAGTCAATGAATACTTTTTAGAAGATTTATTTGTTCTGCCTCAGAACTTCAAACCCCAGCACAGCGGCAGATGCGGCAGAAGATAGTGACCCTCTGAAGTTCCCTTTGTCGCTATAACCAATGCGGACTATCAGATCTGCGAGAGCCAAAACTTTAGATGAAATACCTCGTTTTTCTCCACCGATCACCAAAAGTAAAGGTAGGGAAAGATCCGCTTCGTACAGATCCACAGAGTCGCGGATGCCTGCACAGGCAACGCGATATCCCTTGTTTTTAAAAATCTGTGCTGCTTCTGCAGGATCTCCAATGAACATGGGCATCTTTTCCGAGGTCCCGGCGGAGGAGCGAGCAACAAGCCCCGCCACGCCCATCCAGTTTCTGGGAGGAAGGATAACTCCGTCAGCTCCCGCGGCATACAAAGAGCGAACGGTATAGCCAAAGTTGTAAGGATCCTCGATTCCATCCAAAAGAACAAAAAATCCTTGGGAAGGAAGGAAATCCACATGGTCGGAGAGGAGGGGAATTGCTCGGTTTGAACAGACTGCTACAATGCCGCCGTGTGTCTTACCTGAGGTCAGGTTGTCCAGATCCTCTGAGGGAACGGGCTGGATAGTAAAGCCCAACGCTTCGGATTTATGGCGAAGAAAAGCCAATTCGCGGCTTTTCTTATTCATGCGATCTTTGTCTACAAAAATGGCATGGATTTTCCTGTCGTTAAAGGATGAAATAGAAGGATCAAGCACTGCCGAAATGGCCGTCATGCCTTCAAATACGTTGGAGGGGAGGGGGACGGATTCATATTGTTCAGACATAATGATATCTCTCTTGTGTTTTCTTTTATTCGATACGGTCTAAATCTCGGGATACTTTCATATGTTGTCATGAAACAAAATCTCATATGGGAGACAGAATCATGGTCTACATAACGTCAGACAAAGAACGGTGTATCCTGCTCGCTACGTTTCTTGTGGAGCACAAGACAACGGTGAGAGCCACAGCGGCACGTTTTGGTATCAGTAAAAGTACCGTCCATAAGGACATCACCCGTACGCTCAGACATGTGAACCGTGGGCTTTACGAGGAGGTCAAGGCGGTGCTGGAACAAAATAAGAACGAGCGACACCTCAGAGGCGGGGAGGCCACGAGAAGAAAGTACATGGCGCGTGGATGAAACTGTCTACTGTCGTTTGCAAATTTGTTCCTTCGCCAAAGCTTCTTTTGTTCAGGGTTCCTAAAGGGGGAAGGGGAAACTTCTTGCAAGAAGTTTCCCCTTGCGTTCTTCTCAATCTACTACTCTGAAGGTTCGCCCGTCTTCTCCTGCATTTGTCATATCTACGCAGAAGGCAACGGAATAGGTGCCATCACCGTCGTTATAGACCATATATCCGTCATAGGGGTGATAGGTGGTGTCGTAAACAACCCATGCGCCGTCCACATATTCCTCAATTGTAGGTTTAACATAGTCGGACAAGCCATATACACGGACAACCGCGTTGTTGTTACCGCCTTTGATGGTGAATTCAGCTTTGCCGTTGTTATCTATTCGCACCTTGGGGACGAAGGTGTCAAGAATCTTGGTGCCTGCGGTGACGGATAGGGCATAGGGATTCAGCACGGAATCCTCTCGAACATTCAGCACATTCGAGTTGTCGGTAGAAAGCTGGCTTCCCCAAGGGAGCAGGATGATCTTTAGTGTGATGTAATCGCCTGCCTTCAGCGTGACTTTACCTAAATCCAGGGTCAAGTCGCCGAAATTGCGCGTGTCATGATAGAAATCCCGAACCATAAGATTGCCCTTGTAGGTCTCGCCGCCGATGAGGGCATTAAAGTCTTTTACGATCAGCGCAAAGTTGACGTAATCATTGTTGTTAGGATCGGAGCAGTCATGGTACTCGTAATAGGGAGCTTCGGTGCCCAACTTGATGAAGCGATTGCCCTCGGCACCGTACACGCAATCCACGATCCGGTGTTGATTGTTTTCGTCAAGATAACCCAACTTGGAGAAGTGCCACAGACGGCTATGGAAGCGGAAGAGATAGAAATCCATCTTGAAATCTTCAAAGGAAATATCTTCTTTAATGCGGATATCGATTTCGTAGTAGGTTCTGTTCTCATCAGTTTGGGGCATTTCCACATGACGGTAGGTGGCTTCAATACGGTCGTCCACTGCCGCGTAGTCCATGGTCACATCAGCGTATATGGGACCGTAAGAGTCAATATGGTCTGTGCTGTTTTCCAGTCTGGAGAGCTTGTTATCGGCATCCCTGAATTCCATCACGTTGAGCCCACCAACCGCAGTATGTTGGGGCTGAGAAGCCCAGAGAGGCGCGGACATGGACCGAAAATCAGGCAGAAGCCAATTGTCTCGTCCGTAAACGAAGGTGGGGGCTATGCAGTTGGTCTCGGTGACACCTGTGGACAGATGATAGTATGGGGATGTGAACTGTACCGAGGAGAGTTGCTTTAAGGGGAATTTACCCCAGTTCTGATACAGGTTGACAATGGTAAATTTCTTGGTTTCTCCTGCTTTCAGCGTAATGGGAACGTAAGTTCGACCATAGGAAACGTCTCCGGGATCGTAGGTGCTTTCTTCGTTCTCTCCCTGAAAATTTTTGCAAACCTCAGTAGCCAGCGGCAGAAGAAGACCGTTTTCATCCAGAATGACGGCATTCTCCAACGCACCGGAGCTGGTTTGGGACATAACGTAGATGGTTCTGTCAAGATCGTCGCAGGTGATCTTTGGATGTACCTTGTAGTGCGTGTCCGGATCATTGTAATATGCGCCCACAAATCCGTTGCCGTTGATGAGATATTTGTAAGCGCCACGGAGCGCATCATAGTGGAGATAGCCGCTGGCATATGCCTTATCGTGCAGACCCACCTCGGTCAGAGGATTGCGCTCAGCCTCTGCCTCGCGCTTAAAGACCTCAAAATTGTGATAAGTGTCGGTATAAATTCTTTGACCCATGTAGAAATGCGTTCCCTTAGCATATGTTGCATCAGGATCGGTGGCAACCTGTTGATCAATGCGGTAGATGCCATCGGTCAGGGTCACCGTGAGTTGACCAGAACCTGCGTCTTTGACAAGAATGATGCCGAAGGTACCTGCGCGCTCAATGTCAAAACCTACGTACTCGGCGGTGGACCAGTCCACGCCTTCGAGGCTGTCGTGATATCCGTTTGCATCTTTGATCAAAATAGCTTGTACGCGGTATTCGGGGATATCGAAATACTGACCGTAAGCAGCCAGCCCCGTCACTTCGCCAAGATCGGAGACGATGTGCTGAACGGTGTTCAGCTTATCGGAATACATATAGAAGGTGCGGTCCAAAGTCATGTTCAGCAGGGGATTGGAACGGCTTCGGGGACCAAAGGTGGCTCCCATGACATGGGCATTGTAGAAGTAATAACCCAACTCATAGGTATTGGTACGGGCATCATTGTATGCGTTGCCAACGCTGAACATGGTGCCCTCGCTGTTAAGCAAATAGGTATAGCCTGTGTTCTTGACATAGGGTATACCGTCGGTTGTGGTGATGGCGGTGTAGCAATGGTTCTTTGCCTTCATGTTGTAGTAAAGGAGTGCGTTTTGATTGGCAAGCTTCCACTCCAAACGGTTGTCTGTAAGAAACTCTGTATACACACCGTTTTCCAAGGACTTGGCGTAGGCAAGATTATCAGCCCAAACACCTTCTCCCACATTGATTTTTTGTGTGTCGGATTTTTTAATTTGTATATCTTCAAAGTCGGCGGGATGGCTATAGCCGCTGTCGGTTGGGGTCAGATTGGCTTTGAACGCGTCCAAAGCGGCCTTCATGCCATGCTCGGTATTAGCAAGCATAAATACGGTTGTTCCTTTAACTTTCAGAACGTAACCCAGATCTCCTACGGTGGACAAGATGTCAGCATAGGTTCTGCCTGCTCGGGTATAGCCGATCTCTATCCTATATGGGTGATCCGCTTTGTCATAGTCAACTTGGAAGTCTTCCTCTTGAATATGTTTGGTGCTAAGAAGCGAAACCAGCTCTTCTGCAGCTGTTCTTTCCCATTCAGCGGCATAAGATTCGTAAACAATCAGACCTTCATCTGACTTGAACATTAAATTTTGGGGAGCAGGGGGATTAGTTTCGCCTTCGGTTTCGTCAACCGTATTGTCTGTAGGAATAGTCCCGGAAGCGTCAGACTCAGAAGTAGCCTCGTCTTCTGTTTGTGAGGGAACATCAACGCCGCCTTGGCAGGCGGTTGAAACTGAGAGAAGTGTCACACAAAGAAAAAGGACAAATAGCGGCAAAAAAATATGGTATTTTAAGCATTTGTTTTTCATTGGTACCTCCGTAAGGATAAAACGGGAAAAGATTGATTCATTTAGCCTTGACACCGACACCGGTACGATACCATGTAACCATGATCATCGGATCCAAAGAAAACTCAACGGTGGCGTCATCTATGACAGTTGAGGCGGGGAGTTCAAGGAAGCAAAGACGGACATACGCTGTACCGTCTTCATAGCGTCCGTTATCCTGCCAATGCAAGGTGTGGGTGGAGGTTCGTCCGTCGGAAAAGGTGATACGGGCAGTGCCTGTTTCGGCAGGAGAGACATAGCTGACCTTGGAAAAACTAACGGTTTGGGTATAACATAATTCGATCCAAAACCGTCTCAGGGATTCGTTTTCAATATAATCGCCCGTAGTACTTCCCATGGCGGTTAAAGTAACTTGATATTCTTCTGATTGATAGATGATCTGAGGAGGGATGGCGCGGTCACTTAGGCGAAGCGATATGGTGCGTTCTGTGTCTGTCAACACAGTGGACGAGCTGTCAAAATTATGAAGCTCTTCCAAATATGCGTTATGAGGATCGATCAAGTAGGGAAGGAAGCCCGTATAATGGGCAACCAAAAAAGCAACGATTAGCACCCAGAGAAGCAAGACAAGTATGGTGACCGTGTTTTTCTTACGTTTGATTAGGGTATTGGTGGTCTCTTGACTTCTGCGTTTTCTTTGTTTTCGAGGTGAGGTCGTTTCTATTTTGCTTTTTTGTTTGCCTAACTGCTCATCCACAATTGATTGGCAGAAGCCGGCAATGCCGCCTTGGGGAAAAATCTCGGCGATAGGCATACCGCGCTGTTGCGCTTCCAAAAGCAGAGCTTCTGCTTGGATCAATATCGTCCATAAAGCATCTCCCTCAGGAAGACTCTCCATGAGTTGGGCGGAGATGATCTCCATCGTACGACGATAGTCACCTGTCAATTCAAGACCTGAGGAAGAGGGGAAACCCTTGGATGCCATAGCACCTCCTTGTCTTCCGCACAAATTGTTGAACTTGCGGAAATGTTTTTTCAATCGAAAAGTTGAAGGACAAACATGGTTAAATATGCCGCAGGATCTTTTTTAATGTGCCTCGAACCATGTTTTCCCCATGTGAGCTTCTACGTCCAGGGGCACCGATAATTTGACGGCATTTTCCATCTCCTCCTTGAGAAGCGTCAACGCCTGTTCGGCACAATCTCTGTGGGCATCCAAAATCAGCTCGTCGTGGACCTGGAGAATGAGCTTGGCATCCAAACTACTTTCGGAAAGCCGCTTGTGCACACGAACCATAGCGATTTTGATGATGTCGGCGGCGGTACCCTGAATGGGGGAGTTCATGGCTACACGTTCACCAAATTTTTTGCGCATTTTGTTGGATTCTGCCAGCTCGGGAATGAATCTCCGGCGTCCCAATTCGGTGGTCACATAACCTTGATCGTAAGCTGTCTGAATGATGTCCTTCAAATACTTATCGATCTGTGGATAAGAGTGGAGATAACTCTCAATATAGGATTTTGCCTCAGTGCGGGAGATGTGCAGATCCTCGGCGAGCGAGAAGTCACCCATCCCGTACATGATGCCGAAGTTGACCGCTTTGGCTTTCTTTCTAAGCTCAATAGTCACCGCTTCTGGAGGTACACCAAAGACGCGGGATGCCGTGTCGGTGTGGATGTCAAAGCCGCCTAAGAACGCAGAACGCATGGCGTCGTCGCCCGCAATGGCCGCCAAAAGGCGAAGCTCGATCTGGGAGTAATCTGCGTCGATCAGCACACGGTCAGGGGCGGATGCCACGAAAAAGCGGCGCAATTCCCGCCCAAGCTCGGTACGGATGGGGATGTTTTGTAGGTTAGGCTCAGCCGAAGACAGGCGTCCTGTGGCGGTACCCGTCTGCTTGAAGGTGGTATGGACACGTCCCTCGCCGTCGGCTACTTTGAGCAATCCATCCACGTATGTGGACTTCAGTTTGGTTACCTGACGGTACTCCAGAATATCCTCGATGATGGGGTGATATTTCTTTAGTTTTTCCAGCACTTCGGCGCTCGTGGAGTATCCTGTTTTGGTCTTCTTGTCGGTGGGGAGCATCAGCTCTTCAAAAAGCACCTCACCCAGCTGTTTTGGGGAATTGATGTTGAATGCCCGACCGGCATAGGTGAAGATGCGGGATTCGAGGTCTGTAGCTAATGTGTCCAAGACCAAGCCGTAGGCTTGAATGGCTTCACGTTCCACTTTAAATCCGATCAACTCCATATCGCAAAGCACGGCGCACAGAGGCATCTCAATGTCAAAGAAGACCTTTTCCTGTTTCGTGTTTTTCAGATCAGCCAAAAGAGGGGAGTAAAGATCGTAGATATATCCAACCGTAGCGATCTCCTCTCGGGGGGATTCCCCAAGGAAGGCGATACACAGGCGATCAAGGTCAAAACCTCCCATACCCGCATTGATGACGTAAGCCGCCAGCATCACGTCAAAACTACAGCCGCGGTATTCGATTCCCATAGCGGAGAGCTGTTTGTAAAGGCTCTTGGCATCATAGGTGACAATTTCATGACCCGCGTTGGACAGGAAAGCAGACAACGCCGCCCCATCGAGCGTGTTGCAGATATAACCCTCCTTGCCGTCCCATAGAGTCAGTACCCCTTGCTCATTCAGATGAAAGGCGTATCTGCCTGCGGGCAGGGATGGGAGTGTGTTGCTTTTCAAAGACTTTAAATCTGATATGAGGCAGACTGTCTTTTCAGCGGCAGGCGTTTCGGCTTCCACACTTGCCTCGATGGGACTTTTCTCGCTGTGAAGCTCAAACCGCTTGATGAAGCCGGAAAACTCGTACTTCACGCACAATTCGTACAAAGCTGTCTTGTCCATGGGATGGCAGGTCAGATCCTCTAAGGACAGCCCCAAGGGAGCCTCGCGGCAAATGCGAGCCAAGTTTTGAGAGAGATAGGCGCTGTCTTTGCCATCTTCCAACTTTTTGCGTACCGAGGGGGTATGCTTGGCGGTGGGTAATGTTTCGTAGATGCCGTCAAGAGATCCGAACTCCGAAATCAGCTTGAGGGCGGTTTTCTCGCCGATGCCGGGGACACCGGGGATGTTGTCTGAGCTGTCGCCCATGAGGGCTTTGACGTCCACAAACTGATCGGGGCGGACACCGTATTTTTCCATAAAAGCCGTTTCGTCCATAAGCTTGGTCTCGGTGTTGCCCGCCAATAGAACGTGGGACGTGGCACTGATGAGTTGGAGAGAGTCCTTGTCTCCCGTCAAGACGTAAGCTTCGCAAAGCTCATCGCATTTTTCTGCCATGTTTACCAGCGTGCCGAGAATATCGTCTGCCTCGTAGCCGGGGCAATCCAGGACGTTGAGACCCAAAGCCTCGGACAGAGGGCGGGAGGCGGGCATCTGCTCACGAAGCTCCTCTGGCATGGCATGACGACCTGCCTTGTAGTCGTCATACATCTTGTGACGGAAGGTGGGCTCTTTTAAGTCGTAAGCAATGACGGCGTAGTCGGGCTTGATCGCTTCCAACTGTTTAGTGATCACGTTAACGAGACCGTACAGGGCGTTGGTGTGGAAGCCTTCTCGGTTGGTGAGCAGACGGATACCGTAGAAGGATCGGTTCAAGATACTGTTGCCATCGATGCAAAGTAATTTTTTCATGTGGATGCACTCCGTTGGTTGTTTTGACTATAATCATACTTAAATAATAATGATAATAATATACCTTGTACAGTATACCACGAAAGGGGGTATTTGTCAAGGGAAAAGGCGGACAATCATTTATCTTTGTTTTCTCTTGAAATTCTTCCGCAAATGTGTTATAATAGAGGCAGAAAAAAACGAATTAAAGAGGTGAGTACATGGCTTACAAAAAGAGAAGAAAAAAGAAGTACGGTGTTATAACCTTTACGTTGGCAATCATCGTAGCTTTACTGGTTTTCTTGTATTCTCAAGGTTATTTGGATGGTGTTTTCGGTCAAAAAGCGCCGCCTGCGCCCGTCGAAGGTCAAGCGGAATTTCATTTTATTGACGTGGGTCAAGGCGATGCTGCCCTGATTCGAACATCAGCGGGAAACGTATTGATTGACGCGGGAACCAACGACGCGGAGGAAGAGCTGGTCGCTTATCTCAAAGCCGAAGGAATTACCGAGTTGGCATATGCGATCTTCACCCATCCTCACGAAGACCATATCGGCGGCGCGGATGCGGTTTTGGATTACTGTGAAGTAAAAAATGTGATTTTGCCTGACGTGACAACCAACACGGTCGTCTATACCCGCATGATGGATGCTGTCGAAGCCGAAGGGGCTACCGTGATTATCGCTGTTCCTGAAGCGGTTTATACCGTAGGCGATCTAAAATTGACTATCCTCGCGCCGATTGGCAAGGACTATGCCGATATGAATAATACAAGTGTGGTACTACGCGCGGATTTCGGCGGTTCTTCCGTCCTGTACACGGGTGATGCTGAAGACGTGTCCGAAGAAGAAATGCTGGAGCGCTACCGCTTGAACGGTAAACTGGACTGCGATCTTCTCAAAGTCGGTCACCACGGTTCGGAAAATTCTTCCACTGAAGCGTTTCTTGACGTAGTAACACCTGAACTGGCGGTTATTTCTTGTGGGGAAGGGAATAAATACGGTCACCCCACACAGGAGACACTTGCCCGGCTTAACGAAAGACAGGTTACTTACTGGCGTACAGATCTGTTGGGCTCGATCGTTGTCATCAGCGATGGAGAAACCCTCATAAAGGAATAAAACATGACCTTGGGTGTATTGCACAACTTTGTGTTAATATACCCAAGGCTTCTTTCTGTCTGCTGTTTGGCGTTTTTGTGCTTTCGTGCAGACAAAAATAATACCAAATTGTAAATAATGACACCTTTCTTGAAGAAAATCACAAAAAAGCTGTTGACAGATTGGTGAATTTGTGGTATATTAATATGCGAAATCATGTCAATAGCTTTGTGAATTGTCACCATACCATCAAATATGCCACAAGGGTTCTCGGATTTGTTCCTGAGAAGATGCTCCAAACCTACGGCAGACAGTAAAGGAGGCAGAAAGAGTATGCCGCGTTTTTTTGTCTCAATGTCAGCTTTTTCGGGGGATACCGTCACGCTTTCCGGAGATGATGCTCATCATATCGCGTATTCCCTCCGCCTTGCCGCGGGAGAACATATCTCGGTTTGCTGTGATGGCTTGGTATACGACTGTATTCTCGAAGCTTTTTCTTCTGAAAAGAATCATCCTTGGGTGACGGCGAGAATCTGTCAAACATCCCCTGCCGACACCGAGCCGCCCTATGAAGCCCGCCTATATCAGGCGCTGCCGAAGGGGGATAAACTGGATACCATCATTCAGAAGTCGGTAGAATGCGGTGTTGCCCGTGTAATTCCGTTTGAAAGCAGTCGATGCATTGCTCGAGCCAAGCCCGAAGCGGAAGCTCGGAAGACAGAAAGACGGCAACGTATCGCCGAAGAAGCAGCAAAACAATGTGGCAGAGGGATCATTCCGTCTGTGACTTCCACCATATCATTTGAAATGATGTTGGAGGAAGCCGCTACCGCCGATCTTGTGCTGTTTTGCTATGAAGCTGAAGGAACACGCCCCTTACCGAGTGTGCTAAAGGAGCGATTGCCTTTTATATCGTCTGATGCACCTCGCCCTACCATCGCTGTGATAGTCGGTTCTGAAGGTGGTTTTTCTCCCGAGGAAGCTACTGAAGCTGCCCGTAAAGGCTTTACTATGGTCGGTTTGGGCAAACGTATTCTGAGATGCGAAACCGCACCTGCCTTTGCGCTCGGGTGCTTGTCTTACCAATATGAGCTTTAATACCCCCCGCTATGTACCTACCCGTTTTGTACCCAATGTCGCCGTCGGGCGAAAAATATATTTAAGGATAGATATTAAAAAAGAGAGGTATCATTTATGTCCAACAGACTGTTTCAAAGCGTTATCCATCAAATGAAGGATATCATTGACCGTACCATCGGTGTCGTTGACGAGACCGGCGTGGTCATTGCTTGCTCCGAACTTGTGAAGATCGGTGAGGTGAGACAGAATATCCGGGATGAAATGGCATATGCCACCGATATGTTTGTTTCGGGTGGCTATACGTATCGTCCTCTGACCAATGGTGTCAAGCGAGAGTACGTTATTTTTGTGGAGGGTGATGATGGCGAGGCTGACAGAACGTCCCGCCTGCTTTCTGTTGCGCTCAGCAACATCAAGAATCTATACGATGAAAAGTATGACAAGAGCTCTTTCATCAAGAACATTATCCTTGATAACATCCTGCCCTCGGATATTTACATCAAGTCCAAGGAGTTGCATTTCAATGCAGAAGAATCCCGCATTGTTTTCTTGATCAAGTTCTATGGCAAGACTGACATGATGCCCTTTGAAATGCTTCAAAATATGTTCCCCGACAAGACTCGCGATTATGTGATCAGCGTGGGCGAACATGATATCGTGCTGGTCAAGGAAGTCAAGCCAGGCTCGGAAAACCGCGAGATGGAAAAGATTGCCACCAATATCGTGGATACCCTTTCCTCCGAATTCTACACCAAGGTTTCTATCGGTGTGTCCACTATCGTGGATAACATCAAGGATTTGGCGAGAGCTTATAAAGAAGCTCAGATCGCGTTGGATGTCGGTAAGGTGTTTGAGAATGAAAAGAACGTGGTCAGCTATGAAAACCTGGGCATCGGTCGTCTGATTTATCAGTTGCCTACCACCCTCTGCGAGATGTTCCTGCAAGAGGTCTTCAAGAAGGGTAGTCTGGAGTCTCTCGACCGCGAGACTCTCATGACCATCCAGTGCTTCTTTGAGAACAACCTCAACGTGTCCGAGACCTCCAGAAAGCTCTTTGTCCACCGTAATACCTTGGTGTACCGTTTGGAAAAGATCCGCAAACTAACCGGTCTTGATCTTCGTGAGTTTGAGCATGCCATTACCTTTAAGGTAGCGCTCATGGTTAAGAAGTATCTATCTTCCAAGAATAACAAATATTGATCCTGACCTCAACGTTTGAAGGTGTACGCCCTTGTATAAAAAAGCGTGCCTGTCGCATAAAATGTTATGAGACGAGCCTATGGTGAGTTATGCCCATAGGAAATAGTAGTAATTATAGAGGTACAGATCCCGAATGAAAAAATACGATTACCGAGTGGAGGGTGTCTTTCACGTTGACGAAAACGATCCGACACCCTACAAAAAACTGAACGCCGCGCTGTGTGAGATCCCTATGGTGGAAAGTGCTACCGTCCATGGTAAAGGCTCTAACGTGACCAGCGTGACGGTGACCTATAAGAGCCAACTGTCTGCCGACGATCTGACGGCTGTGGAAGCGATTCTGTCATCTTGTCTTGCAAAATATGGGCTGACACTGGAGACCCCCGCACTGTCGGAAACCTATGTAACGTCTCCAGCCCCAAAACAAGGTAAAACAGTTCCCTTGATGGCAGCTGTAGGCGCGATGATCACAGCGGTGATTCTTGCTGTGCTTTGCACCTTTTCCGTCATGACCATGACAGAAAATCGAAAAGACGATATGACCGTGGTGGAAGGGACAGGCGAATCTGAAGAAAGCCCTTACGAGCTTCTTGATTTCTTGGATGATTTGTTTGCCCAAGCCTCTCCTCATGAGATCGATCGTGAAATTCTCATGGAATCCGTGCTTGATGCCTATATGGAAGCGACAGGGGATCGTTATGCTGAGTATTATACCCCGGAGGAATACGCCAGTTTAACCAACGATCAGAACGGAGAGATGTATGGCGTGGGTATCCAGGTGGTCAACGGAAATGCCATGGTTAACGGTGAGGATGTTTCTGCTATTGTCATTGCTTACGTTTTTGTCGGCTCTCCGGCAGAGGCCGCAGGGCTTCTCCCCGGTGATGCCATCATTTACGTAGGCAAGGAGGAAGAAAAACAAGCCGTATCGGACTTGGGCTATACCCAAGCTATGGCGCTTTTGGCGGGTGAAGAAGGGACGCTTTGCGAATTTTCCGTCTACCGTCAGCAAACAGGTGAAGAACTGGCTTTTTCTATCGAACGAAAAAAGATTACGACCATGTCTGTGACCTATAGTGTTTGTGCCACAGATGCCGAGGTGGGTGTCATCCGTCTCATCGAATTTGATAACACCACACCGTCTCAGCTGACAGCCGCGATTGAGGCGCTGAAGGCTGAAGGATGCCAATCTTTTGTTTTTGATTTGCGCGGGAATCCGGGAGGGCTGCTTACCTCTGTGGTGGACGTGCTGACCTTCTTTTTGAACGAAGGGGACGTTATCCTTACCGCCAAGGATAAGTATGACCGGGTGGAGACCATCAAGGTTGGCTCTCCTGACGATAAGGGTATGTTGACCAGCGGTTTGGGGACACTGACTGCCGAAGATATCGGTAAGTATAAGGACTTGAATTTTACGGTTCTGGTCAATGAATATTCCGCCTCTGCCGCCGAACTCTTTACGGCAAACATCCGTGATTATCAACTGGGAAAAATCGTGGGCACGACGACGTATGGAAAAGGCTCTATGCAGACGACCTACCCGCTGTCCTACTATGGGTTTGATGGCGCGATCAAGCTGACTGTCAAGTTCTATTTCCCTCCCTGCGGAGAAGGCTATGACGGTATTGGCATTATTCCCGATCACGTTGTAGAGCTTTCAGAGGAGGCGAAGAAGGTTAATATCAATATTCTACCTCATGAAAAAGACAATCAATTGCAAGAAGCCATCAAACATTTGAAACCTTAAAATTCATTTATATCGCTATACAAAGGAGAATTATCATGCCTGAGAATAAGCAAATGTATACACCCCAAGGTTACCAGGAATTGGTTGACGAGCTGGAATATCTGCGGGGCAAACGAAGAGAAGAGATCCGTGAGCAGATTGCTATCGCCAGAGGTTTCGGTGACCTTTCCGAGAACGCGGAATATGATGAGGCAAGAAACGAACAGGCGAAGGTAGAAGCTCGAATTAAGGAACTGGAATCTTTGGTAGAAAACGCTATCGTGGTAGACGAGAACGTACTGGATGCCAGCATCGTCAGTTTGGGGTCGGTGGTTCATCTTCATGATGACGATGAAGACGAGGACCTGGTATACTATATCGTCGGTTCCAACGAAGTATCCCCCATTGAGCATAAGATTTCGGATATGTCTCCCATCGGTCATGCCCTCATGGGCAAACGCAAGGGCGACAAGGTTGTGGTCGAAGTTCCCATGGGCGAGCTTCACTTTACCGTAACCGAGGTCGATCGCGCCAATAAGAAGGACTGATTATAGCTAAATATCAACGGCTGTCATCCATGGAGGTGTCGGTAAACCGTTAGGGTGATCGATGCGTTGTCATAGGACAGCCGTTTTTTGATGCGGGAAGGAAAGTTTTTTATGCAATCGGATAATCAAAATTTTCAAGATCCTCGTGATGAAAAGCCGGAAGCGGAGCTACACCTTGAAGAGAGCCCTTTTCTCAAATGGTTGGATAACTATTGGTATCACTATAAGTGGCGCACGCTGATCATTGCGTTTTTTGCTCTTATTGCCATCATCGTTACTGTGCAATTGATCAATCGTCCCAAGTATGATGTAACGCTGGTCTGTGGAAGCACGTACCGCATGAATGCTTCGGAGCACGTGGCGTTTGAAAAAGCGGTAGAGAAATTCATCCCTGAGGATTTTGACGGTGACGGAGAGAAATCCGCCAATATTTTGGTCTATGAAATTTTTTCTGACAGTGAATACCTGGAAGCTCTGTCCTATGCGGAAGCTGAAAGTATGGAATTTGCTATCAATGCGAAATATAATGCTGATGAACTACAGAATTTCTCCCAGTACGCCATGATGGGGGAATCCTATGTCTTTCTTATCAGTGAATATTTATATGATCAACTGAGAGCGGGTGACCGACTGTTGCCTGTCAGCGACTTATATGGTGACGAACCGCTACCGACGGGAATCACCGAGGATGGATATGGTGTTTATCTCAAAGACACACATTTTTATCAGTATACCCCTGATATTCAGGCGATGCCTGACGATTTGATCCTCTGTATTTTACGAAAAGCGGCGTTCAAAGACAGTGGCAGTGATGAGATGAAGTATGCCCGCTATGAAGCCTTTTTCAGATCCATTGTGGATTATCGTGTCAAAGAATAACCATACTAATATGACAGTCAAGAAAAAGGAGTAAGTGCCGTGTGGAGCAAATAAAAAAAGGCTTTTCGGGTGTAATCATCCTTTTGGTTACCGCGATGATTTGGGGATTTTCCTTCGTTGGTCAGGTACTGGGAAGCGACCATCTGCCCCCATTTGGGTTTAATGCTTTGCGATTTTTCTTGGGCGGGGTGACAATGCTCCCTTTGTGTTTTTTTGCTGAGACGAGAAAAAATCTGCTCGGCGCAAGCAAGGAAGTCCGGAAGCGCAAGCACCGTATAACGCTACTGAGCGCTCTGCTGGCGGGATGTGCACTTTTTGCCGCCTCGACCTTGCAACAATGTGGTATTACTATGACCCGAGATCCCGGTAAAGCAGGCTTTATTACAGGGCTTTATACTGTGCTGACACCTGTGGCATATTGGTTGATCTTCAAGAAAAAATCCTCGTGGAATGTTTGGACGGGGTGTATTTTGGCCGCTGTAGGGCTTTATATGATCTGCCTAAAAGAGAATTTTACACCGTATGTAGGCGTGGGCGAGCTGTTGATTTTGGGCGGCGCTTTTATGTGGACCGCACATATCCTGATCGTAGATCATTTTGTCGGCAAGGTGTATGCCCTTCGTTTCTCCATGCTTCAGTATATTGTCAGTGGTGGATTGTCTCTGCTGGTCTCTTTGCTTTCAGAAACAATGACATGGGACGGTGTCCAAAACAGCGTGGGTGCGTTGTTTGTTTGTGGTGTTCTCTCGGTGGGCGTGGCATTTACCCTTCAAACCGTGGGACAACGAAGGGTTCCTCCTGCGCCCGCTGCTATTATTCTCTCGACGGAAGCTGTATTTGCCACGGTGGGGGGTGTGTTCTGGAACCTGGTCGCCCCGGCGCATTTGCATGTCGATCAGACCCTGTCTGTGCTTGGATTTGTTGGATGTGGACTGATGTTTGCAGGGATCATTCTTTCTCAAATCAGATTTAAACCTCCCAAAGACACAACCTCACCGTCTTTATGAAAGGAGCGCACGTATGACCTCTCTGATCAATACCGAAGGGGTATTTATGGTTGGAAATGGTAGCGTAGCCATGAGTGGGGAAGGGGCGGATATCATACAGATCTTTGCGCCCTGCTACTCACTCCCCAGTGTGTTGACACTCCGACTGAAACAGCCGGATATCGCGGCAATCAACCATCGTATCCGTGGTTCAGCTGCCTACGTTACCTATTTAAAAAATATGCAAACCGGAACGGTTCTCGGTGAAATGATCGACTACACGCATCCGCATTTGCCGATTTTTATCCGCCGTTTATCGTTACATGTCCCTGTGACTTTTGACATGGACTCCTCTTTCCTGAAAGCGGAAACATCGATGCTTTCGGAGCATAAAGCCCTTTCTTTTCTTTTTGAGATTCCTGAGGGGACTCCTGTTTTTTCAAAAGCCAAAACGGATAAGGAGACCTACTGTCAGCTTCTGTTGTCTCCACATTGTACCGTTGTTGACAAAAACATCACTTTCCCGGCGGGTACTTCGGATCTTTTGTTTGTGGGTGGTGATTACGGTCCGCAGGGCAGGGAAAGCTTTGCCAGTTGTATGGCACTTTCAAAGCAGGCACTTTCTTTGGATCTTCCGACAGTTTTGGAGGCATTTCATACGCATTGGCGCAATATATTTGAACGTATCACCGTGGATCGAAAAGCTCTGTCTAACCTACCCGACGCGGAAGAACTGACGGAAGCTGTTGCTGTTGCTTTACTCACTCAAACCTCAAAAGAGGGTGGTGTTCTTGCGGGAACGTTTTACCATTTGGCATATGGGCGAGATATGTATGGCGTGTTTCGTGGGTATATGGCTTTGGGACTTTATGATGTTGCTCGTCGGATGGTGTCCTACATGGCAAGTGTTTACCGAGAAAAGGGTTTTATGCCCAATGCATCGGGGATGGGTATGTCCTGCTCCCACCGTCATGAGAATGATGACGTAGAGCAAACAGGCTATTATCTCTTGGAACTTTTAGACTATGTTGAAGCTACTCAAGATTTGGCGTTTTTTCAAAAGCATTGGGATTATGCTTGCTTCTTGATGAAAGCACAAGAGGCACAGTTGGCTGGTGGAATGATTCCTTTCAATGGAGACGAGACGTATATTGCGGGCGGAATTTTTCCACGAAGTGGGATCGACCACGGCTCTATGGAGGCAACCGCGCTTTACATCGGCTCTGTGAGCCGCTGTTTAGATATGGCTGCGACCTGCGGACTTTTGAAAGAAGATGAGATAAGTACCCACCGCGCGCTTTTGTTGGATGCTCAAGAAAAATTTGCCGAAAATTTCTTGGATGGAGATAAAGTTTATATCAATCAACCCAACCGTGTAGAAAGGGCAAACCTGCCAATGTATCGGCATGGCGTGTGCCATCACTGTTTGCACATGACACATCTGATCAGAACTCCGGAGGGAGGTTATCTCTGTGCCGGCTGTTACGGAAAAACCTCTGCGCCTGTAGATCGGCAACGCTACAGCACCGACTGTGCTCTTTGGATGTCGGTTTTTACAGGAAATCGCCTTCTGCCTGAAAATGTGGTTCGTTCGGCTCTCGTCCAAACGATTGAACGCTTACGTAGCGAAAACTTTGGTAAAGAGGATTCTCAAAACACCGTAGGGTATGAATTGGGGGTAGTTCTGTATGCGATTGCCGAATATATGTACCCCGAAGAATTAACGGCTTATGATGATATTTTAAGAGAACTGCTTCAAGACCGTGTCAAGGGCATGGTCTGGACAGAGTATTATCAAAACGGTCAGCCCAGCGCCGCCTCTTGTCCCTATAGACCGTGGGAAAGCGGCATGAACCTAACAAGCATATTGAAGTATTTACAAGCATTATATCATAAAGGAGACAGACCATGACCAGCCAAAGCCCCTCTTTTCATGTTAGTTTTAATTGCGATAGATGCGAGATTTATAACAACGATAATGGCATTGCGTCCTCTGCCCGTCTTATCGCCGAAGGAGAATCCCCAAAGCTTCCGGGCACCTTACATACAGGACAGAAAACCTTCGTGCGTTGGGCTATAGACCAGTATAGCGCGGAGATAACTGAAACAAAAACGATGTATCCTGAGGCGGGCATTTCAGCTATCCGTCAAGCGACCACGGTGTACAATGGCGGTGACGCTCCCCTTCTTGTGGATACCTTATCCTCTGCCTTTGTCTCTCACATCGGTGAGGGAGGAAAACTGTGGTATCAAAAACGTTTCCGCCTGTATTATGCCCAGTCATGCTGGCAGGGTGAAGCCCAATGGACGTCGGATTACGTGGAGAATCTGGGTGTTTACGGGACGTATAATCATGGAAATCAAGGCACGTTCCGCCTGTCTTCCGTCGGCTCATGGACCACGGGGCATCTCCATCCCTTGATGGTGCTGGTTGACGAAGCGGAAGGAGAAGCATGGTATTTTGAGATCCATTCACCTGCCAGCTGGTACATGGAGGTGAGTGCCGAAGGTTATCAGGATCGCTCCTACCTTTGTGTATTCATGTCTGCGGCATATGAAAAGAATGATGGCTGGTTCGTCAGCCTTTCGCCGGGGCAGTCCTATACCACGCGCACCGCCGTATGGGGGCGTGTTAAGGGCGGATTTGAAGAGGCGATTGCAGAACTGACACTCTACAAACGCCTGACCTTCCGAACAGAGTTTCCCGACGGTGTTGTCCCGCTGTGTTTTAATGACTATATGAACTGTCTTTGGGCACAACCAACCCGAGACCGTTTGCTACCGCTGATCAAATCTGCCGCAGAAATGGGCTGCGAGATCTTCTGCATTGATGCGGGATGGTTTGGAAACAAAGATGTAAATCATTGGAGCGAAACCTTGGGTGATTGGATCGCTGATGACCGTCTCTTTGGAGAGGGAGGTTTGCAAGGTGTTCTTGACGAGATCAAAGCCCATGGCATGAAACCCGGTGTTTGGCTGGAAATTGAGTCGGTACATATGCTTTCTGAATTTGCCCAAGCGCATCCCGAGGCTCTTTTGCGCCGTCATGGATGTCCCATTGGTAACCCTACATCTTCTATGGACTTCCGCCGACCCATTGTGAGAGAACACCTCATGAAGGTCTTCGATCGGCTGTACGCTATGGGTGTACGGTTTGTCAAAAATGACTATAACCACACGGTTGGTCATATGTGTGATTCTTTGGACGGAAAAACCTGCTCTGTTGTAGAAATGCGCGCTCATACCAAAGCGTTTCTCACTTTTATTGAAGAAGTCATTAAAACGCATCCCGGTTTTATGATCGAAAATTGCGGCTCGGGCGCTATGCGTTGCGACCATGCTACGCTTTCAAGATTCCACGTGCAGTCCACCTCGGATCAGGAGTATTACGACCGCTATCCCTCCATCATTCAGGGCATGGTCGCTTGTATGCCTCCCGAACGAGCCGGTATCTGGGCATATCCTTATCCCATGGATTTTCATCATATGCCTGCTCACAGTGACGTCTTGCCTTTGCCCGATTCGGCATACTTGAAAACCATTTCGGATCCGTGGCAGACTGTTTTCAATATGGTTAACGGTATGATGGGGTGCTTCTATATGTCCGGTCGCCCGCCTTACGCTGATGAGGCAGGGAAACAGCTGATCAAAAACGCTGTTGATCTCTATAAGAAGAATCGTAAGATCCTTATGTCAGCCGTCCCCGTGTATCCTATGGGACTTTCTCGATTGGATGATGTTGGTTTTACCTCACTGGGGCTTTTGAACAAATCGGAGGGCAAGCTTCTTTTGGCTGTATGGCGCATGAGATGTCATCATCTCTCTGTTACCTTGGATTTGACCAAGTACCTGAACGAGGGGGCGCACTTGCAGGCTGCTTATCCAACACTTGACGGATTTGAGGCTGTATTGTCTGAAGGTGTATTGAAGGTCACTTTCCCTGAAGGAAACGAGGTTAATCAAGGGAACTGCGCCACGTATTTGGAGATCAATCTGTAAAAAATAAACGTCCCGCGAAAGTGTTTCTTTCGTGGGACGTTTTTGTGATGAAATAAAAAATTCGCCCCGAAGGACGAATTTCTTATACAGCAGGTTTTGTTTTTTGGTGTGTGCGGAGGCTTTGTAAAGCCCCCGCACGATTTGCCTGGTGGCGAAAATTACTTGATTTCGACAGAAGCGCCAGCCTCTTCGAGCTGAGCCTTGATCTTGTCGGCTTCGTCCTTGGAAACGCCTTCCTTGACAGCCTTGGGGCAACCCTCAACCATCTCCTTAGCTTCCTTCAGACCCAGACCGGTGATCTCGCGAACGACCTTGATAACGTTCAGCTTCTTGTCGCCGAAACCGGTCATGATAACGTCGAACTCGGTCTTCTCCTCAGCAACGGGAGCAGCAGCACCGGCAGCAGCACCGGCAACAGCAACGGGAGCAGCAGCAGATACGCCGAACTCCTCCTCAACGGCCTTAACCAGCTCGTTGAGCTCAAGAATAGAAAGAGACTTGATCTCTTCAACAATAGCAATAATCTTTTCGCTTGCCATTTTAGTATTCCTCCTAAATGAATGAATAGTTTTTGTGTAGGCAGGCTGCATCAGCCTTGCCGTTTGAATGGTTTACTTGTTTAAAGTAAAGGGCAGAGCGGCTTTATAAAGCCGTCGGCAACTCAGGCAGACTTAAACGAATTAAGCCTCTGCGGGAGCCTCTGCAGGAGCCTCGGTAGCCTCGGCGGGAGCAGCTTCGCCCTCCTCCAGCTTTTCGGCAACGGCCTTGATAGCGTATGCGAACTTGTAAACAGGAGACTGGATGCTGCCCAAGAACTTGGCGATGAGGACTTCCTTGGAAGGAATGTCAGCCAGTTCCATGACACCAGCATTGTCCAAAACCTGTCCGTCCACATAGCCGGCCAAAACCTTGAAGGACTCGATCTTCTGATCATATTCCTTCAGAATCTTTGCAGCAACGATGGGGTCATTCTCGCTGATGGCGATAGCGGTCATACCCTCAAGAACGTTCTTGAGTTCACCGTAGCCGCACATCTCGCAAGCACGGCCGGTCATGGTGTTCTTAACGACCATGTACTTAACGCCTGCCTCACGAAGAGCCTTACGCATGGCGGTGTCGTTATCAACGGTGATACCCTGATAGTTGACGATAACGCCTGCGGAGGAACCCTTGATCAGCTCAGCCAGCTCAGCGACCTGCTTCTGCTTTTGTTCCAGAATTGCAATACTAGGCATTTTGTTTTTCACCTCCCAGTGTGAAGAATGGTGCGTAAAAACGCAAAAAAAGAAATCCTTCTCCCGCAAGCCTGCGCCCCCGAAGAAAGACCTCACAAAAACCGCCGCAAAATTGCGACTTTCTCTATATGATCTCCTCGGCAGGGAAGCAGAACTTTTACGGGAACCTGCTGTCTTTGGATAATTTTGTTACCTACAAGGCAAACTGCCTCTTGTAACCACTCGCTTATTATATCATACGGCGGTTAATTTGTCAAGAGGCAGTTTTAAAAAATATTCGTGAAAAAATGTGAAATTTACGAGAGCCGATTGTGTAAATAGCACAAAAATCATGAGATCCGAGTGGGATCTGCCAGCTCACGGAAGGTGGAGGCATCGTAACCGGGGATCAAAAGATACTTGTTACCATCGTCCTCCTTGATCTTCGCCTCCAGATAGGAGAAGACGTTGATGCCCGACCAAGCACTCTGTTTGACGTACGGCTTGTAGATAGGTACATCCACGGCTTGGGCTTTGTACCATGCGTTGATATGAATTTTACGCTTTACTTCGCGCATCTCTCCGATGTCCCTGACGTTGATCCTGATCAGGGCGTCCTCGTCGGAAAGGCAGAGGTCATCTCCCTCTCGCCAGATACACACGGGGATATTTTCAAACTGACCGTCCTTGCGTGCGGGAACAACTTCCTTGGGCGTTTCCATATATAAGTAAGGAAGCACGTCGATCTCGCGGACGGCCTCGGGGATGCCCAGCTCGGCGCGGACAGCCGCGGCATCGGCACTCAGGATGATAGCACGCGCTTTGGACGAGGGACGGAACAGCGCTTCGATCCTGGAGCTGAAGATGATAAACACGATCAAAAAAACCTCGAAAACCAGATCGCCCCATACTTCCCAAAAATCGTGGAAAAGCCATTTGAGCAACAGAGAGAGGGGAAGGATCGAGAACATGAAAGCGATGGAAAACAAATATGCGTACCATGGTGTTTTGTCTTTGTTCAGCTCCAACCGTGCCGCTTTTTCAGATAATCTCTCGGCCTCGGGAGACAGCCGCTTGACCACGAACTCATTGTCATCCAATGTGTCAAAGGGTTTTGTCTTGCTGTAAACAAACAGATTGTCATGCCCGCGGGAGATGGGGTTATCGGATGATGGATGCTTTATGTTGCCGCTCCTCACGCCAAAGCCTCCACATCGATCACCTTTTTCAGCTCCTCCAGATCATACCCCGGCACCAGCATCTCAAAAATCTCGCCCGTGACCTCGGAGATAATCTCTACGCCGTAGTAGGTGTGGGTCTTGTACTCTAAAATGCCGCACTTTTTCAGCTTGTATGCCGCATACTTTTCGTCGGTGGGCTCCTCCTCCTTCAGCCAGAACTCTATGCGATAGTCCTCGTCGTAGACGCGGTAGCCCTTGATGTCGCCGAGGGGGATCTCGTACAGCCCCACGCCGTCGAACACGCATAATTTGCCATCTCTGACGTGCATGGACATGGGGGAGTTGTCAAACTGATTGGCTTTTTTTTCGGGAACTTGCTTTTCTCCCTTTTTCTTATAGCCGTAGGGCAGGATCTCTACCGACACGTCATCGTCGGGGATGCCCATCTCGGCACGGGCGACCTTGCTGGCCTCGTCGATTCGTTCCGAAAGCGCCTCAATGTCGATATCATGTATCCCCTTTGCATCAGGACCGTTCTTTTGCCATTGTAAGCGTCTGAGCAAATAGACGGAAATGAGCGCGAAAACAGCACCTATGGCAGGAATCAGCATGAGGGGGGTGTCCGCTAAGGATTCCATACGGTTAATCACAACAAAAGATATCAAAGAAATACCAAAACTGATCAGGACGGCTATCAAGTATTTTTTCTCCTTGGCTTTGAGTGCATCCTTCTCCTCGTCAGTGAGCTTGGGGGTGTCGTCTTCGTCGTCGTAGTTCATCATCATGGCCTCGGTCTCGGGGGAGACGCGGGACACAAGGTAAGGGTTCTCGTAGGGAACGTAGCGCTCGTCGTCGGATAAAATCTCGTGGGTGAAGAGGTTTTTCATGTGCTTCTCCTTATTTATAAGTAATGGGAGCCAAGGACGCTCCCATTAGTTAAGACGATATTTTCGGGGGGATCTTACAGAGAGGTGAAAAACTGTAAATTGTTGTTTACCAGGGGCATCGCCCCTGGACCCCACCAAGAACCTTTTTGAAAAAAGGTTCTTGTAACTCCAAAAACTTTTTGAAAAACATATATTCATCAATGCTATTTTTCTTTTTTGAAAGTTCTTGGAGGTGGTTTGGAGGAACCTTCTTGCAAGAAGGTTCCTCCAAGCGTACCCCATAAACAACAATTTATAGAGCTCACTTAAATATCCGCGTCCTTGGCGTATTCCTGACCATGCAGGGCGATAAACGCCTTTCTGGCGGGCAGGTCGTCGCCCAGGAGGGTGTCGAACATGACAGCGGTAGATGCGGCGTCGGTGGGGGTCACGCGGATGAGGTGACGGGTGGCGGGATCCATGGTAGTGTAGGACATCATCTGAGGGGAGTTTTCACCCAAACCTTTAGAACGTTTGATGGTATATCGACTGTTGCCCAATTCTTTCAAAAGATTGGCTTTTTCAAATTCATCGTAAGCATACAGCGTCTCATTCTTGGTCTTGATCTCAAACAAAGGAGTTTCCGCGATGAACACTTTGCCTTCCTGCAGAAGAGTAGGCAGGAGACGGTAGAACAAGGTGAGCAGCAGGGTGCGGATTTGGAATCCGTCTTCGTCCGCATCGGTGCAAAGGATGATCTTGGACCAGCGAAGCTGACTCAGGTCAAAGGTTGCCAGATCCTTTTTTTCTTTGGCTGCTTTACCTTCGATCTCTACACCGCAACCGATGACACGGAGCAGATCGGTAATGATTTCGCTCTTGAAAATGCGCTCGTAGTCTGCCTTGAGACAGTTCAGGGTTTTACCGCGCACGGGGATAACCGCCTGAAATTCGGCGTTTCTTGCCAGCTTGACTGAGGTCAGAGCCGAGTCACCTTCCACGATATAAAGCTCGCGCAGTGCGGGATCCTTGGAGCGGCAACTGACGAACTTTTCCACTCGATTGGAAATATCCACGTTGCCGATCAGCTTCTTTTTGATGATGTTGGAGCGAGTAGTTTCTGCGGTCTCCCGCGCCTTTTTATTCAGCAGTACCTGACCGATAAAAGCTTCGGTTTCTACGGGATGTTCGATGAAATAAACTTCCAACTGGTTCTTCAGGAACTCGTACATGGCACTTTGAATAAAGGTGTTGGTGATTGCTTTCTTGGTTTGATTAGCGTAGGAAGTTTGCGTCGAGAAGGAGTTGATCACGATGATCAAACTCTCGGCAATGTCCTGGAAGGGGATTTTGGTGTCTCCTTTGTATTTGCCATTGTTTTTCAGGTATTTTTCCACAGCATACTGAAAAGCAAGCTGTACCGCCTTGGCAGGTGAACCGCCTTGCTCGAGAAAACTGGAATTATGGTAGTATTCCGCCATTCGAACCTTGGAAGACGCACAAAACACAAAGTCTGCCTTGAGACGGTAATCTTCTTTGTCGTCTCGGTCGCGTCCCTGGGTTTCAAGATGCCAGGAAACCGGCTGTATCAACGCCGCATCTCCTACAGTCTCCTTGACGTAGTCGGCGATACCTTCCGCATAAAGAAAGGAGTGATTTTCAAAGGTGCCATCAGCTTTTTCGAATGCCAGATCAAAACGGATTCCCGCGTTGACCACTGCCTGACGGTGGAGAAGATCTTTGAAAAATTCCAAGGGAATGTCGATGTCAGTAAAAACCTCCAGATCGGGCTTCCAACGAATGACGGTACCCGTACGCATGGTCTTCTTATCCAGCGGTTCCTCTTCCAGTTTGGAAACGGCCTTGCCTTTTTTGAATTTGATGCGGCGGCAGGTTTTGCCGTCGTAGGAAGAAACCGTCATGTACTCCGAGCTGTACTGTGTGGCACAAGCACCCAGACCGTTGAGTCCCAACGAAAACTCATAAGCGGAAGCGCCGCTGTTATTATTATATTTACCGCCTGCATACAGCTCACAGTAAATGAGATCCCAGTTCCAGCGCTTTTCCCGCTCGTTCCATCCCAGCGGAACGCCGCGACCATGGTCGTCTACTTCTAAGGATTTATCCTTGTAGCGGGTGATCTTGATGACCGAGCCGTGTCCTTCTCTTGCCTCGTCAACCGAGTTGGAAAGGATCTCAAAGAAGGAATGCTCGCATCCCTCCAAGCCGTCAGAACCGAAAATGACAGCGGGCCGTTTGCGGACACGGTCGGCTCCTTTCAGAGAAGTGATACTGTTATCGTCATAGCCAACAGGCTGTTGGACTTTCTTTTTTGTCGTTGCAGATGCCATATATGCTCCTTGTTTTATCATCATTTATAATCAATAGTCTAAAAAATCTATCCATATTATTATAACATACATTTCCGTAAATTTCAAGAGGGATAGGCATAAACTTTTTTTGAACAAGATCAGGCAGACCGACGAATGTCAATGGTTGACAAAATGCTTTTCCCGTGATATAATCAAGAAAAAGGAGGTGGCGATAGTGGAAGGTACTGTGTCTTTGACCAAACGATCTGCAGGAGGGGCGTTTCTCTCTGAGAACCGAGAAGCTTATGAATTGATTTCAGATGCTCATCCGATAGTGACGGACAAGCTCTTACTTGCGGTTAATGGCTACGCCCCTGAGGACGGCATGCGCCCTCCTACCTTCACGGTTGCCATGGGCGGCGTTGAAGGACTGTACGAAAAACTTTACCGTGAATTGATCGAGTCCAACGACATACACGACCACGTTCTGAGATTAACTTTTGGTGAAATGGAGGGACGCCAGACTCACCCTTTGGCGCGTTATAGTGCAGCCTTGGCAGAGCTCGAAGCGTTGGATATTTTAACATGTTGGTCTGAAAAAGATGAGAACGTCCTTCCGCCTGAAATCTGTGCTGAGCGTCTCGCCAAAGAGATTCCCCAATGTATTGATGCCCTTCGGGATGTGATTAGAACTGAAACGGGACCTCGTCCCGGCAGTGAGCGATTTTTTAACGTTTCCTTAGGGGCTTGCCGTGTCTCTCCTGTGGGAAACGGCGTATATTATGTGGATGTGTTCTCCGCCGGAGATTTTTCACTATTCCTTTTGGATGCACAGGGAATGCGTCCTCTGTGGATTCGGGAAACCGCGTTGATCACCTGCGGTGGTGGTGCTGAGGTGGTCACCGAGAGGTTGATCCTTCAGCATCCGGAACCGTTTGCCCTGTTCTTGCTGTCCAAGGGAATCTGTGAGCCGTCAACCGCAGATCAGCGAGGGATATCTGAACATCCCGGACTGATTTGGCGACATCGCATGCGCATGGAGGAACTGTTCGTCCGTCTTCTGACGACTGGGAATGATCCACTGGAAGTTGCGGATGCCGCCGTACAGCTGTTGGCAGGAAGATGTCACGGATGGGATAGCGTTTCGGGTGCGTTTTTGATTTGCGGAGGTAGTTACGAATCCCTCAAAGTAGCCTGTCAGCCCCGTTTGACCCGTCTTGAGCATATGATTGCCCTCTTTCCGCGAGGATATGATCCCGAGCATATGCCGCAACCGATGGGCAAAGAGACTGTAGAAAAGGCGTTTGTTCAGGGTGTTTTTCGTACGAGACCTCGTATACTTGAAAAAACCAAGGAGACTTTGTCTGTTCTGGCGACTGAAATGCTGAAGAATGAGATGGACGGGACACCGTGTGACGTGCGTCAAGCCCCCGATCTTTTGACGCCTGATGATGTGCGTGCTGTTTTTGTTGTGTTTGACAGTCAAAACACGACCGATCGCCAAAAACTTTCAGCCAACAAGGGACACATCCGTGACCTTCTGTCAGAGCATTGGCTGACTTTGCGTCCCCTGCTTGCCGAAGACATTCAGGCTGACCCTTCCGGAGCTTTGGCGTATGACGCTTGCCTGAGACTGCAAAAATACGTGAATCGGTTGACGGCATACAGAAGAACGCTTATGGAAGAATTGCAACGTCATCTGACCCTTGATCTCGAAACTTTGATGTTCCAAAAGGACGACTGGCTACGGGGCAGGGGCGGCGACGATAGCGTGGGCGCTTGGTTTGATGCTGTGGGGAAAGACTTGTCTGCACAGGTGGATAAGACCCGCAAGGAATGGAATCGTTTGTCAGAATGCTTGCGTAGTATGCGGTCAGCGTATACAGAGGAACGGGATCGCCTGTTTGCTTCGGATACTAAAAAGCAAGGATGTACGTGGAAAGATACATATTCGCAGATATTGGATGGCACACTGGATGCTGATTCTTGGTTCAGGTATCAACATGCCATTGAAACACGGATTCCCGCTTACAGCGAGCTTCTGAAAGTGATCAAAACGCTCTCAGAGAGAAACGGCGAATTGTGTGAACGTATCCGTGAACGTGCCGCTGAGAGAAAAACGGCAAGCACCATCGCTGAAGCAGAGCACTGGCAGACCCAATGCCTACTGGGCGCTTTGCGGGAAGATTCTGCGTGGGGAGACACTTGCCTTGCCATGATTGATAATGGTATTCGAAATGAATACCGAGCGGCGGTTCGACGTTGGCAGGAGGAGACAGAGTTGCTTGTGCGGCAAAAGGATGCTTTTGAGAGTTACCGAACAATGTACGGTATGTATTGCACAGAATTATAACAGTTTTTGCGGAGGTTCTAAGGATCTCCGCAAAAAAGTAAAAAATCTTTTCAAAAAGCCCTTGACAAACCGAACGAGGTATGATATACTGTATCGGTAAAGAAGCGAAACCGCCCGGTTTCCACCCTGCCGCCTATGAGCGCGCTCGGTCAATAGGGTTGGATCCGAAGGATCCGAACCAACCGTTCCCACCGTAGGTGGAAGTGTGTGCCGGGGCTTTGCGCTTCGGTGCAATTTTTATTTTGGAGGTGTGTACCTATCGCAAACAATGCTAAAGAAGCCCAGACCCCCATCAACGAGGCGATCAATCTTCCTGAAGTAAGAGTGATCAACACCGATGGCGAACCCTTGGGCATCATGAGCTCTAAGGAAGCTCAGAAGCTGGCTTATGAGAAAGATATGGACCTGGTTTTGATCGCGCCTCAGGCAAATCCCCCTGTGGTCAAGATCATGGACTATGGCAAGTATCTGTTTGAAAAGCAGAAGCGTGAAAAAGAAGCTAAGAAGAAGCAACAGACCATTGAGGTCAAGGAGATTCAGCTCTCCTGCCGCATTGATACCCACGACTATGAAACCAAGCTCAATCAGGCGAAGAAATTTCTGACAAGCGGCAATAAGGTTCGTGTGGTGTTGAAGTTCAAGGGTCGTGAGATGAGCCACCAGGCCATCGGACGCGAGCTTCTAGAGCGTTTTCAGGCGGATGCCGCAGAGGTTGGACAGTGCGAAAAGAAACCCGTGCTTGACGGACGCTTCATGAGCATGATCATCAATCCTCTCTCGAACAAAGCTAAATAATGTTCGATAGGTTTTAAACCATAACAAAAAAATTATTATAACACGAAAGAAGGAACACAAAAATGGGAAAGGTTAAGACACATCGCGCTTCTGCCAAGAGATTTTCCGTTACCGGAACCGGCAAAGTGAAGATCAACCACTGCCACCACCGCCACAACCTGGGCAAGAAGACCGCGAAGAGAAAGAGACATCTTCGCACCGCAAGCATTCTGAGTGACGCAATGACTGCGAACATCAGAGCTATGATCCAGAAGTGATCGGGAACGACGAAAAGGAGGAAATGAACAATGGCAAGAGTTAAGGGCGCAATGATGACCCGTAAGAGAAGAAACAAGGTTCTGAAGGCTGCTAAGGGTTACTGGGGTAGCAAGTCCAAGCACTTCAAGATGGCTAAGCAAGCCGTCATGAAGAGTGGCAACTACGCTTTCGCCGGTCGCCGCATGAAGAAGAGAGATTTCCGCCGTCTGTGGATCACTCGTATTTCTGCTGCTTGCAAGGCTAACGGCATGAACTACTCTACTTTCATGAATGGTCTGAAGAAGGCAGGTATTACTTTGAACCGCAAGATGCTCTCTGAGATCGCCATCGCTGATGCTGCTGCATTCACCGCTCTTTGCGAGCAGGCTAAGGCAGCTCTGTAAGCTATTTTGATAAAAACCCGGACAGGTTGTGCCGGGTTTTTGTCATAGAATGGGGGTGTTCATTTGCCCCGGAAAGGAGGAAATTATGGGCTTTTTCTATCAAGGAGAGGTTGTTGTTTCGCGGCAAAACCGCCGTGTGGTTGACCTTTGCAAACTGGAAGACCGCAAAACAAGACAGGCACAAAAACGCTTTCGTTTCGATGGTGTAAAACTGTTCTGCGAAGCAGTGATCAGGGACGTGCCGCTGGTTTGTATCTATCTGCGAAAGAGCAGTATGGAAAGGGTGGAAAATCGCTTTCGGGAATTGACGGGACGATTGCCCGAAACGGTCACTTGCCCGGCTTACGTGTTGGCCGACGAGCTTTTTGATCGAATTTCTACGGAAAATGCCCCCGAAGGCATTATTTGTGTGGCGGAATATATTGACAGATTCCATAAAAAGTATATAATAAAGAAGGAAGCTGCGCTTGATCTGCCTGAAGGACCCATGCTTCTTCTGGAATCTGTCAGAGATCCCCTCAATGTGGGGGCAGTCATCCGGACTGCGGCGGCGTTGGGCATTCAGCACTTGATTCTCAGTGAGGACTGCGCTGATTTGTATCATCCCAAAACGCTTCGTGCTGCGATGGGTCCGCTATTTTCCCAGTCTGTAACTCGGGTGGATGATCTGACTGCTGCCGTGGAAAGAATCGTTGCGAGCGGTCGCCGTGTGTTCGCTGCAGCCTTGGATGAGTCGGCGGTTAAGCTGGGCGCTTTGACCTTTGAAAAAGGAGACTGTGTTGTTATCGGCAACGAAGGACATGGGCTGTCAGAGGGCTTGATTCGGGCTTGTACCCAAAGCCTCTATATTCCCATGCAGGGCGATACGGAGTCCTTGAACGCCGGTGTTGCCGCAGCGTTGCTCATGTGGGAATTGTGCAAATCCCATATGTGACTTGATGTTTCCCCTTATGTCATGCCAAAAGAAAGGAGCTTTGCTATGAAAGACCGCTTGTTTGAAATATGGTTTTCCTTATGCGTAGGCGCGGCTAACCCTGCTTTTATTCCGTTGATGGATCAGTTTACTCCGTACGAGTTGTTCTCCATGGGGGATGATGCCATTCAGGAACTGCCTTGCGATGAAAAGCTGAAACAAACTTTGCGTAACAAAAGCTTGGAGGAAAGTCACCGTATCCAACGCTATTGCTATGAACATGATGTTCATCTTCTTTTTTGGCTGGATGAAGCTTATCCTAAGGTGTTGCGCTTGATCAAGGATCCTCCGTTGCTCCTTTATTATCGCGGTGTTTTGCCTGACTTTAACAGGGAACTTTGCATCGCTACCGTGGGAACCAGAACCATGAGCGAATACGGTAAACGGATGTCGTATAAAATAGGGTATGAACTGGCGACTGCCGGTGCGGTTGTGGTTTCAGGCTTAGCGCTGGGTGTTGACGCTGTTGCTGCGGCAGGCGCGATTGCCTCGGGTGG
Organism: Eubacteriales bacterium; assembly: GCA_045531965.1. Classification (GTDB taxonomy): domain Bacteria; phylum Bacillota; class Clostridia; order Oscillospirales; family CAG-272; genus CAMEON01. The sequence goes on from JAZSFA010000045.1 coordinate 43,785, forward strand.
GCGCACTGTTGCTATCTTGGGGTGTGGTATTGATATTGTCTATCCCCCTGTTCATGCTACCCTGATGAACGAGATCATTCGACATGGGGCTGTTATGACCGAATATCCACCTGCGGCACGCCCGTTGGGCTATCATTTTCCGCAAAGAAACCGCATCATTAGCGGGCTTTCTCAGGGAACTGTGGTTATCGAAGCCGATAATGAGTCCGGTGCACTGATTACCGCCAAAACAGCGATCGCACAGGGAAGAGATATTTATGCGGTTCCGGGTAATGTGGGCGATCCGAACACTTCGGGTACTAACGATCTGATTTTGGCAGGCGCGGGTGTTGTTTTGAAAGCGCAGGATATTTTGGATAATTATGCTTTCCTATACCGCGATTCTTTGAAATTGACCCGGCTTAAGGCATTGCCGCCCATTGAAGCACCGAATGAAGCCGTTCTTGAACGGTTGGCAATCTTTGTGAGGCAACCAAAGCGGTCGACAAGCAAGAAACGTCTGCCCTCTCCTACCTCTTCCGCCAATACCCCGAGCACGCGATCCACGAAATACGAACGAAGCGAAGAATCAAGTCAGAAAGCAGCGGACATGCCCGAGAAAAAGACCGTCATCAAGCCGCCGGCACCTCCGCCTTCTGTGCCTCGCAAAGGAGACCTGTCAGAGCAAACGCTCCAGTCGCTCTCCGAGACTCAACGAAAAATTTTCGAGCTGATCCCGTTGGATCATGCCGTGGCGGTGGATTATCTCGCCAAAGCGGGTTACTCGATGTCGGAGATCATGTCTTCTATGACGATGTTGGAGATTAAAGGTTTGGTTGTCTCCCTCCCCGGAGGTCTGTTTTCCAGAAAATAATACGAATATACGACGAAAGTCAAGAGATAGATACTTGAAAGGATATATACCGAATTATGGCGAATCTGGTCATTGTGGAGTCACCCTCCAAAGCAAGCACCATCAAAGGCTACCTCGGCTCTAACTATAAAGTTATGGCTTCGGTAGGACATGTCAGGGATCTGCCTAAAAGCACCCTTGGCGTGGATATTGACAATCATTTTGAAGCCCACTATATCAACATCCGCGGCAAAGGAGATCTGATCAAGGATCTCAAAAAGGAAGCCAAAAATGCCAACAAGATTTTTTTGGCAACCGACCCTGACCGCGAAGGAGAAGCCATTTCATGGCATTTGGCAACAGCTTTGGGAATCCCTGTGGAGAACGTACAACGCGTAACCTTTAACGAGATTACCAAATCCGTGGTTAAAGCCGCTATCAAACAACCCCGTAAGTTGGATATGAATCTGGTGGATGCCCAGCAGGCACGCCGCATTCTTGACCGCATTGTGGGTTACAAGCTGTCTCCCTTTCTGTGGAAGACGGTTCGCAGCGGTCTTTCTGCTGGACGTGTACAGTCCGTGGCAACTAAGCTGATCGTAGACAGAGAAAAAGAGATCCGCGCTTTTGTCCCCGAGGAATATTGGACGATTAACGTCACCCTTCTGCCTGAAAAGGCGAAGCCTTTCATGGCTCATTTTTACGGGGATCACAACGGAAAAATTCGTTTGACCAACGAAGCGGACACTATGAAAGTGGTTAATGCCGTGGAAGGGAAGCCCTTTACGGTTGATTCCGTAAAGCGTTCGACCAAAAAGAAGCATCCTGCCCCTCCGTTTACGACCTCTACCATGCAACAGGAGGCTTCCAGAAAACTGGGATTTCAGTCGCAGCGGATTATGAAGGTAGCTCAGGAACTTTACGAAGGCGTCAATCTTGGCTCGGAATTTGGCGGAGTTCAAGGTTTGATCACCTATATGCGTACAGACTCTCTTCGCGTTTCTGCTGAAGCGCAGGCTGCTGCTGCAACCTTGATCAAGGAAAAGTACGGAGACCAATACTATCCGTCCTCCCCTCGTGTTTACAAGACAAAGGCATCTGCGCAGGATGCTCATGAAGCGATCCGTCCCGCGCGGGTGGAGATCGAGCCTGCAAAAGTAAGAAAAATGCTGACGTTGGATCAGTATAAGCTTTATAAGTTGATTTGGGAGCGATTTGTTGCGAGCCAGATGGAATCCGCTGAACTGGAAACCCTTACGGTGGACTTTGATTGTAAAGGCTACCTTTTCCGCACCAGCGGATATACCGTCACTTTCCCCGGCTATATGGCAGTATATGAGGAAGCGGCGGATGACAGCAAGAACAAACCCATTTCTGACGAGCCGGAGGAGCAAAAGGATCTCCGCATTCCTCCACTGTCTGAAGGTGATCATATTAAATCTGGTGAGATTGATCCGAATAAGCACTTTACCGAGCCTCCGCCCCGTTATACCGAAGGCTCTATGATTAAGTTGCTGGAAGAGAAGGGAATCGGTCGTCCCAGTACCTTTGCCTCTATCATTTCTACGATCATTTCCCGCGGTTACGTGAAGCGCGAAAGCAAGTCTCTCGTACCTACCGAACTGGGTGAAATCACCAACGACATCATGATAGACAACTTCTCTACGGTGGTGGATGAAAAATTCACCGCACGCATGGAGGATTCTTTGGATGAGATCGAAAATGGCAAGGAATCTCTGGAGGACGTGCTGACCAAGTTCTGGCGTGTTTTTGAAAAACAATTGACAGTAGCGGAATCCTCTATTGGTTCCATCGCTGTGAATATTCCCGCTGAAAAGACGGATATGGTTTGCGATAAATGCGGGGCGCAGATGGTGGTTAAGAACGGCAGATTCGGTAAGTTCGCCGCTTGTCCCAATTATCCCCAGTGTAAAAGCACCAAGCCGTTGACCGAACCTGAAAAGCCCAAGGCGGTTGAGATCCCCAGCGAAAAGCTTGCCACCGATATGGTTTGTGAAGTCTGCGGTGCGCCCATGGTTCTGCGTACAGGACGCTATGGCAGTTTTTACGCTTGCTCCAAATATCCCGAGTGTAAATTCACAAAACAGAAGGTGAAGGACATTGGTGTGCCTTGTCCCACCTGTGGGTCTCGCTTGGTCATGAAGACAGGACGGAATAAGACCATCTTCTACAGTTGCGAAAAATATCCTGCTTGCGATTTTTCGTCTTGGGATCTGCCCACCAAGGAAAAATGCCCCTCGTGCGGCAAAATGTTGTTCCGAAAAAAGGGAAAGCCTGTATTGGTCTGTCATGATAAGGCTTGCGGCTACAGCCGAGAAGCAGAGCTTTTACTTGTTCCCCCCACGGAGGAATGATCCATGGCAACGATCCGAATTTACGGTGCAGGACTTGCGGGCTGTGAAGCAGCTTGGCAAGCAGCAAAACTGGGTGTTGCGGTAACCCTGTATGAAATGAAACCTCAAAAAATGACCCCTGCCCATCATCACGAGGGTTTTGCGGAGTTGGTTTGCTCTAATTCCCTCAGATCAGATCGGGTCACCAATGCTGTTGGACTCTTGAAAGAAGAACTGTCTCGCATGGGGTCTCTTATCATGGAAGCCGCAAGAGCCACCCAAGTTCCTGCAGGCTCAGCGCTGGCTGTGGACAGAGAAAAATTCTCTGCTTATATTACCGAAAAGATCAGAAACCACCCGCTCATTACCGTGGTTGAAGAGGAAGTGACCTCGGTTCCGGAAGAAGGGATCACCGTGGTAGCTACGGGTCCCCTAACCTCCGATCCTATGGCGGATTGGATACGCGACAACGTGGCAGGAGAGGGTCTCCACTTCTTCGATGCCGTCGCTCCTATCGTGGACGCGGAAAGCATCAACATGGACGTAGCGTTTTTTGCATCGCGCTATAACAAGGGCGATGCAGATTACATCAACTGTCCCATGACTCGGGAACAGTACGATGCTTTCTATCACGCGCTTGTTACCGCAGAGGAGGCACAGCTTAAAGACTTTGATAAGGATCTCAAAGTCTTTGAGGGCTGTATGCCCGTGGAGGTCATGGCAAAGCGAGGTTATGATACCCTGCGATACGGTCCCCTCAAGCCCGTGGGCTTGGTGGACGACCGCACGGGCGCAAAATCCTTTGCTGTGGTTCAGCTTCGCCGCGAGGACGAGGAGGGAAGCATGTACAATCTTGTGGGCTTCCAGACCCACCTGACCTTCCCCGCGCAAAAGCGTGTGTTCTCTATGATTCCCGGTTTGGAAAATGCTGAATTTCTACGTTACGGTGTCATGCACCGCAATACCTACCTTCCCTCTCCCGATCTTCTGGGCGCAGACTATGCCATGCGCAACCGCCCCGATCTTTTCTTTGCGGGACAGATGACAGGTGTCGAAGGGTATATCGAGTCCACGGGCTCTGGCTTCTTGGCAGGTCTCAACGCCGCTCGAAGAGCCTTGGAACTTGATCCTGTTATCTTCCCAGAAATCACCATGATCGGTGCTATGGCACATTATATCAGCCATGGCAGTCTGGGCGAATTTGTCCCGATGAATGCGAATTTCGGTATTGTTCCTTCTCTTGACCAAAAGGTCAAAGGTGGTAAACTGGCAAGATATGAGCTGTATGCCGAACGGTCGCTGAAGTGGATGGACGAATACGTAAAGTGAATTGTTGTTTGACGGGGGAGTTATAATGATTTGTAGAGAGCGGTGTCCTCACCGCTCCCTACTCCCGCAAACCACAATTTATTACTTGACCATAGGTGCAAGCATGGTTAGGATGTGCATCTTAACCATCCTTGAGCCTATCGTTTCAAAAACGAAAGGACAACGTATGAAAATTATAATAGACTGCATGGGCGGAGATCATGCCCCTCACGAGATGCTGGCAGGCGTTGTGGCAGCTTACAAGGAGAGTGCCGCGCACTGTTCTTTTCTCTTAGTGGGTAATGAAACCTCTATTCGGGCGGTTGCCGCTGAAAGAGGCTATGATCTTACCCCTTTTGAGATCCGTCACACAGATTCGGTCATCACGATGGACGATGATGCCATGGCGTGGCGAAAAGATAAGAAGGATGCATCTATGACCGTGGCGCTTCGCGCCCTCGCCGACGGTGAGGGGGATGCCGTGGTCAGTTGCAGTAATACCGGCGCGTTGTTTTCAGGAGCAACGATGATCGTGCGCCGTGCTAAAGGCGTTCACCGTGCCGCCATTGGCACCCTCCTGCCCTTTGAACCGCCCCTGTTGCTCTTGGATTCCGGCGCAAATGTCACGGTGCAGCCGAGTTTTCTTGTACAGTTTGCTGTGATGGGGACCGCCTATATGAAAGCCTTGTACAGCCTTGATGCACCCCGCGTAGGGCTACTTAACAACGGTACTGAGGAACATAAGGGGACGGAACTTCAACAACAGGCGTATGCGCTACTTTCAAACTGCCGGGAAATCAACTTTGTCGGTAACGTGGAGGCGGGAAGCCTGCCTCACGGTGTCTGCGATATCGTTGTCACGGACGGTTTTATTGGGAATGTGACTTTGAAAGCTTTTGAAGGCATGGGAAAATTGTTTTCAAAAAAGCTGAAGGGCATTTTCAAGTCTGGGATAGGAGGATCGCTTTCTTATCTGTTGCTTCGTAAAAAGATCAAGGAGCTTCGCCGTGGTTTCGATGCCGCGGAAATTGGTGGTAGCCCCATTTTGGGTCTTCGCAAGCCTGTGATTAAAGCACACGGCTCTTCTAAAGAGAAAGCTTTCAAAAATGCCATTTATCAGGCCATGACCCTGTCGGCATCCGGCGCGTTGGAACAAATGCAGGCGGATTTGGCGCTGTTGGAAGAAGCTTCAAAAACCATGGAAGGAGGTGACGGACATGCCTCTTGATGCTCATGATCCTGCCTTTTTTCAGGCGCTAAAAAAGCTGGAAACCCGTTTGGATCATACCTTTGAGAACCGGGCAGTCATTGTTCGCGCCTTGACCCATTCCTCTCATTCCAACGAAACAGGAGAGCGAAACCATCATTTGCTTTGCAATGAACGATTGGAATTTCTAGGAGATTCTGTGTTGTCCCTGGTGGTCAGCCGTTATCTTTATCAACATTATCAGAATGAACCTGAGGGAGATTTGACTTGCATGCGCAAGGATGTGGTCTGCGCTCCGGCGCTGGCACGCTATGCTCGAAAAATTGGCTTAGGCGAATGTCTGCTTCTGGGTGTCGGAGAAGACCGCAATGGTGGACGACAAAACGAGAATATTCTGGCAGATGCCTTTGAGGCCGTTTTGGCTGCCCTCTACATAGATGCGGGATATAAGCTTGACGAGGTTGCCGATTTCCTACTGCCCTTGGTGGAAGAGGATCTCCGCGAGTATGAGATCAAAGGCACCGACCGGGACTATAAAACCCCACTTCAACAGTTCATTCAACAGACAGAAGGTGACCATTTGGAATACGTGCTTGTTCACGAAGAGGGGCCGGATCATATGAAGACCTTTGAAGTGGAAGCCCGTCTCAACGATAATGTCATCGGGCGTGGTAAGGGGCGGTCCAAGCGTAAAGCCGAACAAGCCGCCGCCAAGGATGCGCTGGCGCTGTTTGGCGTAAAATAACAGAAAGGCAAAAATATGCCTGACACAATAGATATTTCGATAATGTTAAGACGGTACAGAGTCGTCTGATCATTTCTTTGTAAGGAGAAAACTGTGTATTTAAAATCTATAGAACTTCAAGGATTCAAATCCTTTCCCGATAGAACAAAGCTGATCTTCGATCCGGGACACACCTCGGAGCAGATGCGCATGGAAGAGGACGTTAACGCCGGCGTGACGGTCATTGTGGGTCCCAACGGCAGCGGTAAGTCCAATATTGCGGATGCTATGCGCTGGGTATTGGGAGAGATTTCTTCTAAAACCCTTCGAAGCAGCAAAATGGAAGACGTTATTTTCGGTGGCGCTGACAGCCGCCGTCCCATGGGGTATGCCGAAGTCTCGGTGACCTTTGACAACACGTCGGACTTTTGTAAACTGGATTGCCCTTATGATGAAGTGACGGTCACGCGCCGATATTTCAGAGCAGGGGAGAGTGAGTATTTGATCAATCGCCGCTCGGTCAGACTCAAGGACATCTACGAGCTGTTTCTGAATACAGGTATCGGTCGCGACGGCTATTCCATCATTGGTCAAGGACGGATCGCAGACATGGTTTCCCGAAAGAGCGAAGAGCGTCGTAGCATCTTTGAGGATGCTTCTGGTATCGCCAAGTACCGCTTGCGTAAAAACGAGAGCGAACGTAAACTTTCCGGTGTGGAAGCCAACATGGTTCGTATCAAAGACGTTTTCAACGAAGTGGAAATGCAGGTAGGTCCTCTGGAAAAAGAGGCAGAAAAGGCTAAGCGGGGTATCGTCTTGCTAGAGCGAAAAAAGGTTGCAGACATCAGCCTATGGCTCTATGACACCGAACGCTTGCACAATGAGATTACTGCGGCAACAGAACTTCACAACCGTGCCGCGTTTGACCTTGAACAGGCGGATGATGCACTTCAATCCCTGGATATGCAGAATCAGCGCATGACCGAAATGAGTCAAAACAGCCGTCAGATCTCGCAAACACTGAGAGACGAGATTTCCGCGCTGTCAGAGATTCAACATGAACTGGAAAGTAAATTCCGCGTCACCGAAAGTAATATTGCCCATACCCATGAGTTGATCGCTTCCGCCGGGCAGACCGCAGAAACCCTTAAAAAGCAAATGGTAAGTGAGCAAGAGCAAGCCAGCGTGCACAAAGAAAAACTTCGAACTCATGGAACGAAGGAGGCAGGACTGGAGGACGAGTTTAACCGTAACGCGGAAGAAATCACCGCTTTACAGACCCGCATTACCAAGTTGGATGAAAGTATCGACCTGATGGGCGCAGATATTCACGCCCGTGAGGACGCCATGATGGATCTGAAGGTTCGTGTGTCGGTTTTGGAAAACACCAGAAACGACCATAGTGACCGTAACAGCGGCATTATGACGGATATGGAGCAATACGAGGCTGTGTCTGCTGATCTGAATGAAAAGATCGCCAAGCGTCAAAAAACCATTGATGGTTATACCCAAAATCTTCATACTGTCAATGAACAAATCGAGGCTCTGGAACAGCAATTGATCCGTTTGAACGAGTCCTACGGTGAAGGCTTTGATCGCCTGAATCAGAAAAAACTGCGACGCGATACCTTGAATCAGCGAATCGCGACTTATAAAGCGATGGAGGAGCATTACGAAGGGTATGCTCATGCTGTCAAGTATATCATGAAACAGTATGCCGACGGACGAGTCACCGCTTTTGGCGGAGAGGCTTGCGGTAAGATCTATGGTCCTCTCTCCAAGGTGATCACGGTAGATGAGCCCTATATCACGGCGGTCGAAACAGCCCTCGGTGCTAATCTTCAGCACATCGTTGTCGAAGACGAAGCCACCGCCAAGGCAGCGATGTATTGCTTGAAGCGTGGCGAAGCAGGTCGCGCGACTTTCTTCCCTCTGACATCCATGCGCCCTCAGACCGAAACACCGGAGATGAAACAAGCGGCAGGTTTCCCGGGTTATGTAGCCGTGGCAGATTCGCTTCTGCATTGTGATGAAAAGTTCCGAAACGTGGTGTCCTCCCTTTTGGGAAGAACCGTTGTTTTCGATACCATCGATCATGCTACCGCTATGGCAAAAGCCCTTCGCTACCGCGTACGTGTCGTTACGTTGGACGGTCAGCAGATCAATGTGGGCGGTTCTTTTACCGGTGGTTCGGTCAATCAGAAAAATAGTGCCCTGTCCCGCGCCGGCGAGATTAAGCGCATGAGTGAGGAAGCGGAGACTGTCAAGGGCGAAATCACGACCATGGAGAAAGATCTTTCCAAAGTCAAGGCGGAAATCAAGGAAGCCGATGACAGTAAAATGTCCTTGGAAGATAAACGGGAGTTGCTTCGCGTATTGACGGGTAATGAAACGGCTGCCAAGGATCAGTTGCAGGCAAAATTGGATGCCAATAATACCCTCTTGACCCGTATGAAAGAAGACTGTGAAAGATTGATCCGCATGAGCGAGCAGAATGAGGAGGATATCCAAAATCTGCGCGCCGAAACCCAATCTTTGATGCAAGCGGTGGAAGACTTGAAACTTCTTCGTGCCGAAAAGGCAGAAGAGAAGGGAGATGCGGAGGATCAGGTGGATGCACTGGAAGCCGTGCAGACCAAGTTGATGATCTCCCTCAGTGAAGTTCGAAAGGATAAAGAAACAGAGGAGGCCCTTCTTCGTGTTTGCGAAGAACGCGTTCGTCAGCTTTCCGCAGATATCAAGGCAACCGATGACCGTGTGGCAGAACACCGTGCCCGACTGGATGATTTCAACGTGGCACAGTTGGAGAATCGCCGCCGTTATGCAGAGGGTGAGACACGAATGGCAGAGCTTACCCGTGGCAGAGATGAAGCGGAGAAAAATAATGCGGGATTTGAGGAAAAGTTGTCTGCGCTCTCGCAAAAGCTTCGTGAACAGATGTCCGCCAGAGAAAATATCTTCCGTGAGTTTACTACGGCGGAAGCCAAGCTGACGTCTTTGCAGGCGGATATGAATAAACTGGCAGGACGCCTCTACGACGATTATGAGCTGACCCGCGCCGAAGCTGTGGCGCTGGATTACCCTGCAGTTACCCCCGAGAATCGCTCACAGATCTTGGCGACTCAGACCGAATGTCGGAACAAACTCCGTGCTATCGGTCATTTTGACCCTGATGCGGTGGAGAAATACCGTGAGATCAAGGCACGTTATGATGATATGAAGAGTCAGATTGAGGACTTGGAAAAGTCTCAGACAGAGCTTGTAAAGATCATTTCGGGGCTGGAATCCCAAATGAAGGAAGCCTTTACCTCCTCCTTTGATGCCATCAACGAGAATTTCGGTAAGACCTTTGCAGAATTGTTCGGCGGCGGCTCTGCCGAGCTGTCCTTGACAGATCCCGATAACGTCCTGGAAAGCGGTATTGAAATTAAAGCTGCCCCTCCCGGAAAAATCATCAAAAACCTTATGCAGCTCTCTGGCGGCGAACAGGCGTTCATTGGTGTGGCATTGTTCTTCGCTATCTTGAAGGTGAATCCTACCCCCTTCTGTATTCTCGACGAGATCGAAGCCGCTTTGGACGAGGTCAACGTAGAGCGACTGGCACAGTACATCAAACGTTATTCGGACGAGACCCAGTTTATCATGATCACCCACCGCCGCGGTACCATGGCAGCTGCCACGAGACTGTATGGCGTAACCATGCCGGAGCACGGTATTTCTAAGGTGCTGGCTCTGGACGTCGCAGATATTTCCAAAAACAAGGAGAACGATTGGAATGGCCTTTTTAGCTAACCTGTTTGGCAAGAAAAAGAAAAATCAAAACGAAGAAGACCTGCTCGAAAAAGAGCTTGAAGAAGGTCTGACCGAGGAGGAAATTGCCGCGGCGGAAGCTGCCGAGGAATCCCTCGATCAAGAGGCAAACACCGATGAGTTTGCTGAGGATGCGGTGACTGACGAGGCACCTGCCGTGGACATTCTTGAGGAAGACTTGTCTGATGCTGCGGAGGATGTTCTCGCCGAAGATGAACCAACGGTTGACGTGACGGAGCAGGCGCCGCCTCAGGCACAAGAGGAAGACACGACCACGAAAAAATCCTTCTGGGGACGCTTGAAGTCAGGACTTACCAAGACGCGGAATGCGATATTTGCGCCCGTGGATAGCCTTTTGAAGGCATTTACCAAGATCGATGAAGACCTGTTTGAGGAACTGGAAGAAATTCTCATTACCGCCGATATCGGCATGGCGGCTACCGAAGAGATTCTTGACGAGCTTCGCGCCCGTGTCAAGGACGGACGTTTGAAAGAGAAGGAGCAGATTATGACTGCGCTCCGCGAAATTATTGCAGATATGATCGGCGAAACCCAGCCTCTTCGTATGGAAACATCGCCTACCGTGATCATGGTGATTGGTGTTAACGGTGCCGGTAAGACCACTTCGATCGGTAAGATCTCCAAGCGCTTGCGCCTCCGCGGCAAAAAAGTAGTGGTCGCAGCTGCCGATACTTTCCGCGCCGCCGCCATTGATCAGTTGGCGGTTTGGTGTGAACGGGCACAGGTGGATATGGTCAAGCAGAGCGAGGGGAGTGATCCCGCTGCTGTGGTTTTTGATGCTATCGCCGCTGCTAAGAAAAAGCAGGCAGACGTCTTAATCATCGATACGGCAGGACGTTTGCAGAACAAGAAAAATCTCATGAACGAGTTGGCTAAGATGAACCGTGTGATTGAAAGAGAATTGCCCGATGCCTGCCGTGAAAATCTGCTGGTGTTGGATGCAACGACAGGTCAGAATGCTATTTCTCAAGCCAAGGAATTCCGAAATGCCGCGAATATTACAGGCATCACCCTCAATAAATTGGATGGTACAGCCAAGGGCGGCATCGTCATCTCCATCAAACGCGAACTGGGGATTCCCGTAAAGTTTATCGGTGTTGGCGAGAAGATCGACGATATGCAGGAATTTGATGCTGAGGATTTCGTCAGCGCGTTGTTTGAAAATTGAGAGGTTATGATGGATTTTGTACTTGCGTCAAGAAACCTGAAAAAAATCAAAGAATTGAACGCTATCCTCTCGGCTGCCATCCCCGAAGTCCGCATCCTTTCGCTGGACGATATCGGCTATGTAGGCGATATTGAAGAGAACGGTACGACCTTTGAAGAAAACGCCCTCATCAAGGCGCGTACAGCTATAGCCGCCTGTAACTACCGCTATCCCGCCATTGCCGACGATTCGGGACTCTCCGTGGACGTCCTGGACGGTGCACCCGGGGTGTATTCCGCCCGTTATGCCGGGGGGCACGGCGACGATGCTGCCAACAACGAGCTTTTGCTCAAAAATCTTGAAAACATTCCCGACGAAAAGCGAACGGCACAGTTCGTGTCGGTCATCGCCTGCGTGTTCCCCGACGGCCACGAAATCGTCGTGAGAGGTGAAGCACAGGGTATCATCCTGAGCGAATACCGTGGAGATGGTGGGTTCGGATATGACCCTCTGTTCTTGTACGTCGCTGAGAATCAACAGGAACCCCAAAACAAGACGTTTTCAGAAATGACCGCGGAAGAAAAGAACGTCATTAGTCACCGCGGTCGCGCTATTCGCAAGTTTGCCGATGCGCTGGCACACCATATAAAATTTTGATCGAGGTATTTTATTTATGAGCAAATATTCAATTGAAGCATACCCCCTGCCCGCACCGATCACGTCTGCCCAAAGGGCAAAGCTTCGCTCTTTGGCGTCGGATATGTCTGCGATCATTCAGGTTGGTAAGGGAGGGATCAACGATACGTTGGTTACCACCGTTCATGATGCGCTTGAGGCGAGAGAGCTGATCAAAATCTCGGTACTTGATAACTGTGATTATACCCCCCGCGACGTCGCTGACGCACTCTCGGAGATTGCCCGCGCTCATTGCGTGGGAGTCATCGGTCGCAAGGTGCTTTTGTACCGCCCTTCCAAGGACTCCAAGCATCCTATTCAGTTGAAGTGATATGAGAGTTGGAATATACGGCGGCACCTTTTCCCCCGTCCACGTGGGTCATGTGGCAGCTGCCAAAGCTTTTATGGAACAGATGTGGCTGGATATCCTTTACGTGATTCCCACAGGCGTGACGCCACATAAGGTGATGAAGGGGGATGCCACCGCCGCGGATCGCTTGGAAATGTGCCGTCTTGCTTTTCAGGGTATCGACGGCGTGATTGTCAGCGATCTGGAAATGAAACGTGAAGGGAAGAGCTATACCGTGGATACGCTTCGGGAACTGTATCATCCGGACAACCGCTTGTTCTTTTTGATGGGCACCGATATGCTTTTGACTTTGGATCAATGGCGTCAGCCCGAGGAAATCTTCAGACTGTGTTATCCTGTGTATATCCGCCGCGAAGCAGATACGTCACTGGATGATCGGATCGTCGAGAAAATTTCACTATACAATCAGAAATACGGCAAGGTTGTGCGGAGGATCACCGCCCCTGCCATTGAACTGTCTTCATCTACGGTTCGCGCTGTGGCAGGGCAGGGGAAGTCCATCACAGGACTGGTCCCTCCTGCCGTGGAAGCTTATATTAAGGAGAAAGGTCTGTATCAACAGGCCGATTAAGAGGATGAATCAGACCCTTTATTCGTGGGGCACAGAAGAACTGAATGCGTTGAGAGCAGCCATCATGTTGGAAATGTCCCCTTTCCGTTATACTCACACCGCTGCTGTGGAGGACATGATTGCCCGACTGTGTGCGCTGTATTGTCCGGAAAAGGAAAATCTGCTCCGGGCGGCTGCCTTGCTTCACGACCTGACGAAAGAAATCAAAGCCGAGGAGCAAGAGGCACTGTGCGCTTCCCTTGGCGTGGAACTGTCCGATATGGACAGAATGACCCCCAAGACCCACCATGCCAAATCAGCCGCAGCCCTGATCCCCTTGAAATACCCGGCGTTTGCTCATGAGGAACTCATCCGCGCTGTACGTTACCACACCACAGGACGGGCAGAGATGACGTTGTCGGAAAAGCTTTTGTACCTGGCGGACTATATTGATGAAAGTCGAACCTTCCCGGATTGTGTGACGTTGCGTACTTGCTTTTGGTCGGCTTGCCCCGAGGCTATGTCTTTGGAAGAACGATTGATTCTTTTGGATGACGTTATCTTGCTTTCCTTTAATATGACCATTCGCTCCCTTCTATCAGAAGATGCTCCTGTGGCGAATGATACCATGAATGCGCGCAACAGCTTGCTTTGTGCCCGTGTAAAAAGAAAATGATCAATTACAATTAAGAGGTATAATTATGGATGAATTAAATACTAACGCGATGAATGAAATGGAAGAACCTACCCCCGAGCCTTTGCAGGGGGCTGCCCCTGAAACACTGGCAAAGGCAATTGCAGAATTTCTTGACCATAAGCGTGCCAAGGATGTGAAGGTTATTTCGATGGAAGGTAAAACCGATATCTGTGATTATATGGTACTGGCAACCGGTAATGCCTCCACTCACGTGCAGGCGCTGGGTGGCGAGGTGGAATACCAAATGTCTCGCCGCTTGGTGGAGCCCCTTCATGTGGAAGGGCGGGATAATCACGCGTGGATCGTGCTGGATTACAGTCACGTGCTTGTGCATATATTTACAAAAGAGACTCGAGAATTTTACAATCTCGACCGTCTTTATGGCGAAGAGTGATATTGTGCCACAAGACACCTCCCCGATTTTTATGGGGAGGTGTCTTATTTTTGAACGCCGTACAAAAAATAATACATTTTTAGAAACTTTTTCGCAAAAAAGTCTTTACAAATTGTCAAGGGTATGCTATAATAAAAATGCTATAAATTATGGATGGACTGTGTCCTTGGTTTCAGAGAAAATTCAAGGTTTGTTCACATGGTCATCCCACATATGCGTTATCATAATATAAAGTGAAATGGAAACAAGAGCCGCAAGCAGTTGCGGATGAGGAGGATACGCCAAATGATGGATACCAAAATTCTCGTGATCGATGATGATCCTATGATCAGTGACATGATGAAGACCCATTTTGAAAACGAAGGCTACGAAGTCAAAACCGTGGCTGACGGTGCGGAAGGGATCAGCTATTTTAAGATGTACGAGCCGGATATGGTACTTTTGGATATTATGCTTCCCAAAAAAGATGGTTGGCAGGTCTGTCGTGAAATCAGAGAGATTTCATCTAAGCCGATCATTATGGTCTCTGCTAAGTCCGATATTTTTGATAAGGTCTTAGGTCTTGAATTGGGCGCTGACGATTATGTGGTCAAGCCTTTTGATCTTAAGGAGCTTTCCGCCCGCGTCAAAGCCGTTTTGCGCCGCTGTCAGACAAGCGCGGGACAGAACGATGACGAGGTGATTCGTTTTGATAATATTGAAATCAGTAAGCTGAAATACGAACTGAAACTGAAGGGAAGATCTATTGACATTCCCCCAAAGGAGTTAGAACTTCTGTATTTCTTGGCTTCCAATTATAACCGTGTCTTCACCCGAGACCAATTGCTGGATAAGGTCTGGGGCTTTGATTACTTAGGTGACTCCCGTACCGTGGATGTTCACGTGAAGCGTCTCCGTGAAAAACTGGAAGGTGTTTCGGATAAATGGATTCTGAAAACCGTATGGGGCGTTGGCTATAAATTTGAACTTTTGAGCTGATGATATGAAGGGAAGCTTGTGCGCGGCATGGGCTTCCCATCTCCGTATGTTCGCCTTGCTGTTTTCACTTGACAAAGAGCACGGTAATGGCGACGTTGTAAAATTAACGAAAAGAGATCCTGCCCATGAATGAGAACGAAAACAAGAAAACAAATGAAAATGAATTGTCTCCGACGGTAGAAACTTCGGAAACGCCTGAGACTTTACCCCAAACACACGAAGAAGTGTCCTTTCCCGAAGAGGTTGAAGACGCGCCCCAAAATCCTCAAACGGATGAATTCGCTCCAACCGAGGAAGCTTCAGAAGAAAGCTCGGGCACAGCATCTGTGAAGGAAAAAAAACAGGAAAGCGCAGAGCGTTTATCGACGCCCACACCGGCAGAAAGTGAACGGCATGACGCGACAGTTTTGAACTCTCCTGCAAGTCAACAGATTCCGGTTCCTCCCCCTCCTGCTACGGTTTATCGTTGGACTTATGCTGATCAGAAAAAACGGGATATGGATATCGGCAAGAAAAGAAGAACTGCAGGGCTGTGGATTTATGCCTTGGTCATGACCGGTGTTTTTGCCTTGAGCTTTGGGTTGCTTCTGGGCGTTCTCCTGATGAAGGGAGGAGAGCTCCCCACCGTTCAATTCGGAGAAAGCATGACCGATGAAAACGGCGCCATCTTGGGAAGTAACGACTATGCGGATTCGATGGCAATCGAAAAGACCAAGAAATCCGTGGTGCTGATTGAGGTCACGACGCCTACCGGAGGCGGAAGCGGGACAGGTATTGTTTTGAGCGCCGACGGCTATATTGCCACCAATCATCACGTGATCGAGGACGGCACAGTCATTCGCGTGAAATTCTATGACGGTTCTTATGCGACAGCCACGCTTCGCGGCTCTTCCGAGGTGGACGATCTTGCCGTGATCAAGGTGGATCGTTCTAATCTGACGCCCGCAACCTTTGCTCATTCCTCGGAATGCTTTGTGGGACAAACAGTGTATGCCATTGGCAACCCCAGCGGCGCTGAAATGGCATGGACGACTACCAGAGGATGCATTTCCTATGTGGACAGAGAGCTGAGAATTTATAAGGATGACGGCACGTTGGAGAAGAAGCTGAAAATGATCCAGACCGATGCCATGGTTAACCCCGGCAACTCCGGTGGCCCCTTGGTCAATACCAGAGGTGAGGTCGTGGGCATCGTTTCAATGAAGCTTTCGGATGGATATGAGGGCATTGGCTTCGCGATTCCCTCTGACGGCGCATCGGAAATTCTGAATGCCATTATCAAGGACGGTCATGCCAATAGTATCAATTCAAATGTTTCCTATAAGCGTCCCGTTATCGGTATTGTGGGGGTTTATATGGAAGGCGGCTGTCATTATGTCTTTGAGGAAGACCGAATCTCGGAAGTGACAGAGTCGTATGCTTTGGAGAATCCTGAGAATACCATTTCACCCAAAGTATCAGGGATCTATGTTCGTTCCTTGACGGAAGGCACAGATGCTGCGATCAAACTGGAAGAGGGTGATATCATTACGGCAATCAATGGGGTGGAAGCCACCAATATGAATGTCCTGATGAATGAAATCAATCAGTATTACGCAGGTGATGACGTCACCGTCACGTACTACAGAAACGGTCTTTATCATGAAGTTGTCATTACTTTGAGTGCCGAAAAAGAATCATAAAAAACTTTTTTGGGAAAATGTAAAAACCCTATTGCTTTTTTTGAAAAAGTATGATATAATAGTCGAAGTAATTATCCTTTTGGAGGTTTTTTTACAATGGAAATTTTTGAACTGATCATGGGAATCGTCCTGGTCGTTTTGGCATTGGGCATTTCTGTTCTGGTTGCATTACAGCCCGGTAAGGATAAGCGTCTGTCCGGAGCTATCTCCGGCGGTGCTTCCGATACCTTCTTTGGTAAGAGCAAGACACATCAGCGCGAAAAGATGCTGGAGAAGTTGACCGTCATCATTTCCGTCGTGTTTTTCGTTGCTATCGTGGCTCTGTACTGCCTCGTCTGAGCGCACAGGAGAAGTCCGTTCCCAAGGGGCGGGCTTCTTTTCTTTTACACCATGAAAGAGAACGACAAAAGCCTTCACGGATCTCCCTATCTTGAAAGGAAAAGATACATATGAACCACGATTACGAATATGATACGCAATCTATGGAAACAATGGATTCGGATGAGCGGACAAGTGTTTCTCCAACGTCCGAGCCTTTTGTTCCTCGTGAGCCCAATCCTTCCCAATGGGCGATGAACGAAATCAGGCTGGTTTTTACCCGAGGGGAAGAATTATTTACTTATATCATGGCAGGTTTTTTGGCTGTGACACTCTTGGTTATGACCATCTTCCTTGCCACTACCGCTAAAGTATGGACAACGCCGACTGCTCCCATGGGGAACAGCCAGGAACAGGAAACACAACCGCCTGTCCAAGCGCCTGATGTGGATAAGGGAGTCTTTGCGGACGGTCAGAAAGGCAATGTTCTCTATCAGAATGCGGATTCTGTGGCGCAGATATCTCTCGATCAGCTGACTGCGACCCACGCGGCACTGGCTAAGGTGTCTGATGGCAAAATCATTGCCTCGAGCGGCGCAGACGAAAAGGTATATCCCGCATCCATCACTAAGATTATGACCATGATCGTTGTGGTGGAGCATTTGAGAAGTGAGGCTGCCCTTCAGGAGACCATTACGATCAGTTACGATATTGTCAAAGCCATGCAGGCAGCGGAAGCTTCGGGTATCGGTTTTGCAGCGGGAGAAAAACTGACTGTGGAATCTCTTCTTTACGCCTTGATGCTTCGCTCGGACGGCGTAGCTGCCTGTGAACTGGCACGCTATATCGCCATTACCGAGGATGCTTTTGTGGCACTCATGAACCAAAAGGCGCAGGAGATGGGGCTTACAGGTACTCATTTTACCAACCCTGTGGGTCTTTATCATGAGAATCATTATTCCACCTGCCGCGATCTTGCTACCCTGATTGGATACGCCATGAATATGTCCCTGTGCCGTAAGATCATGACGGAGGATGCCATCGACGCTGATTGTACGCAAGCCAACGGCTCTACGTTCCCGTACCATATTTACAATAATTTGTTGGAGACTTTCTTCAAGACAACGTATAAAAATCTGAATCCTGCCACTGCGGGTAAGCTGACGGTTATTGCAGGTAAGACGGGCTATACCCCCGAAAGCAAGTATTGCTTAGCAACTTGCGCGATGGCTGCTGACGGTAGCTACTATGTTTGCGTGACTGTGGGGGCTAACGGCTATGAGGATTGTATCAAGTCCTATCAGAAGATCTATAGCCAGTACGTGGGTTGATCTCTGAAAAACAGAAAGAGAAGGGTGCCTTGGGCACTCTTCTTCTTATTTTAAAATGAACACGGAAAGGTGCTTCTGCATAGGCTGTATAAGGGGGCGGAAAAGCTGTCTGCCATTGGTTTGTCGAACCCTTATGATGCTTTTGAAAGGAGTCGCCATGATTATTACCAAACCATACATACGTGAAAGAGTGGTTGAATATGCTCGCACCTGGGCGTTGGATCGTAACCCTTTGTTCCTGAATTTTACCGGCAGGGGAGGGGACTGTACTAATTTTGCCTCTCAATGCCTTTTGGCGGGAAGTTGTACAATGGATTTTACACCGGATTTTGGTTGGTATTATGTATCGCCCGATAACCGTGCGCCGGCATGGACATCTGTGGAATATTTTTATGATTTTGTCACAGAACAACCGAATTTTGCCTCGGAAAACAGGGGGATAGGACCGTTCGGACGTGAAATAAGAGCGCGAGAATTGGAGCTGGGGGATTTTATCCAGCTTCGGAATGGTATGGATGATTACTATCATACATTGGTGGTTACGGGCTTTGAACCCAATGATATCCTGATTTGTGCCCATTCCGACGATGCCTTTGACCGCCGTCTCTCGACGTATAATTTCGCATCTTTGCGGCTACTTCATATCGACGGTGTTCGTACGGAAGTGGATGATGATACTTGCTTTGAGAATCTTTTGGACGGTATAGCCATCAATGTTGAAGATTTCCCGATGGGAGAATAAATGAATGTTAGTTGTTTGCCGACCCGGTCGGCAAACAACTTCGCCCCATACACGTCATTGACAGAAAGGCAGAAAACTACCAATAAAATCCCGCACAGCCCTTGACAAATCTTTTTTTCTGTGCTATAATCGACTCATTCCTATTTTTAAAAAGCGTATGAGCGGAAACAAGTAGCCCGTTGGGTCGAATGCAGAGAGACTGCGGTTGGTGAGAGCAGTCGGAGACAGACGGGGGAATACATTCTGCCAGCTTGACACCCAAAGGATCCACACCGAGTAGGCTGTCACGGGTGCGCCCGTTGTAGCGCAAGGGGAGCTTTGTCCCCGAAAGACCGTGCTTTCAAAGTCATAGATAAGCATGGTGAACTGAGGTGGTACCACGCTTTGGCGTCCTCTGTCGTCTATTGAGACACAGGGGGCTTTTTTGTTACCGTCTACATCATAGAAAAGAGGATATTGTTATGCCCATTACGGAATTTTTGGAAAAGAACGCACGGCTTCATCCCGATGATATCTGCCTCGTGGAGATCAACCCCGACAAACAACCTGACAAAGGTGTCACATGGCGTGAATATAACCTGATCGAATCCTCTGCCGATGCTTGCTATCGCAGAGATATGACATGGCGAGATTTCGATCGCCGAGCCAATCGCTTTGCTAATCTTCTCTTGTCTCGCGGCGTCAAACGAGGCGATAAGGTGGCCATCCTGCTCATGAACTGCTTGGAATGGTTGCCCGTATACTTTGGTATTTTGAAGGCAGGCGCCATTGTGGTACCCATGAACTACCGTTATGCCTCTGATGAAATCAAATATTGCGTAGATCTGTCTGATACCCGCATTTTGGTCTTTGGACCCGAGTTTGTCAGCCGTGTGGATGTGATTCTTCCCCAGCTTGATGGCATTACCGACTTTTTCTACGTGGGCAATGAGGAGGATACCCCCGACTATGCCTCCAACTTTTCTCGGATGATCAACTATTGCTCATCCACGTGCCCTCCTGTGGAGCTTTGCGATGAGGATGACGGTGCCATCTACTTCTCCTCGGGTACTACAGGTTTCCCCAAAGCCATCTTACACCGTCATAAGGCACTGATGACCGCTGCTATTACCGAACAGGCGCACCATAGTCAGAAACGAGACGACGTTTTTCTTTGCATTCCCCCGCTGTACCACACGGGCGCAAAAATGCACTGGTTTGGCTCTCTGGTATCCTGCAGTAAAGCTGTTCTTCTTCGTGGTGTCAGTCCCGAGTGGATCTTGCAGTCAATCTCTGAAGAGCGCGCTACCATCGTTTGGCTTCTCGTGCCGTGGGCGCAGGATATTCTGGATGCTATTGACCGGGGAGAACTGAACCTTGATGAATACCGTCTGTCCCAGCTTCGCCTCATGCATATCGGCGCTCAGCCTGTTCCTCCCTCGCTGGTCAAGCGTTGGCAGGAGAAATTCCCCGGTCAGGACTATGATACCAACTATGGTTTGTCCGAGTCCATCGGTCCCGGTTGTGTTCATTTGGGGGTGGAAAATATCCATAAAGTGGGTGCCATTGGTATTCCCGGTCATGGCTGGGAATGCAAGATTTTGGACGAACACCGCAATCCTGTGGTGCAGGGCGACGTGGGCGAACTAGCGGTTAAGGGCGACGGTGTCATGAAGTGTTACTATAAGAATCCCGAAGCCACCGCCGAGATCCTTACCGATGACGGTTGGCTTCTGACAGGTGACATGGCGCGTATGGATGAAGAAGGTTTCATCTATCTTGTTGACCGTAAGAAGGATGTTATCATTACGGGCGGTGAGAACCTGTATCCTGTTCAGATCGAGGACTTCCTCCGCGCGCATGAGAAGATCAGCGACGTTGCAGTGATCGGTCTGCCTCACGAAAGGCTGGGTGAGATCGCTGCGGCAATTATCCAAATCAAGGAAGGCATGACTTGTACAGAGGAAGAGATCATGGCATTCTGTCAGGATCTGCCCCGCTACAAGAGACCCAGGAAGATCATCTTCGCTGACGTTCCTCGTAACCCCACGGGTAAGATCGAAAAGCCCAAGCTTCGCGAGCGGTATGGCGCAGAGCGTTTGGTGGAAAGCGCTACAACTAATTGATAGACAAGCCTCGGCTGTACAGATGTGCAACCGAGGCTCTCGGTATTTCATACAAAAAAATCGGGAAAAGTTTATAAAAAATCCCGAAAACCTATTGACAAACAACGCGTTTCGTGTTATAATGATTTGCCGCTTAAAACGGGCGTCTTTTAAGCGCGGTCATTTTCAAGTTGTCCAAAATGATTTTTACCTTGCGAGGTAAAGAAAAATGAGGATAATGAGGAAGGATCGCCGCCCCACTTTAGCGAGTCTTAAAGAAAAGAGGTGCTTTTCATGTTTGCTGTTATCACGACAGGCGGAAAGCAGTACAAGGTCTCCGAGCAGGACATCATCTTCGTTGAGAAGCTGGAGGTTGAAGAAGGTGCGGAGGTTACTTTCCCCGTAGCCGCTCTCGCCACCGAGGAAGGCTTCAAGGTTGGTACTCCCGTTATCGAGGGTGCTACCGTTACCGCAACCGTACTTAAGAACGGTAAGTCCAAGAAGATTTACGTTATGAAGTACAAGTCCAAGAAGAACGAGAAGAAGAAGATCGGTCACAGACAGCCCTTCACTAAGGTGCAGATCGTCAAGATCGAGGGCTAATTTCCCTCAAATCCTCTTTCATGGAGGTGTCATATGACAAAGATCGTTTTTTATCGTAGTGACGGTATTTTTTATGGCTTTGAAGAGCAGGGACATACAGGCTATGGCGAAGAGGGCACGGACATTCTATGCTCGGCGCTGTCTGCCATGACCATGTTTCTGATCAACACCATTGAGGTGGCGTATTCCTCCCGTGTGGATTACGACATCGAGGATCGAACCACCACCATCCGCGTCCGCGCACGTGCCGCTCTGCCCGAATATGAGGCGGACGAAACCAAGCGGTATGCCGTTTCGGGTCTGTTTCTCGGCTATTACCAGCAGCTCACAGATATGCTGGAGGAGTATGGAGACTATTTGGATGTCAAGGTCATCAATCGCGCTTATGAAGACGATTGATTAAAAATAACGTCTGTTCGCTTGCAATTCCAAGGTGCACAAGCACCCGACTTACTATGTAAGTTGCCCACAAGATTTATGGAGGTAAGAATGATGTTGAAGCTCAGTTTGCAATTTTTTGCTCACAAGAAGGGTGTCGGTTCTACCAAGAACGGCCGTGATAGCGAATCCAAGCGCCTTGGCGTGAAGAGAGCTGACGGTCAGGAAGTTCTCGCCGGCAACATTCTCGTTCGTCAGAGAGGCACCGCCATCCGCCCCGGTAACAACGTTGGTATCGGTAAGGATGACACGCTGTTTGCCCTCATCGACGGTCGCGTTAAGTTCGAGCATGCACCCAAGGGCAAGAAGCAGGTCAGCGTTTACGCAGCAGAGTAATCTTACGTAAAACGACCGCAACCTTGGTATGAATACATTCCGACCCGGGACTTTGCTGTGAAAGACCGATGGGTCGGAATGTATCAGACCCCAATCAATCATCAAAAGCTGTGATCGGGAGGAGTAATCCCGGCGCCGCGAAAGAGAAGGGACGGTTGGTGCAAGTCCCCCGCGGCAAACGGATGAAGGTCGCCTGTGAGCTGTGAGCGTGAGCTGTAACATGACAGGGTAGTGCTCACCGGTGAGAACCGTTATATTCTATAGAGTGCGCATGGAATCTCTCTGTGCGAAATCAGGTGGTACCGCGTCTTCTCGTCCTGATACGAGAGGGCGTTTTTTGTTTTTAGAAACGTCCAGGACTTTAAAGCAAATGATATATTAAAAAGACACATAAAATTTCGAAAGATTTTGGAGGATTCCGGTGGAAACTATTTTCAAAAGTTTCCTATGACGCTTCCAAAAGAAAGGTAGGTATATGATGAATCCCAACACCGAACTTCCCAAAACCTATGCTCCGTCTGAATTTGAGGACAGGATCTATCAGAATTGGGTAGACAAGGGCTACTTCAAGGCTCATATCGATCCCGAAAAAAAGCCTTATACTATCGTGATTCCTCCGCCCAACATCACGGGTCAGCTTCACATGGGTCATGCATTAGACAACACCCTTCAGGATATCCTCATTCGCTATAAGCGTATGTCAGGATTCTCCACACTTTGGCTCCCCGGCACCGACCACGCCTCCATCGCCACCGAAGCGAAAATCGTAGAGGCTATGCGTAAGGAGGGGCTGACCAAGGAGGATCTGGGTCGTGAGCAGTTCCTTGAGCGCGCTTGGAAATGGAAAGAGCAATATGGTAATCGCATTATTTCTCAGCTCAAGAAGATGGGCTCCTCCTGTGACTGGAGCCGTGAGCGCTTCACTTTGGACGAAGGTTGTTCCAAGGCTGTCCGTAAGGTCTTTGGTCACCTCTATGACAAGGGGCTGATCTACCGTGGTGAGCGTATCATTAACTGGTGTCCCCATTGTGAAACGTCCATCTCCAACGCCGAGGTGGACTACGAGGAACAAAACGGTCACTTTTGGCATATTCGCTATCCCCTGGTAGGCGGTGGCGGATATGTTGAAGTCGCGACCACTCGTCCCGAGACTCTGCTGGGAGATACCGCCGTGGCCGTCAACCCCGCTGACGAGAGATACAAGGATCTTATCGGTAAGTACGTTGTTCTGCCTTTGGTGGGTCGCCGTATTCCTATCGTCGCTGATGAACACGCCCAGTTGGACAAGGGTACAGGTTGCGTGAAGATCACCCCCGCCCATGACCCCAACGACTTTGAGGTAGGTCGCCGTTGCCACCTCCCCATGGAAGTGGTGCTGACCAACCGCGCCAAGATTACCGACAATTATCCCAAGTACGCCGGCATGGATCGTTACGAGGCACGTAAGGCTATCGTTAATGACCTCCGCGAAGGCGGTTTCCTTGCCGAAATCGAGGATCTGAAGCACGAGGTAGGTACCTGCTACCGTTGCGGTACCACCATCGAGCCCATGATTTCCCTCCAGTGGTTCGTCCGCATGGAGCCTTTGGCTAAGCCCGCCATCGACGCCGTCCGCGAGGGCAAGACCCGCTTCGTCCCCGAGCGCTTTGACAAGAACTACTTCCACTGGATGGAGAACAGCCAGGATTGGTGCATCTCCCGTCAGCTGTGGTGGGGTCACCGCATTCCCGCCTACTACTGCGATGCTTGCGGTCACGTAGAGGTGGCGCCCGACGGCTGTACCGCCTGCCCCAAGTGCGGCGGCTCCGTGACCCAGGATCCCGACACCCTGGATACCTGGTTCTCCTCCGCGCTTTGGCCCTTCTCTACCTTGGGCTGGCCCGAGGAGACCGAAGATCTGTCCTATTTCTACCCCACCAGCACGTTGGTCACCGGCTATGACATCATTACCTTCTGGGTGTCCCGCATGATCTTCTCGGCGTTGGAATACACCGGCGAGGTACCCTTCGACACCGTCCTGATCCACGGTCTTGTGCGTGATGCCCAGGGTCGCAAGATGTCCAAGTCTTTGGGCAACGGCATCGATCCTTTGGAGATTATCGCCAACTACGGTGCCGATGCTCTCCGCTTTGCGCTGGCTACGGGTAACTCCCCCGGAAACGATATGCGCTTCTCGGACGAGAAGATTGAGGCTGCCCGTAACTTCGCCAACAAGCTGTGGAACGCCTCCCGCTTCGTCCGCATGAATCTCACCATTGACGAGATCCACCTCCCCGAGACCTCTAAGCTGGCTCCCGAAGATAAGTGGCTTTTGCATAAGTTCAATCATTTGGTGGAAAATGTCCGAGCAAATCTCGACAAGTATGAGATTGGTGTGGCTTTGGGCGCATTGTATGATTTCACTTGGGACGTTTTCTGTGATTGGTATATTGAGCTTGCCAAGGCAAGACTCAACGAGAAGGAGACAGAAGGTAACGAGATCTGCCAACAGGTCATTTCCTATGTCCTCAATGGTATCCTCAAACTTTTGCACCCCTTCATGCCCTTTATCACCGAGGAAATCTTCGCTTCTCTGCCTACCATGGCAGGGGATAAGGAAAGCATCATGATCTCTGACTATCCCGCTGTCAATGATGCCCACGTATTTGCCGAGGAAGCTGCTGAGATGGAGCGCATCATTGAACTGATTCGTGCCATCCGTAACCGCAGAAGTGAAATGAACATTGCCCCCTCCCGCAAGGCAGCGTTGTTTATTCAGACTAAGTACGTAGATACGTTCCGTCCCGCAACTCACGCCTTCTTTGCACGTTTGGCTTCTGCCGCCGGCGTTTCCGTGGCAGAGCAGTTTGATGAGACCATTGTCTCGGCTGATACAGCAGTACAAGTCATCACTCCCGCCGCTACTGCCTACCTGCCTCTCGCGGATCTTGTGGATTTCGAAAAGGAAAAGGCACGCCTTGACGGTGAGATCGCCAAGCTGGAGCAGGAAGTGCTTCGCTTTGAAAAGAAACTGTCCAATGAAAGCTTTGTCGCCAAAGCGCCCGCCGCTGTGGTGGAAGGCGAAAAAGCCAAATTGGCAGCCGCTCAGGAAAAGCTGGAAGGCACCCGTGCTGCCAGAGCTAAGCTGGGTTGATCAATGCTTTAAAGAAAAAGACATACGGTTCAAAAATGAGCCGTATGTCTTTTTGTTTGTACTACGTTACTTATAGAATCATCTGTATGGTCGTGAGAATAGAATCGGCCATAACGTCTTCCGTAATAGCGGACCATTCATTGGCTCCCGATGCCATCACAAGAGAGAAGAGCAAGAGCATCAAGCCTAAACAAACGATCGACAGAATGAAGCCCGCCAGTCCTTTCCCATTAAACTTTCCATTTTCGCGTCCGATGCAAGCAAAGATAATGGAAAGAATGGCGGTGATGGGAGAAAAACAACCGCAACACAAGATGAGTCCACCGCAGGAAACAATTCCCAATACCAAAGAAGCGGTGTTTAAGCCGCTGTTTTTGTTTTCTGGCGGGGGAGGATTACCGTACACCGCCTGTTGATACACAGGATCATAGGCATAAGTTCCTTGATACTGACCTTGTCCTGACGATTGCCAGGAGCCGCTTGAAGGATTATGTGTATATTCATCATGAGAGGTGTTGGTATTTGAAAAAGAGGAATTTTCGTTTGACGAGGCATTGCCGTCAGGTTCAGTATGATCGTTTTCTATGGTTTCCTCTTTATCGATGAAGGATTCTTGATGGGGCGGCTCTTTTGGGGGCGGGGGAGAAAAGAGATCCGATTTTCCGCCGGGATTGTTGCTGATAAAATCACCCATGACATGGTTCCTTTCGTTGGGCAAAAAATAGTTACCTCTATTATAGCATATTTTCGCTGCTTGTCAAGAGTTGTTTCTGCCATGTGCTTTAATGGTCTAAAATGTTTTTGGGGATCATATAGTGTTATCACGGATGGGAGGCGCATATATGGATCAGAAACACCGAAACGGTTTTGTTATGACACACCGAAGTGCCGAAGTCGCGAATACTTGCCGACCTGCAAGAGATCTGCCGATGGAAACAGTCAATGTACAGATTCCGAAGAACTTACAAGAATCTTTGCCGAAACATGTATTAGATGCCATATATGCGGCTTGCCCTCCCAAAGGACTTTCTCCGGGATATTTGGAGGAGATCCGATTGCGGGCGGATCGCCGCGCGTCCTTGACTGTGGGGGGACGCAACCTGATGCTGGATCTGACCCTGAACGCCACCGAACTATTTTCCATCCTCACCCGTATGTGCGGTGGATCGCTGTATGCTTATAGCCAAAATATCAATGAAGGTTTTGTGACCTTGGACGGTGGAATCCGTGTGGGGGTGGCGGGAGAAGCTACCTGCGAGGACGGACGCATCGTGGGGATACGGGAAATCAGCGCGTTATGTATACGGATTCCCCATGCTCATGGACAGATGGGTAAAGAAATAGCAGATCTGTTAAGACGGATGAATGCTGAAACAGGTGTGCCTTACGGTATTTTGCTTTATGCTCCCCCCGGAGAAGGAAAAACCACCCTGCTTCGAGGTGTGGCTGCCCATTTGGCGGGGGGACGTCAGCCCTTGCGTACCGTAGTCGTAGACACTCGTGGAGAGTTGACTTTTCCCTTGGGTGGAGAAACGCTCTGCTTGGATGTGTTGACAGGCTATCCCCGCGCCATGGGTGTCAGTATTGCTACCCGATGCCTCAATGCCCAGGTGATTGTCTGCGACGAGATCGGAGATGGCAGAGACGCGGCGGCACTGCTTTCTGCTTACCATGGCGGGGTCCCCTTGGTGGCTACAGCCCATGGCAGTTCGGTCAAGGAACTTTTGAGTCGAACAGGACTAAAAATGCTTCACCAGGCGGGGCTGTTTGGCGCGTATGTGGGACTTCGCCGTGACGGTTCGGGAGACTTTGTGTATGATATCCTTCGAAGGGAGGCGGTGGCAGATGCTTTATAAATGGCTGGGCGCGGGATTGATTCTTTTGATGGGCGGTTTTGCGGCATTGTCTATGAATCGCATGGAACATCGACGGTTATCGGTACTGGACGGGTATATCGCACTTTTACGCTATATCAAAGGGCAAATCAACTGCTATGCCATGCCGATGTCTGAAATCTTATCCACAGCAGATCCCGAGCTTTTATTTTCTTGTCTTGGCGAAAAAAACAAAGACGGGCAGGGAAGAATCCCAAAGACCTATGCACTTCCGGATATGATTCATTTGGCGCGGCTGTATATGGAACCTGAAACAGAACGCTTATTGCGTAATTTTACTTCGGAACTCGGGCAAACGTTTCGGATGGAGCAGGTGATGCGTTGTGATGAGTACATACAGGCACTTAATGCGGAAAGGCAAAAGCTGGCAGAGGTAACACCTATGAGGGTTCGCGTAAACAGCATCTTGAGTTTATGTACCACCTTGGGACTTGTGATCCTACTGTGGTAGTGTCAACTCACGTCTGTTAAGGGGGATGTCAGCTATCGATATTCCCCTTTCTTACATCGATGCACAGGACGCTATAAAGAGAAAATCAACCCATGAAAGGAAAGAACATGGATATCTCCTTGATCATCAAAGTTGTCGGCGTGGGCATTCTTGTTTCTGTTGCGTGCCAAATCCTGTCAAAGTCGGGGAGGGACGAGCAATCCATGCTGGTGACCATTGCAGGCATCGTCGTCGTCCTCTTATTGCTGATAGAAGAGATCGGCGGACTTTTCGATACCATACGCTCCGTGTTTGGGGTCTAATCAGATGAAGGCAAGGAGGTGTAAGGCTTGAATATGATGAAGGTTGCAGGCATTGCTATTTTGGGAAGCCTTGCACTTTTGATTTTTAAACAGTACAAGCCCGATTGGGGAATTCCTGTCCGCCTGGCGTTAGGTGTGGTGATAGGCGGGATGATCCTTACGTCCGCGGAGGCGCTACTGGCTTTTGGAAAGACTTTATCTGAAGAAAACGCCACAGTATCCGGCATTTGGTCACTGATCTTGAAAGCTTTAGGCATATCTTTTGTTACAGAGCTTGCTTTAGGGATTTGTCGAGATAGCGGAGAGACGGCATTAGGTGTATGGGTGGAAATGGCAGGAAAAATGGCATTGATCCTGTTGGCACTACCCATGATTCAAGAAATCTTGGACACCGTTCGTACGCTTTCGGGACTGGGAGTTTGACAAATGAAAAAAACTGGGTTTTATATCCTCTGTCTGTTTTTCCTTTTCGTAAGCGGTGTTTTCGACTCATCAGCGGAGACACACGAAACAATGCCCGAAAGTTATACCGCAATAGAGGATCATCTATCCCAAGAAATAATAGGCATTTTGCCGGAGGATCTGTTTTCCTCTGACGCTGAGAAGGCATTATCAGCGGCTTCTTCCATGACCCGACCGGAATATTTATTTCGTGTAAGCCTGGAAGCTTTGGGTTTGCGGTTGCATGACGCCCTGAGTCTTTTAGGCTCTCTTCTGGTGATTCTCTGCTTAGCTGCACTACTACATCGTTGGCGAGCATCAATCCCCGGTGGAGGGGAAGGGGTGACCTTTTTCTTGCGGCTCTGCCTTTATGCGTTCATTGTGAGTCGAGCGGCGTCTATGGTTACTTGGCTTCAAACTTACTTTTCACAGTTGTCTCTCCTCATGACAGGATTTCTGCCATTGATGGGCACGATGTATGCGATGGGTGGGAACATTGCAGAGGCTGCCACCAATGAAGGTATTTTACAATTAGTCTTGAGTGTTTGCCAATATGCCGTTTCCTATCTGTCACCTGCGGTTTTTGGGGTTTCGTTGGCATTTGCTTTACTGGATGTGTTAGGGGACGGTATCCAAGTCAGATTCTCGGCTTTGGGAGGACTTATCAAGAAATGGTATACGACTTTTTTAGGTTTCGTCATGTTTCTGTTAAGTGTCGCTCTCTCTACGCAATCCATTTTATCTGCCCGTGCTGATTCCTTGGGAATGAAAGGACTGAAATATGCGGTGGGTCAGATGATTCCTGTGGTGGGTGGTGCTGTTTCCGGAACACTCGGCACGGTGGCTGCGGGGATTGAACTGATACGGGGGATTTCCGGAGTTTGTGGACTTATGCTGATCGCCCTTCTGTTACTTCCCACCCTTGTGCAGTTGTTTTTGTTCCGCTTGTGCTATCAGTTGTCTGCAACCGTCGCCACGATGATGGGGTGTGACGGAGAGGCAGGACTATTGAGAGAGGTGGAAAGTTTGTATGGCTATATGATCGCGGCAGTAGGGATTGTTTCTCTTGTTTGTGTACTGGCTTTGGCGATCTTTGCTCATGGTGCTTCCGCTGTTGGCGGGGTATAGCGTAAGGAGGCTTGACAGTGCGACAGTATATCTCAATTTGGATCGCGGTGGTTGTTTTGGCTGTCTTGGCAGAATGGTTGATTCCCGGGGGAAAGCAAGGAAAAATGACGGGACATATACGCTTTTTGATAGGACTTTGCTTGATTGTCTCATTTCTTCCTGCGGCGAAAGCGGGTATGGAATTTCTGATAGACTTGGGAGATGAATCGTTCCCCGCGGTATCCGACAAAACTGACGCCGTCTATCAGGATGCTTTTAGTGAGCAAATCAGCCATGTAACCCAAGAGGCTGTGGAGAACTGGGTGTATGAAATGTTGGAACAACGTTATGCCGTGCCACGGGATCATTGTGCCGTCGTGGCTCACATGGTCACAATCGAAAATTTGCCGCAGATTCAAAAGATCAGCATTGTTTTGAAAAGAACGGCGATCCTACAAAATCCACACGTGATCGAGAAGTACGTAACAGACATGTTGTCTGTGCCATGTAGCGTATCGGTAGATTTACCCATATCGTTGTCAGAATCGGCGTGAGAGAAAGGAGCTATGATGGATCAACAGGAAAACATCAGCCGAACCGTAGGTGCCATGAAACAAAATGGGAAATTAAAAATCCTATTGATCGGTTTGGTATTGGGGATTATCTTGCTTTTGTTTGGCGGAGAGTGG
The DNA here is from genome assembly GCA_045531965.1 of Eubacteriales bacterium. Taxonomy (GTDB): domain Bacteria; phylum Bacillota; class Clostridia; order Oscillospirales; family CAG-272; genus CAMEON01. The sequence goes on from JAZSFA010000045.1 coordinate 74,404, forward strand.
AAAAGAATCTTCATGTCGGGCGACGACGCTGCGTCTGCTAAACCTTCCGAGGCGGCTGGAGAGGGGGTGGAGCTTCTCAGCATGGAGTCTTACAGAAAAGCCTTAGAAGAACGAATCGCGTCTATCTGCAGCCGTGTAAGGGGTGCAGGGCAAGTATATGCGGTGGTCAATTTGGCAGGAGGCTATGAATACGTTTATGCAACCGATAAAAAGGTAACATCCGGAGGGGAGACCAATGAGCATATCATCATCGGTAGCGGTAACGATGAACGAGTGGTGTACCTCACTGAGCGTGTTCCGGAAATATTAGGGATCGGTGTGGTGTGCCAAGGCGGGCATGATCCTCAGGTGCAGAGCGAAATGACAGCCTTGCTTTCTGCTGCTTTTGGCGTAGGAAGCCATAAAATCTATGTTACCGGAGGCGGATGACAGAATTTATTGTAAGTGTTCGGGTTCAGGCATAATCTCTTCGATCGAAACATAGGATGTGATGTATCAAATCAGAATGGAGGGCAGACATATGGATGCACAGAACAAATGGGACTCGGTGAAGAAATTTTTCGAAAAGATTGGCAGACGAAACCTCATGATCGCAGGCGCTGTGGTGTTGATTGGCGTGGCAGTGGCTTTGAACTGGGTGTTTTTCACGAACAACGACAAAAACGATGGCTTCTCTTATGATGCCAGCGCCGGTATGTCGGGCAATTACGGCACAGAGATGACCACAACGGTTGTCGGCAGTGATACCACGGCGGAAGACGTGCTGCAAGACGTTGACAGCTATTTTTCCTCTGTGGAGATCAGCCGCCAACGCGCTCGCGACGAGGCTTTGGAAGTGTTGAACGCTGTAGTAGATAACGAAAAAGCCGATGAAGCAGTTAAAGCCGAAGCTATGGCTGAAATTCAGACCATTGCCAAGGAAATGGCACAGGAATCCAATATTGAATCGCTTTTGATGAGCAAGGGTTTTGAAAAGTGCGTTGCTGTCATCAACGGTGATAGTGCCAATATCGTGGTCAAGAACGAAGGACAACTGCAGTCTGCACAACTTGCGCAGATCAATGCTGTGGTGTATGAACAGGCGGGGATCGAGCCTGTCAATATCACCATTGTTGCCAAGGGATAAAGAAAAAGAGAAAGCACTTGTATGAGCTGACGCGCCGTAACGAAGGTTTCAAAAATAACAAGTGGTAAAGACAATCGATACAGTATATCGCAAATAATTTGAATGGAGATACTGTAATGAAAACATTGTATGAAACACTTGGTGGAACCTATCGTGAAGAAAACGGGCGTCTTATACCGGAAACAAAACTGCCTGAAAAAACCAATTACAAAATTGGCAAGTACGGGCAGTTTTATCTTGACTATATGAAAAACCATCGTCGCGGAAGGTACACCACGTTATTGACCGAGGGCACGTTGAACGCTCGGTTGCACGAAATCGACCTTGAAGCAAACCGAATGCTTGAAAACATCATTTCACGCCTCGCTACCGAAAGAGGTATTGATGAGAATTTGAAAATTCGCGATATGCTCCGTTGGGTTGCCGAGATGAACAACATCAAGGCAAGCGCAGAATTCAGAAATGAGTTCTGCGCTTGCCTTTGCTATGATTTTACGTTTTTCAAGATCTCTTCTACCTGCGTTTTGGCAGCGATATGGGTTTCTGAGCCTTGATGTTGAATGTAATTTGGATGATATATCCATATCATTTTCTTAATTATTTTTTGAAGGGGAGTGGGAATCTCTTTAACTTCGCTAACAAAAAATGTTTCAGGTGATGGAGTATGTTTGTCTAAATCCTCAACACTATAGTTGTTGCCCATTGCCCAAGCCATAGATTCGTTATAGTATTTTCCCATAAATATAATGATATCTGGCTTTACAAGTTCAATTTCATTCAACAGTAATGATTTTTCAAAAAGCAAAATATTTTGCAATTCCGCTTCCATCTCGTAAGTTAAAGGCTTGGTCTTACTTTCCACTATTCGATGTAGTTTATCAAGATTATTCCAACAAATATTATATTTTATAGTGTCGTTTTCTTTGTAAACATCTCGTATAAACGTCCAAAACGGAGAAGTGTTTTGCTTATCAAATACATGCGGATAATCTTTTACACACTGGTATTTCCAAAAATCAGAAGTAGAATAGAGTTGCTTTTCTAAATATGCGATTGAGTATTCTTGAAGATATTCTATGTCTTGCTCATGGTGATTTTCATCATTAAACCACCAATCTTTTGGTTCTTCTCCAATATACATGATTAATGGTAATTTATCACTCCAAGCGGCGTTCGAGATGCCAAAGCAGAAAGGAGAAGAAAAATCGTCATATTCCTTATACTCTTTTGGTAGTTTATCATACCATTGCTGCTGCAGTTGCCTCAATTCTTTGTTGAGTGCCTCTGCATTCTTGCTATTCCTCATTTTTACTCCTTCTCAATATACGCCATCTGCGCATATTCAAGTGCTTTTTCTAAATCTTTTTGTACTCCGCGTCCTTGTGCGTAACATTCAGATAACAAATACATAGCATCAGGACTGTTTTCTTGTGCTGCCAACTCAAGATATTTAACAGCTTTCGCATAATTCTGTTCAACTCCGAGCCCTTCATAATAATGGCGTCCTATTTCGTATATTGCTTCTGTCACTCCAAGTTTTGCAGCTTCTATGTAATGATAATATGCCATGCGAGGATCTTCTTGCCCACCAAGATGTCGTTCCATTTCGTTCATAATACCAACTCTGTAGCGAGCTTTTGCGTGACCGCGCTCTGCAGCTTCTTCAAATAATTCCAATGTATCGCCACACGGAAAATCTGCAAGCTGTTCTTCGCCAAGGAGATAAATTGCTTCCACACAATCCTTTTGTACATATTCTTGTAAAAGTTCTTGTCTATCTTGAATTTGTTGATGCTTTAAATCCGCATATTCGTCAAGCATTTCCTGTATTAATTCCTCCTGATTCATAATAAACTCCTTTTCTTTAATTCTGATATTTCTCCGCCGCGGCGGTAAGTTCATCTCTAATCTTCTCTACGAGCGAGGGCGGCGAGGTAACGGTAACATGATAACCGTACTGCATCGCCCAATATTTCATGGCATGATAGTTAACGCGGACGGACACGTTGACCTCATCCTCGGTTTCGTTCCAAAAGCGCACCTCCGCACCGAACCAATCAATAATATCGTTGATGATATCTTTCTTCGCGGTGAAGGTCACCATTCCGCACTCTCCGCCGAACATATAGATATGCTCCGCCATGTGCGTGGGTAGGTCGAAGCCGTCCTTGAAGCCTATGACTTGCGTTGCTTTCTTGGCTGGGCTATCCAATATCTTGATGTTTTTTATTCGATCAATGCGAAAATGGGAAACATTATCGTACTTATCGTTGTTTCCAACGAGATAATATCGTCCGTTAGCCATTACCATCTGATATGGGTTTACAATATATGCTTTCACCTTGCCCTCGTCATCTGTCCGAGGGTGCATTTTTTTGTCTGTTCCGTAGTCGTGATAGATAAAGGCGATCTGTTTTCCTTTCGAGATAGCCTCATCAATATCCTCTACATTTAAGAACAGAAGCGAGTTTTCGGGTTGGTTATCGCGCAAGGTCATAACGTGTTGGATCTTTTGCGAGAAATATTTGTTTCCAAGCCTTTTGATCTTATCTGTAATTTGCTTCAATTGTCGGTGAGAGATGTGTTTGGAACACATCAGGCTATCAATAATAATACGCAGCTCTGCCTCGGAAAAATCCGACGAAAGATACCAATCGGTCTGCAATATTTCCTCCGTGCCGTCCTTTTTCTTTCGGACACTATCGGTACAGTTGATACGGTATCCCATATCACGAAGCTCATCAAGATTACGCTTGACAGCTTTACGATCTACGGTCATATCGTATTCCTTTTTCAGAATACCAACGATATCAGTAACGCTTAGTCGATGCTCCGCGTCAGAATGCTTTTTCAAAATCTCTAACACATTAAGTATCAAGAGTTTCTTTCCTTGTGGCATTTTCATCACCTCAACAATAGTATACCACATCTGCATCTATTATACAATACCTTGTGTGACATTTTTGGGATACAGGTTGCGTTAAAATAGTAATGCAATGAGGCAAGATACGTTGCGACATATTGTGGACATCATTAGTCCAAATTGCGTTCATATTTGATTGGTATGATATGTGCCCACGCAAAAAAAGGAGGAGATAAAATGAAAAGAATTTACGACGAATGCGATCAATACGTCATCGTTGAAGAAAACGGAAAATTTGGTATTGAGGACAAGAGCGGACATTTGTTGTTACCACTTGAATATGACCGTATTATCGCAGCATGCGGAATCAAGGATGGTATCGGTTTCATCCTTTGTGAAAACGGTAGGTTTGGCTATATAGAGTTTGGCAAACGGGAGCATGTTGAAGAATATGAGAACAGTGTTGTGCTGGGTGATCCAAACGGTTGCGCCTTGGCGTTTCTGCCGTGTTTGTATGATTGGATCGAAGCCAAGCGAAACGGGCTTGCGATCTATTCGGAGGGCGAGAAAGATATCAAAGACCTATGGTATGATTACAAAAGCCGAACACTCTATCGACAGGTACGGTATCAAAAGAGTTTGGGCGAATTTGACGTACTGATCGATTTCTCTCACGGCCCGTGTATTCCCGAAATCAAGAAAGCAGGCGTTGACGAATGGGTGAGATTTCCCAAGGATTGCGGCATTGATATTTTGGAGGAGGTTCATACCGATCTCTACGGCGTGACATTTGTGCTTTGTTCCGAGTGGATCACTGAAACCGAAGAAAAGATACGGGAGATTCCCATTGATCCAGAAAATGAAGCTGTTTTTGAAGCCGAGGATTATGAGGAGATCGTCGATGAATATTTAGAATATTCCTTTTTGCTTCTCTATAAAAACGGTTGGATAGCGACACCTGCCAAGCGTACACTTGCCGAGCTTTACGCAGAAATACCTGCGATGACGGAAGGACATGTCCGCAAAGAAAACGAAGAGTCCGAAAATGGCAAACAAACGTATCGACTACTTTGCAAATATAAGAAAAGAAATGAGGTGTGTGATTGGTGAGCAAATTTGACTCTGTTATTGGCTACCGAGCAATTAAGCAGGAACTACTTGAAATCTGCGACATGATGAAGAATCCCGACATTTACAGAAAACTCGGTGCGGCTATGCCGAGAGGTATCATGCTTCACGGAGAGCCCGGCGTTGGTAAATCCATGATGGCGAACGCCTTTTTGGATGAATGCGGTCTTACTTCCTACACTCTGCGCCGTACTAAATCGGACGGAGATTTTATCAATGAGATCAAACAGACTTTTAACGATGCCGCCGAAAATGAGCCGTCGGTTATTCTTCTTGACGACATGGACAAGTTTGTATCTGAGGAAGGCAGAAAAGAGGAATTTTCGGTTGTTCAGGCGTGTATAGACGAGGTAAAGGATAAGCAGGTTTTCGTGATTGCTACGGCAAATTCGACTCGCGATATGCCAAGCTCACTGACACGCGCGGGGCGGTTTGACCGAAAGATCGAGGTAAAGATCCCAAGCGGACAGGATGCGGTGGATATTGTCCATTATTACTTAAAGGGCAAGACACACAGCGAGGACGTTGATTTTACCGACGTGGCGAAAATGATGAGCCGCAAAAGCTGTGCCGAGCTTGAAGGCGTGATCAACGAGGCGGCAATTTACGCCGGATTTGAGCGTTCCGAGCAGGTTTGTATGCGGCATCTTGTAAGGGCGTTTTTACGAACCTATTTCCGTTCAAACGAAGCGGCACCATGGGAGCAGCTTGACGATAAAAAGCGAAAAAAGCTTGCCTATCACGAAGCGGGACACGCCGCTGTTGCCGAGCTTTTGAAGCCGAACAGCGTTGGTATTATCTCCATTCATTCTGGAATTGAATTTGCCACAAAGGGATTTGTCGGTATGTGCGAGCGCATTGAGAACGATGAGGATCAGATTGCGCTTTCCCTTGGCGGAAAGATCGCATCCGAAATGATGTTTGGAGAGATCGACGAGGGAGCTTTTCGCGATATGGAGCGTGCTATCTTCGTCATTCGAGAGGAATTGTGTGATAAGGGCTTCTACGGAATGGATCTTGTAACACATTTTAAGGAGGATATGTCGGAAACCAAGCATGTATTGCAAGAAAATTGTATCAAATCCGAGCTTGAACGGCAGAAATATCGAGTTATGAAGCTTTTGACGGAGCATCGTGCGTTTTTCGACTTGATCGCCAAGAAGCTTATGCAAAAGGAAACGCTTCTGTATTCCGATATGCAGAGAATCAGAAAAGAATATTTTAACGAATAGGAGCAGTGATCATGGCAAACACAACACAGAAAATTTACGACGGCTGCGGCAGATGGATCGGTTGGATCGATATCGACGAGAGAGGCAACAAGCGTGTTTGCAGTTGTTCCAAGGGTGTGGTCGGGTATTATTACAAGGACACCAACCGCACTGTGACTGCCGGCGGCAAGATCGTCGCCTATTGTGATTGCGCGACGGCGTTGTTGTTTTCGTGAGGTGATAAGCATGGAATCAATAGACATCCGTTATATAAACGCTCTTTTTAATGCACTTGACGATCCTACATATATCCCCATTGTGATTTGTACGCAATCCATTGAAGCGGAAGAATATGTTCAAAAGAAATTGAATAACAGTGGAGTCCATTTTGTTGTTATATCAGAGAATATTGAAGTTGATAATGTCAATGGGGTTATTGCTCTAAATGATATTGAGAAGGTCGAGGAAGATTCCACTGTACAGGGTTGGCTGTCAACTTTGATAGAAAGATGCTGGGAAAACAAGCAACCCATTATTCTCACATCTCACAAAAAAATTAACGAGATGCGGATAATGGGAAAATTAAAATCAAGACTACTATGGGGAGTTTGCGTTGAACAGTAAAGAAATAGGTGGATGAATTAACTACGCCACGACGAATCAAAACATTATGAATTTTTGGAGGAGATATAAATGAATACAGCATATTTTGAAGACTATAGTAAAGTAACGAAAGAAAAAGCCATCGAACGCCAGATATGCCGCCAAGCTGCTAATTTTTATCAGCAAAAATTATTCTCCAACGATGGATCTCACGCACTTCATTATCATTTGGAGCTTGAGTATGAGATATCCGTAGAAAACGCTCTGGATTTTGAGATAGGTTTTGCGCCTAAAAGAGCGGGAGAACTAACAGAATATTTAATAGAGCATGGCTTTTTAGAGCAAGATCTCGCAAAATCTTCTTTGTTTGAATTTGATGAAAACAAAGGTCTGCAGGAAGTGTTTCAAAATCGATTGGTGGTGCCGATTCGTGATGAATACGGTAATTATATAGGCTTTTGCGGTCGTACATTTGAGGAGAATAAGCCAAAACATCTGATCTCGTCGAACTCACCGGCGTTTTCTAATAAAGATCACTTATTCGGATTGAATTTTGCTTATGACCAAGAACAGTTGATCCTGTGCGAAGGCTATATGGACGTAATAAAATTAGCGGAAGAAGATATCGCTGCCGTTTCAACATTTGGAACACTTTTATCTTGTGAACAAGTAGCTTTGTTAAAGAAGTACACAAATAAGGTGTTTGTTAACTTTGAGGGAGATGCAGCAGGTGCGCGTTTTTGCGCTCATGCGCTTGAGCTACTGATAGAGGCAGGTTTGTCCGTAGACATAATTACATGATAGGAGTTTTGTTGTGATAACCGTGAAAATTTATTCAAGAAAAGCGATGGAGGCGCTTCTTTCAAAAGGCAACCTTAAAAACACCGCCATCATCAGTTTTCACGATCCCGTCGGGCGTGGGCATAGATACCTTGAAGATTACAAACCTATTGATTTCACAGGTAAGTGCGACCGTGTGATGCAGATCGCGCTCCACGACCTTGATCCCGAGGCTCTTGCGGATTTTGATCTGACGGTAGAAACCTATTTTCCCGAAGCTGACGAGCTTGCCGAGTTTATCTACAAAGCAAAAGAGGAGGAACTTGATATCATCTGTCAATGCGAGTACGGTCAATCACGTTCCGCTGGATGCGCCGCCGCGATCCTTGAACATTTTGATGGCAGTGGCATCGATGTGTTCGTCGATTACCGATATTATCCCAATCAGCTTGTGTATCATAAGGTTTTTGATGCGTTGACTAAATATATGGTGAACCATAGAGGAGAGAAAAAATGAATCGATTGACAAGAAAATATGGAGATAAATTTTATATAAAGAAACTTGAAATAAAAAAGAAACTGTGATATAATGAATTATCATAAACAAGGAGGATTTTATGGAAAACAACGTATTTGATGGCATTTTTAAGCTTATAGGTCGATGGGAAAGAAAAGTAAATATGAAAAACCCTTACGTTTTTGGAGAGAAAAAAATCGATTTGGACGATTTTAGAGATCTTCTTCAAAAAACATTTGACACAATAAAGGCAGTAAAAAATGAATACATCTTTAAGAATATCTATCCCGACGCTGGCGACATGATAAATTTTATTGAATTGATCTCCGTCCTTTCGCAATATGGCATAAACGACCAAACTGTCGGCGACGAAAGTGAGAATTACGCGTTTACCGCTACTGTACTTTTGGCGGAAGAGTTGAGGCTCTATGCATCGAACTTTCATTTTGATCGAGTAGATGGACAAGCCGTTTATTCGGATTATGAAGATGATCTCACAGGAGATTTGAGATTCGAGCTTAGCTATTACGTAGATCTTGATGAAGACGAAGAGGATAAAATGTATACATATAACGTATACGACGGCAATTTCGATGAGATTCTTGAATTTGCTAAGCGAGTTGCGGTTTAATGAATGCAACATTAAAAATTATAAACAGCATACCTTCGAATTTTTTGAAACAATATCTTATTCTGAATTTGCCTACCGCCACCGAGGACGATTGTATCGCCCTGCACGGTAGATGCAAAGGTAAAAAGAAAGCCGGCTGAACGGCAAGAGGCGGTGTGACCGAAATCGGTCACACCGCCTCTTACATAAATACTTCGTTACCGCGCCTCGCCATTAAACAAGTGCTTTCTCTTATCTGCTTTAATGATCAAGAAGACCGTTCTTGGGTAGGTACGGTGGGTAACCTTTGCTTTAATTGGCATCGGACTCAGCCTCAGAAACAGGTAGAGTTTCCAAGGAGGTATCTGTAGCAGCATCGGTTTCGGGAATCTCATCTCCCTCGGGAACCAATTCGTCATACCCAATGATTCTTTTAACGTGGACCCATAGTTCTGGATTATCCTCGTAAAACGCTCGGGCGCGCTCTATGTGGGAAACATTGGGGGTGATCTGATACAGCTCTTCCAGTCGTTCTAAGAGATCTGCCACAAAAGCTTCTTTACAGTCGTAAGTTTCGTGGAAGGCTCGAGGCGCGGAAATGGAGCTTTGCAGAATCTCAAATTGCTTGCCATCCCGCATGGTTAATGTGACAGACAAGCCCTTGTCGTCATCGCAGTCCACTTTATAGGAACTGACCTGCTTCCATTCATATTCATTGGTGGTGATGACATGACAGACGGTTGTGCTGATACCGTCTTGAGTCACAGACCTGTAGGTCGTGGCGTAAACAAGGGCGGAGATGACTGTACACAAGAGCAGTGCCGCAGTCAATACCCAGGTAGCAGCCTTTGTTCCAAGAAATTTATGTTGCTTTTCGGCAGGGGCGGAAATGCGAGGCTTTTGCGGCGCGTCGAAATCAAAATAATGCACTGCTAAAATGGCGAAGAGGAAGAGAAGTACGGCGGCAATACAGGGTTCTGCCGCAGTTAACATGACGTAACCGATCTCGCCTTCCATGGTGGCGTTGACCACCGCGGACGTCAGTTTTCCCGCCAAAGGCAGGAACAAAAAGGCAAGGATCATCACCAGGAAAGTTCCGACGATCAGAAACAGGCAGCCCTTTCCGCTATTCTTTTTCTTTCTTTGATTAAGTGCCATAACGTTTCACTCCGTTAGTGATTGATAAGAGCGGATCAAAGAAGTCGGATGTGGGAAATGACGGGGTAAGTCTCGTTTGCTCTGGAAAGAAGCGCACTCATGTCGGTTTCGGATCGTTCGCTCGTGATGATTGCCACGCGACCATCCTTGCCGCAGATTTTTTTTGCGCCAAAGACAGAGGAAAATTCATTGACCGCAGATAAAGGTGCGTTTAAAACGACCAAATGTTGGCAGGTATACATGCTAAAATCCATGATATCCTCCGGCGTAGCATCCGACCATTCTGGGACTTTGATATTGGCAGGGGTATGCTCCATGATATCGATCATATCTGCCACTACAGCGCTAGCGGTGGGCAGCTTACCCGCGCCGGGACCGTAGAACATGACCTGACCGACCATGTTGGCATCTACCAAAATGCCATTAAATACGTCGCTGACACCTGCAATGGGATTGCCAATCGGGACCAGCCTGGGAGAGACCATGCAGAGAATCTTGCCGTTCTGTTCTTCGGTGTGACCAATGAGTTTGATGGCATAGCCCAATTCACGGGCTGTCTCCATGTCTTCAACCGTGATCTTGGTAATGCCCTCGCAGGGAATGCTACTCGGATCAATGCGCTTGCTAAAGGCCATAGCTGCCAGGATGACGATTTTACGAGCGGCGTCCAAGCCCTCAATGTCGGCAGTGGGATTGGCTTCGGCGTATCCCAATCTTTGAGCATCTTTCAGAACATCGACGAAGGGTGTACCCTCAGTTTCCATTTTGGTGAGGATGTAGTTGGTGGTACCGTTGAGAATGCCATTGACGGCGGTGATATGATTGGAAGAGAGATCCTGATTCATGGGACGAATGATGGGAATGCCGCCGCCAACACTTGCCTCAAACAGATAGGAAACGCCATGTGCCTTGGCGATCTCCAAAAGCTCCGTGCCAAAGTTAGCGACGACCTCTTTGTTGGAAGTGACCACACTTTTACCGGCTTCCAGACAAGTTTTGGTGAAGTCATAGGCAGGGTGAGAGCCACCCATCATTTCAGCGACCAACGTGACTTCGGGATCATTGGCGATGATATTGAAATCATGGATGATCTTATCAGCAAACGGACTGTTGGGAAAATCCCGCAGGTCAAGAATGTATTTAATGTTAAAGGGCTGTCCCACCTTTTTTTCAATGATAGCTTTGTTTTCGGTGAGTACCTCAGCCGTGCCGCTGCCAACGACACCAAAGCCCAAAATAGCGATCTGAATCATAAATGTATTTCCTTTCAGGTAATTTTCGCAACCATATAAGACTACATTATATATCATACCACAAAACCTCGGAAATTGCAAACAAAATTATTGAAAAATTGCAAAGAATATGTTATAATTGAGAAAATATTTTTGAAAACAGGAGGAAACCATGAGTTCTCCTATTGGTAGTAAGAGAAACGTTAAGATTTTTATTCTCTATCTCATGCAGAATGTGCGAACGCCATTGGACTATATCACCCTCAGCGAAATGGTGATGCATACCGACTACGTTGCATACCTTGATCTGGCGGAAGCCTTTCATGAAATGATAGATGATGGTTTGTTGGCGGTGGAAGGTCAGAATGACAAGGGAGAAGATCGATATATTCCCACGTCCAAGGGCATCTGCGTGGCAGAATCTATGAAAAAGGATCTTCTGCCATCTATTTTGGACGAAAGCCTTGCAACGGCTCTTAGATATTTGGACTTCAAACAGAGAGGGGTCAAAGTCTCGTGTCGCGCGGAAAAGAATCCGGATGGCGCAGGATATTTTCTGCATTGTTCAGTCACAGAAAAACAGACCACCCTCTTGTCTGTCACGCTATGGGTGGACAGTGAACTGCGTGCCGACCGTATGGTGGAACGCTTCCGTGGTAAATCTGAAAGCGTGTACCGGGGAATCACCGCTTTGTTGGCAGGTAATGTGGATTACCTGCTGAATGGATGAGAGCGTATGATGCGGTAATACCTGCTACCTTTTTATCTCGCCCAAATCGTTTCGTAGCACAGGTTCTTTTAGATGGGAAGGAAATCTCCGTTCATGTAAAAAACACAGGACGTTGCAGGGAGCTGCTGCGAGAAGGCGTGCAGGTATATCTGACTCGCAGTGATCATCCAAATCGAAAGACAATGTATGATCTTGTCACGGTCAGACATCCGCTATCCGATACAGAGGATACACTGGTTAATGTGGATTCTCAACTGCCTAATGCCATCGCCTTGAACTATTTGTCAACTTCGGGGACGTTTTCACCTACAGCCTCCTTTGAAAGGGAAGTCACCCATGGGGATTCCCGCTTTGATCTTTGCGTTAGGGAAGGGCATCAACGAACCTTTGTGGAAGTCAAAGGGGTTACTTTGGTGTCCCATCGTGTTGCTTTGTTCCCGGATGCCCCTACCGAACGGGGGATCAAGCACCTACGTGGACTGTCACGCTGCTGTGACGCGGGAGACAGTGCCATTGCCATGTTTGTGATCCAAAGGAACGATGTGGATTTACTCCGCCCCAATAAATTGACTCACCCGGCGTTTGCCGAGACGCTCCGTGCGGCTCAAGAACACGGTGTACGGATCCTGGCGATTGCTTGCGATGTGACTCCGACAGATATCACCGTTTTAAGAGAAGTTCCTGTAGATTTGAATCAGTAAAAGGGCATTTGTTTGGGGATCTCTTTGGAGATCGCGAGATCAAATGCCTTTTATTGTTTCATATTTTGGAAAAATGTCACAAACTTTGGTGCGATACATATGGCGTTTTTTACAAAAAAATGCGGAAAATGAGTGAAAATAAACAAAAGAAGGAATATATATTCGTTTAAAATGCAACAAAATATAGAAACAAACAAATATTTCAACAAAAATATGTTAAAAACAACTCTTGACATTATGCAAAATCATGATATAATAAAAGTGTATAAGAAAAAGTGTACCTATTTTCCCCTACGGGGGAGAAGAAGCGGTCAGAGAGGTGAGTTGTATGATGAAAGATAAACCTCCCTTTGCCGACAAAAATGACGTATCTGTCAAAGAAGATCACGATACGGAAGCCCATGAAGGATTGCTCTCGCTGTTGCTTCGTGCCAGGGAAGGAAGCGGTGAAGCGTTACAAAAGCTTCGACAACGCTACCGTCCCCTCATTGATGCGTCGGTTTCCCGTTATGCCTATGATTATTTGAATCTTCAGGATGTTGCAGATCTGCAGGAAGAAGCGGATCGTGTGTTTTTAAGCGCAATATCGACGTACGATACAGAGCAGACCGGTGTGGATTTTGGTTTGTATGCCAAGATTTGTCTTCGTAATGGGCTAGTGTCGGAGATGAGACGATTGAGTGCCCGCCGCCGGCTGGGAATTGTCCCTTTGGAGGATCAGGAATTGCCTCAGGAAGCAGATCCCTCGGCAGACATGGTGGAAACCGAGCAATTTCAAAAGCTGTATCAGACCATTCGACGAAACCTATCGGATTTTGAGAATCTGGTTTGGTGGCATTACGTATCGGGTGTCAGTGTCAAAGAAATCGCGGTAAAGGTCGAAAAAGACGAACGATCCGTTCACAATGCCATATATCGTATCCGAAAAAAACTTAGAAGCCTTTTATCTCAAGAAAGAAAAACTTAAGGATGCACCTTTGGCATCCTTATATGCCCTGATGGTTTAAGAAAAGCACGGAAACTTTCTCACCGAGGTTTTCCGAGATGACGGTGCAAGCCCGTCAAAGGGCGAAATACATCAAAGTGAGGAAGAATCCATGTACGAAGATGAAGTAATGGAACCCGTCGCAGAAGAAGTTATTGATGCTCCCGAGGAGGTTGTGTATCAGGATGAAACTTTGGTCTGCAAGGAATGCGGTCAGGAGTTTGTGTTCACCGTAGGCGAGCAGAAGTTCTATGCAGAGAAGGGCTTTGTCAATAAGCCTAAGACCTGCAAGGCTTGTCGTGATGCCAAGAAGAACGCAGGCAAACCCGAGCGTCAGTATTTTGAGGCGGTATGTGCAGATTGCGGCGGAGTGGCAAAGGTTACCTTTGAGCCCAATCCCGAGCGTCCTGTCTATTGCAGCGCTTGCTTCGAGGCGAGAAGAAGACCCCGCGATTAAGAGTTTTCTGCATTGATACAGACATCCCTTTTCGTAATCCATGGTGCCACATTGATGCGTCCGTGCTGTTTTCGTCTTGGTTTTGTCGATTGATCTTTGTAAACTCTCGGTTACGGTCGGAGGTGTCGGTTTCGGCACCTCCGTCTTCTTGTGCCAAAATTGATAATAACAAGAGAAAAACTTTCATTTTGATGACGGAAACCGCGAGAAAAAGATCGTTTATTTGGACAAACTGAAATTCTGGGAAAAAATCTTGCAAAAATATCAAAAAAACTCTTGCAATTTTATATGAGATAGTGTATAATATGTGCATACCTCGTTGGGTATGGCATTCCCTTTGCCATAAGCCACGGGGGGATGTTCATTTCATATTCAAAAGGAGAACTACTATGTCTTACGTAGATGAGATTATTGACAAAGTTATTGCCCAAAACCCCGGTCAGCCTGAATTCCATCAGACTGTCAAGGAGGTTCTGGATTCCCTCCGCCCCGTGGTTGAGGCTAACGAGGCTAAGTACCGCCGCGAGGCTCTCCTCGAGCGCATGACCATGCCCGAGCGTATCGTTATGTTCCGTGTTCCGTGGGTTGACGACAAGGGTCAGGCTCAGGTGAATATGGGTTACCGCGTTCAGTTCAACAGCGCCATTGGTCCCTACAAGGGAGGATTGCGCTTCCATCCCTCTGTAAACTTGTCTATCATCAAGTTTCTGGGCTTTGAGCAGACCTTTAAGAACTCCCTGACCGGTCTCCCCATGGGCGGCGGTAAGGGCGGCTCTGACTTCGATCCCCGCGGTCGCTCCGACCGTGAGATCATGGCCTTCTGCCAGTCCTTCATGACCGAGCTGTTCCGCCACATCGGCCCCGATACCGACGTTCCCGCCGGTGACCTGGGCGTTGGTGCCCGCGAGGTCGCTTACATGTTCGGTCAGTACAAGAGACTGGTCAACCGCTATGAGGGCGTGCTGACCGGTAAGGGGCGTGCCTTCGGCGGCTCTCTGATCCGTCCCGAGGCTACGGGCTACGGCGCCGTCTACTACACCGTGGAGATGCTGAAGTACCTGGGCGAGAGCATCGAGGGCAAGACCTTCGCTGTGTCGGGCTTCGGTAATGTGGCTTGGGGTACCGTCAAGAAGGTCACTGAGCTGGGCGGTAAGGTGGTCACCATTTCGGGTCCCGACGGTTACGTTTACGATCCCGACGGTGTTGTTACCGAAGAGAAGATCAACTACATGCTCGAAATGCGTGCAAGCGGCCGCAACAAGGCTCAGGATTACGCTGACAAGTTCGGCGTTGAGTTCTTCGCAGGTCAGAAGCCCTGGGGCACCAAGGTTGACATCATCATGCCCTGCGCAACTCAGAACGAGGTCAACATGGCTGAGGCTGAGAAGATCGCTGCAAACGGCGTAAAGTACTACATCGAGGTTTCCAACATGCCCACCACCAACGATGCACTTGCATTCCTTCAAAGTCGGATCGTAGCCATGTCGTTCTGTGAGCCA
>JAZSFA010000017.1:0-81165 GCA_045531965.1 Eubacteriales bacterium
AAATGACCTCCTTTGCTGTTTTTATTTGTGCAGTTGGCAGCCGCACTTCTATTATACAGCAAAGGAGTTGTTATGTCATTATCAACTATGTAATTCTTACCGAACCACGCGTCTAACGCGTGGTTTTACTATACAAAAAAATCCCCTGCCGATATTGGCAGGGGATCTCTTTCAAAAGCAGGAAGGCTCAATCTTCCTTTTTCTTCATAACAAAGACGGCAGCGGCAGCGGCAAAAATGACGGTAACAGAGCCGATCACAGAAGCGCAGCCCTTTTCATCAACGGAAGCGTCAGTCTCGTTGCCTGCGGGAGCATTGGTGGTTGCATCGGTCTCTGCGGGAGCGTCGGTGGATGCGCCGTCGGGAATATCGGTAGGAGCTTCGGTCTCATCTACGGGAGCCTCAGTATCTTCGACGGCAGAATCCCCATCATATATCTGATCCAGATAGATGTCGATGGGGTCGTTCTGATAGAACTTGATCCATGCGATATCAATAGTCTGCTGTGCGGAAGACTCGGAGAAATAGAAAGGAACAAAACCGATATTGGTAACGAAGTGAGAGAGCCAAGAAGTTTCTGCGTTCATGTAGAAAATCACAGTGTGCCACTCACCATCGGTGCCGATAAGCTCGGTATAAGCGTTATCAATATCATATTCGGTGTTGTAGACGTTACGGTAGATGATACCCATGTCCTCACACTCGGGGGAGCTTGTGCGGTACTTGACCACAACGTAGTCACCCTGACCGCCCAGGATGCGCTTGGGGTATTTCTTACTGTAAACGTAAACGTAATCGTCATTAGACAGGGAGGTGATGCGCATGAAACTGTCCTCTCCCTCGGTAATGTACTCCACGCCGGCGTTATCGCCTTCAAAGGTGTTGACAACAGCCTCATCGCTCATGTCGATGTACTCCATCAGCTTGTAGTCGATATCCTCCTGGCTCATTCCGGGGAGCTCAACAGGCTTGATTTCCAGACCGTCAGGCTTGCCGGTGAAAGCAATGCGAGCAAAATACTGGTTCTGCTTGCTGGAATACTGACCGCCAATACCGTGGCAGAAAGCAAGCTGCCAGGTTTCGTTGGTAGTAGTCGCCTGACCGTTGACAGCCAGAATCCATGCATAATTGATCTCGTCCCCGTTCTCCACCAAGGTATCGGTCAGACCCAGCATGGACTGCAGATGGATACGAATCTCATAAATCAACACCTGGTTCTCTTCATCGTAAGAGCCTACGAAATCCTCACCTGCTCTGGGGAGATAGTTACCTGCCCAGTTGAAGGTGATGGACTCGCCCTTTCGGTCGTCAACACTCTCGCCCTGCTTATCTACGCCACCGCTGTGAACGCCAAAGCCAAGCTCTCTGTAGCTGGAGTCATTGCCGGAAGCGGCCACATCAGCAAAGCCCACCTGCAGACAGTTGACGGCATACAGATACACGTCACCGCCCAACTCATCAGGGTTACAAGTGTAACCGTTAATCATCTTGATTTCAAAAGCGATATACATATATTCGCCGTCCCATCCCCAATAGGCATCAAAGAAATCCTGCTGGGTGGAATCATAGAACTCACGGAATTCTTCCTCAGTAGTGCCGGAAACATCATCGCCCACGGGAGCCATCCATGAAAGATAGTTCTCATAAAGCTCAAAGGGCATATATTCTGTCTTGCCGATAGCACCGTCGATCTCTGGCTTGATGTGCAGGAAGGGGACTTCCCAGGCGATCTCACGCTCACCTGCCTCGCCGGCAAGGATCTCGTCGATGTTCTCGGCGTTTTCCACCCAGTAACCAGCCTCCTGCATAACTTCTGCAGAGGCAACAACGGTACCGATCACAAGAATGGCTGTGATACACAATACCAAAGCTAACAATTTTTTCATTTTGATCTCTCCTTCATGAAAGTATAGGTTGCTTTTCAGCAATACTATTATTAGTATTATATCACAAAGTAAAAATTTGTCAACGGTAAACCAAAAATTTATACAAATTGCACGAAAATTTATCGGTTATTTCAGGGAAACAGTTTTAAGATATACCACATCCCCAACGCTTGCGGCGTCAAGAAAATCGAAGCGGATGGAATTGAGGTTGCCCGTCCACCAAGCGTAACCCGAAAGATCCACTTCAAGGGTGTGGAACTGACCGTCCTTGATCAGCTCCTTACGGACACAGCAATCGGCAGTCGCGTTTGTCACGGAACCGGCGCAAATAAACAGATCACAGCGGGTGTCCTTTTCCTGAGTGGTTGTCGGGATCATGTATTCAATGACCAAAGTATCATACTTGGATGTAGCGAGTGTACCAAGAGAAGCAAAACTGACATTGACATTGGGATCCCCACCCTTAACGGTAAGCTTCAGCGCCTTTCGACCGCCGTCAAAAGACACATCAGCATTGTGAGCGGGCGTAACAGCACCTTGAAAAGTAGCATCTGAAAAATCCAAAGTGCTACCCTTATCAACGGGAGTGTAAGAAGGATCACTGTCGGGTACTCGACGTGTCTGATAATTCTCATGAAGGGTTTTATTGTCGGCAAAATCCTTGTTTTCCTTGAATATGCCGCGAATCTCTTCCACCGAACCCGTGGTCATGAGATAACTGTATTCCAACGGCTCATAAGAAACGATCTGTTTCGTATTGACAGGTGCGACGTAATTGGTGGCACCCGAGTGTGAGTTCACGGAACCATCGTAGGCGTGACGCCCCGCCAAATAGGAGTCCGCATTAGGCACGTACAAACCAATGCCATAATTCACACCGCTATGAGTCCAGGCACACCAGGTCTCCCGGTTGCTTTCTTTAATGAGGAAGGTACAATCATCATAATATTTTCCGTCTCCCCAAAAGCCCAAATCATCACGGTAGGACAAAGTATCATCTGTCCAGCCTTTACTGCCATCGTACCAATTGAAACGATCAAAGCAACTCAGCGTATAGAAAGCGGGAAGCTCTTGGTGATAAAAAGGATGCTTCATACCCGAGAAATCCACAAAACGGTTATCCACGCGGATGTGATCTTCAAATAAAGTATACGTGTTTTCCATATAGCTTGGCGTGATGCAGTTGTCTAACGACCAATCCATGGGCTGAGCTTTGACATATATTGAATAATCCTTAACCACGATGTCGATAATACGGCTGTGGTTCTGTTCCTTGTCCCCGCCTTGGACGGGATTATAGCGCCATTGAGATCCGTTGTAAACCCCCGCCTTGTAGTCGCCTTCGCTGATCGTACCATAGTAGGACTGCTGTACGAGGCGTCCTGTATCTGCCTGGTTGATCATATTGGATACACCGTGAACCTTGTTTTTGTTCACCTTATCGCGGAGATAATTGATGCCGCCCCCCCAGCTGAGTCTGATTCCCAGCTTATACGTGCTGTTTTCGATATAGTAGGTATCCTCGTTGGTGTTGGTGTAAACAGGATAGTCATAGGTTTTTAAAAGGCAGAGGGCAAATTTGGCATCCTTTCCGTTGCAGGTCTCAAAGGTCATGCCTGTGATTTCCTTACCCTTAAGACTGTCGAGGTAGCTTGTGGTAACGCAAGAGAAGGTACGCTCTCCCGCTTCAAGGAAGAAAGTATCGGTCTTTTGCCTGCCGTTTTCGGTATAGGTCACCGTACCCTTGAGGGGCTGATCCGAGACGTAGCAGATGGAGAAGCGGTTGAAGTCCGCTCGGGTCACATCAGAGGTTTCAAACTCTACCATGAAGCCTTTGTTGATCACAAAATGGTGACCATCCGCCGATTTGTATCCCGTGGCTGTATAAACAAGCCCCTCATTTGCAGTGACGGATGCTGTAGCCCCATCCTGTCTGATAGCTATCGCACGATCAAACTCAAGGCTTTCAGGGCTCGCCATCACGACCTCCATGGGTTTGTTGGGTTCATCGGGCGCGTCTGTTGCAGCCTCGGTATCAGTTTCCTGATCAGCGTCGGTCCCAGCCTCCGTGGGGGCTTCTGTCTCACCGACCGTATCGGCATCTGTGTCTGCCTCCGCGGTCGTCTCGGTTGTTGCTTCCGTCGGCGCGTCTGTCCCGACAAAAGTTTCTGTTCCTCCACCGCTTCCCGTGCATGCCGTGATCATGAGCAGTCCCGCCAACAGGACAGACAGAAGCGATATGACTTGACATCTTTTTTTATTCATGTGTGCTGATTCCTTTTCTGTTTTGATGATGATTTAGTATAGCATATTTATTTTTATTTGTCAACGAAACTTTCGAAAACCACAAAAACAACATCTGTATATGCTAAATATTTGTTAAAAATAGAGCAAAAGTCTTGACAAAACGGGGGTTTGCGTATATAATCAAATCGTATATTATAAGGAGGATTTTACCTATGGATATGAAGCAAAAGCTGGTGGAGATCGTTGCGGATTACCGCGAAATTTCTCCCGAAAACGTAAAAACAAACGTCCCCTTTACCGAGCTGGGTCTCGACTCTTTGGACGTAGCCGAGTTGGCTATGAAGATTGAAGACGAATTGGGTCTTTTCATCGACCTCTCCCCCGAGCTGAATTCCATTGAAAAAATGGCAGCATATCTCGAATCCCTGCAATAAGTAAGATACCGCTTATGCGGATCAAATAAATCATTAAAAGGAGAACATTATCATGGCAACTTATAAATGCAAGCTTTGTCAGAAGGTCTTTGAAGTTGTTGACGGCGAGACCCCCATTTGCCCCCTGTGCGGCGCACACATCGACAAACTGGAGCGTCTGCCCGATCCCGCGCCTAAGAATCCTTACGCCGGTACACAGACCGAGAAGAATTTGGAGGCTGCGTTTGCGGGCGAATCTCAGGCAAGAAACAAGTACACCTACTTTGCGTCCGTCGCTAAGAAGGAAGGTTACGAGCAGATCGCAGCCCTCTTCCAGAAGACTGCCGACAACGAGAAGGAACACGCCAAGATGTGGTTCAAGGAGCTGA
Organism: Eubacteriales bacterium; assembly: GCA_045531965.1. Classification (GTDB taxonomy): domain Bacteria; phylum Bacillota; class Clostridia; order Oscillospirales; family CAG-272; genus CAMEON01. The sequence continues at coordinate 4,935 of JAZSFA010000017.1, forward strand.
AGGGCATTGGTAACACCGCCGAGAATCTGCTCCACGCTGCCGAAGGCGAGAACTATGAGTGGACGGATATGTACGCAGAATTTGCCAAGACCGCCGAGGAAGAAGGTTTCCACGATCTGGCTGCCAAGTTCCGTGCCGTCGCAGAGGTAGAACGTCACCACGAAGAGAGATACAGAGCCCTTCTTCACAACGTAGAGACCAAGACCGTCTTTGAAAAGAGCTCGGTTCAGGTTTGGGAATGCCGCAACTGCGGTCACATTGTCGTTGGTACAAAGGCTCCCGAAATCTGCCCCGTCTGCGCTCATCCTCAAAGCTATTTTGAAATCAACGCCAAGAATTATTGATGTTTTTTATGGGCGCGTCTTGAATTGATTTCCGTGTCCCAAAACTAAAAAAGACAAAACGGTTGCCGAGGCTGACGAGTGGGATAGACCCTCGGCAGTTTCGGACACCGTTTTTTCTTACAGAAAGGAAGATACGATGAATACATCTGTAAAATTTACCGCCTTGTTCATGGCGTTGATCATGCTTGTGAGTATGATGGCTTGTAACGGCGGAAGCCAGACCATCGATACGCAAGAAACCACCGCCCCTGCCACCGATGCGCCGACAGAGGCAATTACCGAAGCGCCCACGGAAACACCTACCGAGGTAAACACCGAGACACCCACCGAAACACCGACAGAAGTGCCCACCGAAGCACCCACCGAAGCGGAAACCGATGCGCCGGATCCCGTAGAGCTAACCCATATCTCCTTCGATGAGCTTGCCAAGAAGGGGCTGGATATCACAGATTATTTTACCCGCCCCTCCCAAACGGTCAGTGATGCCGTACAGGACGGAGAACAGACCGTGTTGGCACTGACATCCAAAAAGGTGGTCAATACGACCGCCTCCGATCCTTACATCCATTTTAATTACGAAAAGCTCGTCAAGGATGTGGACGCATTGACCGTGGACACGCAGGAATATCCATACCTCGTGCTCCGCATTAAAGCGACCGATTTGTGGGGACACACCTTTAGTCTGTACGGTTATGACACCACCCGAGTGCAAGGAGCCGGCATCATCGGCGAAAAGCAAGCACGTATAAAGGATACCGATGACTGGCAGTATATTTGGTTTGACCTGAAAGGTTCGGACAAATCCTTGGTTGCCTTCCGCTTTGACTATGTCAACGCTACCTTAAAGGAAGATACCGTCCACATCAGTGACCTGTATTTTCTTAAGACGGAAGAGGAGGTTTTAGCCATGGCCGGTAGCAATACATATCCCATCGTTGAACAGACTATGGACAACTACATCCTCAACATCATGTCCTTCAATGTGCAGACAGAAAATGGCACTTCCGTTCGTATGGACATCCGTGCTGATATGCTTCGCGACCTCATCGACGAATATATGCCCGATTCCATCGGTATGCAGGAGGTCACAGCCAAGTGGCGTGAGCTGATGGACAACTACGTTTTCAACGATAGCTATACGGGCGTGGGCGTGGCGAGAACCAACAATGCCGCCCTGGGTCTGGAGCAGAGCTGTATCTTCTACCGTTCCGACAAGTATGATCTTCTGGACAGCGGCACCTTCTGGCTCTCCGATACCCCCGATGTGGTCGGATCGGCGTTTGAGACCAGTCAGTATCCCCGTATCTGCACCTATGTTCATTTGAAGGATAAGGTCACGGGCTTTGAGTATATCCATATGAATACGCACCTGGATCACCTGGGCGGCTCGGATGGACGCTCCCTTCGTTTGAAGCAAGAGACCGTCATGCTGCAAAAATTAGCCACCCTGCCCAACGTAGCTACCGTGATTACGGGTGACTTTAATCAGCTGGCGTTCAATGGTGAGGGAAAAGCGTATGCCGTATATAAGCTCATGACGGGCGAGCGTGCCTTTAAAATGCCCGACGGCACGGAGATCACCATGAATCTGGCTGATAGCCGTATGCACGCCCCTGACAATATGCCCGAAGGCTTTACGGCTACCATGACCACGTACCACGATGTCAACAGCAGTAAATATATGCCCTCCCGCTATCCCATCGATTACTGCTTCTACACCCCCGACAAATTGGAAGCGCTGTCCTACGCCATTCGCCTTTATGACAAGGACGGAACCTATCTTTCCGACCATCTGCCCGTGATCACCAGCTTTAAAGTCAAAACATGAAAAAACACGTGTTGTTGATCTTTGTTTGTCTATCGGTATTTGCCTGTGGATATCTGACGGTCAGTGCAAGTGAAGACGGTTCTATTGTCATCCCTTATGCAGAAACACCGCCCGTGATCGATGGTGTTGCCACAGATGGCGAGTATTCCGGAGAAGCGGTTATCATGAACCACCAAACCGCCGAAGCGTGGGTGGGAGATGTGAGCCGCGAGACTTCCACCGTGTGGAATTTTGCATGGGATGAAAAGGGGATTTACGTTTTTGCCACGGTCAAGGACAGTACCCCTTCTTACCGAGGGGAAAACACCAACTGGGTGGGTATCGACTGTGTGGAGATTGGTCTTAATCCCGGGTATATTCTAAACAAACCGGAGGATAAAGGCGTGTTTTTCTCCATGGGCGCTACTGCCGACGGGCGTGTGGTGGTCTACCGCCACAATTACGATGAAAAAATCGTATCCGATCAGGTGGTGGGTTGTGCAGCAGGGCATACCAAAGGTAGCCAAAGCTATACCGTAGAGGTCTGTATCCCTTGGTCGCTGATTTTCATTGAGGCTGATTGCACCAAGACAGATACCCATTTGAATGCTACCGGGCTGACGACCGGAGAGGGCATGATCATGGACATGGTGCTAGCAACCATTGACGCCGACGAAAACGATGCCATTCTGGCGGCATACAAGATTGAGGGAACCGACTTCGTGACGGGAAAATACCTTCCCGCCTATCTGGCAGGCTCGAAAACCGCGGAAACCGCGGAAACCATGGGGTCTTCCGCCGATACAGAGCCCGCGACCCAACCCGAGACTGCCACGAAAGCACCCTCTGATTTGATCATTGTGTCCCCGAAGGAAACCCAACCCACATCTGAAGAAAGCAGCAACACAGAAGAATTATCTGAGAATCATGGGTCTCAGAATGGGTCTGTTGGCTGCCGGAGTGTTTTCGGCGGATCCCTGACGCTGTGTCTTCTGTTACTTCCCCTCTCTTACATTTCAAAAAGAAAAAAGAAATAAACCTCATGCTTTCAAAGATAGCCCCAAAGCGTTTTTGAAGAAAGGAGAATTACCATGACAAATCTGATTCGTATTGAAGGAACAAAAACCTGGGTGGCCAAAGGGGTTGATTGCGGTGCAAACAGCACCACCTGTATCCTCACCTTCTCCCATTCAGGCAATACATCTCTCGGCACCATCTCGGTTGGCGATCAGCCCGTGGGCGTGATCGCCATGTCCAGTTGGATCGCTCCGGACTGCTCCGCCATGGGCAAGGTCACAGATGAATCCCTCACACCCATCACCGAGGCGCAATGCGAGATCGACCCCATCTCGGGTGTGCAGGACATCACCATCACCGTAAAAGGTCAAGCCGTCCTACACAGCATTGCTTTCACCGACAAGAGGCCCTACGCCGACATGGTTTACACCCCCGTCCCTGAGAAAAGCCTTGTTGATCTCGCCTCCGACACCTGGGAGGCAACCGATATGCTGGGACGCAAGGTCGCCTCGGTAGAAGACGTCAAGGGAAAGACACGCGAGCGCAAGGTAGGTATTTTCTACTGGACTTGGCAGGAATCCCATGCCCATCTTCGTCCCGTAGACGTGACCAACGTGCTGGAAAAATTCCCCTCTGCCGAGTATGCCAAAGATCATCCTGCTTGGGGTGAACGTCCCTTCCAATGCTTCTGGCACGAGCCCTTCTACGGCTTCTACCGCAATTCCGATCCTTATATCATTCGTCACCATATGGCACTTTTGTCCGCGGCAGGCGTAGATATGATTGCCTTTGATTGCACCAACGGTGCTCTGCTATGGCGCGACGCTTACGAGCCTCTTTTCAAGGGGATGCACGAGGCTCGCTTGGACGGTATCCGCACACCCCAGATCGTGTTCATGCTGAATCTGGGTATTGTTCCCGAATCCACCACCGCCATGCTGTATTCTCTGTATCAAAATCTATACAAGCCCGGTCTGTACTCTGATCTGTGGTACTGTCAGGACGGAAAGCCCGTGGTCATGGCATATGACAGCGTGCTTCCCGAAAAGGGTGTGTGCGAGACCGATGACCGTATTCTCCGTGAGATAAAGGAGTTTTTCTGCTTCCGCCCCGGTCAACCGGGCTACGGTTGCGGCACCTGGCATCCCAACCAATGGGGCTGGCTGGAGATCTTCCCCCAGCATAAATATTGCGAGCGTCCCGACGGCACTTGCGAGATGATGACGGTAGGCGTGGGACAGAACGCCAACAAGGATCGCATCTGCACCCACTTCAACGACGTGGATACCTTCGGTCGCAGTTACACTTACAAGCACGGTCACAGTATGCTGACCAAAGATTCCTATAAGTATGGCTATAACGTGCAGGAGCAATGGGACAGAGCCATCGATATGGATCCCGATCTCGTCTTTGTCACAGGATGGAACGAGTGGATCATGGGACAGTGGAAAGAGCCTTGGCTCTCAGACCCTGATTCCCCTCAGCTTGCTATGGTGGATCAGTATGACCGCGAACACAGCCGTGACATAGAAATGGATCGCGACGGCTATCTGGATACCTACTATCTCCAGCTCGCCCACAACATTCGTCGTTACAAGGGCGCGAAGCCCCGCGTGAAGGTCTCCGAGCCTCAGAGCATCAACGTCAGCGGTGGTGAGACTCAATGGAAGAAGGTGACTCCCGTCTATCGCAATCCCAAAGGTACCACCATTCACCGTGACTGGGATGGTTTTGCAGGCTGTCATTACGTCAATGAAACCGGTCGTAATGACATCGTGGAAGCCAAGGTCACCCGCGATGAGGAGAATCTCTACTTCTTCGTTAAGTGCGCCGATCCCATCACTCCCCGCGAAGGCGACGGCTGGATGACCTTGTTCCTGGATGCGGATCGCGAGAAATCCACCGGCTGGGAAGGCTATGACTTTGCCATTAACCGCACCGTTGCACCTAAGGGTAAATGTATCATTGAGCGTTACGTACCCACCGTTGAAGCAGGAAGCTTCACGTGGGAGAAAGTCGGCGCGGGCAGACTTCACGTCAAGGGCAATACCTTAACCCTCTCCATCCCGCGCGCCCTTGTTGAAAAAAACGGTAAGCTGGACTTCGAATTCAAATGGAGCGACAATATGCAGGCAAAGAACGTCATGGACTTCTACGAAAACGGTGATACCGCGCCCCTTGGACGCTTTAATTATTTATATCAAGCATAAAAAATGCCTCCCGATGATCATAAAGATCATCGGGAGGTTTTCTTGATTTACTTAATCTTCTCTTCTTCTTTTCTTGATCAGTAGCGCACAGCCTGCCGTAGCCAATATCGCAACAGCGCCAACAGAGATCACAGATCCGCAGCCATCCTCTTTAGATTCGGTCTGAGCTTCCGTAGCAGGTGCCTCAGTAGATACCTCGGTCTCTACCACAGGAGCATCGGTAGGTGCCTCAGTAGGTGCTTCCGTGGGAGTTTCGGTAGGCACTTCGGTGGGCACCTCTGTCTCGGGTTCGGTGGGTGCTTCTGTCTCGGGCTCGGTTTCGGGCATATGATCCTTCACGTACTGGAGATAGTCGGTCACAGCGCCTTCGGGAGCCCAACCGTTCTGTACATTCTCCGCGTCAGCCTTGGTAGGACACATAACAACTGCGCCGATATACATGGACACACCCGCATCGGTATAGACCGAATCAAAAATGTCCAGACGAATATTGTTAACAGTTCCCTTCCACTTGCTGACCTTGCTCATATCTACCACAACGTACTGCCAGTCATCCATACCTGCCTTCACCGAGAAGGATTTGGTGCGTGCGCCGTCAGGACCGGTGTCACTGCCACAAGCATAGAACAGCATAAAGTTGGTGTTGGAAGCATGATCCGTCTTCACCTTAAAGACCAGATAAGGATAGTCCTCAGCCTTGACGCTTTGCAGCATACCAAAGCTCAAGGTAGCGTAAGGATCGTTTGTTTTTGCCGCAGTGGTCATTTTGAAGGCCTTTTCGGTCTCATCATAGCCGCAAGACACACCGTTGGGCGCGCCGATAAGCTCGGACAAAAGGGCACCGTCCATATACGTGGGAGGAATCTCAGAAAGATCAACAGGGATCTTGATATAACCGAGCGAGCCCTGCTTCTCACACACGGGAGTTTCGTTCCAGACGACGCCAATACCGTTAATCACCGCACGGGCTGAACCGTCGGAGCACTGATGACGAATGGTATACTCACCCTCATCCAGAGTCAGGAAGGTGCAAGATCCGCCGCCATCCAGGAAAAACACGCCGTTATAGCCCATTTCCTTACAAAAATCATATGCCTGGCTGAAACGCAAGCCGGCGCGGCTACCCTCGGTCTCAGAGGTAACGGATACCATCATGACAGAACCGTCATCCTTGTAGCCGATCAAAGCGGTCGGATATGCGGTGGAGTCGCTGTTGGCAACGGCAAGCTTACCGTCCAGCAGGGGAGGCATATGCCCGCCCATAGCATCTTGCACATTCTGCCAAAGCTCGGTGTTACCCCAGCGGTCCACAAGCTCGGTGGAGAGCGTGACCTCATCGCCAACCTTGAAATCAGCCAAAGCGGAAATCTTATTACCGCGTGCCGTCAAGACAATGGTATCAGGATTATCCAATGCGGGACGTGTAATCGCGCCCTCTCTATAAATAGCGATAACCTTGGCATTGATGGTACCACCGGCAGTAAATGCGGAAGATTTTTCCACTTCCAACTCTACCTCGTAAGCGTCATTCAAGGCATAGTTGGAGTCATTGACACGGTGATTGTAAACAATGACCGCGTTTCTTGCGGGCAAACGGTTGAGACCGTCTGCCTCAATGGTCTTGCCATTCACCGAAATGGTAATATTGATATCGGGAGAACCGACCAAGGGTTGGTTTTTATCGGTAACACCAAAGCAAGCCTTATCGCCGGCGGGAGTGCCCTTTTCGGCGTTGGTGGCATCCAGGTTTTCCTGGTCGATCTGCTGAGAAGCCCAGATCTCTCCGTCGATCATGAGTACACCACGGGTGACCTTCAAGGTCTTGGAGGTAAGGGCGGAGCTGGAGTGAACGGTTGTCATCCACAAGTCGCCGTTAAGGGCTGCCAACACCGTCTGACCATCGTGGGACTCATTGTATGCGACTGTCGCCTCATCCAGAGTCTGGGTACTAACCATAAACTTACCGCTGTTGATAACTTCCACCGACAGGTGGGTATTGGAAAGATCAAACTCAGCCACGTTGACAAGTCGGTTATCCCCATAGAAGCCGTCCAGCTCGATCTGTGTCCAAGTCACGCCGGTCTTGGTACCATCAGACAGCGTGATCTCTTGAGATTCACGGGAAGACTCGCCCGTCAACTGATACGCCTCGGTCTCGACTGCCCCCAAAGGGGTAATCATGAGCCCTGCCAAAAGAGACGCGCATATCAGTACGCATAAAGCAATTGATAAGATTCGTTTCATTTCTTTATCCTCCGATTTTTCTTTTTTATCATAGATGCAAGGGGAACGAGAAATACGAGCAGGGATACACCGGCAACCGAAGCACAGCCTTCGGTAGAAGGTTGGGACGCTGTTTCTGCCTCCGTATCCGTTTCTTCTGAAGGCTGTGTCATGACAGGATCAGAAGGTTGAGTTTCCTCAGGTGGGGTGACGGGTTCGGTTTCGAGAATGACAGTCTCTTCAAACCAATCACCTTCCTGAAATGTTACAGGTTTTTGATCGGCAACAATGATTTCCGAATCATCCCGAACCACGGCAGGGGCACCCAAAGCGTGCGGCGAATCGTTTTTCGTGACAGACGCTCCGGCGGCGGCATTGGCAGCATCTAATGTGCTAAAAAACTGAACGGACGCAAAGTCTACATAGTTGCCAACCTCACAATCGCCGTTGATGATGTCAAATCGCCAACCGTTGATCTTTCCCCGCCAATGCTCTTTGGTCGTCAGGTCAAAAACATAATAATGCCATCGACCGTCTTTGATCAGCTGGTGAGTATAGGTGCAAGTTTCGGTAGCTCCCACAATATTGCCTGCACACAGATAAAAAGTCATGCTGCTGTGGTTGTTTGCTTGGTTTGCTCGTGCCAGAACCACCATGTACTTATAGTCATCAGCGCTCAGTCGGATCTCATGATCCTTTAAAAGGCCCGAAGCATTAAAATGAGTAAAGGGATCGTTCGTCTGATCAATGACTTCTATGCGAAGCACCTCACCCATTACCGCATCTTGTACACCCTTGAGATCCACAAGATTTCTTCCGGTAAAGCGATTGATGATATCCGAAGAAAAATAGATCTTTGCTGCGGTGCGATCATATTCCTGTCCTCTGTAGGTCAGCGTCATATGATGAATCGTCAATGTCACACCGTCTTTGACATAGGCAGACAAATACAAGCCTTTATGCGGCACAAAATCCTCCTGGGAAAAATCGATCTCCACGGTTTGAGGCTCGGTGGTGCTTGTGTTCAAAGGCAAGGCGGTGATATGGTGGGTAAGATTATACAGCCCCTCTCCGTCTCCGTATAGATGCTCCTCGGAAGACTTAAAACCCAGCAAAGCTTTCCTATCTGCCTCATAGCTTTGGCTGATACTATAAGTGACAGTCACTTTGCCAAAGACGCTCAAATCCATGTCTCCCAAGGCAACCACAGAGCGATTGGTCATCACAAGACCCGTCTCGTTGACCAAGGCATCTGTCAGTGCGCCATTGGTCTTTTCAAGCCGTGGGAAAGAAATGATCCGCTTTTCTCCGTCATCATGATCGGGTGTACCGTACATCATATGGGAGAAGAGGATTATATCACAGCCCACTCCGTCTCCTGCCACAGCACGGACATACAGATCATAATATCCATCCTGCGCGCCCGCAGGAGGAAGAATATCTATAGAAAAGCCTGCCGTATCATGCCCACCGGGATAAGGAATCCCTGCATTGATCAAGTCGGGACGCTTGACGATGGTGATTTGGCTTGCTTTTATCCAGCTCGGGACGCTGTGTAAGTCTGAAACCCAGGCATACTCATAATGGCTGACGCCCTCATCCGTGGCAAACCATCCTTTCAGGGTCAACGTACCATTCTCGGGAAAAACAAAATCTTCGTACACATAAATGGTAGACGAGCCAAAGCCTTTTCCCCCCGTGACCTCATCAACAGAAAACAGATACGGCGCGCGTCTAAGATCCAACGCTTTGACCTGTGCGTTTGTTGCGGCGGAAGGCACAGTTAACAGGGGCATGACACATAAGAGCAGTATAAGTAGAAGCGAGCATAGCATTTTTAAAACCGGCAATCTTGTTTTCATGGTCTCCCCCTTTCTTATAACGGTAGCTCTTTTCCATTATACATGATTTTCCCATTTTTGAAAAGGGGTTTTGAAAAGATTTGTGCATTATTTTTCTAAAAAAAGAGAAAAATAAAAATCCCCCCGTGAGGGTGAGAACTCACGAAAGGATTTTTATGGTTCATTCAGTTGATCTCAGAAAGAACTCAAGCGTTCATACCGTTGAGAGCCTTGGTGAAAGCACTCTTCTTGTGAGCGGCGCAGTTCTTGTGAATGATGCCCTTGGAAGCAGCCACGTCAATCTTCTTGACAGCAACCTTGTACAGCTCCTGAGCAGCAACAACATCGCCGGCAGCGACAGCAGCCTCATACTTCTTCACAACGGTCTTCATCTGAGAACGGAACATCTTGTTCTGAAGGGTCTTAGTAGCAGTAACCTTTACACGCTTCTTTGCAGACTTAATATTAGGCATGATCTTTACCTCCTATTACATCGAAATAACTATGTTCCAACCCTACCCCATATGAGAGGGTATGCGGCAAGGCTCACATATACCCTTATATCATATCACAAAAGTTAAAGAAATGCAAGGCTTTTTTATATTTTTTTGATAACAATTTTCAAAGGATTTTTAAAAGTTTTTTGAACATTTTTACCATATTTTCAAATTGACAAGCTGCGTTACGCCGAATTTATTCATTTTAAAAGCTGTTTTTTAAAAACACAAGTATATCCTGCCATGCCTCTTGGGTAATTTCACCATGACGGCAGCCTTCAAGTCGGTCATAATCCATCCGATGTCCCATCGCGCGCATTTTCTCCACGTACTCATCCATCTGTTCTTCGGGAAACAGCTCGTCGGCACAGTCGTTGATCAACAAATAGGGGATCCGAGGCATATCCGACATTCTGTGTTTGGGGGAGAATGTCAGCAAATTCTCTGTTATCTCGCCTTCATAGTCAGCCACGGCGCGGAACAGCGTACGACGGAACTGTCCGTGTGTCTCAAAGCAATAGGGTACGTCCACGCAAGGACAGACCGCCACGCAAGCATGGGGTTTAACTTTGGCTTCGGCGGTAAAAATGAGCGCGCCAAGACCGCCCATACTTCCCCCCGTCACCGCCCATGGGGTCTCGTTCGGCAGATTGTATTTCTCTCGGATAGCATCCGCCACCAGCTCACAGTACCGCACGGCTCCCCGATTCATCCAGCTCCAAGGACCGGGAAAAGTATAAGCCACAAGAATGCCTTCCTTGCCCATCTCCTCGGCATAGCCGCCGCGGTATTCAGCGAAATCCATGCAGCCACCCATACAAGAGCCGCCACCCAATCCGGGAAATTCCAAAATAAAGCCGCGAACGGGTAAGGTCAACACCGCCTCGTTGGTATTACAAAAAAGTGTCAGGGTATCTGCGTTAATGATCTTTTGATCTGTCATCGTTATCTCCATTCCGCCGCCCGGCTGCGGCATAAATGCACCTTAATTTTCGACCGTATGCTCACTCTACGCAAGTAACTTACGGGTTGGAGCCCTGTTATGATGTAGCTGACGTGGGCTTGTGGGTGATATCATCCACCTTCACAACACCATCGGGGGTCACCTCATAGAGATCCAAGCGGATGAATTTCTTCAATTTTCTTAAATTGTCCGGACAATACTCTGAAAATTTCAACAAAATCAGTTGATCGTCGCCAAATCTAACAAACCAAAGCTTGCTACGCTCATTGTAAGCATAGCCGTCATATAGAAAGTCCCCTTTCGCGTTTAATACCATTTTTTCAAAAGTATCCGGGTCTCTATAAACTGAAATTCTCACAGCAGTTAGACCCGTCTCGATATTTTGATACTCATAAATGATATTCGTTGTACTGCATTGGATTTTGCTTAAACAATAATTTTCACTCAATATTGTTGGAACCGGAAAAGTTTTATCATCAGAGAAAGAAAAGCAAGTTTTTTTCAGAGCATCCTCTTCGTTACTCGTATCAAGCTCTCCATAGTTGACAAGCATCAAATTAGCGAAAAAAGCATCCATACTGTCTGTATCATACGGTTGTATTCGCTGAGAGCGCTGTACTGTAGAGACCTCTGTGGTTTCTTCCGGTGTATCAACGGGATCAGTAAAAACACTACAAGCACAAAACAACATGATTAAAACAACACTCAAAATCACACAGAATATTTGTTTCATGATCTTCCATCCTTTATTTTTCATCAGGATCAGCCCCAAGTTTTTCGCAGCACCTGCTGACGATTCTTGAGAAACTTGATCATAAACTCGAAATTGTCCTCGGTCAGATTTGGGTCATAGCTGTACCAGCGCGCTTGATTGAGGGCAAGGGATGCCCGAATGCTGTCGTGGTATTCCCGCAAATGAGGAATCAGCTCCGCCAGCACGTCCGCATAGTGCTGACTATACCGCGTTTCCACCTTGTTTCCATATCGACTTTCTATCAAACCGCGGTAGAAAAAATTGGAATACTGTACCATGGTATCAATGTCGTAACACTCATTAGGCTCCCCTGTCCAAGGGGTGTAGAGGCTGTAATCATAGTCCCAGATAGGTCCAAAGCTGATCTTGCCTCGGTACTCCTCATCTGTGGCATCATGGTAGGTATAGAAAGACTTCCAAACGTGGTCTTCCTCCCCCATGATCTGATCTATGATCAGATGATCGATGAGGGTATCGGTGTAGATATGCTTTTTGAACCATCCATTATTTTTTTGGTTAAAGGCATCGGTCATATCCAGGTAATAGTCTTCCAGCTGATTCATAAAACGGTCAAACTGCTTTCGACTCTTAAAATCCTCCCGCTCGGGATATTTCAGCTGAAAATAGCGTCCCACAGAAGGAATATAGAAGTATGGCTGATCTTCCTCGGGCGCACGTTCGTTCATACACACCAAAAAGCTGAAATCCATCAGATCCTTCATATCGGAAGTGATCTCCTGCTCAATCCCCAACCGTTCTTCCTCTACCTGCTCGCAAAGAGAGTACAACCCCATATAGACGCCGTCAAGATACAGATTGACGTGATGAATGGTTGGCGTAAAGGACAGTTGATCTGACGCATGACCTAAATACATGGCGGCATAATTATGGAGGCAAGAGGGATCCAGATATTCCGCCAACAGAACCCAGCTTTTGGCTTTTTCAAGTCCAAACAGGGACTGTTTCTGATCGAACTTGATGCGGTACGGTTTTTTGGGTTGTTCAGCGGTTGAATTACCGCGCAAACGTATTCCCCCGGGCACGTTTATCATCACGCCCTCGGTATTTTCCAAAGAAAAAGCCATGTCCACATAGTCCGCCTTGGAATCAATCTCTCTTCCGTTGACCGAAATATTCACGATGGGCAATTCTAAAGTCGCATAAGACATGCGAAGGATCACCTTGGTTTCGGATTGAAGAATGGACAAGGGGATCAGATCTCCCCCGTACAAGATACCGTCGTAGGAAAAGCCTTCGCAGACGTATCCGAGGGAAGGAATCACCTTCACGTGGGTCTTGCCTTTGCTAAGGTCCAAAGTCAGATCCGTGATCTCCACGGTGATTTCTCCAATGGCGGTCACCTTGATCTCGGTAGAATGGATCTTCTCTTCGGGCACAGGTTCGATCGTTTCAAAATGCTCGGTGACGACTTCGGTTTCTGTCTCAGCAAAGGTCTCCTCAGGAGCAGACTCCGGTTCTTCGGGCTGTTTTTCCGTTGTGCCTACCGTCATCCAAGTATCATCCGTAGTGACGCCTTCCGTTTCATCCGATACAGGCGGCATGGGATTACAGGCGCCCAAAATGATGATGAACATGATCATCAGCAACCCCAAAATATATCTTTTGCTTTTCATGATAAGCTCACTTTCCGTATGTTACCACCATTATATCATGCTTTTGCCATGTTGTCAATAAAAAGAGGAGAGGCACAGCCTCTCCTCTTTTGGATTTATTGAATGTCCAAAACCGTATAACCGTCGGCTTCCACAGCCGCCTTCAAAGCGTCATTGTCCACAGGAGCTGAAAGCGTCACTTCAGCGGTATCTGTGGTGTGATCAGCGATAGCGGACACCACGCCTGCCACAGACTCCAGCGCTTTTTTGACGTGGGCTTCACAGCGGGGACACATCATCCCTTCGATCTTCAAAGTTTTTTTCATAGGCTTTTCCTCACTTTCATGAATTATTTGATCATTATTGGATATGAATGCAGTCAGAAGATGACTGTTTAACTTTTTCTTGCGTCTGTACGACTTGGGGTGGCGAATACGGGCAAAGTTTAGTCGAAGTGCGTTGGTCACCACGCAAAAACTGGAGAGACTCATAGCAGCCGCGCCAAACATGGGTTGCAGTTCCCATCCGAACAAAGGAATCCAGACCCCTGCCGCCAGAGGAATGCCGATCAGATTATAAATAAAAGCCCAAAACAGGTTTTCGTGGATATTTCTTAACGACGCACGGCTGAGACGGATGGCGGCAGTCACATCGGACAGGCGGCTGTTGATCAATACCACATCGGCGGCATCTACAGCCACGTCCGCACCGGCGCCGATCGCCATCCCCACGTTGGCTCTTGTCAAAGCAGGTGCGTCATTGATGCCATCACCCACCATAACCACCTTGCCATGGGCTTGTAACTGACGGATTACCGCTTCTTTTCCGTCGGGAAGCACATCGGCTACCACCTCATCAACGCCTGCCTGTACCCCGATGGCTTTGGCTGTGGCTTGATTATCACCGGTCAGCATGACCACGTGCAATCCCATATCCTTCATTTCTTGAATAGCAACACTGCTGTCTTCTTTAATGACGTCAGCCACAGCGATGCAGCCGAGATATTCCTGATCTACAGCGAAAAATAAAGGCGTTTTTCCTTCCTGTGCCAAAGTTGCGGCAACCTCTGCTACAGGCTTTGGAATATTGGTATGCGTGCGAATGAACACGGCATTACCGCCATAGATCATTCGTCCGTCAATGCTGCCTTGCAGACCTTTTCCCGGAACAGCTGAAAATTCGGTAACAGGTAAACGTTCTATTCCCGCCGCCGTTCCCCACGCGGATATCGCCAGCGACAACGGATGCTCACTCATGGATTCCAAAGAAAAGACCAGTCGCATCATCTCTTCCTCGCCGTCCTTCTTTGCCGGCAAAATATCTGTCACATGCGGCTTTCCTTCGGTAATCGTGCCTGTTTTGTCCAGCACAACGATCTCCGCCCGTCCCGTTTCTTCCAAAGAGACTGCCGTTTTAAACAGAATCCCGTTTTTAGCACCGACACCGCTACCCACCATGATCGCCACGGGGGTGGCAAGTCCCAAGGCACAAGGACAGCTGATAACCAGCACCGAAATGGCTCGTGTTAACGCATATCCTGCCGTTTCCCCGACTATCATCCATATAGCAAGTGTCACCAAAGCGATGCACAGAACCACGGGAACAAACATTCCTGACACTTTATCAGCCACCTTGGCAATCGGCGCCTTGGTAGCGGCTGCGTCACTAACCATGCGAATAATCTGAGACAGCGTCGTATCCTCGCCAACGCGGGTAGCTTCGCAGACAAGGTGCCCCGATTGGTTGATGGTAGCGGCTGAAACACTATCGCCGGCGGTCTTATCCACAGGAATACTTTCCCCGGTAAGCGCTGACTCATTAACAGCACTTTCTCCCTCGATAATGACACCGTCTACAGGAATACGGTCTCCGGGACGAACCACAAAAATATCACCTTTTTTCACTTCTTCCACAGGGACAGCTACCTCATTGCCATCACGGATCAATGTGGCAGTCTTGGGTGACAGATCCATCAGACTTTTCAAGGCATTGGTCGTCTTTCCTTTGGCACGGGCTTCCAACAGTTTACCCACAGTGATGAGGGTCAGAATCATGGCAGCGGATTCAAAGTACAGTTTATGATGGAGTGCTGCCTCAGCTGCATGAGGAAATCCGTTAGCAACATCCCAGCACATCTGAAACAGCACGGCTGTGCTGTACGCAAAGGAAGCCCCCGACCCCAAGGCGACCAATGTATCCATGTTTGGGGACAAATGCAGGACGCCCTTTGCACCGTTGATAAAGAATTTCTGATTGATCACCATCACGATCCCTGCCAGAAGCATTTGCAAAAGCCCTATAGCTATGGGATTGCTCTCAAAAAAGGCGGGCAACGGCCACCCCCACATCACTACGCCCATAGATACATACATCAGCGGCAACAAAAAACACAGAGACCAGATCAGTCTCTTGAGCAGCATAGGAGATTCCTTATCGGCAAGTGCGTTGATTGTATCCTTTTCAGCAGAGACTTGGGACGAACTTTGTCCTTTCAGAGCGGCACCGTATCCTGCTTTTTCCACAGCAGAAATCACCGCTTCGGGAGATACGTCGCCTTCCACACCCATGGAATTGGTCAACAAGCTGACTGAGCAAGAAGTGACCCCTTCAAGACTGCTCCCAGCCTTTTCCACACGGGTCTGGCAAGCGGCGCAGGACATCCCCGTGACGTTGTATTGTTTCATAGTATATACCTCTCTATTTCATCAATCTTTGCAAGACCTCTACCAACTCCTCAGCCGTTTCGGTTTTGCCGTTTTTCAAATCTTCCGTGACGCAAGTACGGATGTGATTTCCCATCAGCTCTTTATTGAAAGCATTCAACGCGGCGGTGATAGCTGCCACCTGAGTGATGATATCTACGCAATAAGCATTCCTTTCAACCATGCCCTTAACGCCACGTACCTGGCCTTCAATGCGGTTCAAGCGATTGATCAGAGACTTATACTCCTCCTCGCCCCTTTCTTTGGTTCGGCAGCAGGGACAAATATCTTTTTCGTGATTGTTTTTTTCGTCCATATGATACCTCTCTCAAAATTACTTGTCTATATTATATACCCCCACGGGGTATATGTCAAGAGATAATGATTGCCTTTTTTGAACAAATGATTCTTTTTTCTCTGTTTCATCCAAAAACGCAGCCATTTTGTTGGTAAAAGAGCCAAAAATCTTAAACAGAGCAACTTAAGATTGACACTTCTGAAAATTTTTGATATAATAATTTTAGTATTTCTCCTCCATAAGCGAGGAGACTTGCGATTGCATCAATTTCACTGAGAGGAGAAACAAATGAAAAAATTGATCGCATTGGTAGCCGTTGTGGCTATGATTCTGACCATGTTCACCCTGCCCACGTCTGCGGCTGTGGAGGGCATGATCAACGAGGGCGGACACTGGGTTGTCAACTCGCCTAAGCACGAAGAGATTATCGCCGGCAAAGCCGGTGAGGAAACCACCGCTTGGGAAGTTCCGTGGCTGAAAATTTCCCCCACTTTGGACGGTAAGATCGGTAAGGGTGAGTATCTGCCCTTTGAACTGTACGAGGACTATATGGCTTACATGGCTATTGCCACCGGCAACACCGAAGAGGACTTCGCAGAGTTCTATGAGCTGACCAGATATGGCTTCTTTGATGCTTACTGGGGCTGGGACGGCGTATACATGTATATTGCTTTTGAGGTTGACACCGTTAACGGACATACCTGTACGCCCGAGGTTGAGGGTAGTACCTCTTACCTGTACGCATACAATATGCTTCAGGTTGGTATTGCTCCCGTAGACAGTACCGAGCGCGGTCAGGGTAACTCTTACGTTGAGCTGGGCTACGGTGTTCACAGCGAAACCGGCGAGTCTTTGGCACACTCCTGGATGGGTCCCTACAGACCTGAAAGCAACGAGGACTTTGTGGGTACTTATGATAAGGAAAATCAGAAGGTTGTCTATGAAGTTCGTATCCATCTCCAAACCGCTCTGGGTCTGAAGGATACCGTCGTTGAAAACGGCGATCAGATCAACTACGCATGGCTTCTGTCGGTCAACGGTGAGGAAACCTCGGTTGATAACTATTGGCAGGTCGGTTTCTGCCACGGTATTGGCGGTCAGTATTCCAACAAAAAGACGCAGTATTTCGCTCGCATTACCTTCACAGGTAAGCCCGACGACGTAGAGATCAAGCCCGAAGAGATTCCCGGCGTCAGCGAAGAAGATTTGAAATACGGTCTTGCTGAGTTTGTCAATATGGCAGAAGACAAGGTTGTTGACGGTTTCATTACCGAAAATTGCTATATCGAGAAGATGACCGAGGGTGAGGAAAAATTCATTCGCGTGATTGCGTCCGGTGATGAAGCCTACCTTTTCAGCAAAGAGTATCCCCGCTCTCTGCGTGCTGACCTTGGTCCCTATGCTGTCGTCAAGTATCGTACCACTTCTGAAAAGGGAGCGGAGCTGGGTCACATCTACCGTAGCGCCCGCGTCCCCGAGTATGATATTGAAAACGTCTACACAGAAACCCTGGACACAGACGGTGAATGGCGCTATGCGATTTACGATATGACCTGGGAAGACAACTGGATGGACTGGATTGCCAATATCGGTTTTGTTCCTTTCGCAGGTGAAAGCGATATTGCAGGCGAGTCCATTGACATCGCTTGGGTCAAGTATTACTTGGAAGATCCTTGGGATCTGTACAAGGCTATGGAGCCTACTGATGAGGCAACCGAAGCCCCCACCGAAGAACCCACCGAGGCGCCCACCGAAGCACCTACCGATGCACCTGCGGAAACCAATGCTGCCACCGAGGCTCCCGTAGAATCCGATAACGCTACCACAGATCCTGTTGAAGAGAGCGGTTGCGCTTCCGTCATCGGATCCGCCGCTGTACTGATGGCTGCCGCTGCTGCCGCTGTCATTCTCAAGAAGAAAAATTGATTTTTCTTCGTCTATCCGAACCCCCTCGCTGAGGGGGTTCTTTTTTGTCCTTTGAATTTGATTTTTTGTAAAAACCCTTGCACAATCTGCCGTCATATGATAAAATAATGTGAGAAGAAAAACAAGGAGCTGTACGCCACCGTGAAAAATATGATGATGCCCCACTATATGTTCAGAACCTACGACGAGATCACACCCGAATTTCTCACGTCCCTCGGTGTCAAGGCGGTACTGTCCGACGTAGACAACACCTTGGCTCCCTATGAACAGCCCGAGCCGGACGAAAAGCTCTCGGCTTGGATCAAGTCTCTCTCCGACGCGGGGATCACCATCGCCTTTATCTCCAACAATGATCAGGAGCGCATTGAGCTTTTCAACCGCACCTTGGGCGTGCCCGCCTATTGGAAGAGCGGAAAGCCCTTCAAAAAGTCTCTGCTCCGCGCCATGCGTGATCTCGGCACCGACAAAACCAACACGGTGATGCTGGGCGATCAGCTTCTCACCGACGCATGGGCAGGTAACGCCGCAAGGCTGAAGGTCATCATCGTGCCCCCCATCAAAGACAAGCTGAATCTGTTCTTCCGCTTCAAGCGTTGGCTGGAAAAGGGGACGGTCAGAAGATTCAAGAAAAAGCATGGGATCGATTGGTGAGGCCATTCAAAATATGATTTTGAACCGACGATCCTTACGAATGGAGCGTCGGTTCCGTTTACTTTTGTGCTATTTTTATTGCCGCACGTGCTTTGACAAGCCCGTTGGGGTATGCTATAATGAAACCACGAGAAAACAAATCACAGAAAGGAATCCGTCATGCAATACTCCCCCGACCTGATCCGCATTTCGACCGAGCTTTCGGTGGATCCGCAAATGTTCTCCCTGTATCTGATCCATGCCGACGCCTTTTCCTGTGAATTGTCCGGCGTCAAATGCTACCTCAACGGATACACGCTGTTGTGTCTCAACACCACCGACACCGTCACGGTGCATAGCGGCGGTGGCGATATCTTGGGATTTTGCTTCCGTCCCGATTTTTACAACATCGGGCTCAGCCATACTGTGATTGAGAGTGACCGCTATCCCGACCTCCGCGCCCGATACAGCTATCCCGATTTTCACTTGTTTTTGGCGCGTGATGACAAATATTGCGGCATCCTTCCCCTGACCGCCGATACATACCGTTCCCTGCTGGTTCATTTTCGCGCCACGGAGCAGTTTATTTACGCTCACGGCACAGACCCCATGTGGTCTTGCCATGCCCGTTCCCGCCTCATTTCTGTGATGTGCTTGGCCGAAAGCGCCTACCAAGGGGAGCAGGAAGGGGATGCCGACGCGGTGATCCGCTACATCCGAGAGCACGTGGAGCGCCCCATGTCGGTGGAATCCCTCTGTCGGATGTTCAAAACCAACCGCACTACCCTGACCAAAACCGTCAAGGCCGCCACGGGGCTGTCTCCCATGCAATTCGTTTTAGAGGAACGCCTCAACCAAAGCCGCCCCGATCTTTTGTTCACCGCCCTCCCCATTGGCTTTATCGCCATGAAATACGGCTTTGCCAACGCCAACTACTACATCCGCGCCTTCAAGCAGCGGTTTGGGAAATCTCCCCTGCAATATCGCAACGAGCAGATCGAAAAGTGGCGTGCCAATAAAGAATGAAAGGAATTCCCATGAACGACCGTTACAGTTCTCCCCCGACCCAAACCTACCGTCCCGAAAAACCCAACTATGTAAAAACCGGAGTCAAGGCCTTTTTCTTCATGATGGTCTACCACGCGGTGACCCGCTTGCTTTACGCCGTGATCATGAGCCCCCTGCAAAACCAGATGGTGGGAGACGAACACGAGCCGCAGTATCGCTTCGTCATGTTCGCCTTTTCCCTCCTGACCTTGGCGATCTTCGCCCTGATCATGACCGTCATTTACTTTAAAAACGGAGACCGCAAGCGCGCCTATCTCGCCGCTACCTCGGCAGAGCTGCGCGGCGCGGATAACGTGGCGGAGGGGGTATGCCGCTACCGCAGGATCGCTTTGATGGAAGCCATCGTATCCACGGCCATCACCGCCGTTTTGTGGTTGATCCCCGCGTGCTTCTACACCGTCGCCATGAACCTGTCGGGGCAAGGCTACGGCTACGCAGAGGCTTGGGGTATCGAAGCCTTCTTTGTAGGGATCGTCGGTCTTTTCCAGCCCTTTCAAAACGCTTGGGTGGGTTGGCTTTTGGGGCTGTCATTTTTCTTCTGTGTTCACTATTTCGGACGGCTCTACTCCCATAAGAATTGGGAGAAGAATCGTATTCGGCGGTGAACGGATGGTTGCTCAATTTCTCGTTGAGATTCGCTGTCAAAAGTGTCAAAAGGGTTATTGATATTTACACGGGTTTGTGGTATAATTCAATCAATGATATGTTTTTCCTACATACCAAGAAAGGAGAACGAATATGAAAAAAGCAGCCATTCACATGATGCTTGTGTCCAACATCGTCAGCCTATGCCTCTGCGCCTCTACCCTTCTGTGGGTACTGTTCAGCGGCTTTGCCGGATGGTGGCGGGTCATCTCCAATCCCCTCACACAGCTCCTGTATATAGCCATAGCCCTGTACTGCCTCCGTCCCACAGAACGGAACATGAAATGGTTGGCTATAGCGGGCATCCTCCGCGCCGCCGTGGCGGGGTGGCAGTTTTTCCATACTCTCCGCTACTTCGTGGGAGTGGACATTCACAACATCAGCGAGTTTCTGCAATTCCCTGCGGCGGTGGTGTTTTTGGTTGCCCTCGGAATGTACTCACGGAAAAATCAAGAGACATAAAAGCCAAGTCAAAAGCAGGTGCTTCCTTTTCGGAAGCACCTGCTTTTTTATTTGAACCCCTTCTCACGCGACAAAATACCATCGACCCAAATTTGAAAATCTTTCCCCTCCCTATTGCAAAATCCCGCTCAATCTGTTAAAATAATAAAAGAAACACACCCCATTTGACGGGATAGCTTCATCCTGTCAGAAAGGAACCATATATGATTGATTTCAAAACTGTCACCATCCCCACCTTCGGCCCCGGCGGCAACGGAGAGTGGTTTAAATCCGAGGGTGGAAAATCCACCGTGCAAGCGCCCGGCTGGCTGAAGTCCAAGGGGCTTGACGCCTACGAATACGAAGCAGGCAAGGGCATCATGGCAGGAGAGGACGCGCTCAGAGCCATTGGTAATAAAGCCCGTGAGCACGGCATCCTCATGTCCCTCCACGCCCCCTACTTCATCTCCCTGTCCTCGGTGGAGGAAGAAAAACGCAATAACAGCATCGGTTACATTCAAAAATCTCTATGGGCGGCCGAGCTTTTGGGCGCTGATACCATCGTCATCCACAGCGGCAGCGCGGGCAAGATCAGCCGTGAGGAGGCCATGAGGCTGTCCTGCGATACCCTGTCCCGCCTCATGGAGACGGTGGGAGACACCCCCATCCGTCTCGGCATTGAGACCATGGGCAAGGTCAACCAGCTTGGCACGCTGGATGAGGTCATCGAGCAATGTAAAGTTGACCCTCACTTCCACCCCGTGGTGGATTTCGGTCACCTCAACGCCCGAAATATCGGCGGTCTGTTCACCGACCGTGACAGCTACCGACGAGTATTCCACACCATCGCCGAAAAGCTGGGCGACGAGTACGCCACCCATCTGCACTGTCATTTCTCCAAGATCGAATACACCGGCGCGGGCGAGAAAAAGCACCTGACCTTCACCGATACGGTCTACGGTCCCGAGTTTGAGCCTCTCATGGAGGCTATCATAAAAGATGATCTCTGCCCCCGAATCATTTGCGAGTCGGACAGTACTATGGCCGAGGACGCGCTGGCCATGAAGCAATATTGGATGGAACACAGTTCCCTTTGATCTCTATGAAACTCACAGATTTCCAAACCCTCACCCCCATCGACTACGGCTGGTCGGGGGATTGCAAATACCGCGCCGTAACAGCCGACGGCACCCCCTATTTTCTCCGCATCACCTCCCGAGAGCGGGGCGACCGCTTCGTAAATCTCTTCGACCTTCAAAAGGCCGTGGCCGCCACGGGAATCCCCATGTGTCAGCCGATTGCCATCGGAGAATGCAACGAAGGGATATATGCCATCCACTCATGGATCGACGGAGTGGACGCCGAGACCACCGTCCCCACCCTCCCCGCGGAGGTACAGTACCGCCTTGGTCGCGACGCGGGGGAGTATCTCACCCACATCCACGCCATCCCCGCCCCCGACGGACAACCCGATTGGGAACCCCGATTCAACGCCAAGATTAACCGCAAGACCAAGATGTACGCCGACTGTCCTATCAAATTCAAAGGCGATCACCATCTCCTGCGCTACATTGAGGAAAACCGCCATCTTCTGGCAAATCGCCCTCAGACCTTTCAGCACGGGGACTACCACATCGGCAACATGATGCTGACGGATGCAGAAACCACGCCAAAGATCGTGATCATCGACTTCGACCGCTACGACTTTGGCGATCCGTGGGAAGAATTTAACCGCATCGTCTGGTGCGCCCAAGCCACTCCTGTATTTGCCACGGGGCTGGTGGACGGCTACTTCGGGGTGGACAAAAACACTCCCGTCCCTATGGAATTTTGGCGACTTTTAGCTCTCTACATCAGCAGCAATATGCTCTCCTCGGTGCCGTGGGCGATACCCTTTGGGGAAAGTGAGGTGCAGACCATGCTGAAGCAGGCGGGTGACGTGCTGGCATGGTATGACAACATGAAAAACCCCGTGCCTGCATGGTACGATATGACACTATCCTATAAAAACTGAATATAAAATGGAGGCAACTTTTATGTCCATTCCTTACCGTCAAATTCACCTCGATTTCCACACCTCCGAGTGCATCGAGGGCATCGGCTCCCGCTTCTCCCGCGAGAATTTCAAAGCAGCTTTGCAAGCGGGTCACATAAACTCCATCACCCTCTTCTCCAAGTGCCACCACGGTTGGTCCTATCACCCCACCAAGGTCAACCTTCCCCACCCCCACCTGTGCTGTGATCTGTTGGGCGAGCAGCTGGCCGTCTGCGAGGAGCTTGGTGTGCGCACCGAGATCTACGTCTCGGCAGGACTTTCGGAGCAGTACGCCGTCCGTCATCCCGAGCATCTGCGGAGAGATAAGAACGGCTACGGCGGCAACTTCGACACCGAGGCGGGCTATCACCGCCTTTGCTTCGGTACCGCTTATCTTGACCAGCTCACGGCTGAGATCGAGGAGGTGCTGACCACCTACAAGGGTCGCTTTGACGGTCTTTTCCTTGACATCATCGGCATGGTGCCCTGCTGGTGCCCCGATTGTATCAAGGGCATGAAGGAGATGGGGCTTGATCCCGATAATGACGCCGATGTGTGGAAGTACGCCCGTGTGATCTACGATCGCTACACAGACCGTGTGGCCGAGGTGGTGGAGCGCATCATCCCCGGGCTTCCCATCATCCACAACGATGGCGGTGCCATTTTCCAAGGCCGTGATATCGCCTTCAAGAATCAGGGTCACTTCGAGCTGGAGTCTCTGCCCACGGGCGGTTGGGGCTATGACCACTTCCCTCGCGCCGCCGCTTATGCCCGCACCCTTGGCCGTGATTTTTTGGGCATGACAGGCAAGTTCCACACCACCTGGGGGGAATTTGGCGGCTTCAAGCACCCGAACGCTTTGCGCTATGAGGCGGCGCTGGCCAACGCCTGCGGTGCCCACTGCTCGATAGGCGATCAGCTTCACCCCGACGGAGAATTTGACCTCGCCACCTACCGTCTCATCGGGGCGGCATATGTCGAAGTAGAAACCCGTGAGAAATGGTTAGAAGATTCCCATCTCATAGCCGATATCGGGCTTCTTTCGGCTGAAAACTTCCGAAATATTTGTCCTAACGCTCTCCCGGAAGGCATCAAGCAGGATCTTGGCGCCAACCGCATCATGCTGGAGGGACATTATCTCTATGATATCCTCGATCCCGAGGCCGATTTCAGTCAATACCGCCTCCTCATTCTCCCTGACACCATGGAGATCCCCGAGGGTGATCTCCGCGACCGCCTGAACGACTATCTGGCAAAGGGTGGCAAGCTCCTGCTGACGGGCAAATCGGGCACCTTTGACGGCAAGTTCGTCTTTGATTTCGGCGTAAATTTTGTCGGCGAGGGTCAATATCGCCCCGCTTACCTGCACCCCTGCTTTGATCTTCAGCCTAACGGTCAAACCAGCTACGTCACCTATAGCAAGAACTACGATATTACCCTCCGCGAGGGCTTTGACGGTGAAGTCAGAGACATCAAGGTGGATTCTTACTTCAACCGCGCCCCGCGTAACTTCTGTTCCCATCAACACACCCCCTACGACCGTAACAAGACTTCTCCCGCCGCCGTCATGACGACTCAAATTGGGTATATTGGCTGGGACATCTTCACAGAGTACGCGGACAAAGGCTCGGTGCACGTCAAGTACGCCGTACTGGACATCATTGACCGTCTGTTGGGTGATCATAAGAGCCTCACCACCGACCTGCCCTCCTGCGGCGTGACCTCAGTGGCAGAAAAAGTGACCGAAGACGGCACCCACCTCATCCATCAGCTAGTCTACGCCATCCCAAAGGTGCGGGGCGGCGGTATTGAGATCATTGAGGATCTGCCCTTTACCCCCGATGTGACCTGCAGCATCCGTGTGCCAAATGTACCCAAACGTGTCCACCTTCTTAACGGTACAGACCTCACTTTTACTTTTAACAATGGACTTTTAACCTACATAGTACCTTCGTTCTCTTGCGGAACAACTATTATCATAGATATGTAAAAATATATTGAATATAAGGAGAATTATTATGTCCCACATTAAAAATCTGCAAGCCTCAATGAAAGAAAAAGGCACAGAAGCCATCATCATTTCTTCTGAGATTAACCAGAGATATCTGTCGAATTTTGCCTATACAGACGGTTTTATGCTCATTCTGCAGGATGAAGCGTTCCTACTCACCGATTTCCGCTATATTGAAGCGGCAAAAGCCATTGTGGATCAGTCTGAATGTCAGGTCCTCATGCCTGACACCCGTATGCTGCCCTACGTCAAGAAGCTGTTGGAAGAAAAAAAGATCAAGACCTTGACCTTTGAAGAGTCCGAAGCTTCTTATGCCCTTTATAACCGTCTTCGCGATACTTTTGAAGGCGTTGAAATTGTTTCCGGTGGTTCTGCTATGATCGACAATCTCCGCCTTATCAAGGATGAAAAAGAGATTGCCGCCATGACAAAGGCTCAAGCCATCACCGACGCCGCCTTTACCCACATTTTGGATTTCATCAATCCCGACCGCACTGAACTGGAAGTGGCACTGGAACTTGAATTTTTCATGCGCGCCCACGGTTCCGAAGGTACCGCTTTTGAGACCATCGCCGTTTCAGGATCCAATTCCTCCCGTCCTCACGGCACGCCCCGTGACGTAAAGCTGGAGAAGGGCTTTTTCACCATGGACTTCGGCGCACGCTTTGATGGTTACTGCTCGGATATGACCCGTACGGTAGTGTTGGGCAAAGCCGACGATGAAATGAAGCGCCTTTATCACACCGTCCTTGAAGCACAAACAACTGCCCTCAATTCCCTCCACGGCGGCATGAAGTGTGCTGATGCCGATAAGGTTGCTCGCGATATCATTGACAATGCCGGTTACAAGGGTTGCTTTGGTCACAGTCTCGGTCACGGCGTTGGTCTCTTCATCCATGAAAGTCCTCGCCTTGCAAGCTCTATGCCTGAGACAGAAATTCTCTGCCCCGGTCACGTGGTCACGGTGGAGCCCGGTATTTATATTGAAGGAAAATACGGTTGCCGTATTGAGGATATGGTCGTGGTTTTGGAAGACGGTAGTATTCATGACTTTACCCAAAGCCCCAAAGAGTTGATCGAGCTTCCCTTCTAAGGAGAAACGTATGAACATTATTTTTCTCGGAACAAGTCATGGTATTACAGAAAAGAATCAGTTTTGCTCCTCTGCCTTAGTTCAAGTCGGAAAAAAATACTATTTGATTGATGCAGGTGCCCCTGTTCTGACCTTGCTGAAAAACCACGATATTCCTCTTGAAAACGTGGCGGGCGTCTTCATTACCCACTCCCACCACGACCACTATTTAGGTCTGGTAACCCTGACCCAGCAGATCAATGAATTTCAACAATTTTCAGAGGTGAGCTTCCCTGTTTACATCCCCGACGAGGAGGATTACCGCGCCATGTTCCAATTTCTCTTTGGCAACCCCGACTTTCACGGTCGTTTGGCGTATCAAATCTACGGCGGTCTCACCGATCCCTATGGCGACCGTACCCGCCGCGTGTCTGCCGTGATCTTTGATGACGGCAATCTGAGGGTCACCGCCATTCCTGTAGATCATTATAAAAACGCCCACGCTTTCTTCTTGGAAGCCGAGGGAAAACGAGTGGTCTTTACGGGAGATCTGGCAAGAGATATGCCCGATTATCCGGCAGTTATTACGGAATCCGATGTAGATCTTGTTGTCACCGAAGGCGCGCATACTTACCTCAATAAACCCGAAATCATGTCACTTTTAAAACGGAGCCGTACCAAAACTTTGGTCATCAGCCATCGTTACGATCAGGCCAATACGGATGATATGATACAGGAATTGATTGACTATACCCGAGATAAATTTCGGACCATTGTAGCTTATGACAATATGAAAATAGAGGTATAAAAAAGGTTGGCAGATGTCTCTGCCAACCTTTTTTTGTTAAGAAAAACACCTTCAGGTTGATCCTGAAGGTGTTTTTGAGCGCATTAAAAAGACGTAGCATGATTTCCACCAAACTATGTCTATATGCACCCCTGCCCATAAAGGGCAGGGGTTATGATTTGACTCAGACGAAGTCTATCAGTCTTCCTTCTTCTTTCTGAGAGCAACAGCGGCGCAAGCAGCTGCAACAACAGTCATGATGGAAGCGGAAGCAACAACGGACTTACAACCGTCATCCTCGGGCTCGGTTACAGGCTCAGTAGCCTCGGGCTCGGTAACGTCAGGATTTGCGGGAGGATCAGTCTCGTCGTCATCGGTATCCTTGGGAGGATCAGTCTCAACTTCCATACCGCAAGCGATCATAGCCTCGTCCATATCCTTGTACAGATTGATCTCGTACAGCGTCATGGAAGCACCAATGTTCTCTTCGGAAGCAGCAGGACCGTCAACCCAGTCCAAACGGAGCGTGCCGATGACATCATCGACGAAATCGGTGTAAGACAGATCGAAGATGATGTACTCGTAATCACCGGTACCTTCAGCATCGATGTCAGGACGTGCGGTAAGAGTACCGTCAATGGTACCGCCGCGACCCATTGCGTAGTACAGCATAAAGTTGCCTGCAACAGCCTGGTCCATCTTAACCTTGAGAACCAGCACGCCATAAGTTTCCTCACCCTTGTTGGGAACACCCTCAAGCTTCTTGTCAACGTACTTTCTCATCAGACTGGAGTAGCTGAAGTTTACGAAGGGATCGAGAGCAGTTGCGGAAGTATCCCAAGTACCCTTGAAGGTTACGGAACCGTCTTCGTTGTAGATGATCTCAGTCATGTTGGGATTTTGGAAGTAGCTGGAGAAAACATCCTCAGGGAAGGAAGTGATCTTTGTAGGATCTTCCAACTTATACTCGGAATCGTCACCGCCGATCTTGGTGTAAACGGCATTGATGGTCTGGTCAGCGTCACCGGTAATGGTGTATTCTTCCCAAGCGCCGGTATAGCCTTCCTTCTCGGGAACCTTGGGCTCCTTAACGGAGGTGGTACCCTCAAGGATGGTAATCTCCTTCACAGTCTCACCGTCAGCAACGAAGGTGATGGTGTAGTATACGGGAGCCTTGGGCAGAACGTGCATATCGTTCTCTGCATAGTAAACAGCTTCCTTCATGGTGTCGAAGAATGCGTAGTACTCAACATCGAGAGAACCTTCAGACATCAGGAAGTCGTTACGGAAGTGGTTGACAACGCCGTCAGCGGGCCAGTCAGCAACGTTACCGATATCGGCAACGAGGGTGTGCCACTCACCGTCAGCAACGTATGCGGGCAGCCTGGTGTTATCCTTGGCACCCAAAGCACCTGCGCTAGCGCCAACGAAAACTTCACCGTTAGCACCCTCGGTAGAAGTGCGGTACTTCACGACCATGTAGCGACCAATCTTAGTGCCTGCGGGAACCAGGTTAGCGGTAGAGTTGGGGTCGCCGCCGGTGGAAACAAAGGTGATGCAGCCATTCTCAAAGCTATAGCCTTCGCTCTCGCAAGAAACGCCACCATTGGGATTCAGAGCCTCACCGTCAACAACGTAAACAGGCTGCAGCTCAGCAGGATTAACGGGGATCTCAGGATCAGCAACGTAGTTCAAAGTTACGTTGTACAGATACTTACCCTTAGCGCCCTCGCCCAGTTCGGTCACACCATCGTAATAGATAGCGCCGGTTTCGGTGAGGAGCATCTTGCCGGTACCAGCCTCGCCGTTGACAGTCACAGAACCGTCCTCAGCCTTGACGTAGGTATTTGTACCGTCGGTATAGCCAGCCTGTACCCAAGAACCGCCCTTAACGAACTGGATGTTACCCCAGACCATCAGGTGCTGAACAGTACCGTCAGCCAGCTTAACCAGGGGATATACGTTATAGATACCGTCAGCAAGGGTGCTTACATCGATATCAATTTTATAGCGGGAAGCGTTGGTAGCACCGATAACTGCGTTAACATCGCTACCGTCATTAACCCAAGCGGCGTTGAACACAGGCTCCATATCGTTGAGCTGGTAACCGTACTCAGCGACGAGCTGCTGACCAGCGAGGTCAGCGGACCAACCGCGGAGGGAGAAGGAGGACATGGTCTTGTCAATGTCAAGGATCTTGCCGCCCAGGACATTGGCGATGTACTCGTGAGAACCGCCGTCATTGATCTGCTTACCGTCAATGAACAGGGTATCGGGAGACATGGTGCCACAGGTCTCGGTAATGGTACCTGCAACCGAATTATCCTCGGGGAGAACGGGATCCATCTTAGGAGTCAGAGCTACCTGAGTGGTATAGGTGTACTTAACACCGTCGATCTCCACAGCACCGGCTGCGGGATCCTGGTACTCCAGTGCAAAGTAATGAGCAGCACCGTAGGGGGTACCCTCGTCATCCACGAACAGGTGCATACCGGTATCGAAACCGTTAGCATCAAAGATCACGCCGTCAGCACGGGTGGTATAAGCGTTACCATCAGCGTCGGTGTAACCATTTTCAGCAGCAGTAAGCTTCACCCACTTGTCAGCGGAGTAAGCGCCGCCACCAACGATGATGATAGCGTCGTCACCTTCAATGTACTCGCCGGAGAGGGTAACTTCCTGATTTTCGGAAGCCATGCAAGCCTCAGCACCCTCAAGGGTAGCAAAGAACTTGATGTAGGAAATGTCGATAGTGCCTGCAGACTTCAAGAAGTCGAAGCGGAAGTTGGTAAGGTTTGCATCCTTGCTGTCGCCCCAAACACCCGAAGCGTCAATCATCAGGGTGTGCCACTGACCGTCAGCAACATATGCAAAATCAACATGGGTCTTCTCCATGGGAGCGGCCCAGTTGAGACCGTCAGAACGACCGGTGTAGATTTCACCGGTTGCATTGGCGGTAGAAGTTCTGTACTTGATAACCACATAGTCACTCTGGGATGCGGGAACGGTGAGAGCATTGCCCAGAATGAAGTAGGGATCTCCACCCTTGGATTCAAGAGTCACATAACCGCTGTTGCACAGCTCGGTGATAACGGTCTCGTTAGGAGAGCCCACCTTCTGATCAGCAGTAAAGTTCTCGCTGTACTTGGAGAAATCATAAGCGAACAAGCACTCGGTGGATTCCTCGTTGGGGTCGGGAGGCAGGGGCAGACCAATGACCTTCAGAGTAGCTCTGTAGGTACCGTCGGTTCTCTGCTCACCGGCAACATAAGTCTCAACACCTGCAGCAGGGCCGCCGTCTGCGGTCCAACCGGTAAAGGTCTTGCTGGCATCAGGACCTTCAACATAGGTGATCTCGTAGTAGATATCGCCTCTGATATCCAGCTCGGTGGGGATATTGATGGAGAAGGTTGCGTTGTCATTGTGGTTCTCACCACTCTGATCAAACAAGGGAGTACCTGCAACGGTGGTGGCATAGTCGGTATCCCACTGCCATACCTTAAAGTTCCACTTGTTGACGCCACCGTCGGAGTAAGTAGCCATATTGAGAATGCTGACGCCCTTCAGAACGTCAACCCCAATGTCATATCTCTGACCGAAGTTGTAATTAGGAGCACCGCTGAAGGGACCACCCTGGTTACCAAGACCCAGATTGATGGTTCTCTCTTCGTAAACGGGGCCTTCTTCCTCAGCAGCGGGAACGAGGAACTCGATCTTACCGATGAGCATGAAGGTACCGGGCAGAGTGTCGTAGGTTACGAACACAGGGCCGTTGTAATCAACCTCGGTGAGGTCGATCTCGATGGTAACAAGGCTCCAACCCTCGAGGGTGTAGGTAGCGGAAGCAATGATATCTTCCTCTGCGGGAGCATTGGTCATGTTGTTATCGGTCTTCGACAGCATAATGCGGTTGTTAGCATTAGCTTCGTAGTGACCAACGGTAACAGGAGAGTTGTCGATACCGTAGCTGATAACGACCTTTTCATACTTGGACAGGTCGATTTCGCCAACGCCGACTGCACCCTGGTGCAACAGCGCGCCAACGTCCAGACCGCCTGCGCCGACCATGGGACCGATACCTTCCTTATCCTTGGAGGTCAGACCGGAAGCGTGACCGGAAACCGTCCAGGTGTCCATGGGAACGTCATAGTCCGTAGCGGGAGCGGGAACGAACTCGATCTTACCAATAAGCATGAAGGTGCCGGGCAGCGTGTCGTAGGTTACGAACACGGGGCCGTTGTAATCAACCTCGGTGAGGTCGATCTCGATGGTAACAAGGCTCCAACCCTCGAGAGTGTAGGTAGCGGAAGCAATGATATCTTCCTCTGCGGGAGCGTTACTCATGTGATTGTCAACCTTAGACAGCATAATGCGGTTGTTAGCATTAGCTTCGTAGTGACCAACGGTAACAGGAGAGTTGTCGATACCATAGCTGATGATAGCCTTGGAATACTTGGAAAGGTCAATCTCGCCAATGCCGACGGCGCCCTGGTGCAGAAGCGCACCGGATTCAATACCGCCTGCAGCAACCATGGGAGAGTTGCCGTGACCTTCCTTGTGAACGATTTGAGCACAGTGACCGGAAACAGTCCACTTATCCTGAGGAATCACAAGATTCTCAGAAGTCTGCTCTGCGTTTTCTTCAGCCGAAATGGTAAATGTCATACCCGCAAAGCAAGACAGAACCATCATAGCCGACAGAAGAAGTGCTAAAAACTTTTTCATGATTTTTTTCTCCTTTACATGAAAATATGGGGTCTTACGGTGCTATCATTTTATACTAATTTTTTAAATTTGTCAATAGTTTTTCGTCATTTTATACAATTGATAAAAAAATCAGCGTTTTTCATAAAATTAACCTTTTTCTTTTGCACACTTTGCCTTTGTTTTTTTGTCACTTTTTTCAATTTTGATTAGTCAACTTCTTATTTTATAGTGATCATCGACAAATTTATTCATTTTTTTCTATAAAATCAATATAAATAGGCTCTATTAAAGGTTTCACTGTGTTGCTGATTATTATATCAATATAAAACTCTTCATCAGGCGAATCGTTAGCTCTTCCATCAATTAAGAAGGTAATTATCTCTTCCTTTTTTATATAAGATATATGCATATTACCATTTTTTTGAGTTACCATCGATTGATGATCAATAACCTTCCCATCCGTGTACAAAATTAACAAATACACAAAAGTATGATTTTTGGGTAATTCCGAGAATTTTATTCGCATTCTATACGTATGTTCTTTTGTCTGTTTTTCCACTGTTGCGGTTACTTTTACCGGACAACTCTCACTTCGTTCAATAACCAAAATCGGTAATTCATCAAAATTTTCAGTTTCTATACTTTCACTTGTCACATCTTCAGTCTCATAGAGGTCAGAAAACGTTGTGCCATTTATTTCTGTTTCTTGGGGAACTGTTACCTGTTGGTCTGTGCTTTGCTCTTCCGTCTGATCCTGTGGTCTTTCCCATGAATCAAACATCGTTTTCTGATGTAGAGGATGACTGTCTCCACCGCATACAACCGCAACAAACAGGCAAAGTAAAAAGCCAATACAATGGAGAATCTCATATATGGTCTTTTTTTTCAATAAAAAACCTCCAAATATGATTAACATTTAATTTATAAATAACTTAATAATTGATTTTATGTGAATATTTTATAAAAAATGCCCTTACAAGGGTAATCCTTGTAAGGGCAAATCATGAAATGATATCAGCAACTGGGTCCATCTAAATACCAGTTGCCATTTTCATATACGAAAGAAAGATCAACTGTAACCCATTCATCGGGTTTATTTTCGGCATAAGAACGAATTTCCACAATCAAGTAATCCCCTCGACTGGGTGACACAATCTTCATGGTTGCATAATCGTATACCCGTGTACCATAGATCAGTGGTTCAACGTAACTATTCTGATACATTCTGACATCATCTTCGGAATATTTGGCAGGCAGGACAGAATTTGTTACCATATCCGATGCATATCCTGTAAATAAGCTGTCAAAAACAGAAGCACAGTAGTCCTCACTGTAAACTTTAGAAGCCGCTGCCTTAATTGATTCAATATTGCCGAATTTACTGTAATTTGTGACAAACTCACGTCCATCCTCATAAAAACCGTAGTAACGGTGAACCAAGGCATCTTCTTCAGTATTTCTGGGATATACCGGGAGTCCCGCGCCAAACATCACTACGTTGATCTCGTGAGCAGACTCAATTAAATAAACCAACCGATCATATACACTTTCAAGTTCCGGCGGTTTTGTAGAGCAAGATGCCAAAGAAATCAAGGAAGATGTGACAATGAAAATAGCTAAAAACAATGAAAATAAACGTTTTTTCATAACCGGCTCCATGAAATTTTACGATTCAGCCTGTTCCGGAATTTCATCAACAACTTCCGGCGCTTCAACAGAAGATGCTTCATTTTCTTCCACATCTTCTTCCCTTGCTACCTTAGTGAAGTTGACAATATATCGGTCGGCATCCAAACGCATTACAATCACACCCGTTGCACTTCTGGACAGCAAAGAAATATCTGAGACGGGAGTGCGGATAATGATGCCGGCATCCGTGATCATCATCAGATCATCATCCTCGGAAACTGTAAGAATACCTGCCAAAAGCCCTGTTTTTTCAGTAATATTTTGGCAGATCACACCACCGCCGCCACGATGCTTCATTACACGGAAGTCATTAAAGGAGGTACGTTTACCAATACCCTTTTGGGTAATGGTGACAAGATGTTTATTGTCATCCACTTCCACAGCACCGACAACATAATCACTGTCTTTGAGGGTAATACCGATCACACCACGGGCAGAACGTCCCATAGCTCGAACCTGAGACTCTTCAAAACGTACGGCGTTACCTTGTGCGGTCGCGATAATCAGCTGACTCTTACCGAAGGTGTGGACCACATAGAGAAGCTCATCACCCTCATCCAAAGTAATCGCAATCTTACCACCCTTGCGCTGATACTCATATTCCGACAAAAGGGTACGCTTGATGATACCTCTACGGGTCACCATCACCAGATATTCCTTGTCAGAGAAACCGTCTACACTGATGAGAGAAGTCACTTTTTCTCCTTCAGCAAGTTGCAAGAGATTGACGATATTCGTTCCCTTAGAAGTTCTCGATGCTTCAGGAATCTGGAAAGCTCTCATGGTCTGTACGCGACCTGTGTTGGTAAAGAAGAGTACCGTGGAATGGGAATGGACAGACACCAGCTTTTCAATGAAGTCCTCCTCCTTGGTGGTCATACCCGTAATGCCCTTACCGCCTCTGTGCTGTGCGGAATAAGTATCCGAGGGCTGACGCTTGATATATCCGGCATTGGTGAGCGTCAGTACACAGTTGTGCTTTTCCACGAGATCTTCATCAATGATCTCATTTGCCACAGCCTCAATAATGGTTCTGCGATCATCACCGTATTTATCTCTGATGACGGTCATTTCTTCCTTAATAATGGATTTAATGCGGTTAATATCACCCAAAATCGCTCTGTATTCCTGAATATCAGCCTGCAAAGACACCAACTTATCTTCAATTTTCTGGCGTTCCAGACCCGAAAGTCTGCCCAAAGTCAAGGAAACGATTGCCTGTGCCTGTTCTTCAGAAAGACCGGGATTTTCAGCGCCGGCAAAACCGACAAGATCCAACTCTCCATTTTCATCTCTTGCCGGCGTGGGGCCGTCAAATCTCTTCATCAGGTTAACCTTGGCGGTGGGGGTATCAGGGGAAGAACGGATGATGCTGATGACCTCGTCAATGTTGTCGATCGCCGTCTTATAGCCTTCAAAAATATGAGCATCTTTCATGGCAGCTGCCAAATCATGCTTTACACGACGAATAATGACGTCCTCTTGGTGAGCGATGTAATGGTCCAAAATGGGCAAGAGTCCCAATACTTTAGGCTCATTATTAACCAGTGCCAACATGTTGATGGCGCAGGTATCCTGAAGCTGAGAATATCTGTATAGCTGATTCAGCAGAATATGACCGTTGGCCTCACGCTTATATTCGATGACGATTCTTGTGCCATTTTTTTGGTCAGATTCATCACGAAGCTCTGTAATACCTTCCACTCGCTTTTCCTTATGAAGGGTAGCAATGGCCTCACAAAGCTGGCTCTTATTGACACCATAAGGGATCTCGGTAACCACAATGCGGCGGTTTTCCTCTTCCACTTCGGCCTTGGCGCGAATCATAACGCGCCCCTTACCCGTCATATAGGCTTCCTTAATACCGTTAGTACCGTAGATTGTGCCATACGTAGGAAAGTCGGGACCCTTAATAAACTGCATGACTTCAGAAAGCTCACAGTCGGGATGGTCCATACGGTAGATGGTACCGTCAATGACTTCCCTCAGGTTGTGAGGAGGAATATTGGTCGCCATACCGACAGCGATACCCATAGCACCGTTGACCAAAAGATTAGGAAAACGGGCAGGAAGAACGCTGGGTTCACTAAGGCGGTTATCGAAGTTAGGCACCATAACCACCACTTCTTTATCTAAATCCCGCATCATTTCATCAGCGATCTTTTCCATACGTGCTTCGGTATAACGGTAAGCCGCAGGCGGGTCACCGTCTACGGAACCAAAGTTTCCTTGACCTTCAATGAGAGGATATCTCATATAGAAAGGCTGTGCCAAGTGTACCATTGTACCGTAAACAGACGCGTCACCGTGAGGGTGATACTTACCCAGTACAGCACCAACCACGTGTGCTGATTTACGGGTAGGCTTATCATGAGTCAGATGATCCTCATACATAGCGTACATCACGCGACGCTGACCGGGCTTCATACCATCACGCACATCAGGCAAAGCGCGGGCAACGATGACGGACATGGCATACTCAATAAAGGACTTTCGTACCTCTTGCTCCATATTAACATCTACAATTTTTTGGTTTTCAAACAACAGGCTTTCTTCTTCCCTCGCTTGTTCCCGTTCTTTTTTTCTGTTGATGCTCATGTTCCTTTAATTCTTCCTTTTCTTTTGTTTTCTTGTTTGTCTTCTTTGACCGAAAAGTTTTTATGTATTTTTATGAATGATTTTCTGATATAAACAGACAGCGCCATAGATCAAGGGCGCAAACAGCAGACTTAAAATTAACCCCGGAAGTATATTTCCAAAAACGTAAGGGAAAAAGGACAGGTGTCGTTGCTTTAATATCACCAGCATGATCCGGCATAGATCATCCCCAATCAGTCCTATGAGCGCAAAAATCTCAAAAGACCAGATATTGCCTGCCAAAAATCGTTGAGACAGGGCACCCGATACATATCCCATCAAGCAATAGATCAAGGGAAATACCATAATACCGCCTGTAAGCGGTTCCATTTCAATACATTCCGTTACCAAACCGCCTAAAAGTCCGCATATACAGCCTTCTTTTTCTCCAAACTTATATCCCCATGCCAAAACCAGCAAAAAAGCCAAAGAGGGACTGCCTGATGGCAGAATCAACAAGGGAATACGTGAAAAACAAGTGGTCTGCAATGCTGACAGAATACAGAGAAACAGCAGTGAGCAAATAAAAAATCTGATAGAGTCAAATACCTGCTTTTTTTCGGAATAACTACTGACTTGAAGGCTTCTGTCATCATAGCCTTCGGTTCCTTCGTATCTTTGAATCTTCATGAACCGTCTCCTTCAGGCACATACACACCTTCGGCATAACGGACAAATGATGTCAGAATGATCACTTCATCCACCTTTGAAAAATCACAAAATGGGACAACCGTAGCTTCTTTGGTTCGACTGTAAGGATTGACCGATACAGTTTTAACAGTGCCGATCGGTATGCCATAGGGATATACAGAACCTTCACCTGAAGTTATAATGATATCGCCTTCTGTTAACGTAGCATTTTCAGAAAGATAGCGCAACGTAGCATATCCATCATAGAGACACTCAAAATCTCCCTCCAGAAGCCCTCTGTCCAACGTTGTAGCTGACATAGCGCCTACAGAAGCATTGGTATTGATAATGGTCTGAACGTAGCATTGATTAAGCCCGACCTCAGTCACCATCCCCAAAAGTCCCGAAACGGTCACCACAGGCATCCCGGCTTTAATACCATGAGCACTTCCCTTATTCAGCGTCAACATGGTGATATGATTTCCGCTGCCCGCTTGTCCTCCCGTGGCTATCACGCGGGCCGAACACATGGCATAGTCCTCATGCTCGTTCTTCATGGAAAGATATCGATACAGCCAAAGCTGCTCCTGAAAAATGATTTCAGCATCATTCAGTTCGGCTTTTAAGGATTCATTTTCTTTTTCCAACTCGTCGATACGATCCAGTAAATCATTGGTGTCCTGAAAAGATTGAACAAACCCGGCAACACCATCTCCGATCTTTGAAAAAATCCATTGGAAAGGATAAATTACCGTGCCACCTACTCGGTGCAAAAGAGACCCCCATCCCATCACGGCAAAAACACCGCAAAACAAAGATATGGTAAGCGCGACCACGCAGACTTTGAATAGAAATTTATGACGATCAAAAAATTGTTTCATTTTCTGCGAAATCACACCTCCTCATGCCGTATTTAAAAAAATGATTAAAATGTCCATGCTTTGTCATTGTGGAAAACTTTATAGATCGATTATTCATCATAATTCATGATTTTTTATCACTATCTTTCATAATTCCAAATGATTTGAACTATTTATCCACATATTGACTTATGATACGGTTCGACAGATTTTTCAAAGCTATTCAAACAATTTTTAAGGTATTATAGTCTTTTCCACAAAGTTATCCACATCCTGTGGATAACTTTTTTCGAAATGATCCTCGTAAAATAAGAAATACCCTGACATGAATATATACGACCTTGACAAGTTGGCTTGTCCATGACATTTACCTGACATCTAAATGACATTGTCATGACATTTAGATGAAAATCATGGCTTTTTTTAAGTTATCCACAGGTTGTGGATAACCGTGTGGAAAGTTATCAATTCAGAAATATATCCGATCAAATATCCAAGTTTTCCGCAAACTTTGCATTCTGCTCAATGAAGGCTTTTCGGGGCTCAACCTTATCGCCCATAAGCAGAGAAAAGATCTCGTCACAGACCATGGCATCTTGAATGGTTACACGAAGCAAAGTTCTGTTGGCAGGATCCATGGTGGTTTCCTTGAGCTGGTCGGGGTTCATCTCACCAAGACCCTTATATCGGTCAGCTTCAATATTCACACCACCCATTTCTGCAATGATCTGATCTCTTTCCTCATCAGTGTAAGCATAGCGAACGTCTTTTGGATTTTTGTTATTCTTCTTATGAATTTTGTAAAGCGGAGGCTGTGCAAAATAGACGTGTCCCTCTTCGATGAGCTTACGCATATGGCGGAACAGGAAGGTCAAAATCAAAACACGGATATGAGAGCCGTCTACGTCGGCATCCGCCATGATGATGATCTTGCCGTAGCGAAGCTTTGCCATGTCAAATTCCTCGCCTATACCGCAACCAATAGCTTGGATGATGGGTAGCAGAGAGGGATTGGTATAAACCTTGTCCAAACGGGTCTTCTCCACGTTCAGAACCTTACCGCGCAAAGGCAAGATAGCCTGGAAACGGGAATTACGACCCTGCTTGGCGGAGCCGCCTGCGGAGTCACCCTCCACCAGATACAGCTCGGTCAGCTCAGGGCTCTTTTCCTGACAATCGGCCAGCTTACCGGGAAGCGACGAGCCGCCCTCCAGCGCGCCCTTTCGGGTAGCCTCACGGGCTTTTCTGGCAGCCTCGCGGGCACGGGACGCGGCCAGAGCCTTATCAATGATGGCGCGACCCACGGAGGGATTCTCTTCAAAATATTCAGCCAACTTAGAGGTGACGGTAGACTCAACGAGAGTTCTCATTTCGGAGTTACCCAGCTTTGCCTTAGTCTGGCTTTCGAACTGAGCGTTCTCCAGCTTGACGGACACGATGGCGCAAAGACCCTCACGCACGTCTTCGCCTGACAGGTTCTTGTCTCGCTCTTTGAGGATACCCGCTTTGTGACCGTATTCGTTGATGGCGCGGGTGAGACCCGAACGGAAGCCGGTCTCGTGTGTACCGCCTTCGATGGTATTCATATTGTTTGCGAAAGTTCTGACGTTCTCCTCATAGCTATCGTTGTACTGAAGTGCGATTTCGGCAATACCGGTGCCCTTTTCGCCCTTCATATAGATCACATCCTTGTGAATGGGATCTGCATGACGATGTTCGGTCAGATATTCCACAAAGCTACGAATACCGCCTTCAAAGCACATATCCGTTACCAGAGGCTCCCAAACCTCACCCTCGGGCAGAGGTTCCTTGGGCGGTCTCATGTCCGTCAGAACAATTCGTACGCCGCCATTAAGGAAGGATTGCTCTCTCATGCGGTTTAAAAGAGTATGATATTCAAAAACCGTTTCCTCAAAAATGGTGGGATCAGGCTTAAATGTTACCTTAACACCGTGCTGACGATCGGCAGGCGCGGGACCTTCATTTTTGAAAGGACGAGCCACCATGCCACGTTCAAAGCGTTCTGTGTATCGGATACCGTCCACAGTATCCTCAAGTTCTACCCATTCAGACAACGCATTGACCACCGACGCACCCACACCGTGGAGACCGCCCGCGATCTTATATCCGCCACCGCCGAATTTACCGCCGGCGTGGAGAATCGTATAAACTACCTCAGGGGTAGGGATTCCCTCCTTAGGATGAATACCTGCCGGTATGCCTCGACCGTTATCGGTA
This sequence comes from Eubacteriales bacterium, assembly GCA_045531965.1. Lineage (GTDB taxonomy): Bacteria > Bacillota > Clostridia > Oscillospirales > CAG-272 > CAMEON01. Next base: position 44,581 of record JAZSFA010000017.1, read on the forward strand.
ACGGTCACACTGTTATCAGGGTTAATGATGACCTCAATCTTATCACAATGCCCTGCCAGTGCCTCGTCAATGGAGTTGTCCACAATCTCATACACCAGGTGGTGTAAGCCGCGGATAGAAGTGGTACCGATATACATACCGGGACGCTTCCGCACAGCCTCCAAGCCCTCAAGCACCTGTATCTGATTCTCATCATATACCGTTTCTTGCTCCTCGACTTGGTTCAACATTTCAATGTCCTTGTCTGCCATGTTTGTATTTCCTTTTCTTTAATCTTTATACGAACTATATACGTGAAAGCACTTGTCTTTCTTTCTATACTTGGGAATAATCCCCTCCGTCAAACCTTCCGATCAATGCAGATGTGGAAAGCTGAGAAAAGCAGATTTTATTTTGTCCATCCTTTGGGTCACGATATAGTACAAAGGATTTCGGAATTTCTTCTTCATTAGCGGCAGAAACCAAATGATTTTTTTCTGCCTCAGACAAATATTTACGTGTGATTTTAGACGTGGTGGTTCGGTCCATATCAAAAATACCTATGATATCTTTTTGTCTGATATTTTTTTGATTTCCTATATGAAGATACATAATCATACCTCTCTCGGTTGATAGGTACCTTGGTCTACCAAAATATGACGCACACGGTTGGTACCAAAATCAGCAGCATCAGGATCGCAGGCGGTCATGATGACCTGCCGTCCCGTCATTTCACTGACCAGATACTCCCTTCGATGAGCGTCCAACTCAGACAGCACGTCATCAAAGAGGAATACAGGCATTTCACCACTAAATTCTTTAGCAGAGACCCATCCTTCCGCCAGTTTCATAGCCAATGCCAATGAGCGTTGTTGCCCTTGTGAGGCATATAAACGAGCAGGACGGCCGTTCAGCGTAATTCTCACGTCATCTCTATGAATGCCATACAGAGTGCCTCCTGTGGCAATTTCTCGGTCATGATGGGACGACATCAAATGGCGATAGCGCTCTAAAGCCATTTCCTCTGTCAATTTATCCAAGGATTCTGTCAAACCTTCCTTGGACATCCATTCCATGCCCAGCGTTGGTGTATACGTGAGTTGCGGAATTTCATTTTCATCTTCGTATTTTCCCATCATTGCCTTAAAATAGATACGAACTTGCTCATTGATAGCTTTCATATATTCGTACCTCTTGATGGTAAGGAAAGCCGCTTCTCTTGCCAGCTGTTCCGACCACATCGGCTCCGTGGCATCGAAAACAGCCCTTTGTTCAGTGGCTGTTTTTAAAAGTGCATTTCGCTCTTTCAAAATATGATTGTAACGCTGCAATGATTTAAGATAAGCCGGTCTGAGCTGTGATAGCGCCACATTCATGTAACTACGCCTCAGATCAGGTCCACCTTGAATCAACGACAAATGCTCGGGGCAAAACAACACCACGCGAAAAACCCCCATCATATCTGAAAGCTTATCTACTTTAACACCGTTATGGGTCATCACCCGTTTGGATTTTCCGCCAAACATCTGCACCGAAAGCATCTGATCCCGAAGGCTATCAGAAAAAGTATTTTCTATGATTGCCGTTGTACAGTCATGGCGGATCAGTTCTGCTTCCCTGGCAGGTCTGAAGCTCTTCCCCAAAGCCGTATAGTAAATTGCTTCCAAAAGATTGGTTTTTCCTTGCGCGTTGTTACCGAACAAAAGATTGACGTGGGGAGTAAAATCCACTTCACACGTTTGAATGTTACGGAAGTTTTTTATTTGTATTTTTTTACATATCATGTCATAAAAACCTCCGTAAAGGATCGTGTTTTTGAATTGTAGATCATCAATCCTTCATTCTGACGGGAAGAAGCATGAAAAATTCGCTCTCCCCTTCGGTTTCCTCACTTTGAGGATCAGCGGGCTCGATATTGATACTGGTCATAGCGGAGGAAAGAGAAATTTTCACGCGCTCTGCCGTACAAGCGCGGAGACAATCCATCAGATAACGGTTGTTGAATGCAATGACAATATCGTCGCCTTCGTGCTCAATAGAAATTTCATCATAAGCACTGCCTGCTCCGGAAACAGCGGAAATTTTCAAAAGATTCCCTGCGGTTTCCAGCTTAACGTGAGAACGCCCACTACTGCCTGCCACTTTTTCTTCGGTGATCAGAGCGGTACGCTCCAAGGCAGCTAAGAAATTTTCTCTGTCTGCATAGACCGCGATACGGTGATTTTTCAAAATAATACGGTCATAATTGATATATTCACCTTCGATCAGCTTTGAAAAGAAGATGATATTTCCCATGGAGAAAATGATGTTTTTGCGGTTAAGATAAATCCACACATCGCCTTCCTCATCTTTTACAGCGTTGCCGAGCAGCTTATAAAGCTCGTTGATACTTCGATTAGGAACGATGAACTGAAATTCATTCTCAGAACCTTCAATATTGCTGATTTGAGCGGAGGTTGTTCCGCAAACCGCCATCTTAAAGGAATCGCAGGATACAAGCTTCATCTGATTATCGTTGATGTGGAAATAAAGACCGTTGAGTACTACACGCTGGTCATTAACACCCATAGCAAACATACATTTGTTGATCAGCGTACGAAGATTTTTACCGGAGATTTGAAAACCGTTTTGTGATGCCAATCTTGGAATTTCCGGGAAATCGTTAGCGTTTAATGCACTCATGGTATGAGAGGACTTACCGGAAACAATGGTAGCACAATTTCTGCTGTCAACAGTTAGCGTAATATGGCTGCCATCCATAGCGCGGACAGTTTGGCTGAATTTTGAAGCGTTGATGACAGAAGTCCCGGCTTCGATGACTTCGGCAGAAATATTGATACGAACACCTTTTTCCGTATCATAAGTAGTCAAGACACAGGATCCATCAGCATTTGCCTCAATAAGAATACACTCTACGGCAGGAATGGTATTTTTTGTCGAGATACCCGAAAGCAGAGGAATCACGGCGGCACATATGGTTTCTTTTTCAAAAATAATTTTCATAACTTCTTAAACTCCTTATCAAATTTGGATTTACAGCCTCTTTCTTATACGTATCACACGAGGCAAGGGTGATCTTTACAGTGTATGCGTGACATGGTGGCATAAGACCGTTGTCATTCCTTGCGTCTTAAAAGAAAAAATAAAACAAAATAAAATAATTAAAATAACAGTGGTAGAAGCAGTAGGGTCTGTTGAAACTGTTGAAAACTAAAATATGTTTATGTAATAAGGTTTTTTCTTGTTTTGTTTAGATAATTTTTACTGGAAAAACGTCTTTTTTTTATGGGATAATATGTGGAAAAATCCATTTTATTATTTAAAAATTTTATTCTGCTCTTTTTTACCTTTGACATTTTTGTCATTGTTGATTTAATTTTTGATTTTTCTGTTGAAAAATGATCTCTTAAATCGCTCTTGTGGTCTTGAAAGGTTGTTGAAAATAGACTGCGATCATTGATGAAACAACAGATTTTTCAACAGCTGAATAATAATTGATTTAAAAAATCTATTTATCTCATAAGCATTTTGTATCGATCCATATGATTAAAAAAACAATCGCAAAAAAAGATGGATTATCAACAAAGTTATCCACAGGTTGTGGATAACTCATGGGAAAACTCCACAAAAAGATGTGGAAAGGTTGTTCAAAGTCCTTTGATTTCCTTGACCATTTCGTCCATCTCTGCACGAAAAACAGGATTTGTACGAATCTTTTTTTCCATGGAGTCGAGGGATGTATTGATAGTAGAATGGTCTCTGTTCAGAATTTTTCCAATACTGGGTTGAGATATTTCTGTGATAACACGGATGAGATAAATGGTGATATGTCTGGCTTGCGCGATTTCTTTTGTACGTCTTTGTCCGATAATATCGTCTTTTTTTATATTATACTTTTTATAAACCGCCGTGAAGATCTTATCCACAGTAACTTCAAAAGGTTCGTTGCCGCTGAGTATTTCAGAAATACAGCCTCTTGCCAATTCCATGGTAATATCGCAACCAGTGATAAAGCTCTTGGCTCCCAGCTTTTTGATGGCTCCTTCAATCTGCCGGATATTTGATCGGAGATTTTCTGCTAAAAAGGACAAAACATCATCCGAAATTTTGATGTTTACCTGTTCCGCTTTTTTCTTAATGATGGCGGTGCGGAGTTCCAGATCCGGCGGCTGAACGTCAGCGATCAAACCCCATTCGAATCGGGTAACCAAACGATCTTCCAATGTTTTGATATCTCTAGGAGGACGGTCGGACGTCAGAATAATTTGTTTGCCGTTTTCATACAGCGCGTTGAAGGTGTGGAAAAATTCTTCCTGTGTAGAAGTTTTTCCTGCGATAAATTGAATATCGTCGATAAGCAGGACATCACAGGAGCGATATTTGTCGCGGAACTCTTTCATGGCACCGCGAGACAAGCTGTCGATCATCTGATTGGTAAAATCTTCACCCTTAATATAGATAACTTTGATATCAGGGTTGGCATCTTTCAGCTTGTTTGTTATTGCGTAAAGCATATGGGTTTTACCCAAACCGCTGGGACCGTAAACAAACAACGGATTATAGGATTGAGCGGGAAACGTTGCTACAGCAAGGCAGGCGGCGTGTGCAAATTTATTGGATGACCCAACGATGAAGTTATCAAAGGTATATTCAAAGTTAAAAGGCGGCATGGTAGAGCCGAGACGAGGTGGAATATAATTTTGTTGAGGTGCAGGCTTGTCCGCAATGTTCGGAACTTCCTTTTTTTCAGAAGCATTGACCGGTTGATGATGCATTTCTGTAGCTATATTTTGTTGAATGTTCTCGGCGTTTTTTGATTCAGTGCTGATAAAATTCACTTTAATGGGGATGCACAAAAAGCTTTCAAATTTCTTTTCAATTAGTTCTCTGTACTTTGCTCTTAATACGGAAATATGAAAATCGGAATTTTTTGACAGTGTGATGCACTCACCGTCAAAATCAGCGACTTCAAGTGTATCAAACCAAATTTCAGCCAGATTTTGACCAATCTCGTCATAAAGATCGCCCTTGATCATATTCCATATCACTTTAATGTCATCTAATCGAGCCATACGTTTTCCTTCCCTAATATTATATATAATTAAATATATTATATCATATTAGACGATAAAAATCAACACCGATTTAATATAAAAAAACAATTTTTAAACGTTTAAAAATAAAAAATAGGTAAAAAATATATGAATAAAAAATATTAAAATTAAAAAAATAAAATATAATTATTAACAAATAGCAAGTTACAAAAACAGTAAAAAATCCCGACAGCAGAAACTGTCGGGATTTTTTTATAGAGAAAATCTATTATTCGTAGAGTTTCTTCATTCTTTCAAGTCTGTCATACTTGGCAGCGGCAGCGGCCTCAGCCTTGTTGAACAGAACCTCAGCACGCTCGGGGTTAGAGGCAGCCAAACGAGCGTAACGGTTCTCGGACTTGATAAATGCGGTGTAGTCGCCGGTAGGCGTCTTAGAGTCCACAGAGAGCTTGTTGTTCTCGAGGGTAGGATTGTAGCGGAACAAATGCCAGTAGCCGGCATCTACTGCCTTCTTCATTTCGAGCTGGCAGTTCTGCATACCACCCTTGACACCGTGCATCTCACAAGGAGCATAACCGATGATCAGGGAAGGACCGTTGTAGGCCTCAGCCTCGGTCAGAGCCTTCAGGAGCTGGTTCATGTCAGCGCCCATAGCGACCTGAGCCACGTAGACATAGCCGTAAGACATGGCGATCTCAGCCAGATTCTTCTTGCTGATAGCCTTACCTGCAGCGGCAAACTGAGCGACCTGACCGATGTTGGAGGACTTAGAAGCCTGTCCGCCGGTGTTGGAGTATACCTCGGTATCAAAGACGAAGACGTTGACGTTCTCGCCGGTAGCCAGGACGTGATCCAAACCGCCGAAGCCGATATCGTAAGCCCAGCCGTCACCACCGAAGATCCAGATGGACTTCTTGTTCAGGTAGTCCTTCTCAGCAAGAATTGCGGGAGCAACGGGACAACCTTCGGCAGCAGCCTTCTCCAGTTCGACCACGAGAGCCTTGGTAGCAGCCTCATTAGCCTTACCGTCATCCTTAGTATCAAGGTAAGCCTGAGCAGCAGCCTTAAACTCGTCGGAAGCCTTATCAGAGTTCATCATTTCCTCAACCTTAGCAATCAGTCTCTCACGGATAGCCTTCTGACCGAGGGCGATACCCAGACCGTGCTCAGCGTTGTCTTCAAACAAGGAGTTTGCCCAAGCGGGACCCTTGCCGGACTCGCGGTTGACAGTATAAGGAGTTGCGGGAGCAGAGCCACCCCAGATGGAGGAGCAACCGGTTGCGTTAGAAATATACATTCTCTCACCGAAGAGCTGGGTGACGAGACGGGCATAAGAAGTCTCGGCACAACCTGCACAAGAACCGGAGAACTCAAGCAGGGGCTGCTTGAACTGGGAACCCTTAACGGTGTTATTGATCAGTTCGGTCTTCTCTGAAACCTTAGCGACGCAGTAGTCGAAAGCAGCCTGCTGGTCAGCCTGAGATGCCTGAGGAACCATCTTCAGAGCATACTTGGAGGGATCGGGAGCCTGACCGGCAGCGGCAGCCTTTCTATCAACTGCCTGGTTAGCCATACAAGCCTTCACACACAGGGTACAACCCATGCAGTCCAGAGGAGATACAGCCATGGTGAACTTGTAGGTCTTATTGACCAGTCTGGTAGCAAACTTGGAGGATTCGGGAGCTTCGGCAGCCTCTTCCTCGGTCAGAGCGAAGGGACGGATGGTGGCATGAGGGCAAACGAAGGAGCACTGATTACACTGCAAGCAGTTTTCAGGGATCCATTCAGGAACCATAACGGCAACACCGCGCTTCTCAAAGGCAGCGGAGCCCTGGGGGAAGGTACCGTCCACGTAGTCCACGAATGCGGAAACGGGCAGGCTGTCACCCTTCATGGCGTTGACGGGGGTCACCACGTTGTTGACGAAGGCACCCAGATCGGCGCGGTCGCAGGTCTTGGCGGCGGCGGCCTCGTCGTCAGCACAGGTAGCCCAAGCAGCGGGAACGTCGATCTTAGTATAAGCACCGGCACCGGCATCGATAGCGGCATGGTTCAGATCAACAATAGCCTGACCCTTCTTGAGGTAGGACTTGGTTGCCATGTACTTCATATATTCAACAGCCTCAGCTGCGGGCAAAATAGATGCCAGAGCGAAGAATGCGGATTGAAGCACGGTGTTCTTGACCTTAGCGTTACCCAGGTCGCGAGCCAGCTTAGTAGCGTTGATGGTATAGAACTGGATATTGTTCTTGGCAATATACTGCTTTACAGCGGAAGGCAGGTTGGTATTCAATTCCTCTGCGGACCAGTTGCAGTCGAGCAGGAAGGTACCGCCGGGCTTAATGTCCTGAACAATATCGTAACGGGAGATGTAAGCCTGGTTATGGCAAGCCACAAAGTCAGCCTTGTTGATGTAGTAAGGAGACTTGATGGGGGTGTCACCGAATCTCAGGTGGGAGATGGTGATACCGTTGGTCTTCTTGGAGTCGTACTGGAAGTAAGCCTGAATGTACTTGTCAGTATGGTCACCGATGATCTTAATGGAGTTCTTGTTAGCACCGACAGTACCGTCGCCGCCCAGACCCCAGAACTTGCAAGCCTTGGTACCGGCAGGAGCGGTGTCGGGAGCCACAGTCTCTTCGAGAGAACAACCCGTCACGTCGTCTACGATACCAATGGTAAAGTTTGCCTTGGGCTCGTCCTTAGCCAGATTTGCAAATACGGCAAAGATAGAGGAAGGAGGCGTATCCTTGGAGCCCAAACCGTAACGACCGCCGACAACCTTCTTCTGGATACCGTGGGTAGCCAGAGCGGTAACAACGTCGAGATACAGAGGCTCACCCAGGGAGCCGGGCTCCTTGGTGCGGTCGAGGACGGCGATCTTCTCGCAGGTTGCGGGAATGGCCTCGATGAGCTTGTCAGCGCAGAAGGGACGGTACAAGCGAACCTTGATCAGACCGACCTTTTCGCCCTGAGCCATCATGTAGTCAATGACTTCCTCTGCCACGTCGCAGATGGAGCCCATAGCGATCATGACGCGGTCTGCGTCGGGAGCGCCATAGTAGTTGAAGAGTTTGTAATCAGTGCCCAGCTTGGCGTTGACTTTATCCATATACTCCTCGACGATGGCGGGCAGAGCGTCGTAGTAGCGGTTGCAGGCTTCGCGGTTCTGGAAGAAGATATCACCGTTCTGAGCGGAGCCGCGGAGTACGGGGTGCTCGGGGTTCAGTGCACGGGAACGGAAAGCGGCTACAGCATCCATGTCTACCATTTCAGCCAAATCTGCAAAATCCCAGACCTCGATCTTCTGAATCTCGTGAGAGGTACGGAAACCGTCGAAGAAGTTCAGGAAGGGAACGCGGCCCTTGATGGTAGCCAGGTGAGCTACGGCACCCAGGTCCATAACTTCCTGTGGATTGGTCTCGGCCAGCATAGCAAAGCCGGTCTGACGGCAGGCGTAGACGTCGGAGTGATCGCCGAAGATATTCAGAGCGTGAGAAGCCACGCAACGGGCGGAGACGTGGAAGACGCAGGGGAGAAGCTCACCGGCGATCTTGTACATGTTGGGGATCATCAGGAGCAGACCCTGAGATGCGGTGTAGGTGGTGGTCAGAGCACCTGCGTTCAGAGAACCGTGAACGGTACCTGCGGCGCCTGCCTCAGACTCCATCTCCATCACGTTGACGGTGGTGCCGAAGATGTTCTTCAGACCTTGTGCGGACCACTGGTCGACCCAGTCGGCCATAGGGCTGGAAGGTGTGATGGGGTAAATACCGGCCACTTCAGTAAAGGCATAGCTGACTGTAGCGGCTGCTTGGTTACCATCCATCGAAACCTTTTTTCTTACGATAGACATTGGTATATTCCTCCTATGAAATAATTTACTCGTAGCGTGGAAAATTGAAAACCTCTGAAAAATGGGGTGTAGATCATTCAATAGAGGTAAACGAAATGTTCCACCCTATATTATATCATATTCGACTTAAAATGTAAAGAGATTTTTTTAAAAAATCAGTAAAAAATATTGTTACAGCATGAATTTTTTTCAAACCCTTGACGACACGGATGAGTTGTGATAAAATATATTTTGGATATTTATGCTGAATTAGCATTATGATTTTAGGAGTTGAATAATAACACAAAATGAATCAAAAAGATCATATTATAAATGAAATACCGACAAAAACAATGATTGCAGTTATTGGCGGCGGTCATGCCGGAGCCGAGGCTGCACTGGCTTCAGCCCGTTTGGGTTTAGATACCGTACTTTTTACATTGTCATTGGACGCTATTGGAAATTTGCCTTGCAATCCTTCCATAGGTGGTACTGCCAAAGGTCATTTGGTGTTTGAAATTGATGCTTTAGGCGGAGAAATGGGACGTGTTGCGGATGCTGTCACTTTACAGAGTAGGACGCTGAATTTAGGAAAAGGTGCTGCGGTACACTCCAAAAGAGTACAAGCAGATCGCCGAGCTTATCATCATTTGATGAAGCATACGTTGGAAACAACGGAGAATTTAAGAGTCGTACAAGCAGAAATTACCGAAATTTTGACACAGGATGGAGAAGTAATCGGTGTGGTTACGTCTCTTGGAGAGGCGTGGTCATGTCAAAAGGTCATAATTGCTACCGGTACGTCATTGGGCGGAAGAATTTTTGTCGGTGATAAAAATTACGCATCGGGTCCTGATCATTCGTTGCCCGCAAATCAGCTGACGGCTTGTCTCAAATCCTTGGGATTACCCATCATGCGTTTCAAAACCGGTACACCTGCGAGAATTAAACGTGAGAGTGTTGACCTTTCTGTATTAGAGGTGCAGAACGGCGAAGAAGAGATCATTCCTTTTTCCTCAAGAACACCTGAACATGCTTTTGATAACGTAAAACAGATCCCATGCCATATCGTTTATACAAATGCTGAAACGCATCGGATTATCTTGGAAAATATACACCGTTCTGCCATGTATTCAGGTCAGATACATGGAACCGGTCCGCGATATTGCCCTTCTATTGAAGATAAGCTCAAGCGTTTTGCCGACAAGGAAAGGCATCAGTTATTTGTAGAACCTGTTGGCTTAGATAATGAAGAACTATATCTGCAAGGTTTTTCTACGTCTCTACCGACCGATGTACAGCACCGTATGATTCGTACTTTAAAGGGATTTGAGCACGCGCAGATTATGCGATATGCTTATGCCATTGAATACGACTGTATCGATCCTACCAGCCTATATGCGACATTAGAATGTAAGTTTATCAAAGGATTATATGGAGCCGGACAGTTCAACGGTACATCAGGTTATGAAGAGGCTGCCGCACAAGGGCTGATCGCGGGCATCAATGCTGCTCTGGCTTGTATGAATCGTGAACCATTGGTTTTGCAGAGATCAAGCAGTTATATTGGCACTTTGATCGACGATCTTGTGACAAAAGGTACAAATGAGCCGTACCGAATGATGACGTCAAGATCAGAATTTCGGTTGATTTTGCGACAGGATAACGCAGATATACGCCTGACCCCTATAGGGTATCATATTGGCCTTGTACCCGAAGATAGATATCAAAGGTTTTTGAAGAAAAAAAGTGAAGAGGAAGAAGAAAAAAAGCGTTTAACTTCGACGTATTTTTCACCGGAAAAGGTCAATCCTTTGCTTGAAAATTTAGGACTTGAGCCTGTTAAGTCAGGTATTTCGTTGAGCGAGCTTCTCAAAAGACCGCAGATCTCCTATGAAGACCTAAAAATTCTAGACACAAAAAGACCACAGCTTGAAAAGGCCGTGATTAAAACTGTGGAGGTGGATTTAAAATATGACGGGTATATCAAGCGTGAGTTGGCTGAGGTTTCAAAGTTAGAAAAATTGGAAAGCAAAAAAATACCTGAAAATATCGATTATTCCACAATAAAAGGTCTACGCATAGAGGCAGGTCAGAAACTTGGTCAGATTAGACCTATTACTATTGGACAAGCATCCAGAATCAGTGGAGTCAGTCCTGCGGATATAACGGTATTGCTGTTGTATTTAGGTATAAAATAAGGAGACAACATGGATTATACAAGTTTTGAAAAAAATATATATCAAAATTTTGAATCAAACGGATTAACCCCATATTTGAATGACGATGTTGTTTTAAAATTTTATCGCTTAACCTTGCAAATGCTTGAGACAAATCAAGTGATGAACATAACAGCACTGACCACAGTGGAAAAAATTATTCCCTTGCATTATGCTGATTCTGTTAAAGCAGCCGAATGGATTCCCCAAAATGCCTACGTTGCTGATATCGGCTGTGGAGGTGGTTTTCCAATATTACCTTTGGCTATCGTCAGACCTGATTTAAATATTGTTGGTATTGACAGTACCACAAAAAAGGCGCGATATGTGAGTGAAGTTGCTGAAAAACTCGAATTATCTGCAATCGCTATTGCAGGTCGCGCAGAAAGCTCGGATATACAGAATGAATATAGAGAAGTATTTGATATCGTTATATCCCGCGCTGTTGCAAGACTGAATATACTGGATGAGCTTTGTATACCTTTTGCTAAAGTTGGAGGAAAATTCATTGCCTTAAAAGGAGCAGCCGGCTACGAAGAACTTAAAGAAGCCGAAGAAGGAATACAAAAATTAGGTGGAAAAATGAACTGTATTCACGAGTACGATTTGCACACGTATACTGAAGCCGAAAAGCGAGTTGCTATTATTATTGAAAAAGTTTTAAAAACAAAAAGAGAATTTCCGCGAGCTTTCAGTGCAATGAAGAAAAAACCATTATAAAATGTTTCACGTGAAACACAGAGTCAAATGTTTGGCTCTGTGTTTTTTATTATAATGTTTCACGTGAAACATGATAAATACATCGTGCTGCAAAATTTTCAAAACAATCACAATTGTTTCACGTGAAACAACAATAATTTTCTAATAACCTATTGAAAAGAATGAGAAAATGTGATATACTTTATATGTATTATTACAGAACAAAGGAGTTTATTAAAAATGGGCAAAATCATATCCTTTGCTAACCAAAAAGGCGGTGTGGGTAAAACAACATCCGCTGTAAATATTGCCGCATCTCTCGGTATTTTGGGATACAAAACACTTTTGGTGGATTTAGATCCTCAGGGAAATGCCACGAGCGGCGTTGGTATAGCTAAAAAAGGCTTGAAGTACACAATCAAAGACATTTTGGCTCAAGATGTCAATGCCAAAGAAGTGATTTTAAATACATCATATGAAAACCTTTTTTTGATTCCGTCAAATATTACTTTGGCGGGCGCTGAATTTGACTTATTTCAAGAAGAAGAAAACCCTCAAAACGTCATGAAAAATGCATTTGCGGAAATCAAAAATGAGTATGATTACATTATCATTGACTGCCCTCCTTCACTGGGTATGTTGACTGTCAACTCTTTAACAGCAAGTGATGGAGTTGTTATTCCTATGCAATGCGAATTTTACGCTTTGGAAGGTTTGTCCCAATTGATGATCACCATTGGTAAAATCAAAACACATTATAATAATATGCTGAATGTTACCGGAATACTGATCACCATGTACACAAATCGGCTCTTGCTTACACAACAGGTTAAAAGTGAACTGAAAAAGCATTATGCAGGAAAACTCTTTGAAACCCCTATTTCCCGTGGTGTCAAGCTTTCCGAGGCTCCGGGATTTGGCAAGCCTGTCTATTATCATGACAAACATTCAAAAGGTGCCAATGAATATATCTCTGTAGCTCACGAACTTTCTACACGTATTTAATAATAAGGAGAATTAACATGGCAAAAAAACAAAGTGGATTGGGAAGAGACTTTTATTCTCTGTTTGATGATAATAATATTGTTCCCGAAAATAAATCCGTGGAAATGATTTCGATCAGCCGCATTGAACCCAGAAAAGATCAGCCTAGAAAAGATTTTGATCAGACAGCTTTACAAGCATTGGCAGATTCTATCTCTATTCATGGTGTAATTCAACCGATTATTGTCAGAAACTTGGGCTTGAACGGCGGCATGTTTGCAGAATCTTACGAGATTATCGCGGGTGAACGCCGCTGGAGAGCCGCAAAAATGGCGGGGCTTTCTGAAATTCCCACAGTTGTTATCACGGGAGATGACCTGAAAATGGCTCAGATTTCTCTGATTGAGAATATGCAAAGAATGGATCTAAATACCATTGAAGAAGCAAAAGCCTTTAAGGTTCTTTTAGAAAAGTACAAAATGACGCAAGAAGATCTTTCAAAACAGGTGGGTATCAGCCGTTCGGCTATTGCTAATATCATTAGACTTTTGGAGCTACCCGAGGATGTGCAAACGCTTTTGAGAGAAGGAAAATTGTCCATGGGACATGCGAGAGCACTTTTGGGGTTGACATATCAGGAAGATATGCTGCAATTGGCACAAAAGATCGTTGAAAAAGAGCTTTCTGTAAGAGAAGTTGAACGAATGGTCAAACAGCTGAACGCTGCTCAAAACGAAGACGTCTCTGAAGAAAGCAGTGATGAGGATGTCCAAAAAATGCAGAAAAAGATCCATATGAAGGATCTTGAGCAAAAGGTTCAGACAAGAATGGGTCGTAAAGTCAGAATTACACAGACCAATCGAAAGAAAACAGTCGAGTTGACATTTGAAGACGATAGAGACCTTGAGGATCTTTTGAAGCTGATTGCCGGCGAAGATATATTTGAATAAATTATGAATAATTTTAATTAAAAGGGGGGGCGAAAAGGATGAATCAAATATTGAGCAAAATCAGATTTTTGTCCGGAAAAATGTCTCTCTGGGAAGAACTATGGGCTTATCTTGAAGGAAAATACTTTTCTGTTGATCTTGGACGGTATGAGCATATCAATATGGGATCAGGCACGCTGATCAATCTCAGAAACGTTATTTTGGGTATTTGCGCCGGTATCATCATCGCATCTATTGTATCAGCTTATGATAAAAATATGCTGGGTAAGTTTGTACGAAAAATCATCAAGGACGAATGCTTGTGGCCTGAGAAAGCAAAAACTTTGGCTGAATTGGGTTTTGAAAATAACTATTTTGTCAGAACGAGTTTAAAACAGCATCATGGTATTCTTGGAAAAGTCGTAAAATGTGTGGAAAGGGAAGCCCATGAAGCTGAAACTAAGGCTATGTTGGAGCAATATATTGAAAAAACAGGAAGTGAAAACGGATTCATTGAAAATAAGTTTGAACAAAATTTGAACGAATGTCACTTTTATATTCCGGACGAGGAGCATTATGCGGCTGATATTCGCTTTGACAACAAAGGTTCGGGCTGGCGTGCCTTTTTGCTGGTGATCATCATTACCGTTATCATAGCCATACTTGTCTGCTTCTTGCTTCCCGATATGATACAATTGGTAGACAATATGATCGATATACTCCAAGGTGATGATCATATCTTACATTAAAGAGGAAACAGACATGAATTTACAACATAAAAGACCCAAAATCGGAATGATGCCTTCTCGAAATGAGGGTATATTACAGGCAAATCATACATACATCAATGCCATCTGGAGAGCCGGCGGTTGGTGCATTCCGTTAGGATATACAGAAGATGAAGAGCAGCTTGTCGCATATACGGAGCTTTGTGACGGCTTTCTCTTTTCCGGAGGTGTAGATGTACATCCTAAGCATTATGGTGAGGATATCACGGGAGAAAATGTGGAAGTTGATGAGGTCAGAGACGCTTTTGAAACCAAAATATTTCCACATGTGCTGGCAACAAATAAACCTGTATTTGGCATTTGCAGAGGCATACAAATCATGAATGTATGTCTTGGAGGTACGTTATATCAGCACATCACAGATCATCGTCAAAGTGATCCCGGATATATTCGACATCAGAAGCTTATCTTAGATAAGGAAGGTCACTTCTATCAATTGGTGGGTGCCGACGAGATCTACGTCAATTCATTCCACCATCAGAATATCAAACAGCTCGCACCGGGGCTGGTTATTGAGGCTGTGAGTGAGGATGGCTATATTGAAGCTGTTCGAGATCCGAAACATCCTTTTTTCTTCGGCGTACAATTTCATCCTGAAATTTACATGGGTAGAGAAGATGACGATCATTCACACCTTCTTTTCAAAGCTTTTATTGATGCGTGCAAGGAAAAATAACAGAAAAACCGCTGTGATCACAGCGGTTTTTCTATAATTAACATGGATTATTCTTCATCCTCAACAGAACCGTCAATGGATTTCAGATCGTCCGCATCAACAATACAAGTGAACTTTTCATTGCAAGCAGGACAACAGAGTTCTTCGGGATCAATAGATGCGTCAACGTTTACGATTGCGCCGCAAGAAGGGCAAATGATCTCGTAACGCTCATCTTCATCATCAAAATCTTCGTCAATATCGCAATCACAGCAGCAATTATCACAGTCGCCATCGCAATCAAAGTCCAGATCATCGTCATCGTCGTCGAGATCCAGTAGAACCTCTTCTACGTCGCCAAGATCAGAATCAAGCTCTTCGCAGTAATCCTCAAGATCACTCATTTTGGACTGCATATCAACGATGGTGTCAGCCATTTCTTCCACAAGATCCAAAAGGGCAAGAATAACTTTTGCTTCCTTGGTATTGCCTTCCAGTTCCAAACCGGCGCAAAGACCCTTCACATAAGCGGCTTTCTTGATCATAGCAAGATCCTCCTTTAAAGGTGACATCAGCTGTTAGCGCGGGACAGATACTCACCGGTACGGGTGTCGATCTTCAGCTTCTCACCAATGTTGATGAACAGGGGAACCTTAACCACAGCACCGGTTTCCAGAGTAGCTTCCTTCAGGGTGTTGGTAGCGGTGTTGCCTGCAAAGCCGGGCTCGGTATCGGTAACCTCAAGCTCAACAAATGTGGGAGGCTCTACGCCCAGAATACGGCCCTTATAGGATCTGATCTGGCACATCATTTCTTCCTTAACAAAGCGGAAGTTATCGCCAACCTGATCGCGGGTGATGAGGGTCTCTTCCCAGGTTTCGGTATCCATGAAGTGGTAGAGATCGCCATCGTCGTAGGAATACTGCATTTCCTTGCGCTCAACGTAAGCGTTCTCAAACTTATCCGTGGGGTTGAAAGTTCTCTCAGTGACAGAACCGGTCATGATGTTCTTCAGCTTCGTACGAACGAAAGCCGCACCCTTACCGGGCTTTACGTGCTGAAATTCAATGACCTGATAAACGTCGCCGTCCATTTCAAAGGACAGACCGTTTTTAAAATCGCCAGCTACTACCATTTTGGTAATCCTCCAAAAAATTATTTTACTCTTTTCCGTCAAATTTGACCGAGCAGAATAAGGGATTTTATACTTACTCACTATTATACACTATTTTTTCTTGATTTTCAAGGGGGTTTCGGGATTTTTTTGTGAAACCTTGGGATTTTTTTTTGTAAAATCGTTATTTTGTCATGATAAACCTTGTGAGTCGTCTGACTTTTTGTGCGAAAAATAAAAAAAGCGGCTTTCTATCGAAAAAATCAAAAAAAATAGCAAAAACCCCTTGACAAAGCAGGCACTTTTGAGGTATAATGTAGTGGTCAATGCCATAAATGGGCACAAAAGCGTATCGAGGTTGAGCGTTCCCCGTAACCCGACAGGGAATCCTACCCTATGCGATATATACGCCACCCACAATTTACGAAGGAGGTGCACCAAAATGCTCAGAACTTACCAGCCTAAAAAGAGACAGAGAAAGAAGGAGCATGGCTTCAGAAAGAGAATGAGAACTGCTGATGGCAGAAACGTTCTCAAGAGAAGACGCGCTAAGGGCAGAAAGAGACTGACCTATTGATCAGCGGAATCAGCGTGAAGCTTTGCGCTTTATTCCCACATGAGGCAGAACCCAAGACGCTCGATTCGCCGCTGTTTTGCCATAGAAAAACCGCCGATGACTGATAGAACAAGGTTTTAGCTGTGTCTGTCTTTCCTCGGGGTTTTTTCTTGCTATGAAATATGTAACCGTTTTGAAAGTTCTTGAAGGGTACGGGAAACATAAATGAAAATCGTTATTAGATGTTTCCCCCATATGAAGAAAAATGAAGGACATCGCCATTAAGGAGAATCATTTATATCAAAAGGCATTTCGCCGCGGCCAACGATGGTCGGGGCAATTTGTGACGGTCTGTGTCCTGAAAGATCTTCATGCAAAGCGACTGATGAAAGAAAGTCCTCAAAAGCAATATCTGAATCGAATCGGTTTGTCGGTTCCCAAGCGGGAAGGTGGCGCCGTGGAACGAAACCGCGTCAAACGTATTCTGAGGGCAGGTCTTGCGGAGGTGCGAAAAAAGAAACCCCTAAAAACGGGATATTTGATCGTGATCTCTACCCGAAAGGGCATAGAAAAAATCAAAAGCACAGCTGTTGCATCTGAACTTCATTATATTTTCAAAAAACTGGATATGTTTGCTGCCCCTGCAAGCAAACCCGGTCAACAAGAGGGGCATCATAAGTCACAGCCATGAAAAAAATTTTCATGGCGCTCATCCGCTTCTATCAAAAGTGGATATCACCGCTTAAACCGCCTTGCTGCCGTTTCACGCCTACTTGTTCTGCATATGCTATGGAGGCGTTTGAAAGAAGAGGATGTATGGCGGGTTTTATTCTCATGATTTGGAGAATCCTGCGTTGCAGTCCTATGTCTCCTTCAGGATATGATCCTGTGCCGGAAAAGGGATTTCGCACTATGCCTATGCGATGGAGTACGTTTCGCAAGGCTCAAAATGAACCGCCCAAAATTCCCTTGGATGCGGAAGATAGGGCTTTGAATAACACTCAAGATCATCTCAACACTGAGGATAAACAGGAGATCCAAATCAAAGACATTACAGACGAGTCGGACAAGCTATAAAGCGAGAGCCGACATACGCAGCGGCCACAGACAGAGGAGCCGCAAACCAAATGTCCCTTATACAAGGGATTAAAAACCATTACAAAGAATGGATTGGTATTGAAAATGAAGCATATCATCCCTAAATTACGCAATTCCCGCTTATCTGCGATTGCCGTGAGACTGATCATGGCGCTGCTGGTGCTGACCATGCTCGGCGGTGTTTTGACAGCTTGCGGAAGAAACGCAAATACGACTACCATCACACTGAAGGCAAATACCATCACCGTAGACGAGAATAATGCTTTGAGTGAAGATGATATCAATGATCTCGCAGCTGAGATTGCCGGTAAAAAGAACGGTGCGACCATCAGAGAATATTTGGTGGCTGCATATCGCGGCTATGACATGACTGCCGAAGGATTTAATGACGACAAACTTCCCGAGCCTAACCTTGAAAAAGTCAGCGCTTATGCTTATAACGTCATCAAATACGAGAGCTTTGATATTGACAATAGCAAGAGCTATAAAAATCTGAATGCTCATGACGTGGAGGATCTGGTCAATTCTCTCAAGTCTACCGTAACTGTCGAATCCAAGATGAATTTTGTGGATACGCTCCTGCACTGGGTCGCTTTGGGTTTTGAATGGCTTATTAACGTGCCCGGATTTGGCAGTTTTATTCTCGGAACCTTCTATTTTGCTATCATCGTAGAAATTCTGATGTTGCCTCTTGCAATCTACCAGCAGAGAAATTCCCGCAAGCAAGCACTGCTTCGCCCCAAGGAAATGGCTATTCGAAAGAAATATGCCGGCAGAAACGATCAGGCAACCCAGCAAAAGGCATCTCAGGAAGTGGCAGAGATGTATCAGAAGGAAGGCTTTAGCCCGATGTCCGGTTGCTTGCCGTTGCTGTTGACATTCCCTGTCATTATCGCGCTCTATAACATCGTTATCAACCCCTTGAAATATATGTTGGGTGCATCTGATGAGCTGACCGCCGCCTTGACAACCTTCGCCAAAGCCTCTAAAGCTGCAGGCGGTCTCGGTATGGAACTGAACACACAGTCCGGTACCATCGAGCTTCTGTCCCTGATCCGTAATGGCGGTCTTTCCGAAAGTATTTTGGAAGGATTCCCCCAGTTTGCCTTTTTCTCCAACGGTGCTTCCTGTGCGGAAGCATTGGAACCCCTTTTGGAGCGCATTCCCGATTTCTCTTTGTTCGGTGCTAACTTTGGTCTGAATCCCGGTATTGAAAATCCTTGGTTGCTGTTTATCCCTGTGATAACCTTCGCCCTGTATTTCTTCAGTACCAAGCTCAACCGCAAGCTGACCTTCCAACCTACCGCCAACGATCCTCAAAATGGCTGCTCCAACAACATGATGAATATTATGATGCCTGCCATGTCTGCCGGATTTACTTTCATTGTACCCGGTGCCGTGGGTATTTACTGGGGATTCAAGAGTATTGTGGGTATGGTCAAGCAAGTGATCATTTCTAAGGTGATGCCTCTGCCTCAGTTTACCGAGGCTGATTTCAAGGCTGCCGAAAAAGAACTTGCCGCCAAGGAGAAAAACCGTCCCGTGAAAAAGAGCGGAACAAAGAACCCTAATATCCGTTCTCTCCATCATATTGATGACGACGATGATCTGGAGCCGCTGCCTAAGTCCGAAAAGAAGGACTATGTGGAAGATGACGAGCCTTCTAAGGAAGAAGCCAAGGGTGCTTATCTTGGCGATGCAACCTTAAAGGAGGACGCGCCTGAGCGAAAGCCTAAGGAAAAGAAAAATAAGAAAAAGTCCCAAACGGACGAGAATACGGATTCTACTCCTGAAGGTGGAGAAGAATCGTCTGATAAAAACTAAGCAGACCAATCAATAGACAATCAAATAAAGGATATAATAAAGATGAAAAAAGAAATTGAAGTCAGCGCAAAAACAAAAGAAGAGGCGATTGCCAAAGCAGTAGAACTGCTGGGTGCCCCCGGTGAATCCGCGCTGTTTATTACTGTGATCAATGAAGGGCGCAAGGGCTTCCTTGGTTTTGGCTCTGTGGATGCGACCATTAAGGCTGTTTATCAGATTCCCGATGCTCCCGTGGAAAAAAAGGAGCGCGGTGATCGTCGTGATCGTCGTGACAGGGGAAACCGCCGCGGTGACCGCCGCGACCGAGCTCCCCGCAATATCGAAGCTGTTGCTACCGAAAACACCGAGACCGAAGATGTCGAGCATTTGCCCGGTGAGTTGCCTGTTCGTCAGCCCAAAAGCAAGAACCGCCAAAATACTCCCCAAATCCGTAAAACTTATGAAAATGTCGATCCCGCAACCGTGAAGGATAGTGAGCGTATGGCGTATGAGTTTATCACCGGTTTGGTTGCTAATATGGGTCTGCAGGACGTGGTTATTGGCATGCATCCCGGTGATAATGATGATATGGTTATCACGGTGGACGGCGATGCCGCGGGTGTGCTGATCGGTCACCACGGCGACACGTTGGATGCTCTCCAATACCTTGCCAACCTTGCCGCTAACAAGAAGGAAGAGGGGGAGAAGCGCGAGTATGCCCGTATTACCGTAGACGTAGAGTCCTATCGCGCTAAGCGTGAGGATGCTCTTCGTGCCCTCGCTCGCAAAAAGGCTAATCAGGTGCTCAAATATAAGAAGAGCATCATGCTGGAGCCTATGAATCCCTATGAACGCCGCATCATTCACTCCGAGATCCAGCACATGGATGGTGTCACCACCAATTCCATCGGTACGGATAATAACCGCCGTATTGTGATTTTCCTGGAGGATGAAGGCATGCCTGAATCCGATGTGACAAAGGCTTCGGGTTCCGCAGGAGAGAAATCCGGTCGTTCCCGTAACCGCCGCCGCCGTAAGAGCAGCGGTGCTGTTGTAGATCCTTTGGCAGGCTCGGGTCGCGTGATGCCCACCACCTCTGCTTTTGATGAGGATGACGTAAAGGATCCCTTTGATATCGATCTGTCCGCCGCTACCTACTCCGAAGAGGATGAGAAAGAGGTGGAGGAAGCACCCGTAAAGGATGATCTGTTTTCCTTGCCTGATCTTTCTAACACAGAGGATTAACGGATAGAAAAGATTTCTGTTCGACGAAGGAGATGTTTCTTCAGTCATGAAAACGACGTCTGAGCATCTCTATCATGAACAAGTGTCATTTTGTATCTCTTATGTTTCGGCGGAAGTCGAGTCGTTGCACATCATAACGTACCCGACTTCCGCTATAAAAGAAAAAAATGTTGACAAGACAACTTTTATATGTTATAATAGAGCTAACCAAAGGAAAGGATGTTACATTTGGCATATTTTGATACCATTGCCGCCATCAGTACACCTTTTGGCAAAGGTGGTGTAGCCGTGATCCGTCTTTCGGGTCCCGACGCTCTGCAAGTGACGGATCAAATTTTTCGACCAAAGTCAAAAAAATATACGTCGTTGCAGGAAGCTCCTGCTCGGGTCATGATCTATGGTGACGTAATCTCTCCCGAAGATCCGTCCCGTGTATTGGATGACGTCTTGTGCGTCGTGTTCCCTGCGCCTCATTCGTTTACGGGTGAGAATGTAGTGGAGATTTCTTGCCATGGTGGTGTATTGGTGACGCGAAGTGTGCTGTCTGCTTGTTTGACGGCAGGAGCGCGCGCGGCGGAAGCTGGAGAATATACCCGACGTGCCTATCTCAATGGGAAAATGAATCTTCCCGAGGCGGAAGCATTGGGCAATCTTTTGGAAGCAGGCAACGATGAACAGATGCGGCTGGCTCGCGCCGGCATGAAAGGTCACCTGGCAAGAGAAATGGAGAAAATCTATAGTCAACTTGTCACCATTCTTGCCAATCTCGAGGTGGGAATGGATTTTCCCGAAGAAGATCTGACCGAAATTCCACGGGAGGATATGATCCTTCTCCTGTCTGATTTATTGGGTCAGCTAAACCGACTCAAAGACACCTATCGAACAGGACACGCCATTGCGGAGGGGGTTCCAACTGCCATCGTCGGTCGCCCGAATGCCGGAAAATCAGCACTGTATAACCGTCTTGTGGGACGAGATGCCGCCATTGTTACCAGCATTGCCGGAACAACCCGAGACGTACTGTCCGAGACAGTTTCTTTAGGACGGGTCACGCTTCGCTTATCGGATACCGCCGGGTTGCGGGATACAGAGGATCCTGTGGAACAAATCGGCGTACAACGCGCCAAGAATGTCTTGACAGAAGCCGAACTGGTGCTTGCCTTATTTGATGGTTCTGAGCTACCCTCCAAAGAAGATCTGGTGTTGCTGTCATCATTGAAAGAACAGGAGAAAATCGGCAAAAAAGTGCTTTATCTTCTGACCAAACATGATCTTTGGAAGGACGGTTCGATTCCGTTTTTGACGCAGGAAATACAGGACTCTGTCCATTTTATGACAATTTCATCTCAAACGGGGCAAGGAATGGAGGATTTGACCGCTTCTATCGAAAAAGTCTTTATCGACGGTACCCTTGATACCGGTGCATCTGCCATTGTTTTCAGTGCCCGTCAATATGTCGCGCTCACGGGCGCTATTGACGCGCTTACGCAGGCGATACAAGCCCTTGAGATGTTTTTGCCCTACGATTTGTGTGCTGAAGATCTGCGGGAGACATTGTCATCCTTGGGAGAGCTGTCGGGGCACAGCGTCAGAGAAGAAGTAATTTCCGAGATATTTCATAAATTTTGTGTGGGTAAATAACCCACGAAAGGAGTTTTACGATGGAAAAGACGAAGTACAAGCCGATCAATCGCCGCCGTATGGTGCGGACGCTTCCCCATATTTGGGATGCCATTGATCTTGTCGGTGTTATCAACAGCCATGGAGATAAAACCTGCTTCCGCTATTTCGAAGGTAAGGAACTGCGTTCCATGACTTATGCCCAGTTCGGCACCATGATCCATGAAACCGCCGCCGCTTTCAAGGCAATGAATCTTGAGGGCGAGAAAATCGTTGTAATCGGCGATAATTCTCCTCAGTGGCTCAGCACATATGTGGCTGCTTTGGCTTCGGGATGTGTCATTGTTCCTATGGATAAAGAGCTGGACATTGAAGAGGTCCGCAAGTTTTTTGGAATCGTTGATGCCAAAGCTGTGGTATACAGTAAAAGCTTTAACGAGAAGTTCATTAAGAGTATTGAAGCAAACGATACAAGTATCCAGTATTTCATTCCCATAACGCCTGCATATAACAGCGATTTTGACCATAAAGTGATTACCTTTGAAGAGCTTTTAACCTGCGGACGTGAGCGAATTGAGCGCGAGGGCTATGATTATCCCATTCTGCATAACCGCGAGGCTTTGGCTGAGATGCTGTTCACCTCGGGTACCACGGGTACGTCCAAGTGCGTTATGCTTTGTCAGAAGAATATCTTCTCCGTGGTCAATTCCGCTGTAGAAACCGTTTGCTTTGTGCCGGAAGACGTTCTTGTATCGGTACTTCCCGTACACCATACCTATGAATTGATGTGCTTGATGGCGGAATTTGTCTTTGGTATTGAAGTTTGTATCAACGACTCTCTCCGTCACGTGATGAGAAACTTCAAGCTATTCAAGCCCACGGGTCTGGTACTGGTTCCCTTGTTCCTGAATACCATGTATAAGTCCATTTGGTCCGAGGCTGAAAAGTCCGGGCGGGATAAGGCGCTGAAAACAGGTCTTGCTTTGTCCAAGTCTCTTTTGGCTGTGGGTATTGACAAGCGCCGAAGTATTTTCAAGGCTGTACACGAAGCCTTCGGCGGACGACTGGATCACATCATTTGCGGAGGCGCAAAACTGAATCCTGATTTGATTGCGGCTTTTGAAGATTTCGGTATTTGCATATGCGAAGGCTTTGGTATTACCGAATGTTCTCCCTTGGCAAGTGTTGACAGGTATTATAAGCGCAAGTGGGGTTCTGTGGGTCCTGCTGTGCCCGCTTGCCGTATCCGTGTATCCGAAGAATTTTCTGACGGCACGCTCAATGAAAAGGGTTTCATGGAAGGCGAGCTTCAGATCAAGGGAGATAATGTTATGCTAGGCTACTATAACAATCCCGAAGCTAACGAAGCTGCCTTTACCAAAGACGGTTGGTATCGTACGGGTGACGTAGGCTACATGGATGAAGACGGTTACGTTTTTATCACAGGTCGTTGTAAGTCTGTGATCGTTTTGGAAAACGGTAAAAATGTCTTCCCCGAAGAAATTGAAGAATATCTGACTCAGATTGATACCATTGCGGAAGTTATTGTGGTAGGTCGCAAGGCGAAGGACAGCGACGAGATCATTCTGACTGCTGTGGTATATCCTAACGTAGATAAGTTCCCCACAGGAGCTACCAAGGAATTGATCCAGGAGTCCATTCGTAATTCTATCAACCAAACCAACCGCCGTCTGCCTTCTTTCAAGCAGGTGAAGGCTGTTGAACTTCGTGATACCGAGTTTGAAAAGACCCCCACCAAGAAGATCAAGAGATTCTTGGTGAAATAATGGGTCAATCATATGAGCGGAATTTGATCTGTATGAAACAAAATCATGATACCCCCAAAAGCTCTTCCGAGCCATTGGGGGTCTACCTTCATATACCTTTTTGTAAGAGCAAATGTCCCTACTGCGACTTTTGCTCTTTTCCGCATCCCAGCGAGTCTGTGGTTTCAAACTACGTTTCTTGTTTGATTCGAGATATAGAAATTTGGGGCAAAAAATGTCGGGGACGTACCATAGATACCGTTTATTTTGGCGGAGGAACACCGTCCTTGTTGTCGCCCATGGATGTTCAGCGGTTGACATCCGCTGTTTTATCGTTTTTTTCGGTAGAAACGAGTGCCGAAATCACTTTAGAGTGTAATCCTGCCGTCTTAACGGAAGAGGCTATAGCCGCTTGGGTTGCAGGAGGCGTTAACCGCGTCAGTATGGGCGTGCAAAGTGCTCATGACGTAGAACTGAAAGCGTTGGGACGTCTACATACTTGGAAAGACGTTTGCCATACCGTTGAGATGGTACGCCGGGTGGGGGTGGACAATATCAACCTTGATTTTATGTTAGGTATTCCCCATCAAACCGCGGATAGCCTTTCAGAGACACTTCGGCAAGCAGTAGCACTACGTCCAACCCATTTGTCTGCCTACTGCCTTATGCTGGAGGAAGGAACGCCTTTTGCCCGTCGAGGTGCTAAAGCATTGGGGCTTCCTGATGACGATGATGTGGTAGATCTGTATGAATTTGCTGCCCGTTACTTGAGGTCTCAAGGATACGAGCATTATGAGATCAGCAATTTTGCTATGCCGGGAAAGCGATCTCGTCATAATCTTCATACGTGGCAGGGAAGAGAATACGTGGGCTTGGGTGTTGCGGCACATGGATACGTATCGGGTGTACGTTACGGAAACAACCGGGATCTGTCAGGCTATATAGCAGGGAAGGATATCACGGAAGCCCGAATGGAGATCAGTCCCACAGAAGCGGCGGAAGAAGCCATCATGTTAGGACTGCGGCTGTCTGACGGTATTTATCCTTGCGACTTGGAAAGAAAATTCCCTATCGCGTTTCCTCAATCTTTTTTTGACACTTGCGAACGCTTGACGGCTTCAGGATTGATGATTTGTCGGGGGGATCAAATCGCGTTGACGGAAAAAGGTTTTTTGCTCAGCAATCAAATTATTGCAGATCTGTTAGAAAAAATTGATGTGAAGAATCAAAACTGAGTTTTTTCTGTTTGTATCATGAAAAAATCCTGTTTACCCTTGACAAGTTTAAAAAAATAGAGTACAATAAATACATCACAAATTCTTTTTAAGAAAGGAAACTACCATGAAGAAGTTTTTATCTTTGGCACTTTGTCTTGCAGTGCTTCTTTCCTGTGCAATGATCTTCTCCGCTTGTACCGGTGGCGACGATCCCAAGGAAACTCAGCCTGACAATCCCGCTAAAACCGAAGCACCCACTGAAGAAGCTACCGAAGCACCCACCGAAGAAGCTACCGAGGTACCCACTGAAGCGCCTACCGAGGAAGGTACCGAAGCTACCGATCCCGGCGAGGACGGCACCACCGACGGCTCCGGTGACGTAGGTGATTACGATCCCGAGTATTACGTTGTTATCAATTCCGCTGAAGATTTGATGGCTTTCAACAAGGCTGTCAACGAGGACGGCGAGGTCTACTTTGATATGACCATCGTTTTGACCGCTGACATCGACCTGACCGGTTATGAATGGAAGCCCCTGGACGGTTATGCATTTGACTTTACCACCTTTGACGGTAATGGTCATACCATCTCCAATATGGAGATCGTTCATGATGTCGAGCCGGGTACACCTGCCGAGCAGATCGGCGCCGGCTTTATTGGCGTTGCTGTGAGCGACATTACCTTTGAGGATATTACCTTTGAAAACTGCAAGATCACGGCTTACGAGCGAGCCGTTGCTAACTTAATCGGTTGCGTAACCGGTGGATATATGTCTTTTGAAAACGTTAACGTCAAGAACTTTACGGTAGACGGTTGGGTGGACTATGCAAACCAGGATCGTGAAAATGGTGGTCATCCCATTTGCTTCCGAGCCGCAGGTTTTATTGGTCATATCATGGCAGCCGGTTCTTCCGCTGATTTCACGAACTGCCATGTAGACGGTATCAAACTCTCCGCATTCCACAACATGGCGGGCTTTATCGGTTACGCAAGCCAGACGGTTGATGAATATTGCTTTGAGGAATGCTCTGTTTCCAATGCGGAATTCACTTTCTCCTACTGCCTCAGCGATAGCTACACCGTCGATATGCCTCGTAAGTTTGTGTCCGTTTTCTATAACGCCGCTAACTGGGCAGATAACATCGACTACGTTTTGGAGAACGGCAATACTTTCTCCAGCGTCAGCTACTTCGACTGGACCGACGATAACGCAGAATACACCGCAGGTGAATTCCGTTCTTGGACTCGTGAAGAAGCGGAAGCCGCAGCTGCAGCCTGATCAATTAAAAAATGATCCCCCGACGAAAGTCGGGGGATATTTCATAAGAAACAGCCGCAGATACGCCTGCGGCTGTTTTTCTTTTAATATCGGAATGGGGTAGAGCCCCCATGGGGTCTGCTCATATCCCTTCGGGTATCAGCACGCTTTCCCTAACTTGCCTCGAAATGACACATACTTTCTGGTAAATTTCATTTTTATTTGAAAGTTTTTGGAGGTCAAGGAACCTTTTTTCAAAAAGGTTCCTTGCGTACTCCTCACTCCCCTAACATAATACGAATGATCTCTCTGTCAGTACCGCTCATGCCGTCGCGGGCGAGACGGCCCACATTGCGAATGGTGTTTTCCACACCCTTGGTCACGATGCCGTCACCGCCGTAAAACTGGTGACCTGACTTCATCATCTCGTAGCCCATGATGCCCGCTTCCACCGCCATGGCGATCTTGGCGGCGCAGGAGGGCTTGGCACCGTCACAAATGGTGCCCGACAGAATGGCGATGGCATTGACCAGGGTGTGGGCGATCTCGTAGTATCGGCCGCCGTGGAGATAGCAAATGCCAGCGCCGCAGCCGCAACCCGCGCTGATGGCACCGCAGTAGGCAGACAGACAGCCGATGCCCGTTTTTTGATGAATGGTGATGAGGGAGGAGACCAGAAGACCCCGCAGAAGGGTGTCCTCGTCTACCCCCATGGCACGACCGTAAATGATCACCGGGACGGAAGCCGTGATGCCCTGGTTGCCGCTGCCCGACAAAATGCACACGGGCATCTCGCATCCGCTCATGCGAGCGTCCGATCCCGCAGCGGCGTAAGCCCTCGCCTTGTTGCGGAGGCTGATGGGATCCAGACCGTCGGGGCTGACATACATCCCGTTGAGCAACCGCCCGATGGCGGCACCCCATTCATTTTGGATACCCTCCTCGGCAATGGCCATGTTCATGTCCATCTGACGCTTCAAGAGGGGACGAAGCTCGGTGAGGTCAACTTCATCGGCAAAGGCGACGATGTCCTTTACCGTCAGAAGCTCACGCGCGGCGGCGTGGGCGCAATCGTCATCGCCGTTTGCGTCATGGGACAGCACAGACGCGCTTGCCGTGATGTTCTCTCCCGTGTAAGAGGCGGTGACGTCCTCACCGTTGCGGGTTACCGAGGCGATGTTGGTGTGACGGCGCACCAGATGTACCGAGGCGGTATCTTCCCCAAAGCGACCTGTCAGAATGACCTCAAAGGGATGGGGGGTGTCCAGCTCGGTGAGCTGCATGGGGGTATTCTGAACGTAATCCGCGATGGTTTGATGATCGTCAGGGGTGAGACAGCCCAGAACCTCTAACTTTTTGTCGGGGCGTCCCGAGATGATACCCGCCGCCACAGCCGCAGAAATGCCGTGCATCCCGCCCGTGGCGGGAACGATGACAGACTTGACGTTCTTGATGATGTTACCGCTGAGGGCTATGTCCAGCTTTTCGGGACGATGCCCCAAGGCGTGGCGAAGGATGGCGGCGGCGTAGGCGATGGCGATGGGCTCGGTACAGCCCATGGCGGGTACTAACTCCTCGCGGAGGATACTTGTGTATGTGTTGATGATGGTTTGATCCAGCGGCATGGTTGGTTCCTCTGTGTAAAAAAATGTTTTAAGTCCTCTCCAAAAGCCTTCATGCGGATAAAAGCATTTGGAGAAATCTCAAATATGCATGATCATTTTGGCAATTTTTCGGGCACTTGACTTCTTAGTCAAAATTTTGTTTTAAAGTTCTTGAAGGGGGTGCGGGGGAAACTTCTTTCAAGAAGTTTCCCCCGATGTATCTCACGCCTCCTGCGCTTTGAGGAAGTCGATGCAACGCTTGACTTCTTCAAGACCCGTGGGATCAAGGCCTTCGCTCTCGACAACCATGCGGATGCCCTGTTTAACGGCATATTCGCGTACCTTCAAAACGGGTGCTTCACCCTGACCCAAAGACTTGCCCTGACCGCCCTTGAAGCCATCCTTCAGGTGAATGACCTTGACACGACCGGACAGGCGCTTCAAAGTTTCTACAGGGTCAATACCTGCGTTAAACGCCCAAAAGGTGTCGATTTCAAAGTCGAAAGTGCCGCGTTTTTCCAACTCAGAGTGAATGGTAGAGCCCCACGGCATAACTACAAATTCGTGGCTGTGGTTATGGTAGCCCAAAGAGATACCTTCCTCTGCAAGGCGGAGTTGTGCCTTGTTCATGACGGCACAGAAATCAATGATCTTGTCCAGGGTGGACAGATCCGCGCCGGGGATGATGTAGTTGGGATTGCCGATGGTCTTGTGGTAGGCAATGGTTGCCTCGATGTTTTCGGGAAGCAGCTCTACCCAACCCGAATGAGTACCGCTGCACTTGAGACCGTACTTGTCCTGCCATTCTTTGACTTGCTCAGCGGAATGACCGAAGAAGCCCGCATATTCCACATACTTGTAGCCCATTTCAGCTACAGCTTTGAGGGTGCCCTCAAGATCCTTGTCGGTAACGTCTCTGACGCTGAAAAGTTGAAGTCCGTATTCGATTGCCATAGTGTTTCTCCTTTTTTATAATTAGGAGTACGCTCAGGGGAACTTTTTGAAAAAAGTTCCCCTGAGAACCCCTCAAAAACTTTTGAAAAAAATAAGTTATACCCGGAAGTATGATATAATTTTAAGTGGTTCGGGGGAGGTATGTCGATACCCGAAAGGATATTTGCCGCCCCCATGGGGCCCCTGCCCCATTGTTGATTTATGGAGTACGCTCAGGGGAACTTTTTGAAAAAAGTTCCCCTGAGAACCCCTCAAAAACTTTTAAAAAATAATAAGTTATTACTTGTATTCAACAATCACCGATATCCCCGTGGAATCGTAAGCGGTGGTCTTGTTTTTGTTGATGACAAAGGCGATCTCATCCCCTTCCGCCACGATCAGGGTCAACGATCCGTCGGTGGGCTGGTCATAAGTCACCAAAATGCCGTTGTTGCGGGCATCCCCAATCTTGACTTCTTCACCGTTATGCAGGATATAGAAGATCACACCGTCGCCTTCTCCTGAGGCTAGAGATAAACTGAAATCACAGGCGAGCTCACCACTTTCGGGTGCCTTGAATATCAATGCAGTGTCGGCATTGTCGGGATGCATGGCACCGTTCATGATCAGGTTGAAGTCGCCTTCTCCTTGCCAGCGGTTATTTGCCGTATCGTAGGTCATGGCGAAAAATTTATTTCTCTTGTAGGTACAATAGCTCCAATTTTTCACGCCCTGCTCGGCAGAAAAATCACCTGGGAAGGCGTACACAGCGGAACCGCCCTTGGGCAGTTGTGTGGTCAGATCGTTCACCACCTTGAGATACACGAAGGAACCGTCATCGGTGGCTCGCCGATAGAGACCAATGTAGCGCTCGGCGTTGCGCTTTTGGAAAAACTCACTGAGGGAGATCTCCACCGTGGGGCTGTTTTCGGCGGGCTGAACCATCTCGGGAGGGTTGTCCCCCAACCAAGTGTTCGCGATCTCTTGCCAAACGTGACGATAGGCCTCGTAGTCGGCATTGATGCCCCAGTTGGCCGCGCTGACGTAGGTGCATCCGCGTTCAAAGCAGACAAGTCCCTGCTCAAGATAGCGTTCGGGAGTGGCGCCGTTCTGATGAGGACCGTCGATCTCTTGGGCCAGCTCCACCGAAGCGGGCAGGACGGAACGGATGTAGTCCATGGAGAAGTGATGGTTCATGAGGGGGCCGTCGTCGATCCATACCACATCGGCGTGCTCGGCGAGATCGGCGATCCCAAAGGTACCGCGCAGAACCGAAGCGGTATCGTACACGCATCCGACCTGAATGGCGAATTTTGTGCCTTTGGCTACTTCTTGTTGTGCGGATGCCAAACGGTCGATGGCGGACTTGAGACTTTCATGACGGAATATATACCAAAGCTGTCCCAACGCGTCGGCGGTCATGCCACTAACGGGGGGTATGACCTCATCAAAGCCATCGTAGGTCGTGCCGAGAACGGCGTTTAATGTCTCAATCGTCTTGTAGTTTTCTTTTAGAAATGCGCGAAAACCAATCTTGGCGTTGTCTGAAAAATCGTACTCACCCGCGCACCAGTACTCGGTTTCGGCATACTGGGAAAAAGCGGGGAGATAGAACAATACCTTGTCACCATACCGCTCGTTATAATGGCTGACAGCATCTTTATAGAATGCCACCGCCTTGGAAACAGCGTTTTCGGAATTGAAAGAGATCTGCAATCTGTCGCCTGTTTCGGAGCCGCCCATACAAAGGTTGCCCGCGGGATCGCGCATGATGTCATCCTCGGACAAGACGGTATCGCCCTTGCGGCGGGTCAGGTCGATGGAAATGGCTACCTTCATGCCTTTTTCATTCACCACGTAGTCGATCATCTCATCAAATACGGCGTAATCATATGTGCCTGATGTCGTTTCCGCACGATACCAGGGGATATGCACCTTGATGGCATTGAAGCCGTCCTTTGCGACCTCGTCAACGATGTATTTGAAGGTGCTGAGCTTGCGATCCACAAAATTCCAGATGCGGAAGATAAAATATCGCTCATCAATGTTGAGAGGCTCTACGGGCATGGGGTTTTCCTCGCTTGTTTCGGGTTCTGTTGTGGCTTCTGTGGCGGAGCCTGTGGAAGGTTCTGTATCAACGTTGGTTTCCGGGGTGGTTTCATCTTCGGTAGCAGGAGCTTCACTTGCTTGACTTTCGGTTGGCGGGGTTTCTTGGGGGGTACAAGCAGTACATACAGAAAGGGTCATAGTAAAGCAAAGAAATAGCAACAAAGCTTTGAAGAATTTCATGTTCGTCTCCTCAATCCTCAAAGGGTTTTTTGATCCCCATGGCGGAAAGTCTGTTACAGTAGTCCTTGACTCTCTCGGGGAGATAGTCTTCTACACGGTGACCGTCAAATCCCACGCTGACGCGTACACCTGATTTGCGAACGATCTCCTGCTTGGCTTCATCGGCGAAGAAGTCCAGGAAATAGGCGTGCTCTCGGTAGCCATGGATGGAGTCATAGCTGACGTTCATCTCCCAAAAGATGTTTTCATCAGCCATACGCTTGAAGTAGTCCAGAGGATCAGCGCCCAGCTTGGCGATATGAGCAAACATATCCGTATGGGCGATGCCCACCGTGGGGGTCGCGCAACGTTTGGCGTAGGAAAACAAATCGCCCTTGGTAACAGACGTGGCGTTATCCAGATTTTCGATCAGGCAATAATCAAAGAAGGAAATATCCGCGCCTTCGGGCAGGGAGAAGTTGGGGTGTTGCTCGCTTTTCAGCGTACAAATTTCAATACCCCGCAAAACTCTGATGCGGTCGGTATATTTTTCCTTGATCAGGTTGATATGGTCATAGTAACGGCGCAGGGTACGCTCGTAGTTGTTCAGCTCCATGGTGGCGGCGGCACAGAAAACGCTGTGTCGGGCATAACCGATACCATAGTTGTGGTCGGTAATGCCGAAAAGCTCCAGTCCGCCTGCGATGGCGGCCTCCACAATGGCCTCGGGGGTGTCCTTTCCGCAGAAGGAGTAGTAGGTGTGGGAATGAAGGTCTTGCAGCATAGGGGCGCGCCTCCTTTATGTATCAAAGATGACGATTGGATCACTCTTATTATAACACATATTGGATATTTTTTCAAGTTATTTTCAATCTTTGTTGTGAGAAAACAAAAAGCAGGGGAAAATGTGTGAACACACCTTCCCCTGTCCGTCTTTATTGGGCTGAGTTAGCAATCATGATTTCAATCACTTCAAGTATCTTTCTTTGTTCATGTAAAGGGAGCCCCTTTAGCTTTTCCGACAGTTGGCTCGCCTTAATTTTCAATGAGGAACCGACAACATCCTGAAACACCTCATCAGCGGAGCAGTTCAGTATATTCAGAATATCGACGAGCAGATCCAATTTGATGTTGTACACACCTCTTTCGAGGGCGGAAAGATAGTGGGGGCTGATATTCACTTTTTCGGCCAGCTGCTCTTGGGTAAGTCCTTTTTGTTTTCTGATTTCCTGAATCCTTCTGCCAATCATCTTTTGTACCATTCCTTCACCATCTCCTATCATCATACTACTAAAAGTATAATCAATATTCGATTACTTATGAAGGACGGTTTACGGTTATAATAATCGCTATTCGATTACTTTATTTGAAAAAATAAAAAGCTAAAAGGCTTCGGCTTAAATACTGATTACGGTGTATGGCTTGTTTGCTTTTTTTGCGTTCTCTATCATATTTTTTGTACCCTTCGATTTCCCGTCCCAAAAAACCAGTACCGCGTCCGCTACTCGCGCCATCTGCGCATTTCTTCGCGGTCCGGCATACTTTCCATACGTATCCCATTCAGCGGGAAATCGCTCAATAGGCAAATTATGTTCGGCGGCATATCGCTCACCGAGTTTATCCGCGCCCTCAGCACAGCCACTCACAATGATTACAGAATAATCTGCACCAAGTTTTTGAAGGTGCTTATGAATTTCTGATGAAGCAACCGAATAATCATGAAAGTCTCGGCATCCGGCTACCACTAACTTATAATTTTTGGGCATGGTTACCCCTCCTTTGTAATTGCTTTTCGATTACATTATACTCCTTTTATGCAGAAATTGCAAGACAAAAGAGGCACTTTCATAAAACTCCTATCATACAAAAACCCCTTGGTCAAGGAAGCCCTCAACCAAGGGGAGATCTGTTATGCTTTTACGCTACAGAGCAAGAATTACTTGTTCTTGATAGCAGCCTGAGCAGCAGCCAGACGAGCGATCGGCACACGGAAGGGAGAGCAGGACACATAGTCCAGACCCAGCTCGTGGCAGAACTCGACGGATGTGGGATCACCACCGTGCTCACCGCAGATACCGATGTGCAGCTTTGCGTTGTTAGCGCGGCCGTCCTTGCAAGCCATGTTCATCAGCTTACCAACACCGGTCTGGTCGAGACGAGCGAAGGGATCGTTCTCGAAGATCTTGGTGTCGGAGTAAGCGGTCAGGAACTTACCTGCGTCGTCACGGGAGAAGCCGAGGGTCATCTGGGTCAGGTCGTTGGTACCGAAGCAGAAGAAGTCAGCGTTCTGAGCGATCTCGTCAGCGGTCAGGCATGCGCGAGGAATCTCGATCATGGTACCGACCTCGTAGTCCAGCTCAACACCGGCAGCAGCGATCTCTGCGTCAGCGGTAGCAACCACAACGGACTTAACGTACTTCAGCTCCTTAACCTCGCCAACCAGAGGAATCATGATCTCAGGAACGACCTTCCACTCGGGATGTCTGCCCTGGACGTTGATAGCGGCACGGATGACGGCAGCGGTCTGCATCTTGGCGATCTCAGGATAGGTGACAGCCAGACGGCAACCACGGTGACCCATCATGGGGTTGAACTCGTGGAGAGAGGAAATGATAGCCTTGATGTCCTCAACGGTCTTGCCCTGTGCGTTGGCAAGCAGAGCGATGTCTTCCTCGGTGGTAGGAACGAACTCGTGGAGAGGAGGATCCAAGAAACGGATGCACACGGGAGTGCCCTCGAGAGCCTCGTACAGCTTCTCGAAGTCGCCCTGCTGGTAAGGCAGGATCTTAGCCAGAGCAACCTCACGCTCCTTAGCGGTATCAGCGCAGATCATCTCGCGGAATGCAGCGATTCTGTCAGCCTCAAAGAACATATGCTCGGTACGGCACAGACCGATACCCTCAGCGCCCAGCTCGCGAGCCTTCTTAGCGTCGGTGGGGGTGTCGGCGTTGGTGCGAACCTTCAGAGTACGGAACTCGTCAGCCCAACCCATGATGGTGCCGAAGTTACCGGAGATCTCAGCATCAACGGTAGGAATGATACCGTCGTAGATATTACCGGTGGAACCGTCGATGGAGATATAGTCGCCCTCAACGTAGGTCTTGCCTGCGAGAGTGAACTTCTTGTTTTCCTCGTCCATAGCGATTTCGCCGCAACCGGAAACGCAGCACTTACCCATACCACGGGCAACAACGGCTGCGTGGGAGGTCATACCACCGCGGACAGTCAGGATACCCTGGGAAGCCTTCATACCGGTGATGTCCTCGGGAGAGGTCTCGAGACGAACCAGAACGACCTTCTTGCCGGCAGCGTGCCAGGTCTCAGCATCCTCAGCGGAGAAAACGATCTGACCGCAAGCAGCACCGGGGGAAGCGCCCAGACCCTTACCGACAGGGTTAGCTGCCTTCAGAGCCTTAGCATCAAACTGGGGATGGAGCAGGGTGTCAAGGTTACGAGGATCGATCATCAGAACGGCCTCTTCCTTAGACTTGTGACCCTCGGCTACGAGGTCAACAGCGATCTGCAGAGCTGCGGGAGCGGTTCTCTTACCGTTACGAGTCTGGAGCATATAGAGCTGACCGTGCTCAACGGTGAACTCCATATCCTGCATATCGTGATAGTGGTTCTCGAGGATCTCGCAAACCTTGACGAACTGCTCGTAAGCCTGGGGGAACTTCTCGGCCATCTGAGCGATGGGCATGGGCGTACGAACACCGGCAACCACGTCCTCACCCTGAGCGTTGGTCAGGAACTCACCCATGAGCTTCTTCTCACCGGTGGAGGGGTCACGAGTGAAGGCAACACCGGTGCCACAATCGTCACCCATGTTACCGAATGCCATTGCCTGTACGTTTACAGCGGTACCCCAGCTGTAGGGGATATCGTTGTCACGACGGTAAACGTTTGCACGGGGGTTGTCCCAAGAGCGGAACACTGCCTTAACAGCGCCCATGAGCTGCTCCTTGGGGTCGGAGGGGAAGTCGGAACCGATCTTAGCCTTGTACTCAGCCTTGAACTGGTTAGCCAGCTCCTTCAGATCCTCAGCGGTCAACTCGACATCGAGCTTTACGCCCTTCTCTTCCTTCATCTTGTCGATGAGCTCCTCAAAGTACTTCTTACCGACTTCCATAACGACGTCGGAGTACATCTGGATAAATCTTCTGTAGCAGTCATAAGCCCAACGAGCGTTGCCGGACTTCTCAGCCATAACTTCGACAACCTGCTCATTCAGACCCAGGTTCAGAATGGTGTCCATCATACCGGGCATGGAAGCGCGGGCGCCGGAACGAACAGAAACCAGCAGGGGGTTCTCGAGGTCACCAAACTTCTTGCCGGTAACACCCTCCATCTTGACGATGTACTCGTTGATCTCGGCCTGGATATCAGGGTTGATCTGACGACCATCCTCGTAGTACTGGGTGCAGGCTTCGGTGGTGATGGTAAAGCCCTGGGGAACAGGCAGACCGATGTTGGTCATCTCGGCAAGGTTTGCACCCTTACCACCCAAAAGCTCTCTCATGTTGGCGTTACCTTCAGTAAAGAGGTAACAATACTTCTTTGCCATTGGCGTAATCCTCCATTTTATATAGATTTTTTATAAACCGGGTATTATTTATGGTGCGAGCACCATAAACCACCATGTATTATACCATATTTTTTGTCAATAGAAAAGGGGATAACAAAAATATTCTTCCGTTTAATGTAAATTTTTTTTGAACGTGTGATTTTTCGATGGATTTTGTTTGACTAAAAGGGCTTTTTTGTGTATAATAGATTTGCTTTTAAAGTTTATTATATTTGGTAAATTGTTGTTTGAAGGAGTACGCTAGGAGGAACCTTCTTGCAAGAAGGTTCCTCCAAACCACCTCCAAGAACTTTCAAAAAAGAAAAATAGCATTGATGAATATATGTTTTTCAAAAAGTTTTTGGAGTTCCAAGAACCTTTTTTCAAAAAGGTTCTT
>JAZSFA010000116.1:0-2292 GCA_045531965.1 Eubacteriales bacterium
CTGTTCGCCATCCCCATCATCGGGCAGATCGCCTGTCTCATTATGGCGTTTGCCCCGAAGAACAAGAATATCAAGCACTTTGCAAGGGCGCAGCTCATCTGGATGGTCATCGGCATCATCATTGCCGCGCTTGTGATCGGAGGCATCGTCCTTTTGGTAAATACCTTCTCCGATTACATTGCCGAAGCGACCGGCGGCGAATTTAACGGTCTTGGCGATCTCTTTGAGCAATTCCAAAATGGTGGCTTTGAGGATATGCCGAGCAATATCCCCACCAACTAAAATACATACACAGGAGGAACTATTATGACATTTTGCGGAAATTGCGGAACGAAAATAGACGATAATGCAAAATTCTGTCCCAGTTGCGGTAAGGCGGTAGAAGCTCCCGCTGCCGAAGAAACCAAGGAACAGACCACCGAACAGCCGAAAACCGAGCAGGCGCAGGGTCAGCAGAACGACCTCTCGGCAAAGGTAGCAAATCTCAACAATACGAAGGACACCACCGAACAGTTTGACAAGGACGATATCGAAAAGAACAAGGCAATGGGGCTGCTCGCCTACATTCTGTTCTTTATTCCTCTGCTTGCGGCGAAGGACTCTCCCTTTGCAAGATACCACGCCAATCAGGGACTCGTGCTGTTCCTATGCGGGCTGATCTCGTCGGTGCTTTGGATCATTCCCATCCTCGGATGGATCATCGCGCCCATTCTGAGCATCGTGATCACCGTCCTCGCCGTCATCGGCATCATCAACGCGCTGAACGGCAAGGCAAAGGAGCTGCCCATTATCGGCAAGTTCAAGATCTTGAAGTAAGATATAACGACATATCACCCACACGGGCGGTGACGGTAAAAACGAGCCGCCACCGCCCGTGTGCTTGTGGGTTAGAAAATCCGTAAGAAGGAGGTTAAGAAGTGAAGAAAAAACTACTGATTATTATTCCGTGCGTTGTTCTGCTGATCGCAGCCGCTGTATGCGGAGTTTTATGGTTCTTGAACAACGATAACGTAAACCCAAGCGGATCAGCGGAAATGCACGAACAGTTTTTGACTGCAATGGACGATATGTGTTCATCGGGAGATACGCTGAAGGAGCAAGGTCTGTCCTTGCAGGCAGAAAGCTACTATGCGTTTGCGGGCTGCTCTGTTTCCTCTCTGCGTTATGCGGTGGAGAACATTCTGTGGCTCAAGGGCGAAGGAAGTGATTTAGCCTCTTTTACTGCGGATAGTCCGTATGCCGGATGGGATGAGATCGCTTCGATCTGTTACGCTTCGCCGTATCCGTATTATTTTGAGGGCTTGGTCTTCCACGTACAGGCAAAGAATGACGAGGCGAAGGAATGCTACACAAACGCGCTGTACAATCCAGCATATCCCGAGGACGGCGTAAATTTTTATTATCTTAAAGAAATGAGCGTGGATGAGCTTTACAAGCTGCGCGATACGCTCCGCGCAAAGGAAACCGAAATATACGCAAAGTATGCCCCGACCTTGATCGAGGCAGAGCGTGATCCCTATTTCTTTGAAACAAGCTATCTGAGAGCAAAGAGCGCAAAGGCAATGGAAAGCGGAGATTACGCCGCAGCTTCCACCTATGCGAAAATTGCGGTAGCCAACGATCCGTTGGATTCCGAGAATTTCAAAAATGCCGTGCTTTGCTGTATCGCTTCCGACGAGCTGAAGGAGGCAGGCAGATATCTTGATTGGGGCTTGGTTATCGCCCCCGAGGATGAAGGGCTGAATAGCCTGTATCAAATATTTTCACAGTTGGGAGGTGGTGAAGGATGAAGAAACGATTACTTGCCGTCTTGTGCGCCGTATTCCTGCTGTGTACGGTATTTCCCATCAGCGCTTCGGCTGCCGGAAGTATCGAGGGTGTGGACTATGACCGAATCAAAGGCACGGCGGGTGGCAAAGAGGTCATTTTGACACTTGGCGATCTGCAATTCCACGGAGAGCTGACCAACGGCTCTTTGAACGACGAAGAACGAGATAAGATCATCCGTCAAGCAATGAACGATATGAAGATCACAAGCGGTATGCTGATCAATGCCGAATCCTTAATCGACAAAGCACAGAACATTCAAGGCTTCGGCACGGGCGACGTGATCAACGCCGCCGCTAAATTGGTAGGTGTTTCCGATCTTCTCGAAATTTACAACTACTTTATGGGTTCGGGAAAAGATCCCGAAAAGATTGCAAAAGATATTGCCACCTCACAGGTCACCGATGCCGCAAAGGAAAAGCTGGAGGACGTGCTTACCGACGGCGGTACGCTCGTTCTCAAGGG
>JAZSFA010000125.1:0-17547 GCA_045531965.1 Eubacteriales bacterium
ATGCTTCGGGGGCGTTTCTGCATTTTCCAAGAGATCAAACCAAGGGGAAGCACATATGACCGCCTCTTTGCATATTCTGTTATAAGTCTGCGCTTGACAGACTGCTACCATATCGGGAGGAGCTTATGTTACCATTCTTCAGTCCCCGGATTCTGCATTTTTTACACCTGATTCTGGGTGTTTCTACCGTCCCCCAGCACTTTCCGCCCCCGCTGCCCCACGAGGAGGAGGAGCGGCTGTTTGCCTTGAGCCGTCAGCCCGCAAAAGCGCAGGCGGATGAAGCACGGCAGACCCTCATTTTACACAATCTGCGCTTGGTTTCTCACATCGTCAGAAAGTATTACGCCTCAGGAAAGGAGCAGGAGGATCTTGTGTCCATTGGTACTATCGGACTTGTGAAAGCGGTAGATAGCTACCGCCCCGAGGCGGGAACGAGATTTGCTACTTATGCCGCCCGCTGTATCCAAAATGAGATCCTGATGCACTTCCGCGCCGAGAAAAAGCATATCTCGGATGTGTCTATGAACGATACCATTGACGTGGACAGAGATGGAAATCCGCTAACTTACGTGGACGTGATCAGTAGCGATGAGTGCGTCAGCGAGGAGGTTTTCCGCGCCGTGGAGGCAGAACGCGCGCTGCGGTACGTGCAGACCAAGCTGGAACCACGGGAGCGGCAAGTCATCATGATGAGATTTGGTCTCGGCGGACGCGAGCCCATGACCCAGCGAGACGTGGCGGTGAAGCTGGGTATCTCTCGATCCTACGTCAGCAGGATCGAAAAAGCGGCGATCGAAAAGCTTAGGGAGGCGTTGGTGGGAAAACCATAAGGGAGATCCCAATATACAGCCATGAACGGCAAGGGACTACCTACTGATGAGGCAGCCCCTAATGCTTTGAATTAAATTTTGTCCATAGAATTTTTACTGCGAAGACATTGAACAATTTCAACAACAGCGGCGATTTCCCTGTCATTGAGTCCGGCTACAGATATCACAGCAGAATTATCGACACCTAACAGGTAGTCGGTGGAAACGCCGAAAAGCTGTGCTAAATACACAATATACTGTGTGGAGGGAACCGATATTCCCATTTCCCACGCATTGACACCTGAACGTGTGATGCCGAGTTGTTTGGCCAACTCTGCTTGTGTGAGCCCTTTCTTTTCTCGTAGGAGCTTGATTTTTTCCGGAATCATGAGATGATCTCCTTTTTTGCAACCTTTATACCATTTTACTATATGCAAAAAGATTTTACATTATCAAAATGATAAATGGGCTTGACATTTGGGCGGATTCGTGGTATACTTCTCATATCTTTTGGAAAGGAATCGAACACCATGAAAAGAATGAAAGTATTTAATGCAGTTTTCCTGACAATTTTTTTCGTAATATTCCTATTGGTTGCTTGTGATAGTGTGGAACCTGTGGTAGAAGGTACCGGAGAAAGCACAACTGTGCAGGAAATTTCATCCGAAACAGAAACCGTTGCCGTTGAAGAAACAGAGGCTTTAACCCAAAATAAAGATGAGACGACGGAACTAGAAACCGAACAACCTCACGAGCATGCCTTTGGCGAGTGGACGATCACGATTTCCGCAACCTGTAATAACCCCGGCGAGCAGGAACGTGTGTGTGCTTGCGGAGAAAAGGAAACCCATGTCATAGACGCTCAGGGACATATTGAAAGTGAATGGATTATTGATAAAAATGCAGGAATCGGAACGGAAGGCATTCAACATACAGAGTGTGTTACTTGCGGGCTGATGCTCTTACAGGAAACCATTCCCGCTTTGATTCCTTCCGATGGTTTGGTCTTTATCTCAAGGGGTGACGGAACTTGTTATGTAAAGGAGATTGGCACTTGTAAAGATACAGAATTGGTTATTCCTGATATATCTCCGGAGGGCGATCATGTTGTAAGTATAGGATATCAGGCGTTTCGTTATTGTCAAGGATTAAAAACCGTCACGATCCCCGACAGTGTTACAACAATAGAAAAAGAGGCTTTTTATCATTGTGAAAACCTGTACAGCGTACAGATTCCTGATAGCGTAACGGTCATAGAGGCAGGTATTTTCACAGGATGTCTTGAATTACAGCACGTTACCCTTCCTAAAGGTCTCACCTGTATCGGACGCTCATGGTTTGAAACCTGTCAAAGTTTGGAAACCATTGAAATTCCTGACAGTGTTACGGTAATCGAGGAAAAAGCTTTTGCTAATTGCGCGAAGTTGTCAAATGTTGATATTCCGGAAGGCGTTACGAATCTTGGAAATCAAGCCTTCTATAATTGCGATAATTTGGAGAGTGTGATCCTTCCCGCAAGTTTAAAAACGATGGGAGATTCAGTATTTGGAAGCTGTGAGAACTTGGAAAATGTTGTCCTTCCCGAGGGACTCAAAACCATTGGAAAAAATGTATTTCTCAATTGCAAAAAACTGGTGGAAATCATATTGCCCAACAGTTTGACAAGCATAGGTGCAGGGGCATTTTCTGATTGTTCGGGATTGAAACACATCAAAATTCCTGCTGGGGTAACGAGGATTGAATACAATACGTTCCAAAATTGCTTCGGGATGACCGAAATCACGATTTCTGATACCGTGACGTATATAGGCGCTCGCGCGTTTCAAAATTGCGAAAGTCTGATCAGCATTTTTATTCCTGCCGAAGTGACAAAAATTGAAATGTCTGCATTTGAAGGGTGCAATAATTTGGAAAACATATCAATTGCTGACGACAACACGGCTTATACTTGTATCAATCGCTGCTTGATCGATATCCACCAAAAAACTTTGCTTGTTGGCGGCAAAGGCGGTGAGATACCCATGGACGGTAGCGTTACCGTCATAGGCGTAGGTGCTTTCAAGGAGCATGAAGAATTGACAAGTATCACGATTCCCGAAGGTGTGACTACTATTGGAGATAATGCCTTCCTTGATTGTCAAAACGCCACAATTTTGGTGATTCCCAAGAGTGTTACATATATTGGTGCGTATGCTTTTACCGATTCTTTTTGGGGACGCTGTTTTGTTCAGGAAGTATATTATGCAGGTAGTGAAGAAGAATGGAAGCAAATAGAGAAAGGTGCTGCCAGTAAATTTTCTGATGCTACCATCCATTACAACGAAACCCCGCCGATTCTGTAAACAAACCATAAATTTTTAATGCCCGCCCTTGAAAAATTCAGGGCGGGCATTTATAATATGAACAATTAAGAATGAAAGTTTTGTTCAGCGGAGGTTCCTATGTCCACGCCCCTTGAGATTGAACGCAAATTTCTCATTGCCTATCCGGATCTTGCCGCGCTCAAAAG
Source organism: Eubacteriales bacterium (assembly GCA_045531965.1). Taxonomy (GTDB): domain Bacteria; phylum Bacillota; class Clostridia; order Oscillospirales; family CAG-272; genus CAMEON01. The sequence continues at coordinate 3,319 of JAZSFA010000125.1, forward strand.
CCGTCCCGACGTCACCGAGAGCGAGATTACCCAAACGTATCTTGTATCCCCCGACGGTGAGGAGCGCCGTGTCCGCGCGCGCAGGGAAGGGGAGACGGTCACCTATTACCATACGGTCAAGCGTCATGTTACCGCTGTGACCCGAGAGGAGACCGAAAACGAGATCTCTCGAGAGGCGTACGAGGCATACCTGATCCATGCAGACCCCACGCGGCGTCCGCTGCACAAGACTCGCTACTGTGTCCCTCACGGAGATCTACGCATCGAGATCGACGTCTATCCCTTTTGGCATGACCAAGCCATCGCCGAGGTGGAACTGCCGCGGGAGGATAGCCCTGTGTCCTTTCCCCCTGAACTGACAGTTCTGCGGGAGGTCACAGGAGAGACTGCTTATAAAAACGCGACGCTTTCGAAAAGGTAAATAAAAATAGAGACCGGTCGTCATGGTGAGGGAATAAACCCTTCGGTGACGACCGATCTCTATTTAAATGCCGCACGAATTGAACTGATCAAATGCAATACCGCCAAGCGGGTATTGAGATTTGATTAAGCGCGGTTAACCTTGCCGGAACGCAGGCAACGAGAGCAAACGGCAACGGTCTTGGGAGTACCGTCAACGATTGCCTTTACCTTGCGGATATTGGGCTTCCAGGTACGGTTGGTTTTACGGTTGGAGTGGGACACGTTCTGACCGAACACGACACCCTTACCGCAGACACTACATTTTGCCATGACTTAATTCCTCCTTCGTATGTTTCAGACCTGCCTTTAAGAGACAAGCATTCAATCATAAGACAACAGTCAGTATTATACCATATCTCTTCAAAAAAAGCAAGTGTTTTTTGAAAAATTTTTCTTTTCTTAAAAGACTATTCACAAAAAAGTCTTTTGCCCACATAGCTTTTTCTATACCAAACAAAAAAATCCGACCTCGGTTATGCTTTTGCAGTGAAAATTCACAAATTGTTATTGCAATCGAATATCAAGTGTGGTATGATGAAACCGTAAATCATGAACTCAAAGGAGGTTTCCCATGAACAAGCAAGACAGAATCCTGAATAATTACGATAACGCCAAGGCGGAATACGCAGAGTATGGTGTGGACACCGATAAGGTGCTGGCAGAGTTTGATACCATCTCCATGTCCCTGCATTGCTGGCAGGGCGACGACGTGACGGGACTTGAGGGTCTGGGTGACGTGGAGTCCCAGAACCTGGTGACGGGCAGCTACCCCTATGCCGCCAAGACGGGCGACGAGCTGAGATCCGACATCCAAATGGCCTTCTCCCTCTCCCCCTTCAAGCACAAGGTCAACCTCCACAGTATGTACGCCGAGCGCAAGAATCCCCGCAATGATCTCACCATCGAGGATTTCCGAAACTGGGTGGATTTCGCCAAGGAGCACGGCTACGGCCTGGACTATAACGCCTCCTTCTTCACCCATCCCATGATGAACAACGGCTTCTCCCTCGCTTGTCTCGATAAGTCCACCCGCGACTACTGGATCGAGGCGGGCATCGACAGCCGTGAGATCTCCCTGGCCATGGGTCGTGAGCTGGGTCAGAAGTGCTTCAACAACATCTGGATTCCCGACGGTCTGAAGGACGTCCCCGTGAACCGCTACCGCTACCGCGAGCTGCTGATCGAGTCCCTGGACAAGATCCTGGGCACCCCCTACACCGAGGAGGAGCATAAGTACGCCGCCGACGTGCTGGAGGGCAAGGTCTTCGGCATCGGTACCGAGGCATTTGTCGTAGGTTCCCATGAGTTCTACTTGGGCTACGCCGCCACCCACAACTGCGGTGTCACCCTCGATACGGGTCACTTCAATCCCACCGAGAACATCCCCGACAAGCTCTCGGCCTACCGTCCCTTCGTCCGCGACCTCATGCTCCACATCTCCCGCGGCCTGCATTGGGACTCCGACCACGTGCTCATTCAGGATGACTGCCTCATGACCATCATGCATGAGATGCGTATGGGCAACCTCTACGGCGACGTGGCCATGGGTCTGGACTTCTTCGACGCCTCCATCAACCGCGTGGCCTGCTGGGCCATCGGTCTCCGCGCCGCCGCCAAGGCCGTCCTTGCCTCCCTCTTGGAACCCGTGAACCTCACCGACAAGGCTGAGGTAGAGGGTGACTTCACCTCCCGTCTCATGCTCATGGACGAGGCAAAGAATCTGCCCGTCAACGCCGTTTGGGAGTATATGCTCATGAAGAAGGGCATCGCCATCGGTCAGGACGCGCTGGCTGAAATTAAGAAGTACGAAAAGGACGTCATGGCGACGAGATAACTACCGGCAGATCCTTTTCGGAATTTTTTGGAGAGAATCTGTCATATTTAGAAACGCTTGTCGTCTTAATGGATGAGACCAAAGAGCAGAGTACAGCCCCCTCTCCTGGCGGTGCTTTGCTCGGAGGTCTTTCTTTTTTGTCAGTTTTTTCTTCTTAAGACCGGAAATGTTAACGGTGTGTTCATATTCAAAGGCTATAATACAAACAGAACCAACCGCAGGATTTTGAAGGAAAGGAGGATCTCCCGTGAAGCTTTTTCGCAAGCTTTTTTCTCGTGTGGTGCTGTTCAGTCTGGGCATTCTGATCCAGCTTTTGTGGCTCTTTTTCGTGGTCTTTAAGATCAGTGAGTATTACCTGCCCATTGCCTTTGCCCTGAACCTGATCAGCTTGGTAGCGGTGCTGTATATCATTTATCGCCCGGGTAATCCTCTCATCAAAATGGCGTGGATTGTCCCCATTCTGGTATTCCCCCTGTTCGGCGGGATCATCTTCATGATCTCGGGCGGCAAAGCTCCTAAGAAAAAATTAGCACGCGCGCTTAGCCGCAGTCAGGCATTGATCACCCCCTTGCTGCCTGCCACCGAGGCATCTCCGAAAAATAAGAAAGAGATTTCCCGGGCGGATCGCTACATTCGAGGACAATGCCACTACCTTGCCGAGTATGGCTTCCCCTATTATGAAAACACCGAGGCGGTCTATTTTGACAACGGCAGAGACGGGTGGCTTCGGATGCTGGAGGATCTGAAATCCGCCAAGCGGTTTATTTTCCTCGAGTATTTTATTATCAAGCCCGGTACCATGTGGGATGCGGTACTGGAAGTTCTCAAGCAAAAAGCCGCTGAGGGCGTGGAGATCCGTATGATTTACGACGACGTAGGAAGTATCACCTACGTTCCCAGGAAATACGCCAAAACGCTGGAAGCGGTAGGCATCCGTTGCATGGCTTTCAATCCCTACCGTCCGGTGTATTCGGTGGTTATGAACCATCGCGATCACCGAAAGATCATGGTCATCGACGGACATATCGCCTATACGGGCGGTATCAATTTCGCTGATGAGTATATCGGCGAAGATCTTCGCTTCGGAGAATGGAAGGACAACGCGCTCAGGCTTTCGGGAGAGGGCGTACGCGCTATGTCGCTGATGTTTTTGCATATGTGGAATGCCCTTCGTCCCACCGACACCGCTGAGTCTTTGAAGGCATATATGCCTGCCCCTGAGGACGTCGCGGACGTGACCTGTGGCGGTGTGGTACAGCCTTACAGCGATTCTCCCGTGGACAGCGAGCCTTTGGCGGAAAACGTGTATCTGAACATCATCAACCAAGCAGTGGACTATGTGTATATCTTCTCCCCGTATGTCATCATAGACACCGAAACCACCCGCGCCCTCTGTCTTGCTGCCAAACGGGGTGTGGATGTGCGGCTGGTGGTACCCGAGATTCCCGACAAGAAGATCATCTACCACCTGACCCAGTCTTATTTCCCCGAGCTGATCGAGAGCGGTGTCAAGATCTATAAGTTTACGCCGGGCTTTGTCCATGCCAAGTGCTTTGTGGCGGACGATCGTTTGGCGGTGGTCGGCTCCATCAATACCGACTATCGTTCCCTGTATCTCCATTTTGAAAACGCCTGCTTCTTTGTGGATCATCCCGTGGTGTCCGCCGTGAAGTCAGACTTTGAAAAGACCTTCCCCCGCTGTCAAGAAGTCACGCTGAAAAAACGGCGTTTCGGTCTTCTCCACAGCGCCTATCTGAGCATTTTGCGCCTGTTCGCGCCCCTGCTGTGATGTTCCGGGACTTCGTCTGCCTCTGCAAATAGAGAGCGTCTATAACGCTATCTCCCCCCTGATTATCAGGAAAATATATGATATACTGTTCTTACTCATCCTAAGGAGGAATCAGGATATGCCTTATCATTCAAAACTCAAAATCGGTATCGCGGGTGTCCGCGGTCTTTCGACCGTCATGGGCTTCAACGCCATCGAAAACGTGGAGATCACCGCCCTGTGTGATCTGGACGAAGCGGTACTCAACCGCGAAGGTGACAATCTGAACATCGCAAAACAACACCGCTATCGCATCTTTGACGATATGATGGCATCTGATATTGATGCTGTGGTCATCGCTACCCCCATGCAATGTCACGTGCCCCAAGCCATCGCGGCGTTGGAGGCAGGGAAGCACGTCCTGAGCGAGGTCACAGCAGGCGTTACCATGGACGAGCTGTGGTGGCTGTGCGAGACCGTGGAGAAGTATGGGAAGACCTACATGATGGCTGAAAACTATATGTATACGCCCCAAGTCCAGTTGGTGCGTGAACTGGTCAAACAGGGCAAGTTCGGCGAACCCTACTATGCCGAGGGCGCTTATCTCCATAACATCAACGGTCTCTTTGCGTACCCCAATGGCAAGACCTCCTGGCGCTCCTTCTGGCAGTGCGGCAAGCGGGGGGCTTTCTATCCCACCCACTCTTTGGGCCCTGTGATGCAGTGGTTCCCCGATGATCATGTGACCGAGATCTCCACCTTCTCTCCCGGTGTCTACAACCCTTACGGGCTTAAACAGGATAGCGGTACCACGACCATGTGTCGATTGGAGAGCGGCAAGCTTGCCATGATCCGCGTGGACTGTGTCTCTCCTCGTCCCCACAACATGACCCACTACCTCCTGCAAGGCACCAAGGGTTGCTATCAGTCGGCTCAAGGCTTTGGGGATCAGGATAAGATTTCCTTTGTCAGCGAGCAGAACCCCGATTCCTGCATGGTTTGGCAGGCACTCTCCGACTACAACGAGTATCTCCCCGAGCGTTACCGCAACGCAACCGCCGAGCAAGCGGGCGCGGGTCACGGCGGCGGTGACTTCTTCCTGGTGGAGGACTTCATCCATGCCATCCGCACGGGAGACGCGCCTATTGTGGATGTCTATACCGCTTGTGAGTGGACGGCGGTGGGACTCCTTTCCGAGCTGTCTGTGGTCAATAACGGTCGTACCATCGCCGTGCCTCGCTTCCGTAAGGGGGCTACGGTGGCGGATAAGGTAGTCAAGCTGTAAGCGTAGAAAATAAAACGGGATGCCCCCATGGTGCGTACCCTGAAGGACAGTTTTTGAAATACAATAAATACGTTACCTGCCGACAGGAGGACAGGGGATATTTACATCCTCTGTCCTCTTTGTTTGACGGTGCGCGAAGTAAAAAGCCTTCCGCCGAGAGGAAGGTGGTACGAAAAGCGTGACGGAAGGAGACTGCGAGATGTTGGGTTTGAAATATTTTATCGTTTCGCGCTCTCCCTCAGTCGCCTCAGGCGCCGGCTCCCTCCCGGAGGGCGCCTTTTCTTTACTCGGTACTTCGCTTGTCAATTTCTCTGACAAACGCAAAAACACGGCATACCTCTTTTGAGATATGCCGTATTCTTGAAATGCCGTTCTTTAGAGTACTGCTCTAAAGAATCGTCCCGTTTTTTGTTGTCAGCGCTTAAAAGCTTCAAAGAATTGACGAATGACCTCTTTGGTGGTTTCCGCCCGTCCTTGGAGCATCTCGGAAGAACCGCCGCCCTTGGCGTTCAGCGCGTTTTTGATCAGCTGCGCGTACTGCTTCAGATCCAGCGTGGTATCTCCGCGACCGATAACGTAACGATAACCCGTGTCATCGCTACCGCTGAACACTCCGCACAGGTCGCCGCATTTTTTGACGGCTTCGCCCAGCAGATGCCGCATGGTGTTGGTATCGCCCGTCTCCTCAAAGAGGCACAAACTGCCGTCCGTCTCGGGCAGGGAAGCCAAGGTCATCGACAGAATGGTCTGTCGCAGATCATATATGACCTGTTTTTTCTCTTCCAGCTCGGCGGCGAGACGGTCAAAACCCGACACCAGATCGTTTTGCTTGACCGAGAGGCGGGAGGCAAGCAGCGCTACGTCGGTGTAGCGGCGACGATAGTCCTCCAGCGCGTCCAAACCGCACAGCATATGGATACGGACACCGCCCTTATAATGGATAAAATCCAGCAGCTTGATGATTCCGATTTCTCCTGTGTTGTTCACGTGGGGCGCACAGCAGGCACAGCGATCCATGAGGCTGTCCCCCTGCCCGATCTCCACCATGCGTACGTTCTCGGTCAGATCCAGCTTGGCGCGGTAGATAAGGGTCGCCAGGACCTCGGGGGCGGGATAGTACGCTACCACGGGCAGGCAGGCGGCAACGATGCGGTTGGCTTCATCCTCCACGGCGTTGAGCTGCTCGCGGGTCAGGACACCGTCAAAATCCAAAGTTACGTCTTCACTTCCCAAATGAAAACCCACGTTGGTGTAACCATAGAGACGGTGGATAATGCCCGAGATGACATGCTCTCCCGAGTGGTTCTGCATTTTGCGAAAGCGGACCTCTTTGTCAAGCTGTCCCTCAATCACACAGCCCGCGGCAGGGAAGGGATCACGACTTCGAACGGTGTGATAGATCACCCCGTCTCGTTCCTGCACGTCTATGACGGCACAGCCGCCCAACGTTCCCATGTCTGCGGATTGTCCGCCCCCTTCTGGGAAAAAGGCGGTGGCGTCAAGCACCACTGTGATGGTGTCTTCCCCTGTGGGTGAGACGGACAGAACGGTGGCGGTAAAGTTGAACAGATGACTGTTTTCATCAAAAAGACGGCGGGTGCGGGTCATGACAGCGCCTCCTTGGTTTCGGTTTCAATGTCGGAGACGTCGGAGACGGCAGGCTCGTTTCCTTCCTCGGCGGAATTTTCAGGCACCTCCGAGGGCGCTGTGGTTATCTCCGCGGTGTCTTCGGAGATGGAAGCTGCGCTGTTGTCATCTCCTTCGGCAGACGTATGGGAAACCGTCTCTGACAAGGCAGCCTCCTTTGCCTCGATGACCTCTGCCTTGGCACGTGCCATATGGTAGACGAACAAGAGGCAAAGCGGAATGGAGAGACGGAGGAACCATTGCCCCACCAGGATCATGACGGTCTCGTACTCCTTGCCCTCGGTTTTGGGAATCTTTACGTCAGCCAAGAGAGACAAGGTCAGCTTGGCATCGCTGTAAGCCCATACCAGGGGGAGAAGCAAAAGATAGGTCACCGCGCTGGCGATCAGGATCTCGTATGCCCGTTCCTTTTGCAACACGCCGTCATGGTTGTCGTGCTTGGCATATACCGCATACTGGAAAATGGCAACCGCAAGGAAGGGAAGCATATAGCTCAGCTGTTCGGTGATCCAGGCGGTGGATTTTTTCTCTTCCTCGGTCAGATAGGCAAGATAATCACGAAAAGCCGTGTGGTAAAGATAGAGGCATACGGCGATCAGCCCGGAAAGCATCAGTCCCATGAGAATCACGCGAATCCATGAGAATTTGTAAGCCCGCTTCTCGCGGGGGGGAACCATATAGGCAGGGGTCATCATGAAACCTCCCAAGATCAGATTACCTTATAGTATACCACATTTGGCGGCATTTGTCCAGTAGGAGGAAAAGATTTATTTTGCCTCACGCCGGAGAAAGCATCTCCTTTTTTGTTGCCATTGCGTTTTTTGAACAAATCGGTCTCGTCGCCACCCCGCGCACTTTGTAAATTGCACCAAATTTTCAAAATAATCCGAAAAATTATCTGAAAACACTTGACAAATCACATCGAAGTGTTATAATAATACTGTCAAGAGTTAGCATAGGCTAACACATAGAAAGTCCCTTGATCCAAGGGGCTCGCGCACAAGATATGAGTGCCGTCACTCATGGAAATGGAGGAAAGATCATGAAAACGCTCAGAGACGCAAAGGTTGGTGATACTGTCACGGTGGTAAAACTCCACGGCGAAGGTGCCATCAAACGCAGGATCATGGACATGGGCATCACTAAAGGGGTGGAGATCCACGTTCGCAAGGTCGCTCCCCTGGGAGACCCCATGGAGCTGACCGTGAGAGGCTACGAGCTGTCCCTGCGACGCGCCGACGCTGAGATGGTGGAGGTTCAGTGATCTTATCGTATGGAGAGTCTTTGGACTCTCCCCTATTTAAGCCCGGCAGTTAGCCTTTGCTAATTGTCTGTGCTTGATCTAATTGACCGTTTGCGAACCCTACCCTTATGCTCGCCGCACCAAGGCGGAAGATCATTTACGTAAAATTTTATTTACATAGAGAGGCATGAAAATGAACATTCGCATCGCCCTTGCGGGCAACCCGAACAGCGGTAAGACCACCCTGTTCAACGCGCTGACCGGCTCCAATCAGTACGTGGGCAACTGGCCCGGCGTCACGGTGGAGAAGAAGGAAGGTAAGCTCAAAAAGCATGATGGCGTGACCATCACCGACCTGCCCGGCATCTACTCCCTGTCCCCCTATACCCCCGAGGAGATCGTGGCGAGAAACTATCTGGTGGGTGAACGCCCCGAGGTCATCCTCAACATCATCGACGGCACCAACCTGGAGCGCAACCTCTACCTGACCACCCAACTCACCGAGCTGGGCATCCCCGTGGTCATCGCCATCAATATGATGGACGTGGTACGCAAGAACGGTGATACGTTGGACACCCAACTCTTGTCCCAGCGTTTGGGATGCAAGATTGTGGAGATCTCCGCCCTCAAGGGTGACGGTGTCAACGAGGCTGCCGAGGAGGCTATCAAGGCGGCCTTCAATGAAAAGACCGCTCCCACCCACGCCTTTTCGGGAGCGGTGGAGCATGCTTTGGCGCATATTGAGGAGGCAGCGGTTCACGGTCTGCCCGAGGAACAACAGCGTTGGTATGCCATCAAAATCTTCGAGCGTGACGAAAAGGTACTGTCCCAGCTTCAGCTTCCCGCTGAAAAGTTGACTCACATCGAAAAGGATATCCAAGCCGCCGAGCGGGAGCTGGATGACGATGCGGAATCCATCATCACCAACGAGCGTTACCTCTACATCGACCGCATTCTGAAGCCCTGCTTCAAGCGCAAGGCCGAAGGTAAGCTGACTACTTCGGATAAGATCGACAAGGTATTGACCAACCGTTTTGCGGCTCTGCCCATCTTTGCGGTCATCATGTTCCTTGTTTACTATATCTCCGTCTCCACCGTGGGTACTTTGGTTACCGACTGGACCAATGACGGTGTGTTCGGCGACGGATGGCGTCTTTTGGGCATCGGAACCGAGGAATATGACACCGACGCAGGATCCGTGGCTACCGTAGACGAGTTGATCGCCCAAGCCGAGAAGAAGGGAATTGATGTCTCCGCTTACACCGCCGCCGTGACCGCGGGCAACGCAGGTGAGGCCAAGCAGGCCGCCACGGCCATCCTCAACGCCTTCCCCACGTCCACCGACGTGGATATGGACGGAGACGGTATCATAGATCCATATCTTTGGACTTACGAGGACGAGGAGACCTTCAATACCGCCTATATGACCGCGGGCGAGGTTGCCGAGTCCATTGACTTTGCTTACGGCGTGGGCTTTACGGAGCCCGATCCCGCGGATTACGGTGTCTGGATTCCCGGTATTCCCGTCCTGGTGGAGCAGGGACTTGTTGCCGCGGGTACTCCCGAATGGCTGAACAGCCTGATTCTGGACGGTATCGTGGGCGGCGTGGGTGCCGTTCTCGGCTTCGTTCCCCAGATCCTTGTGCTGTTCATCATGCTGGCTTTCCTCGAGGCTTGCGGCTATATGTCCCGCATCGCCTTTGTCCTTGACCGTATCTTCCGCAAGTTCGGTCTGTCGGGCAAGTCCTTTATTCCCATGCTCATCGGCACGGGTTGTGGCGTTCCCGGTATCATGGCATCCCGTACCATTGAAAACGAAAGCGACCGCCGCATGACGGTCATCACCACCACCTTCATCCCCTGCGGCGCGAAACTCCCCATCATCGCCATGATCACCGCCGCCCTCTTTGACGGTGCTTGGTGGGTGGCTCCCGTGTGCTATTTCGCGGGTATTGCCGCCGTCATTGTTTCGGGCATCATGCTCAAGAAGACCAAACTGTTCGCAGGCGAGCTGTCTCCCTTCGTCATGGAGCTGCCCGCTTACCATTGGCCCACCTTCGGTAGCGTCATGCGCTCCATGTGGGAGCGTGGCTGGTCCTTCATCAAGAAGGCAGGCACGGTCATCATGCTGTCCACTGTCATCATCTGGGCGGGTTCCTCCTTTGGTGTCGCTAACGGAACCTTCGGTTTGTATCTGGAGATGCCCGAGGGCGGTATGAGTATTCTGGATTATATCGGCACTGCCGTAGGTTGGATCTTCGCCCCCTTGGGATTCTCTGACCCCACCGCCGCCGTGGCTACCCTCATGGGTCTTGTCGCCAAAGAAGAGGTGGTCGCTGTTTTCGGTGTCACCGAGTTTGCGGGTCTTGGCAAGCTGGCAGGCTTCTCTTTCCTGCTGTTCAACCTGCTCTGCGCTCCCTGCTTTGCCGCCATGGGTGCCATTCGCCGAGAGATGAACAGCGCCAAGTGGACGGCCTTCGCCATCACCTACCAGTGCGCTTTTGCCTATGCCATCTCCCTCATGGTCTACCAGTTTGGTCTTCTCTTCACCGGTGCCATGGGCGGGATCAATATCCTCTGGCTGACCGTCGCCTGTGTCCTCCTGTTGGGTATGCTGTTCCAGCTGTTCAGACCCTATAAGACATCCGCAAAAAAAGTATGATCAAATAAATTGTTGTTTACCAGGGGCGTTGCCCCTGGACCCCACCAAGAACCTTTTTGAAAAAAGGTTCTTGGAACTCCAAAAACCTTTAATAAATAATTCTTTTTAAGGTTTTTGAAGGGTTCCAAGGGGAACTTTTTGCAAAAAGTTCCCCTTGGGCGTACTCCGCTAAACAACAATTTACCGCACCAACACCCTTCCGCGGGAGATTGTTCGCATAAATTGAACATCCCCGGAATTGGCAGCCGCACTGCGGCCAATAAACTACACATAAATCCTACTGAAAGGAGTACTTCCATGCTACAATATCTTCCCACCATCCTCATTTGCATCGCCCTTGCCGCCTTCTTCGGTCTGCTCATTTGGAGCATGATCCGAGACAAAAAGAAAGGAAAGTCCTCCTGCGGCGGCTGTTGCTCCTCCTGTGCCATGGGCTGTCATTGTCATCCCTCCGTTCAAAAACCGACAGAGAAGGCTAAGACCGATAGTGCCCCCGAAGGCAGGGAAGGAGCAGCCCAATGATCAAAATCACCGTCAAGGTAGACGGCATGATGTGCGGTATGTGTGAAGCCCACGTCAACGATGCCGTTCGTCGCGCCCTCCCTGTGAAGAAAGTAACCTCCAACCATCGCCGCGGGGAGACGGTCATCCTCTGTGAAACGGATATCGAGGATGACCGCATAGCCGCTGTCATCAAGGACAGCGGCTATGATTGGAAGAGCAGTAAACGAGAAGAAGCCAAACCCGGCAGACTGTCGGGCTTGTTCCGCAAATGACAGCCGTGGAACCGATAGATGTTTTTGCAAAACACTCTGCCTTGGCAGAGTGTTTTGCTTTCTGTATCATTTTAACAAAAAAACGGGGAAAATCCAAAACCCTCTTGACAAAATCACCCTGAGGCGTTACAATATACATGTGGGGGAAGGGGGTATTATGCGCTTTTCCTGCAACAATACAACGAAGGAGTACAGTCATGAAAAAGTTTTTATGCTTGCTTTTGGCGGCGCTGATGTGCCTGTCTACCGTAGCCATGGCATCTTGCGGCACGACCACCGACGATCCTGCCGAAACTAAGGAAAAGGGGAGTGATACCTCTGCCGCAGAGGGCGAGACCCAAAATACCGATTATGTTTGTGACCTGCCCGATGATCTCGATTTTGGTGAGACGGAAATCAATTTTCTTTTTGCCGATCGCCCCGGCAGATCTGATGAGCTGGTGAGCGAAGGCGGCGTTAATGGCGGCGCGATCAGCTCTGCTGTCTACGAGCGCAACGTAACGGTGGAAGACTGGCTGAACGTCAAACTGAACTTTATCCCCAACGATAACGACGACGTGGCAAACGATCTGAAGCAGGACTATCAGACGAACACCGGCGACTATCACCTTGTTGCCGACGGTACCTACAAAGCTATCACCCCTGTCATTGAAGGTTGCTACCGAGACCTGAACCAGTCGGGCTATATGGACACCTCCAAGCATTACTGGACGCAGGGCTATAACGATATGGTCACCTTTACCACGAACAACAAGCAGTATCTGGTCACAGGTGCTGCCGCTATCTCCATTTTCCGCTATATGTATCTGACCATCTACAACAAAGAGATGTTCAACGAATACAAACTCCCCGACTTGTATGAAACCGTCAGCAACGGCGACTGGACGCTGGACTATCAATTCCAGATTATCCAGGATATGTATATGGACGACGGTAACAGCAAGAACGACGAGGGAGACTTCCATGCCTTTGTCACGGGCGATACCATCAGCGTAGACCCCTATCTGGTGGCGGCTGACGTCCATATGATCATCAAGGATCAAGAGACTCGTGACCTTACCTTCAATACCGAAGCCAAGAGTGCCCTCAGTGATCTTTGCGACAAGGTACAGGCGCTTTATAACAATGAAAGCACCTACGTGTATAAGTCCGCTACTTATGACGACGTGGGTCAGAATTACATCATTCAGAAGTTCGCTGCTGAAAAAGCCATGATGGCAACCATCTTGTTCTATAACATGGAGACCAACTACAATGAGGTTGGTGCCCTGTCCTACGGTATTGCCCCCATGCCTAAGTTCAATAAAGAACAGGCGAATTACCATTCCTACGTGCAGGATCAGGTGACAGGCTTTGGTATTTCGGCAGGTGTTACCGACGATAAGATGGTGGACGCTTGCAGCGCCGCGCTGGAAGCCATCGGCTATCACAGCTATCTGCTGGTTCGTCCCGCTTATTATGAGACCACCCTGTCCGAGCGCTATATGCAGGATCCCCAGTCTCAGGAGATTTTGGATACCATCTTCAATACCCTCTCTTTTGACTTCTCCAGCACCTGCGGCAATATCGTGTCCGCATTGATTATCCGCGACCAGCTCCGTCCCTTGATGAGTGGATCTTCGAATAGAATCTCCTCCACCTTTGACTCATGGAGCAAGCTGATGAACAAGTACCTCAAGCGCCATAACGAAAAGCTGGATGAACTGGGTTGATCCGGTTGAATTGCATTTAAAAATCGACAGCGCCGCCTGTTCCGGGCGGCGCTGTTTTTAAAACATGTAATCAGAAAGGAATAAAATCATGGAATTACAAGGCAAGATTATTCACTTTTTGGGCGACAGCATCACCGAGGGCGTGGGCGTCAGCCATCCTTCCAAAATTTACCATGCCCTGCTGAAAGAGCAGTACGGACTCAAGGCTGCCAATAACTATGGTATCAGCGGTACCTGTCTGGCTGATCGTCGCACACCTTTGGAGATCGAATCCTTTAACCGCCACTTTGTCTCCCGCGTGGAGGAAATGGATCCCACGGCAGACGTGATCGTGGTTTTCGGCGGCACCAACGACTTTGGTCACGGCGAGGCACTGATGGGGACGCCTGCCGACCGCACCCCCGACACCTTTTACGGCGCGTGCCATCACCTCTTCCGTACCCTGATTGACAAGTATCCTACCGTGCCCATCGTGGTCATGACCCCTCTACACCGTTGGTATGAGGACGTGGTTCAGGTTCGTACCTCGGCAGATGGTTGGGTGAAGGAGACGGTTACCCTCCGTACCTACGTGGAGATCATCCGTGAGGTGGCAGGTTATTACGGATTGCCTCTCTGCGATCTGTACGCCAACGCAGGCTTCCATCCCGAGATCGAATCCCAGCGGAATGCCCTCTGCCCCGACGGACTCCACCCCAACGACGCGGGTCACGTGATCATCGCCTCCCGCCTGGCGGGGGTATTGAAGGCACTTTGATCCAACAAGCCTCCAAACATTGCATAAAGCCCCCCGATGGCTCAGCAAGTCGGAGGCCAAGCGGTCTTAGGAAGACAACTGTT
>JAZSFA010000129.1:0-1921 GCA_045531965.1 Eubacteriales bacterium
AAAATTGCATTGATAAATATATGCTTTTTTGAAAGTTTTTGGAGTTCCAAGAACCTTTTTTCAAGCGTTGCTTGCAACGCGAGGTTCATTGGTGGGGTCCAGGGGCGACGCCCCTGGCAAACAACAATTTACCGCACCAACAACCCCTCGCGGGAGATTGTTCGCATGGGTTGAACATCCCCGGCATTGGCAGCCGGCACTGCCGGCAAACAGCAATTTATAATCCCTTACACGCCCCCACGGCTCGATGCCAGCCGTCCAGCAACTCGAAGCGGCGGTCGTCGGTCATCTCGGGGGTAAAAGTGGTGCCGCGGGTCAAGAGACGGGAGATCTCGCCCCGATCCTTCCAAAAGCCCACGCCAAGCCCCGCTAAGAAAGCGGCACCTGCGGCGGTGGCCTCCTTCATGTCGGGGCGGAACACCGACACACCGGAAATATCTGACTGGAACTGCATGAGCAGGTCGTCAGCCGAAGCACCGCCATCGGCGCGGAGGGAAGACAGCTTTTGCCCCATGTCTCCCTCCATGGCGCGGAACACGTCCTCGGTCTGATAGGCGATGGACTCCAGGGCGGCGCGGATGATGTGGTTTCTTCCCGTGCCGCGGGTCAGCCCCGTAATCATGCCGCGGGCGTTCATGTCCCAATGGGGCGCGCCCAGTCCCGTGAAGGCGGGGACGATATACACGCCGCCGCTGTCCTTCACCTTGCCCGCGAAATACTCGCTGTCGGCGGCGTCGGTGATGAGACGAAGCTCGTCGCGAAGCCATTGGATCACGGCGCCGCCCACAAACACACTGCCCTCCAAGGCGTATTCCATGGGTTTTCCTGCCTCGGTGGCGGCGATGGTGGTCAGCAGCCCAAAGCGGCTGTGGATACGCTCTCGCCCTGTGTTCGCCAACATGAAGCAGCCCGTACCGTAGGTGTTTTTCACGTCTCCCGCATGGAAACAGCCCTGACCGAACAGCGCCGCCTGTTGGTCACCCGCCATGCCCGCAACGGGGATGGAAGCCCCCATGAAGTCCACAGTAGCGTAGACCTCACTACTGCTTTTCACCTCGGGGAGCATGGAGGCGGGGATGTTCAAAAGAGACAGAAGGTTTTCGTCCCATTCGCCTTTCTCGATGTTGTAAAGCATGGTGCGGGAGGCGTTGGTGCGGTCGGTGATATGGACTTTTCCATCGGTCAGTTTCCAGAGAATCCAGGTGTCCACGGTGCCGAACAGAAGCTCTCCCGCCTCGGCAGAAGCCCGCGCGCCGGGGATATTGTCCAAAATCCACTGGATCTTAGTGCCACTGAAATAGGCGTCGGGACGCAGTCCCGTTGCCTTTTGGATGTAGTCGCTGTGACCCTCCTTGATGAGTCCTTCGCAGATGGGTGCGGTGCGGCGGCATTGCCACACGATGGCGTTACAAACGGGCTTGCCCGTATGTTTGTTCCACACCACGGTGGTCTCACGCTGGTTGGTGATGCCGATGGCAGCGATTTCCTCGGGGTCAACGCCGCTCTTTGCCACGCACTCGGTCATGCAGGCGTACTGTCCCGCGTAGATCTCCATGGGGTTATGCTCTACCCAACCCGGACGGGGGTAGATCTGGGGAAACTCGCGTTGCGCCGTGGTCACGATGCGCCCTTCCTTGTCAAACAGGATAGCGCGGGCGCTTGTGGTGCCCTCGTCGAGGGCGAGGATGTATTTTTTCATGGTGACGTTGACTCCTTTCCGTGAGGAAATCGTTGGCCGCTGTGCTGTAAATTATTGTTTAGGAGTACGCCTGGGAGGGCCCTTCTTGAAAGAAGTGCCCCCCAGACCCCCTCCAAGAACCTTTTAAAAATTATTATTTAAAGGTTTTGGGAGTTTAAAGAACCTTTTTTTAAAAAGGTTCTTGGTGGGGTTCAGGGGCGACGCCCCTGGTAAACTACAATT
>JAZSFA010000119.1:0-22615 GCA_045531965.1 Eubacteriales bacterium
CACCGCTTGGCCTCCGACTTGGCTCCCGTGACGGCATAGCCCGCCCGCGTGAGCAGGTACGCCGCCACCGAGGAGTCCACACCGCCGCTCATGGCGGCGAAAACATTTTTCTTCATATGGTTTCCTTTTTTATTAGATGACATAAATTGTTGTTTATGGGGGTACGCTTGGAGGAACCATCTTGCAAGAAGGTTCCTCCAAACCACCTCCAAGAACCTTTAAAAAATTATTATTTAAAGGTTTTGGGAGTTTCAAGAACCTTTTTTTTAAAAGGTTCTTGGTGGGGTCCAGGGGCGACGCCCCTGGTAAACAACAATTTTCCACCGCGCAAGTAAAACGGACTTCCCTTTCGGGAAGTCCGTTCCATCAATTCAAGATATCCCCTGCCATGGTAAAGGCGCTTTCCAACGCCTCCCGCAGGTCGGGATATCCTTTCAGCTCGGGATCGTCGCCAAGGATCGCACGAGCATGATTAAAAGCATGATCCATAAGGGAGGCGTCCTGCCATCCCTCCGCCACCTGCAAACGGAAGCCGCCGCTTTGGCGGATCCCCATACCGCTGACAGGTGCTAAAAAGTCACCGGGACCGCGCTGGGTGAGATCCTGTTCGGCAATGCGGTAGCCGTCGTAAGTGGTACGCATGACTTCCAGACGAGCCTTGGCGGTGTCTCCGCCTCCGGCTTTCACAAGAATGCAGTAGGACTTTCTCTGTCCACGTCCCACCCGTCCGCGAAGCTGATGAAGCTGAGACAGTCCAAACCGCTCGGCGTTCTCCACAATCATCAAACAAGCGTTGGGTACGTTGACACCCACCTCAATGACCGTGGTGGACACCAATACCTGCACTTGTCCATTGGCGAAGTCCCCCATGACCTGATCCTTCTCTGCGGCCTTCATCTTGCCGTGTACGTAAGCCACCCTCAAGTCGGGCATCCGCGCGGCAAGTTCCTGAGCGAACTGGACGGCGGCTTTCATGTCGGGTTCTGACGGTGTCATCTCCCATGGCGGGGTTGCCGCCGCGGCTTCAAATCCACCGGCTTCCCTGCCAAAGTCAGCCCACAGGGGAATGAGTCCCTCGTCCTCCTCAGGCTTTTCCTCCACAGCGGGACAAACCACGTAGACCTGTCCGCCCTCCCCAACGTTCTTGCGGATGAAGGCATCCAGGCGGGCGCGGTAGGATTCGTCCACCACGAAGGTATCCACCCGCTGACGACCGGGGGGCATCTCGTCGATGCGGGACACATCCAGATCTCCGTACAGCACAAGGGCAAGAGAACGGGGGATGGGGGTTGCGCTCATGCAAAGCAGATGGGCGTGGGCGTTCTTTTCTGAAAGGGTGGCGCGCTGATTGACACCAAAGCGGTGCTGTTCGTCGGTAATGACCAGTCCCGGGGCGGCAAAACTCACCCCTTCGGACAGAAGGGCTTGGGTACCGATGACCACGTCCAGGCGCTTTGCGGGGTCAACAGCGGTGAGGGCGGCATAGATCTTCTTTTTTTGCGCGGGGGTGGTATGCCCCGTCAAAAGCGCGCCCTTAATGCCCATGGACTCAAAGAGGGGCAAAAGATCGGAGGCGTGTTGGGTGGCAAGAATCCCCGTGGGTGCCATCAAAGCGGCTTGCCGTCCCGACCGTACCGCGATAAACATAGCGGCGGCGGCGCAAACCGTCTTGCCGCAACCTACGTCTCCCACCAGCATACGGTTCATGGCGGTCTCGGTTGCCATGTCATGACGGATCTCGGCGACGGCTCTTGCCTGTGCGCCCGTCAGCTGATAGGGCAAGGCGCTGTAAAACTCCTTCATGGTCTGGTCGGAGACGGCACAGACGGGTGCGCCCATGGTTCTTGGGGTCTTGCCCATGGTGCCAAGAGCTAAGGCGAAACGAAAAAATTCATCAAATGCCAACCGCCTTTTAGCTTCATGAAGGCTTTGGTAGTCAAAGGGTTGATGGATCTCCTTAATCGCCCAAGGCAAGGTTGCCAAGCCTTCGGCGGTTCGGATATACTCGGGAAGATGGTCCTCCAAATGAGCGGCGGCAATCCGCAAGGCTTGGGCAACGTTTGTCGAAATGATCTTCTGGCTCAGCCCTTCGGTCAAGGGATAGACCGAAAACAGGGGGGGCAAGGGACGGCTTTCATTGTACGGCTCAAAGGCAGGAGATGTCATGGTAAAGCGGTTGCCCGCCTTCTCCACCTTGCCATAAAAACGAAAAACAGCGCCTAAAGGGAAGGAAGTGCGGAGATACTCCTGATTGAAAAAGCTGATTTCGCACACACCGCTGTCATCAAAGGCTCGGAATTTGAGAATGGACATGCCTCGCTTGACACGGGCGACCCTGCATTCGGTGGACACGGTCAGCACTACAGCGCATTTCTCACCCGAACGGACATCCGACAACAGACGGATATCCCCGCGGTTCTCAAAAGCGCGGGGAAAATGATAAAGCAAGTCCCTGACCGAGTGGATGCCCAGTCGGTCGTACGCCTTTTTTCGGGCTTCGCCCACCCCCGAGAGGGTGGTGATGGGTGCGGAGAGGTATGGATTCATAAGACCTCCTTGGAGATGGAATGCGGGGGCGGGGTGGGAAGATAAATGGTTGTTTATGGGGGTACGCTTGAAGGAACCTTCTTGCAAGAAGGTTCCTCCAAACCACCTCCAAGAACCTTTAAAAAGTATTTATTATTAAAGGTTTTTGAAGGGTTCCAAGGGAAACTTTTTGCAAAAAGTTTCCCTTGACCGTACTCCACCAAACAACAATTTATCTTCTCTCTTGACATAAAGCGACAAGTCATGTATAATATAATTATATTATACTCACAGGAGGCAAAAATGTCAAGAGGACTTATCATATTGGACGCCGGTCACGGTCAGTTTGGCAACCCCTATCCTACGATCCAGGGCGTATTTGAAGGCACAAGAAATTTCGTTTTGGCAGGACTGCTCAAGTCCGCGCTGGAAACCAAGGGCTTCGACGTCATGCTGACAAGAAACAGCATCGAAGACGACCCTTCTTTGGAAGAACGGGGACATTTGGCAGGAGATAACCACGCCGATATGTTCATTTCCCTGCACTCCAACGCCCCCGGCTCTGCCACACCGCCCGAGCGCTATAAAGAAATCAAAGGGGTTCTGCTAATCTATTCCCTTGCCGATGAGGAGAAAAATCTCCCGATTGCCCTTGCTTTGGGTGAAGCCGTCTCGGCTTGCATGGAGACCTCCAACCGCGGAGCTATCACCAGAACCTATCCTGATATGCCCGGCATTGACTACTACGGCGTTCTCCGCCACAGTGCGGCTTCGGGGTGTAAGTGCGCCTTTATCATTGAACACGGTTTCCACACCAATCCCGACGACGCGGCATTTTTGAACGATGACGCCTGCATGGCGCGTCTCGCTACTGCCGAGGCTGAAGTGATCGATCAAGTATTTAAAGCATAATTGTTGTTTAGCGGGAGTACGGTCAAGGGAAACTTTTTGCAAAAAGTTTCCCTTGGGTCTCGCTGCGGCTCGGTCACGCCGCGGCTCTGACTGCCACTGGCAGTCATTCACTACCGCGTCGCCGCTTCGCTACCCTTCAAAAACCTTTAATAATAAATACTTTTTAAAGGTTCTTGGAGGTGGTTTGGAGGAACCTTCTTGCAAGAAGGTTCCTCCAAGCGTACCCCCATAAACAACAATTTATCTGATGGAAATGGAGTCATTTATGAAAATATTCGCTATCGGAGACGTGGTAGGAGAAATCAGTATCGCCTACCTTGAAAAAAAGCTGTGGAGTCTGCGTGACCGTTTGGGCGCGGACTTTGTGGTATGCAATGGAGAAAACGCCTCCGAGATTCACGGACTCAACGCTCGTCACGCCGCCGAGCTTTTGGACTGCGGCATTGATCTCTTGACGCTGGGCAACCACGCCTTTGGGGCACGGGATCTGGGAAGTTTTTTGGATGATCATCCCGACAAGATCATCCGCCCCGCCAACTATCCCGCCCTCTGCCCCGGCATGGGTCACACGATCAAAACCGTGAACGGTCTTCGCATCCTCTGTATCAACGCATCAGGTACAGCCTTCCTCGACGCGTTGGACAACCCATTCCATGTCATCGACCGCATTCTTGACCGCGAAAAAGGCAAATACGACATCGCCCTTTTGGATTTCCACGCCGAAGCCACCTCTGAAAAGCTGGCCATCGGACGGTACTTTGACGGTCGTATCCGCGTAATCTTCGGCACCCATACCCATGTGACCACCGCCGACGAGCAGGTTCTGCCTCGTGGGTCGGGTTACATCACCGACCTGGGTATGACAGGCCCCGAAAATGGCATATTAGGCACCGATGCCGAAGCAATCATTTATAAGATGCGTACCCATATGCCCGCGCGCTTCAAGGTTGCTGACGGTCCCGTGGTGGGTCACGGCGCGCTGTTTACGATGGAGGACAAGGTCCCTTACAGATGTATCCAGGTGGAGCGGATCGTGTTTTGACCGTCATATAACACGCACATCTCCGCTGACCATATCATACAAAATCAAAGACCCCTGCCGAGGCAGGGGTCTTTTGCTTTGATTTAATTACATGAGACTGCGGTACAGCGCCTCGATATCCTCCACGGAGGTCTCGCGAGGGTTGCCGGGACGGCAAGCGTCGTTGTAGGCGTCCACCGACATCTGATGGATGTCCTCCTCGCGGGCAACACCCTTCAGGGAGGTGACAATACCCACGTCCTCTGCCAGCTGGCGAACAGCCTCCACAGCGGCGGCGCGGTACTCGTCCTGGGTCATGTCATCCACACCCTTGACACCCATGGCGCGGGCGATCTCGCGGTACTTTTCACCCGTAGCCTCAGCGTTGTACGCCATAACGGCAGGAAGCAAGGTGGCGCAAGCCTTGCCGTGAGGCATATCGTAATAAGCAGAGAGGGTGTGCGCCATGGAGTGATCCACGCCCAGACCCACGTTGGAGAAGCCCATGCCTGCCACGTACTGACCCAGTGCCATGCCCTCACGCCCCTCGGGGGTGTTGGCAACAGCACCGCGCAGAGAGGCGGCGATGATGCGGATGGCTTCGATATGGAACATATCCGACAGCGCCCAAGCGCCCTTGGTGATATAGCCCTCAATGGCATGGGTCAGGGCGTCCATACCCGTAGCGGCAGTAAGGGATGCGGGCATGGTGGACATCATGTCGGGATCAACAACAGCCACCACGGGAATATCATGTGCGTCCACACAGACGAACTTGCGCTTCTTCTCCACGTCGGTGATGACGTAGTTGATGGTAACCTCGGCGGCGGTGCCGGCGGTGGTGGGAACAGCAATGATGGGCACGCAGGGATTCTTGGTGGGAGCTACACCTTCCAGAGAACGGACGTCGGCAAACTCGGGATTGGTGATAATGATACCGATGGCTTTGGCGGTGTCCATGGATGAGCCACCGCCAATGGCGACGATACAGTCAGCCTCGGCTGCCTTGAAGGCGGCAACACCGCTCTGAACGTTCTCAATGGTGGGGTTTGGCTTGATGTCAGAGAAAACGGCATAGGGAATGGAAGCCGCATCCAAAAGGTCGGTGACCTTGGCAGCCACGCCGAACTTGATGAGGTCGGGGTCGGTAGCAACGAATGCCTTGGCAAAGCCGCGTGCCTTGATCTCATCGACAACGGCGGTGATAGCACCCGCGCCGTGGTAGGAGGTCTCGTTGAGCATGAACTTGTTCATAATCGTGGTTTCCTTTCTATCTAAAAAAATTATTCTTGGGTAAGCTGTCCGATCAGGGCGCACAACTCAGCATACGTGCCCTCTTTCAGCTTGAAGGTCGTGCCATGGGACACCAGCACATGATCGGAATACCGCACGGAATTGTCATCCCTGACGACAAACTGCCCGTAGCTGATCGCATCGGGGCGGAGATAAGGCTCGGTGTCGGAAGACGCATCTGCGCCACCCGTATAGAAGATCAGATGGACGGATTCGCTTTCGGTGTCGTATGCGATCACCGTTTCGCTGTCAGCGCAAGCAACACAAATCATATCGTAAAGCTGCACAGCCGCGTCCCCCGTCAAGCAGATTTCTTCTGCTCCGACAAAGGCAACACAGGCGAAGTCATCATACTTTCGTACGCTGTTAGGATATGCCACCGGCTGAAAATCGGGGTTTGCGCCTCCGCAAGAGCTGAGCAGTAGCAAGACAGCCATACAAGCCATACAAAGGATCAGTAAACGTTTCATGGGATTCTCCTTACAGTAATGTCATGTCATCCGCGCATCCGCTCAGTCCAGCGCCAACAGGTCACGGAACGCCTCGATATAACCCTTGGCGGTGGTTTCATCCGAAGCTTCCGCAAAAATACGCAGCAGGGGTTCAGTACCCGAGAAGCGGCAGATAACAAAGCTGTTGTCGGCAAAGTAGACCTTGCAGCCGTCCTCATAGCTGACACGGCTTACAGGCTTACCAAAGAAGGGGACCTTTTTTTCCTCGAAAATGATACGGTTAACGGTGGATTTCTGCGCCAACGTGAAAGTGATATTGTCCTCCACCATGATGTAATGCCCATACTTGGCTTCCAACTCATTCATGATCTGCGAGGGAGATTTTTCAACCACCGACAGCATCTCCACGAAGAGAGAAGCGGCATAGACCGAATCTTTGCCGTGGATGTGACCACGAACCGTCAGCCCTCCCGAGGATTCACCGCCCAGAATGGCATCAGCTTCATCGATTTTTGAAGAGATATATTTAAAGCCCACCGGGACTTCATGGCAGTTCTCTCCGAAATCTGCTGCCATCGCGTCCAACATATGGGTGGTGGCAAGGTTGCGTACCACAGGACCGCGCCAGCCCTTGACCTCGTGGAGATACCAATAGAGCATGACCAGGATCTCGTTGGCAGTGATGTATCTGCCATCGCGGTCGATGATACCCAAGCGGTCTCCGTCACCGTCAAAAGCGATCCCCAACTCATACTTCCCTGCCAGCACACGGTTGCGCAGTTCCCCCAGTCCTTGGGCTGAAGGGGCAGGCAAATGACCGCCAAAATATGCGTCACGGGTGTTGTGAATCATATCCACCGTGCAGCGAGCAGTACAAAGGATCACGAGTAGCGGATAAGTACCCGAGCCGTACATGGGGTCAAACAGCACACGGGCACCATGCTCGCGGATGGCATCCACGTTGAGAACTTTAAGAATATCATCAATGAAATCATTGAAGGGGTTCTTACGATATTTGATCAATCCCTCGGCGCAAGCAATATCGAAAGGCATATGACTGACCTGATTCTCAGCCTCTACCACCCCAAGGTAACGCTCCAAACGTTCCGTGGTCTCCACCGGCGCGTCGCGTCCTTCCTCCACAATGAGCTTGATGCCGTTATAGGAAGAGGGATTATGACTGGCGGTGATCTCCACGCCGAAATAGAAGCCCTGCTTCTTGACGGTGTGCATGATAAGAGGGGTCGGCGCCGAGCGGTTCATGAACCACACCGTCAGCCCATGGGCAGCAAACACCTCTGCCATCCATCGCGCGGCAGGCTCGGAAAGGAAGCGATGGTCATAACCGATAACGGTGGGCTTGTCCATTTTCCCCTCTTCTTCCATGAGTCGGCAGATCCCCTCGGCTACGTAGCGGATATTCTGCTCTGTAAAGTCCGAACCAATGACGGCACGCCAGCCGCCTGTTCCAAATTTGATCATAGAGGTCTCCTTGTCATATTTTTAGTCACGAAAGTTGTTGCTTATTGGGGCGCTTGGGATGAGGTCCCCTCCGGGAGGGGGTTACCGACGAAGTCGGGTGGGGGAGAACGCGTTAATTAAGGCGAACTCGTTGTCAGGTAAAGAGATTTAACTTTTTGTTTGCGCTTTCTCCCTCACCCGCCCGCCGCATTCGCTGGGCGGAGGAGTCGCCCATTAAGCCTCCCCCTCTGGGGGAGGTGGCACGCTTCATGCGTGACGGAGAGGGCTTTTCGTGTTTTAACCCTCTCACCCGCGCGGCGTGAAGCTGGTATGGGTTGAACGTCCCCGAGCCGGAGCCGCCCCGCAGGGGCAAACAACAATTTATCTTTCTAACATTTTCTCGATATACCCACACATTTTCTCGTACTTCTCCTCCACGACCTCAAGCAGACGCATCTGCGCGCGGGCGCGAACCAGGTTGTGTCCTTCGTAATTCGTCTTGAAATACACGTCGCCGTTTACGTAGTCGGTGAGAAAGCGCATAGCAAGCTCATAAGTAATCACCTTGATGCCAAGCGGAAGGAGACGAATTTCTGTATCGGTAAGCTTGCCCGCGGTGGCGGACACAAATCCTTCGGTGAACGCTTCAAAAAGAGTCATGTCAAAGTCGATCTTGGAGGTGTCGGGCTCATCCTCAGCGGTGGTACAAGCACCGTAGCGGACGGCATCGCCGTAGTCGTAGAGTGAGGAACCGGGCATGACGGTATCCAGGTCGATGACACACATAGCCTTGCCCGTGGCGTTGTCGATCAGCACGTTGTTCAGCTTGGTATCATTGTGAGTCACCCGCAAGGGCATATCGGAGTCGCCCATTTTGGATACAATGGCGTTTGCCAGATCCTTGCGGTCATGGAAAAAAGCGATATCGTCGGGAATAGAGACCACGCGACCTGCGGCATCCTCTTGGATGGCCTTCAAAAACATTCCGTAGCGGTGGGCGGTGTTGTGGAAGCCGGGAATGGTCTCGGTCAGCTCATGGGCGGGGAAATCGGCAAGTCTCGTCTGAAATTCTCCAAAGCCTCGACCTGCCTCGCGGAAGAGGTCAGCACTTTCGATCTGATCGTAGGCGGTGACACCGTCCACGTAATGATAGGCACGCCAAGCGCCACCGTCAGCATCCTGATACAGTAGGGTGCCGTTGTCAGCGGGGACGAAGGTCAACACTCGGCGGTCGGGGTCGACGCCCTCGGCCTCATAGGAGGCGCGGATGTGAGCGGTCACCTTCCCTACGTTGTCCATGAGGGATACGGGATCTTTGAAGGCGCCCGTGTTGATGCGCTGAATGATATATTGATGGGGCAAACCGTCCTCGGTATAAGTGAGACGGTAGGTGACATTGATGTTGCCCGCGGTCAGTTCTTTAATGTTGGCAAGGGAGCCGCCGAAAGCAAAATGAGCGGCGACGGATTTAATGGCATTTGCGTTCATGGTCATTCTCCAATCCTTTGGGATATTTATATTTTACATGATATACAGGTATTTGTCAAGATAGAAGATATTGACTTTTCGGTGAATTTATGGTATGATGTGAAGGAACAAGTAAACATATAAATTGTTGTTTATCGGGCTGAAGGAGTGCAGGGGCGGAGCCCCTGCACCTCACTTGGGAGGCCGGCAGTGCCGAGGGCGGCTTTTCCTTCCAGTCGCCACTTGGCAAATGAGCCGCAAGGCGAATTTGTTGTCGCAACCATAATACTTGGGTTATAATGCTGTTCTCGTTGCGACTCGCCTCGGCGCGCGGCGGAAGCCGCAAGAAAGATTTTCGAAAAACAAAATTGCTATCAACTTGATTTTGTAAAAGCAAAAAATCCTTGCTAAAAAAGGAAGTTTTGCTACGCAAAACAATTTTCATTTGATTCAGGGCGCTCAAGGCCGCCCCCGAAACCGCCGACCTTTTCTCACAGGTTCAGGGGGCTTCGCCCCCTGAACCCCCCATCGGCATCCGACACCCGAAACGTACGGGGTTTGCCCCGCTAAGCAACAATTTACATGACCAATATTAAGAAAAGAGGAACAACCATGGACATCATTCTTCACGGCAACGCCGTTGTGGGACAATCAGGCGGTCCCACCGCCGCCATCAACGCCACCCTGGCAGGCGTCATCAAGGGCGTGCTTTGTGAGCAAGCTGCACGCGGAAATATCGCTATTGACACCCTCTACGGCATGAAAAACGGCGTTGACGGTCTACTTCGCGAGGATCTTGTGAATCTCTCCGACATTTTCTCCCCCAAGGCTGACCCCGAAGGGAAAGCCCTGGAAGCCCTGACCCTCACCCCCGCCGCCGCTTTGGGATCCTGCCGAAAAAAGCTCCCCGCCGCAGGCGCTGATAACGAAGCCGCGGTTATGGACAAGCTTCTCGACATCCTCGACCGCCACAACATCCGCTATTTTTTCTACATCGGCGGCAACGACTCTATGGATACCGTCGCCAAGCTGTCAGCATACGCCGCCAAGAAGAATTACCCCATCCGTGTCATGGGCGTGCCCAAGACCATTGATAACGACCTGGTGGGCACCGACCACACCCCCGGCTTCGGTTCTGCCGCCAAGTATATCGCGACCACCGTACAGGAAATTCTCTGTGACACCGCCGTTTACACCGTCCCCGCGGTCACCATCGTGGAGATTATGGGTCGTGACGCGGGCTGGCTGACAGCCTCCGCCGCCCTCGGACGGTTGGTTTCCGGACGCGAACCTGACCTGGTCTACCTCCCCGAACGTCCTTTTAGTTACGACGAATTTTTCGTCGACGTACGCAAAGCCCTTGCCAAGCACCCCAACGTGGTGGTGGCTGTATCCGAAGGACTGGAATGCCCCGACGGCACTCTGGTAGGCGCAAGCACCCAAAGCGGCGCGGTGGATGCCTTTGGTCATAAATACCTGTCAGGCACGGGCAAAGCGCTGGAGCTGGCAGTCAAAGCCGAGATCGGCTGTAAGGTACGCTCTGTGGAACTGAATCTACCCCAGCGTTGCGCCGGTCATCTCCTGTCAGCACAGGATATTGAAGAATCTGTCGCCACGGGCAAAGCCGCCGTGGAAGTCGCCATTTCGGGGGTTTCCTGCCGCATGATGACCATCCGCCGTGTGGAAGGCGACACCTATACCTACGAGGTGGGTCACGAGGACATTTTTACCATCGCCAATCAAACCAAGTGCGTTCCCGACGCCTTCATCAACGAGCGGGGCAACGGCGTGACGGACGAATGTCTCAAATACCTCTTGCCCCTCATCAAAGGCGAGCGATATCCCGACTACAAAGAGGGTCTGCCTGCCTACTTTATCCTGTAATTCCCTCAATTTTTCAAAAACATCCCGAAGCCACTAACCCCGGATGCTAAATGACAGAAAAAAGCCGATATGGATTCATTTCCGTATCGGCTCTTTTCTATTGAATTGCCACTTTCGATGGTAAGTAAGTGCGCCCTTTCAGATATGCTCCGCAAGCCTTCCTCCGGTTGTAGCCGTTCGTTGGGCTACGATTACGTTGCAAAAACTGTCCTTAGAACCCCAAACAGGGGTTTCGGGATTTTTTACCCCCCAACCGTCTCGGTTTCGGCGGGGTTGTCAACCTTCTCGTGGTAGTAGATATATTTTTCGTCCTCCTCCACGATCAGAATGAGGTAATCGTCCTTGCCCTCCACACCCTGCACCACCAAGGCAGGGGTCTTATCCAAGAAGCTCTTGGGGGTAACCTCGCCCAGCACATCTCCGGCAGGGTACGTCTTGGAGTTAAGTCCATTCTCTCCCAAAAGACCTGCCAGATAGTAAGTCTCTCCCTCACAGATCAGAACACGGGTAGAGTCCGCTTCTCCCCAAGAGGCAATATTTCTGTAGTGGTGATGGGCATAGCGGAACATCCCCGCGCCAAGGAGCAGGAAAGCGAGAAACAAAACCAGTGCACGGGGTAGAAAATAGGCTTTTTTCATGGTGTGTATTTCCTTTCGGAATCGTTTTTTGAGAAGGTCTCCACCTGCGGTGGGACTCCGACTCGGGGTTGTTCAACCCATGCCGGCTTCACGCCACGGGAGGCTATTGATGCGGTAAATTGTTGTTTACAGGAGTACGTCCAAGGGAAACTTTTTGCAAAAAGTTTCCCTTGAAACCCTTCAAAAACCTTTAAAAAGAATCATTATTTAAAGGTTCTTGGAGGGGGTCTGGGGGGCACTTCTTTCAAGAAGGGCCCTCCCAGGCGTACTCCTAAACAATCATTTATCTCTCCAGCAGCCCCAAGCTGTCCATCCAGTAGAGGACGTGGGAAGCAAAGCCGTGGTTGCAGCTGGCTTGAGATGCCACCAGCTCCCACAGGGTACCGGTGCGCTCTGACATGTAGGCGAAGTAACCCTTGATGTTGTCAAACAACTCAGTCTTGAAGCCGAAACGGTTCAGAAGATCCAGGCGGAGGTAGTTGCCTATGAAGGCGTTGGCAGGCCAGATTTCGGGATAGAGACCCTTTTCCTGGCGGGCATAGCCAAAGTCATGGACAAGGGTTTCCCACAGCCAAGGATGGGTCTCGGGGGTGGCAACGCCTGTGAAAAAGGCGTAATACTGGCAGGACTCGGTGCGCTCGCCTGACAGCACCAGCTTGCCGTCGCGGCGCCATGCGTTGTCACAGTAGAAGCCCGACTCGGTCATGGACATCTCGTTGATGGTATTGCGAAGAGCGGTTGCCTTCGCCTTGAGAGCGGCGTCGCCGTAAAGATCTGCCACGGTGTCAAGTACCGTGCAGTAAAGCATATTGGATGCGAAGGACACGTCTTGGGTCAGCTCGTTGGACTTGGACCACTCAAGGAATACCCAGGATTCCAGATTTTCCAGAAGTCCATATTCGTTCTCAAACTTAGAGAAATAGCCCAGCAGACCGTACACGCGGTCACGAGCAGAATCCACAAATTCACGATCCCCCGTCCGCGCCAGGTACTCGCCCAGCTCCACCACGTACCACATCGCCCAGTTGGGGATAAAGATACCGTCATTGTGATCCGCGGGATAGCACATAGGGAGCATTCCCTCGGGCAAGAACTCAAAGCGCTCGGGCATGAGGAAGTTCTCAAGGAAGGCGCGTTCCACAAGGGATTTACCCGTCAGGGTCTTTTCCACGCGGGAGGTAAAGAAGCTGTCGCAGAGCCAGCCTGCGCGCTCACGGGAGGGGCAATCCATGTAAATGTCCACGGTGTTGGCGCGGAAGGTTTCTACAGCGGCATCGTAGATCTTCTTCATGGTCTCGTCATCCCCCGCAAAACGGGCGGTGATGGCGGTGGCGGGGAAGGCGATGTGATAGACCTTAAACCCTAAGATCTTCATAGCGGTTCCCTTGGCAATGAGACGGATAAAGCGCATGGTATAGGGCTCGGCACAGGTCAAGTGGTACTTCCCTGCCTTTACCCGCACCGCGATGATCTGGGATGCGCCCATGCGGTGAGGATTGACGTGACCTTCACTGAGGATCTCATCAAAGAGGATATAGAGCGTACCGTCATTCTCGGCATCCACGGTCAGGTCATAAAGCCCCGTGTAGTTGGCACCGAGATCCAGATCAGCGTAGCTGTCAGCGGCAAGGCTGATGATGTCACAAGGCTCGTCCACCGGAATAGGTGCAGCATAGTCACACTTGCCCACCTCCTTATGGGAGGCGCACTCCAGCTCATCCTCGGGATAGGTGAAGAAAATATCCGAGGGGACAAGCTCGCGCTGGTGGTAATAACCCTCCTTGTCGGAGTAGGTAACAGTGCCGCGTTGCATGACCTTCACGGGAAGCAGAACCTCGTTGTCGGAGTAGGGCATATCGCGGTGGATGAACCTCCCTGCCGTCACGGACTCGGTGGCGACGGGGGTCACCTTTGTGTCGGGGTTGACCTCATAATCAAAGACACCCTCGGACAGCTCGTAAGCCTCGGTAAAGGCACGCTGGAAGGAGTAACGCTGGGTCTTGATGACTCGCTCGGCGGTAACGTAGCAAGTAAAGCCTTCTTTACCCGTGGCAGCCAGCACACGGTCGCCGCTGACCATCTCGGCGCAGAGGAAGGAAGGCTGGTTGATATAGTTGAAACCGTTGATATTATAGCCCACCACACGGAGGGTCACACGGTTGATCTCCTTGGTCAGATAGGGCGTCAGGTCGTACTCGTCCACACGGAAGTGACCATGGGCGCAACGGGCAGGGCCGTGAGCTACAAACTCACCGTTGATGAGCAGGACGAAAGAGCAGGATGCAGCAGCGGACAGCTTGACGGTCTCTCCTCCCGCCACGTTGGCGCAGAAGGACAGGGTGCGGTTCATGATCTTGGAGGTTCCTGTCTCCCATACGGGAGCGGCGGCGAGGAAGGTGTAGTCGTTGAGTTTCATGGCGGTCTCCTTTGTTTGTTGATTCGCTTGGTTTCTTTGGTTTTTAATCTCCAGCGGGACGTTGCTCTTACTTGACGAAAGCGCGGGCAACCTTACCCAGTCTCGCCACACCCTCCTTGATCTGCGCGTCGGAAGGAGTGGAGTAATTGAGGCGGAAGGACATGGACCCCTCGGAGACATCGCAGTTGAAGGTGGCACCCGGCACGATCATGAGCTTTTCAGCCATGCACGCCTTCAGGAAAGCGGCGGCGTCCACCCCGTCGGGGAGGGTGACCCAAATAAACAGACCGCCCTCGGGACGGGTGAATTTCACGGCGGCGGGCAGCTCGGCTTCGAGGCACTCCAGCATGAGCCGACACTTGCGTCCATACACTTCGCGTATCATAGAGATGTGGGCGTCCAGATCGCACTCGGTCATGAACTTATAGCAAAGCATTTGGAAGAACTGGTTGGTGTGGACGTCCTCGGACTGCTTTGCCACCACCATCTTGGCGGCAACTTCCTCGGGGGCAACCACAAATCCCACGCGCATACCCGCCGACAGGATCTTGGAGAAGGAGGAGCAATAGATGACCAGTCCCTCGGTGTCAAAGCTCTTGATGGTAGGGATCTCTTCGCCCGCGAAGCGCAGCTCGCCGTAGGGGTTGTCCTCCAAAATCATGAGGTCGTACTTCTTGCAGACCTCGTAGATAGCCTTTCTCTTCTCGAGAGAGGTGGTGATGCCTGCGGGATTTTGGAAGGTGGGAATGATGTAGAGAAGCTTGGCACTCGGGGTGTTTTTGATGGTCTCCTCCAGTGCTTCCACATTCATGCCGTCGTCCTCGATGGGCACACCCACGGTATTGTAGCCACAGGAGCGGAAGGCGTTCAGACCCCCGATGAAGGTAGGGTTTTCACAGATAACGGTGTCCCCCTCGTTGCAGAACACCTTGGCGGCAAGCTCAATGCCCTGATTACCGCCCGAGACGATGATGGTGGTATCGTTGAAGCCGTCACCCTCGGCGACCGACTTACCGATACCCCAAACATTCTTCTGTCGCTCTGCCACGGCGCGACGGAGGGGTTCGTAGCCGTCGGTAGCGCCGTACTGGAGGGCGGTCGTGGAGTCATTGGCGAAAATATCGGCGGCGAAGCGGGCGAGATCTTCTACAGGAAAGGTCTCGGGGGCAGGATTCCCCGCGGCTAAAGTGATGGTATCGGCGTCCTTGGGGGCTTTCAGGATCTCACGGATCGCTGAGGGCTTGAGGGACGCGATCTTATTTGAAAAATTGTATTCCATTGCGATGTTCCTTTCGGTATCTATCCAAAAAAGATGGTTTTTTACACTTTTTTATTGTAACACAAAGCCTCGGGTTTTGCAAGAGGTTTGGACAAATTGGCAATAAAAAAGAGGCGTTTCTATAGAAACGCCTCTCTGTAAATCAGCTATCGGTTCCACGAATCGTTGTACGAGTCTCCGGATGACCCTTGACCGCCTTGCGTACCCGAACCGTTCGCATCATTGGAGGAAGCCCCCGCCGCCTTAGCCTCCCGATTCTCCCGCACAGCGGAAATGATCATATAGACAGCAACACCCAGCACCGCCAGGCAGATGAGCACAATGAAGATCGAGCCGAAGGGCATGGTTCTGCCGAACACGTCCTCCGCCTCATCCACCACGATGACCATGGGAATACCCGTGGCGCTCGCCAAGCTTTCCAACGACCGATTCACGGTGTCGGCGTTCAGATCAAGGTTGGATTTATTGGTCAGATGCGGTGTCACGTCCACGTTGTTCTCCTCACAAAGGAAGGCGTGCTTGATTCCTGTGGCAACCACCCGTTGCTCCATCCGATTTATGGCTTGCGCCAGGTTGGCATCCAGGGAATACTTGTAGGAGGTGGCATTCACCGAAGCCTCCAAAGCCGCGTCCAGAGAAGTGCCTTCCCCGCCAAACAGATCGCTGATCTGATAGGCGACGTGATCTCCCACCCAAGCGATGTAGTTATACTCGTAGTGATCCTCGTACGTCAGGAAAACCAGGAGGATGTGGTCCTCATATGCGTCAGCCGTAGCAAATTCCTCTCTGTAGCAAGCATCGGCATAGTCCTGAATTTTTTCCTCATTGTAGACGACCTCACCGCCATTAACCAGCGCGTTCACCGACGAGGTAATGGACGTGACGAGGAAGATCCCCGCAAAGATCACAAGGAAGATGGGCACCATGATCATCCCCATCAAGCCACCGAGGCAACCGCTCCCGCCACCGTAATATCGACCGTATCGAGGGCGATGATACCAACCGCCGCCAAAGGAAGGTCTGGGACCTCGAAAGCCTCCGCCGAAACTGCCGCCGCGTCCGCCGCCGCTGAAACCGCCGCGGGAACCGCCGCCAAAACTACCGCCGCGGCCACCGCCGCCGCCTCTTGATCCACCACCGGGTCCTGCCATATCTATACCTCCTGTTGTCTCGTTCTCACGGTATAACCGTTTTTTTATCATACCATGAAATCATGAATTTGGTGTGAATATCTTTCATCTTTTTTGGCAGAATCCCTTTGGAAGAACATCCCACCCCGGCTTTCATGCTTTTTCTTGACAAACCGCCGGTCTTCGTGTATAATGATTCTGTATATCTATATCCGTCTTACGACCAATCCACTTACGGAGTTCACATATGAAACATCACACACGTATAACCGCGCTGCTCCTTGGCGCTTCCCTGCTCTTCAGCGGGTTGTCTGCTACTCTCCCGGCTGCCGCGGAAACTTCCAATACAAGCCAAGGATCGGCGTTTGAAGTTCTCGCGCCCCAAGCCGCGCCTGACCTTACTGCCTCCGAGACAGCCGCGCTGTCACCCGCCACCCTGTTGTCCTACCTGTTGGAACAACCCCTCACCCATGAAGAAAAGGTGTGGCTGGAATCCGAAGGGGCTGTTTCCCTGCCTTCCACCCTCTCCCTCACCTATGACAGCACCATCCCCCACGCGGCGGTGTCTGTCACCTTTGATCCTCAAGGCGTACCCACCGTGACCGCCAAGCCTTACACGGGTGTTACCAAGGGCACGGTTTGGACTCCTGTCACCGTCCTTTGCGGAGACGTCCTGTTTCCGCTGTCCATCGGCGAAGACGGACAGTACACGGCAAAGCTGAACGGGATCACGGATGCTTTGGTCACCGTCACGGTGCAATACGAAGCAGTCCTGACCTTTGCCTCAGAGGATCTGCAGGTTCTTCAAAACGCCGCTTACCATCGCGGACAAGAGATCCTGTCTGCCAAGCAAAGCTACGAGGCAGCCGCCCGTGCCCATGCCGAGGCTACGGCAGTCTATCGGGAAGCGATGAAACAGTATCGGGCAGAGCTTTCCCTGTATCAGGCGTACGAAACCGAGAAAAAGCAGTACGATGCCCGCTTGGTTGCTTATGAAGCCTACCTTGCGGCTATGGAAACCTATAAAGCTCGTCTGACAGCCTACGAAGCCTATCTTGCGGAGAAAGCCGTCTACGACAAGGCGTATGCCGAGTACACGGATTTCATTCAGAACCCCTCGGCGTACGAGAAAAAGTATCTGGCATATCACGCGTACCTGACGAACATGGAAAAGGTGCGCTTACAACTGACCTACATGGACAGTTGCTTCATCGGAGACAGCCAAGGTAACGTACTTCACGGCACCCTGAACGGTCCAACGGTAGCCACGGTTGTTGCCCGTCAGGACGAGCTGGTAGCAGTAGGCTGTGACGCGCAGGATATTGCCAACGCAGACAGCGCCACCGCCACCCTCATTCACCTGCTCAACGGCTATCCTACCGAAGGGGATGATCCCCAGCGGTATGCTTACTATATCCGCCACTATGCGGAATTTCGAGATAACGTGACCCTTCTGTACACCAGTTTGTCCCGTCTGTACACCAACGACACCGTCCCCGACATCCTGCAAATGCAAGGCAAGAAGGAACGCTACTGGCAATTTGTTGCCCAGCTGTACGCCTTATCCTGCGCTTTGGAGGACGGAGTAAGTTTTGACAGAAGCTGGAGCATCGCCGAGGGGAAACTGACTGAGCTGTTGGATGACTGCTTCATCCTCACCGACGCCAACACCGCCGCCCCGTTGACTGCCTACCCTACGGCGGTAGACCCTGTCACGCCTCCTTCGGACGTAAAAAAGCCTACCGAACCCTCGGTAGTGTCAAGACCCTACGAGCCCGCCAAGGTGGAAAAGCCCACGCCGCCTGCCGAGGTCGTCAAGCCTACCCTGCCCCAATCTCCCGGAGCAGCCCCG
The DNA here is from genome assembly GCA_045531965.1 of Eubacteriales bacterium. Taxonomy (GTDB): domain Bacteria; phylum Bacillota; class Clostridia; order Oscillospirales; family CAG-272; genus CAMEON01. The sequence goes on from JAZSFA010000119.1 coordinate 18,332, forward strand.
GTCGAGCCCTTGTTCAGCGCCGCCGAGGATGCTTTGGCTCAGGCGGTCAAGAATCATACCCTGACCCTGCGCCAAGCCTCGCTCCGTGCCATACCCTACACGGTCTCGTTGGCTGTGGGAACAAGTGCCGCAAACGGAGAAACTCCCGTCGCCTGTTTTTACAATGCTGACGGCATGACTCTCTTGTTCTCGGTTTTGGCTGACAGCGAAGGAAAGGTCTCTATGCCCACAGAGACACCCTCCCGTCCCTCTCAGTCGGGATATGCCTACACCTTCAGCGGATGGATTAACGACCAAGGACAGGTGTACGGTCAGGAAACCGACCATGCTGTTATTCAACAAAACACTTGCTTCTATGCCGTGTATGCTTCGGAAAAGGAGCATTTTACCGTCACCTGGGACGTAGACGGCACGCTGATCCAAGAAACCTGCGCCTTTGGGGAGATCCCCGTTTTTGACGGCACACCTCAAAAGGCGGCAGACGAAGCCAACGTCTACGAGTTTATCGGTTGGAGCCCCGCGGTGACCCCTGTCAGCGATCACATCACCTACACCGCCGTGTTCGCCGCCTTCCCTCGCGTCTATACCATCACTTGGCAAGTGGGGGATGAGGTCACCTCCGACACCTACGACGCGGGGGAGCTACCTGCGTATGCCGGTCTTCCCGGCCTGCCTATGGACGGTCGCTACCGCTATGTCTTCCAAGGTTGGACCCCCGAGATTACCCCTGCCGCGGAAGATCAGACCTATATGGCGGTCTTCGAGGCGGTGGATCTTACCGAAGGGGTTGACGGCATAACCGTCAGCGAAGACGAGCATGGCGTGACCGTTTCCCGAAACGACGGAGACGCTTGGCGCTTCCCCACAAAGCACCTCCTTGCCTATGCCGCCGAAAAGCACAGCCCCCTTACCTTCGCCCAAGGAAGTTTTTCCCTTACCTTTGGCACCGAGTCTGTCCTCACCCTCGCAAGTCTCCAAGCCGAGCAGATGACCCTGGACATCACAAATCAGCATGGCTTGGTCATCCGCCTTTTAAACCAAGGTGGTCAGGAGATTTTGGAATGCGCCCACGTACAGGTGCGATTGACCGCCACCCTTCCCACGGGCTACGCCGCCCGTCTGACTGATGAAAACGGTCATATTTTGTCCGCCACCTCGACTGAGGAAAGCACACTCATCGCAGATCTTTCCCCCCTTACAGCTTACCGATTTGAACAGGGCTATCCCATTCAAACCCAGCTGACCGTAGAGGGTCAGGCAGGGGATGTGGGCGGGCTTTGCCTCCCCCAAAGCGACCTCGCGCAAGCAGGAAATACGGTCACGCTAACCGTCACCCCCGCTCCCGGATACGGCATTCATGCCGTGATCGTCCGCGATCACTGGGGCGCTGTTCTGCCTTCCTCGGACAGCGGCAATGGACACTTTACCTTCACCATGCCCGAGGGCAACGTGACGGTAACAGCTGATTTTGTCCAACTTGAGTACACCGTCAGCTTTATGAGCGGCGGGCATCTGATCGCCTCGGGGATCTACCGCTACGGCGATACCCCCACCGTTCCTCCGGCACCCATACGCGAAAGCGATGGTACGTACAGCTACACCTTTACAGGCTGGTCCCCCACCGTGACGGCTGTCATGGGTGATGCCGTCTATGAAGCCTCCTTTTTGGCTGTCCCGCTGGGCAGCGTGGATTCGGTGGAAGAAAGTGTCATGGGACTTTTACAGCTATTTTTGCTGGGCTTCGGTGTCTTCGCCGTGACCTGCGCGGGAATCCTCGTGCCCTATTTGATCGTCAGCAAGAAAAAATCGGTCACAGCAGAGGTCGAGACCGAAATAACCGAAAGCGAGAATTGATCATATATGCCAAAGAAAGCACAACCTATCATACACTTACTCACCTCCGAGGGGGAGGCTTTGCAAAAGGACCCCACCGCCATTCCGTGGAATACCTATCCAAGACTCCAGATGAAGCGGGAGTCCTTCTTCTGCCTCAACGGGGAGTGGGAGATAGCCGTAAACGGCGAGGCGCCCCGAGCCATTCGTGTTCCCTTCTGCCCCGAGTCCCTTCTGTCGGGTCTGTGTACGCCTCCCGCAGACAACGTTTTCGTGGAATACCGCAAGACCTTCGCTCTCCCCGAGGGCTTCAACAGGGGCAGGGTGCTGCTGCATTTCGGTGCCGCGGACGCGTACGCATGGGTTGGCTTGAACGGTCATCCCGTCGGCGAGCACAGGGGAGGCTATGAAGCCTTTTCCTTCGACGTTACCGAGTATCTGCAAGCCGAAAACGTCCTGGAAGTCAATTGCGTTGACTGCCTGAACCACGTCTCCCCCTACGGCAAACAGCGCGCGGACCGCGGCGGTATGTGGTACACCCCCGTGTCGGGCATCTGGCAGACCGTCTGGCTGGAGTCCGTCCCCGAGACCTATATCAAGTCCCTCCGCATGGATACAACAGAAAATACGGCCACCATCACAGCCGAGGGCGTGACCGAGGGCACCGTGACCGTCACCACCCCCAACGGGGATCTGTCCTTCCCTCTCGCCGATGGGAAAGCCACCGTAAAGATCCCCGCCCCCCGCCTGTGGAGTCCCGAGGATCCCTACCTCTACGAGTTCACGGTGGAAGCCGGGGAGGACAAGGTACGGTCCTACTTCGCCCTCCGCACCCTGGAGATCAAAGAGGTGAACGGCATCCCCCGCCTCTGCCTCAACGGCAAGCCCTACTTCCTCCACGCCCTCCTGGATCAGGGCTACTGGAGCGACGGCATCTATACCCCCCCCCCCCCCGCGTGCTACGAGCAGGACATTCTCGCCATGAAATCTCTGGGCTTCAACACCCTCCGCAAGCACATAAAAGTCGAACCCGAGCAGTTCTACTACGACTGCGACCGACTGGGTATGCTGGTCATGCAGGATATGGTCAACAACGGTCATTACTCCTTTATCCGTGATACCGCCCTGCCCACCGTCGGCATTAAAAAGCTTTCGGACAAGCACCTCCATCGGGACAGACTCACCCGCAGAGCCTTCTTGGAGGGCATGGAGTCCACAGTCAACCAACTCCGCAACCACCCCTGTATCGTCTATTGGACCATCTTCAACGAGGGCTGGGGGCAGTTCACCGGCAATACCGTCTACCGCCACCTCCGCACCCTAGACACCACCCGCTTCATCGACACCGCCTCGGGGTGGTTCAAGGTCACCGACACCGACGTGGACAGCGAGCATATCTACTTCAAGCCCGTGAGGCTCAAGTACGGCAAAAAGCCCATGGTGCTGTCGGAATTCGGCGGCTACGCATGGAAGCTCGAGGGGCACGCCGCCAATCCCATCGGGACTTACGGTTACCGTATGTTCAAGGACGGTAAATCCTTTGAGGATGCCCTCGTGGCTCTCTATGAAAACGAGATCATCCCCGCCGTCGCCAAAGGTTTGTGCGGTGCTGTCTATACCCAAGTTTCCGACGTAGAGGACGAGACCAACGGCCTTGTGACCTATGACCGCAAGGTGTTGAAGGTCACCCCCGAGCGGATGCAAGCCATCGCCCAAGCACTCTACCGCGCCATATCGACGTGATTCGACACCCTCTAACGCCGAAATTTTGATCAAAACCCTTGACAAACCCACCTCCATGTGCTATAATGATTGGGTGTCACGAGGTGTAGCGCAGGTGGTAGCGCGCCAGTTTCGGGTACTGGAGGCCGCGAGTTCGAGTCCCGCCACTTCGACCAAAAATCCCTTATGGGAGCCTAAGCTCCCATAAGGGATTTTTTGATTGAAATGTACGACGAAGAGCTCCGCCAAGCGACAGCTTGGCATAGTTGCGCAGGATATGCTTGGATTTTCTCAGGCCATGGGCGCAACTCGGAGTTCAGAGTCCCGCCACTTCGACCAAAAAGTTCTGCAAGGTCAAACGAACAAGTCAGGGTTTGCAACAGGAAAGGTAAGCAACTAAAACAAAACTGACACCGCTCAAATGCGATGTCAGTTCGTTGCTTGCTTTTTCTTTTTACAGAGGTTATCGTCCGCATAGGTGGGGCGGTTCGCTCCTTCGGGACGAAGGTATTATTTCAAAGACATCCCTGTGGGGGACGCTGTGGCTTCGGGAGTGGCAAGGGAGGGGCTTTGAGGGACGATGGGCGAGCCGCTTTCATCGTAAAGATACAGGATGAAATGGTTGCCCCAGCTTTCGCTGACGATCTGCGAGCCGTCAAGGGCGTAATGATGGATCGACCCATTCACATTCTTGCTTGTGCGAATGCCCGCGTCGTTGTAGGTAAATTC
>JAZSFA010000018.1:0-16082 GCA_045531965.1 Eubacteriales bacterium
TACCTCCATCGTGGAGGGCGGCGCGCACGACGTCATTCAGAAGGAAAAGAGCAATGCGGTGAAGTGATTTTTTGTGGGGGAAACTTCTTTCAAGAAGTTTTTCCCACGCCCCTTTCAAGAACTTTTAAGAGTAGTGTAAACAAGAAACCCGCGCTGCCCCATGGGGGTGGGGCGTTTTTTTGTTTACAGTACTGTAAAAAGTTCTTGAAGGGGGGGTGGGGAAAACTTCTTGAAAGAAGTTTTCCCCACAAAAAATCACTTCACCGCATTGCTCTTTTCCTTCTGAATGACGTCGTGCGCGCCGCCCTCCACGATGGAGGTAGCGGAAACGAGAGTCAGCACAGCCTTCTCCTGGAGCTCAGGGATGGTCAGCGCACCGCAGTTGCACATGGTGGACTTGACCTTGGCGAGAGACATAGCCACGTTGTCCTTCAGGCTACCTGCATAGGGCACGTAGGAATCCACGCCCTCCTCGAAGGACAGTTTCTTGTCGCCGCCCAGGTCGTATCTCTGCCAGTTGCGGGCGCGGGCAGAGCCCTCGCCCCAGTATTCCTTGTAATAGGTACCGCCGATGGAGACCTTGTTGGAGGGAGATTCGTCGAAGCGGGCAAAGTAGCGACCCAGCATGACAAAGTCGGCACCCATGGCGAGAGACAGGGTGATGTGGTGGTCGTAGACGATACCGCCGTCGGAGCAGACAGGGATGTAGATGCCGGTCTCCTCATAGTAGCGGTCACGCTCCTGGCACACGTCGATCAGCGCGGTGGCCTGACCGCGACCGATGCCCTTGGTCTCACGGGTGATGCAGATGGAGCCGCCGCCGATACCCACCTTGATGAAGTCTGCGCCGCAATCTGCCAGGAAGCGGAAGCCCGCGGCATCCACCACGTTACCCGCGCCCACCTTCACGGTGTCGCCGTATTTCTCGCGGATCCAGGCAATGGTGCGCTTCTGCCACTCCGAGAAGCCCTCGGAGGAGTCGATGCACAGCACGTCCACACCAGCCTCCACCAGAGCGGGGACGCGGTCGGCGTAGTCACGGGTGTTGATGCCCGCGCCCACCACGTATCTCTTGGAGGCATCCAGCAGCTCGTTGGGGTTCTGCTTGTGGGTGTCGTAGTCCTTGCGGAAGACAAAATAGCACAGTCTGCCGTCCTCGGAGACGATGGGCAGGGAGTTGAGCTTATGATCCCAGATGATGTCGTTGGCGGTCTTCAGGGTCGTGCCCTCGGGCGCGGTGATGAGCTTGTCCAGGGGGGTCATGAATTCGGAAACCTTGGTGGCGGGATCCATACGGCTGACGCGGTAGTCGCGACCGGTGACAATACCCACCAACTTGCCGTCGGCGGTGCCGTCGTCGGTGACAGCCATGGTGTTATGACCCGTCTTTTCCTTGAGAGCCACCACGTCTGCCATGGTCATGTCGGGGGAAAGGTTGGAATCGCTCTTGACAAAGCCTGCCTTGTGGGACTTGGCGCGTCTCACCATAGCAGCCTCGTCCTCGATGGTCTGGGAGCCGTAAATGAAAGAGACACCGCCCTCAGTGGCAAGAGCTACGGCAAGGCGGTCACCCGAAACCGCCTGCATGATGGCTGACACCATGGGGATGTTCATTTCAATAGCGGGCTTCTCGCCTGCTTTCTTGTTGTACTTGACCAAAGGAGTCTTTAGTGAAACGTTCGCAGGGACGCACTCGGCGGAGGAGTACCCGGGGATGAGCAGATACTCGTTAAAGGTATGGGAGGGCTCGTTGATAAACTTAGCCATGTCTTTATTCTCCTTTTTCGATTTGATGATTGATTATGGTGGGGGGAGATGTCTCGCGGGACACCTCAAGGGCATTTAATTTTCGGTATATTTGGCCTTTTCCTCGCAATAGAGGCAACGGTAGATGCCATGCTCCAAATTGACGGGATAGTACACTTGATCCAGCTCCTGCTCCACGTTTGTAATGCAACGGGGATTATGGCACTTGATCACGTTCACCAGATAGTCGGCGGGATGAACCTTGGAGGGAGAGGGCTGATCCGTCTCCTGCAGGAGCTTGTAGATCAGCGCCATGCGGATGTACTTACCGCAGAGAGCCTGGCGGAAATAGCAGGCGCGGGGATCGTCATCCACCTTTACGCTGATCTCATTGACACGGGGCAGAGGATGGAGGATGGCCATATCGGTCTTGGCGCGCTCCAGCTTCTCGGGGGTCAGTACGTAGCTGTCCTTGAGCCGCTCGTACTCGTAGGGGTCAGCGAAACGCTCGCGCTGGATGCGGGTCATGTAGAGGATATCCAGCTCGGGGAGAGCGGCCTCCAGATCCACGGTCTCCTCGTAAGGGATACCGTCCTTGTCCATGACCTCGTACTTGATGTAGTCGGGAATCTTTAACTCGTCGGGGGAGATGAGGACAAAGCGCACGCCCTCGTAGCGGGACATGGCCTCAATGAGGGAGTGAACGGTGCGACCATACTTGAGGTCCCCGCAAAGGCCAATGGTCAGATGATCCAGTCTTCCCTTCTCGCGGGAGATGGTGAGCAGGTCGGTGAGGGTCTGGGTGGGATGGTTGTGACCGCCGTCACCCGCGTTGATGACGGGGATGGTGGCGTTCTGTGCCGCCACGAAAGGGGCACCGTCACGGGGATGGCGCATGGCGATGATGTCGGCGTAGCTACTGATAACCTTGGCGGAATCGGCGATCGTCTCACCCTTGAACGCTGAAGAACTGTTGGCTTCCGAGAAGCCAATGACCGATCCGCCCAGCTCCAACATAGCCGCCTCAAAGGAAAGACGGGTACGGGTGGAAGGCTCAAAGAACAGGGTTGCCAGCTTCTTGCCCTTACATACCTCTGCGTATTTGGCGGGGTTTTCAATGATATCGTTGGCGGTAGCGATCAGATCGTCCAACTCGGGGATGGACAGATCCAAAATACTGATCAAACTTCTGGGCATAAGGTATTCCTTTCTCAAAGCTACGATATACTGCTTTGCTTTTCAATATATCTTTTTTGAAGGTTCTTGAAGGGGGTCAAGGGGGAAACTTCTTGCAAGAAGTTTCCCCCTTGCGCTCTCCTTATGCCTTGGCGCCGTAGACGGCGAGGTAGTTCTTGATACGGGTGACATTTTCCTCGTTGGCGGGGTCTTCCTCCAGGTACTCGATGATATCGTACACATCTACGATGGAGTACACGGGGAAGCCGAACTGCTCCTCGATCTCCTGCATGGCGCCCTTGTCGGTCTGACCCTTCTCCTTGCGGTCTACCATGATGAAGGTTGCAGCCACTTTGGTTCCCTCCACGTGGGAGAGGATTTCCATGCTCTCGCGGATAGCGGTACCGGCGGTGATGACATCCTCGATGATGACGATCTCCTCACCGGGAGTGGGAACGTAGCCCACGAAGGTCCCGCCCTCGCCGTGATCCTTCACTTCTTTGCGATTGAAAAAGAAGGGCACGTTCAAGCCGTTCTTGGAGAGAGCCACGGCAGCGGACACCGACAGGGAGATGCCCTTGTAGGCGGGACCGTACAGCACGGCCTGCTTGGCGCCCAGCTTCTCGAAGTAAGCCTTGGCGTAGAACTCTCCCAGGGTAGCGATGTCACTACCGGTCTTGATCATACCGGCGTTGATGAAGTAGGGGATCTTGCGGCCGCTCTTAGCGGTGAAGTCACCGAACTTCAAGACCCCCGCGGATTGCAGGAACTCGATAAATTCTCTCTTGTAGCTTTCCATTTTTATATCTCCTTACATTTTGATTATATCATCATCGTAGGGGCGAACTGTGTTCGCCCGAAAAAGCAGGATAGCGGCTCGGGCGAACACAGTTCGCCCCTACACATCGATTGCCCTTACGGCATTTTTACGGAAGCAAAACCCTTTTCAGCGCATCCACGCTCTCGGCAATGGCATCCGCTCCCGCGGTCTCATGCTCTTCCCTGTCGCCGTAGCCGTACAGCACACCGATGGAAGGGAGTCCCACGGTCTTGGCACCGTCGATATCGTGATGCCGATCCCCCACCATCACGGCGGTGGAAAGATCATTTACTCCCGCTCTGTCCAGAGCCTCGCGGATGACGTCGGCTTTGCTGTACCCGCGGGGAGCCTGCAACGCCACACCGCAGATATGGGTGAAGTAGCGCGCCAGCCCGAAGTGGTGCAGGATGCGCTCAGCAAATACTTGAGGCTTGGAGGTGGCCACCAGCAGGGTCTTTCCAGCGGCAGTCAGCTCGGACAGCAGGGTCTCAATGCCCTCGTAAACGGTATTCTCCGCCCAGCCTCGGTCGGCAAAATATTCCCGATAATAGACCACCGCCTCCGTAGCTTGCTCCTCGGTGAAGCCGTAGTATTCCATGAAGGAATCTATGAGCGGCGGGCCGATGAAGCGGTAGAGCTGAGTGCGGTCGGTCACGGTGATGCCGAAATGCGCTAGCGCATGAGCCACCGAATTGGTGATGCCCATGCCGGGGTCGGTCAGAGTACCGTCCAGATCAAACAGCATGTATGTCTTGTTCATTGGTTCTTCCCTATTGCTTGTTTTTCAAAGTTTTTGGGAGTTCCAAGAACCTTTTTTTCAAAAAAGGTTCTTGGTGGGGTCAAGGGGTGAAACCCCTTGCGTTCTCCTTAATCGCAGAACTCAGCCACGCATCTCTGATATGCGGCCACGGGATCGGCGGCGGCGGTGATGGGACGGCCCACCACGATGTAGTCGGATCCGATCTTCTTGGCCTCCTCGGGGGTCATGACCCGCTTCTGGTCGCCCTTGTCGCCGTCAGCGAAGCGTACACCGGGGGTCACGGTCACAAAGCCCTCGCCGCATCTCTCGTGGACCTTGCCTGCCTCCAGGGGAGAACAGACCACGCCGTCCAAACCGGCGATTTTGGCGTTGTGGGCGTAGTGCATGACCACGTCAGCCACGGGATGGTCGATGAGCAGGTCGTTCGTCATATGCTCCTGGTCGGTGGAGGTGAGCTGGGTCACGGCGATCAGGATGGGGCGGGTACCGTCGGGACGGGTCAAACCCTCCAGAGCGGCCTCCATCATGGGGATGGTACCGCCGGCGTGAAGGTTGGTCATGTCCACGTCGAGGCGGGAGAGAACCGCCATAGACTTCTTGACGGTGTTGGGGATATCGTGGAGCTTGAGGTCGAGGAAGATCTTGTGGCCGCGGGCCTTGATCTCACGGACGATGGCGGGGCCCTCGGCGTAGTAGAGCTCCATGCCGATCTTCACGAAGGGCTTTCTGTCCAGGCCCTCGAAGAGATCGAGGAAGCTGAATACCTTTTCTGCGCTGTCAAAATCACAGGCTACGATGACGTCTTTTCCCATTTTTTGGTTTCTCCTTTATGTGTGTGTTTATTAACATTTTCATGCGGTCTACTCCTTTGCCTTCCCCAGCGGGGAAGGCAAAGATCGGGTCACTTACAGGTTTGCTCCGCCCAGTAAGCCGCCATCTCCACCCAGCGGGCGATCATGGGATCGTTCCAGTTGGGGTTGCCCATGTCGGTGATGGCGTTGCCCAAAGCGCAGCCGTGCTGGGCGTGGGGGAAGATGTGAAGCTCGTAGGGAACCCCCGCGTTAGCGTAGGCCATGGCGAAGTCCAACGAGTTGCGGGCATCCACCAGCTCGTCGTCGGCACTATGGACGATGAACACGGGGGAGCTGTCGGCACTCACGTGCTGATCCACGCTGACGTAATCCGTCTCTTCCTTGGTGGGGTCGTCCTTGCAGAGCAGATTCTTGATGCTGAAGCCGTGTCCCTTCATGCTGATGACGGGGTAGATGGGCATGATGCCCCGGGGCTTGTTGTAGCCGTGGGGAATATCCAGACCCTCGGTGGCCTCGGGACGGTTCCAGAACACACCCGCACAGGCGGTCAGATGGCCGCCCGCCGAGAAGCCCGTCACAAAGAGCTGGTCGGGGTCGATGCCGTATTTTTTCGCATTGTCCTTGATGTGCTTGATGGCGAGGGTCACTTCCCGCAGTTGGGCGGGGTAGGGCTCTTTTCTGCCCACAGTATAGTGGAGCACGAAGCCGTTGTAGCCGTAGGGCATAAACGCCATGGCGATGGGCTCGCCCTCGCGGTCGGCGCAGACGCCGCCGTAGCCGCCCCCGGGGATCACGAGAATGGCTTTCCGCGTCTTACCGCCCACAGGCTCGGCAATATAGGTCTCCAGAAACACGTCGGGGTGTCCCTCGCGGAGGTTGATTACTTCATATTTCATGCGCTCACCTCACGCCTGACCGATGATCTCGGAAAGGCTACTAATGCGGTACTTCTCCATGACGCGGGGCAGATCGTTGATAATATCGCGGCAAGCGAAGGGGTTGACCAGATTGGCCGCGCCTACCTCAACGGCAGTTGCGCCCGCCAGCATGAGTTCGATCACGTCCTCGGCAGAAGACACGCCGCCCATGCCCACCACGGGGATGGAGACGGCGTGGGCCACCTGGTAGACCATCCGCACCGCCACGGGGAAGATGGCAGGACCCGAGAAGCCGCCCATCTTGTTGGCGATGACGGGCTTGCGGGTGTTCAGATTGATGCGCATACCCAAAAGGGTGTTGATGAGGCTGATGCCGTCAGCCCCCGCCTCCTCGCAGGCCTTGGCGATGGAGACGATATCGGTGACGTTGGGAGAAAGCTTGATAATGACGGGCTTCTTGGTCACGGCCTTGACCGCGCGGGTCACAGCCGCCGCGGCCTCAGGCTGGGTGCCGAAGCTCATGCCGCCGCCATGGACGTTGGGGCAGGAGACGTTGACCTCCAGCCAGCCCACCTGATCCTCCTTGTCGAGTAGCTCGCAGGTGTAGGCATAATCCTCGATGGCGAATCCGCTGACGTTGGCCATGACGGGCTTATGGAAGCATTGTGCCAGTTTAGGCAGCTCCTCGGAGATGACCTTTTCCACACCCGGATTCTGAAGACCCACGGCGTTGATCATACCCGCGTAGCACTCGGCGATGCGGGGAGTGGGGTTGCCGAAGCGGGGATCCTTGGTAGTACCCTTGAAGGAGAAGGTACCCAGGCAGTTGATATCGTACAGCTCGGCGAACTCGTAACCGAAGCCGAAGGTGCCGCTGGCGGGGATGATGGGGTTGTCCATCTCGATGCCGCAGAGGGTCACTTTGGTGTTTACGCTTCCCATATGATGTCCTCCTTTGTCAGCACGGGGCCTTCCTTACAGATACGCTTGTTGCCCGTGACGGTCTTGCAGGAGCAGCCCATGCAGGCGCCAAATCCGCAGCCCATGCGCTCCTCAAAGCTGAACTGACCGTCGGTGACGGTGGCCTTATAAACGGCCTTCAGCATGGGCTCGGGGCCGCAGGTGTAGAAATGGGTATAGCTCTCGGGGAGGGCGTTCGTGACGAAGCCCTTGACGCCATAGGAGCCGTCCACGGTGGTGACGGTCACGACGCAGCCCAGAGACTTAAAGTCCTCCTCGCAGAAGACCTCGTCCTTGGTGTTGAAGCCGAGGATGACGCTGACTTCCTTCCCCGCCTCGCGGAGCTGACGCGCCAGCATATAGAGGGGGGGCACACCCACGCCGCCGCCGATGAGCAGGGGGCGGTCGCCGGCCTTGGACAGATCGTAGCCGTTGCCCAGACCCGTCAGCACGTCGAGGGTCTGACCTTCGGTCATCTTAGCCATCTGCGCGGTACCCTTGCCGACTACCTTGTAGATAAGAGTCAGTTCATTTCCTGCGCCATTGGCGCGGCACTCATTGACCGAAATAGGTCTGCGGAGGAAGAGTCCGTCCAAAAGAATGTTGACAAACTGTCCCGGGCAGGTGATGGCTGAGGTATCGCCCACAAGCACCATCTTGTAGACGGTGGCAGTCAGGGCGACGTTGCTTTTTATCTCAAAAATTCCTTGTTTCATATATCTGTGTCTCCCATAATTCCCTTGTTGAAAGTTCTTGGAGGTCAAGGAACCTTCTTTCAAGAAGGTTCCTTGCCGCCGGAGGCCGTTCTTTTACGAATCAATGGTAGAAATGGTCAATGTCGTCTCTTCAAGGACATCCAGCAGAACTCGTACGGTGTCCAGAGAGGTCATAAGTGTCACGTTGTTCTCGGTGGCGTAGCGGCGGATAAGTGCGCCGTCGCTGGCGGAGCCGATGGAATCCACGTCGCGGGTATTGATCACGTAGGCAATATGCCCCTGGGCGAGCGCCTCACGGATTTCGTCGCTGTCCTCGTCCAGTTTGGCCACCACATGGGTGCGGATGCCGTTTTCCTTGAGGTACTTGGCGGTACCCGAAGTTGCCTCAATGTTGAAGCCCAGGTTGTAGAAACGGCGGATGAGGGGCAGAGCCTCGGGCTTGTCCTTGTCAGCGATGGTGGCAAAGACGGTACCGTAATTCTGGAGCTTCATGCCCGATGCCTGCTGTGCCTTGTAGAGGGCGCGGTAGAGCTTATCGTCGTAGCCAATGGCCTCGCCCGTAGACTTCATCTCGGGGGAAAGGTAAGCATCCAGACCGCGCAGCTTGTTGAAGGAGAACACGGGAACCTTGACGTACCAACGCTTCTTCTCCTCGGGATAGATGTCGAAAATACCCAGCTCCTTGAGGGTCTTGCCGAGGATGACCTCAGTGGCGATGTCGGCGAGACTGTAGCCCGTTGCCTTGGACAGGAAGGGGACGGTACGGGAGGAGCGGGGGTTGACCTCGATGATATAAACGTCCTCATGCTCGTCCACGATGAACTGGATGTTGTAAAGACCCACGATGCCAATGCCCAAGCCCAGAGCCTTGGCGTACTGGAGAATGATACCCTTCACCTTATTGGAGATGGAGAAGGGGGGATAGACCGAAATGGAGTCACCGCTGTGAACGCCCGTGCGCTCTACCAGCTCCATGATACCGGGTACGAAGACGTTTCTGCCGTCACAGATAGCATCGACCTCCACCTCCTTACCGCTGATATACTTATCGACCAGCACAGGCTTGTCCTCGTCGATCTCAACGGCGGTCTTGAGGTAATGGCGAAGCTGCTCTTCGTTGCCCACGATCTGCATGGCGCGACCGCCCAGCACGAAGGAGGGACGCACCAACACGGGGTAGCCGATCTCACGGGCGGCGGCAAGACCGTCCTCCAGCTTGGTCACAGCCTTACCCTTGGCACGGGGAATATTCAGCTCGTTCAGAAGATTTTCAAAGGCGTTTCTGTCCTCGGCACGGTCGATGGCCTGGCAATCGGTGCCGATGATCTTCACACCTCTGTCGTACAGAGGCTGTGCCAGATTGATGGCGGTCTGACCGCCCAGGGAAGCGATGACGCCCTCGGGTTTCTCGAACTCGATGATGTTCATGACGTCTTCGGGAGTCAGAGGCTCGAAGTAGAGCTTGTCGGCGGTGGTGTAGTCGGTGGACACCGTCTCGGGGTTGTTGTTGATGATGATGGCCTCGTAGCCCGAGTTCTTGATGGTGGTGACGGCGTGGACGGTGGAGTAGTCGAACTCAACGCCCTGACCGATACGGATGGGACCTGCGCCCAGCACCACGATCTTCTTTTTATCTGTCAGCACCGAGGCGTTCTCGCCCGTGTAAGAGGAATAGAAATAGGGGATATACGCGCCCGTGTGGCAGGTATCCACCATGCGGAACACGGGGAACAGGTTATGCTCCTTGCGGAAATTGTAAACGTCCAGCTCGGCGCACTTCCACATTCTCGCCACGTATTTGTCGGAAAAGCCCATCTTCTTGGCGGCGGTCAGAATGTCAAGATCGTAGGGATGAGCCTTGAGGGTCTCCTCCATATCCACGATGCGCTTGATAGCCTCCAGGAAGTAGGGGGTGATCATGGTGATCTTATGAAGCTCCTCCACGGTCACGCCGCGGTAGACCAGCTCGGCGATGGCGAAGATGTTATCGTCACGGAACTCCCCAATATAGTCCAGAATGTCCTCGGTGGACATATTGTCGAACTTGTGGTGATAGACGTGGTTGACCCCCACCTCCAAGGAGCGCATACCCTTCAGGAGACATTCTTCCAGGGTGGAACCGATGCCCATGACCTCACCCGTGGCCTTCATCTGGGTACCCAGTGTGTTGGAAGCAGCGGTGAACTTATCGAAGGGGAATCTGGGCAGCTTGGCAATGCAATAGTCAAGCTGGGGTTCGAATGCGGCGTTGGTATTAGCGATCTTGATCTCCTCCAGGGTCATACCCACGGCGATCTTGGCGGTCACGCGGGCGATGGGATAACCCGACGCCTTGGAAGCCAGCGCCGAGGAGCGGGACACGCGGGGATTGACCTCGATGAGGTAGTATTCGCTGGTGTGGGGATTCAGCGCGAACTGGACGTTACAGCCACCCTCGATCTTCAACTCGCGGATGATCTTGATGGCGGAGTCGTTGAGCATTTTTTGATCATGCTCGGACAGGGTCATGATGGGAGCCACCACGATGGAGTCACCGGTGTGGACACCCACGGGATCAACGTTCTCCATGCCGCAGATGGTGATGGCGTGGTCGGAGGAGTCGCGCATGACCTCGAATTCGATCTCCTTGTAGCCCTTGACGGACTTCTCAATGAGCACCTGGTGGACAGGAGAGAGCTTGAAGGCATTCGTGCCGATCTCGATCAGCTCGGCCTCGTTATAGGCAAAGCCGCCGCCCGTGCCGCCCAAGGTGAAAGCAGGACGAAGCACCACGGGATAGCCGATGCGCTCGGCTGCCGCCTTAGCCTCCTCCAGATTATAGGTAATCTCGGAGGGAATGACAGGCTCACCGATGGACTGGCACAGCTCCTTGAACAGTTCTCTGTCCTCTGCGCGCTCGATGGACTCGCTGGAGGTACCCAAAAGCTCGGTGTGGCACTCCTTGAGAACGCCCTTCTTCTCCAACTGCATGGCCAGGTTCAGACCCGTCTGTCCGCCGATACCGGGAACGATGGCGTCGGGACGCTCGTAGCGAAGGATCTTCGCCACGTATTCCAAGGTCAGGGGCTCCATGTAGACCTTGTCGGCGATGGTGGTGTCGGTCATGATGGTGGCGGGGTTGGAATTGACCAGTACGACTTCATAGCCCTCTTCCTTGAGTGCGAGGCACGCCTGGGTGCCCGCATAGTCAAACTCGGCGGCCTGACCGATGACGATGGGACCCGAGCCGATGATCAGAATTTTTTTGAGGTCTGTTCTTTTTGCCATTGTTTTTTCCTCCGAATGTATATATAGAAATTTATTACGTATTTGGGAGTACGCAAGGAACCTTCTTGAAAGAAGGTTCCTTGACCTCCAAGAACTTTTAATAAAAGTGGATTGATTACAATTCTTTCCAAACAACCTTGCCGCCTGCCACGGTCATCTTATTGCGACCGTACAGGGTATGACCCGTAAAGGGGGTCGCCTTGCCCATGCTGACGAACTCACTCGGGTCAACAGTAAAGCTTTCGCTCAGATCCCACACAGAAAAGTCGTTGCCCATGGGGATGCCAAATCGTTTGCGGGGGTTAATAACCAACACGTCACAGAGCTGCTCCAAGGTCATGATGCCCGGCTTGACAAGGTAGGTATACATGACGGGCAGAGCCGTTTCAAGACCCACGATACCGAAGGCGGACTTTTCCAGTCCCCTGCCCTTCTCCTCTGCGGAGTGGGGGGCGTGGTCGGTGGCGATCATGTCGATGGTGCCGTCGAGGAGACCTTCCAAAAGGGCTTCTCGGTCGGACTTGTCACGCAAGGGGGGATTCATTTTGAAGCGGCCGTCCTCCCGCAGGTCACGGTCATCCATGACGAGGTAGTGGGGAGCGGTCTCGCAGGTGATGTCCACGCCCTCGGCTTTGGCCTTGCGGATCAGCGCCACGCTTTCCTTGGTGGAGATATGGCAGACGTGATAAGGACAACCCGTTTCTTTGGAGAGTTTGATATCTCTCTCGATCTGTTCATATTCGCTCTCGGAGCAGATGCCTCTGTGTCCGTGGGCTTTGGCATATTGACCGTCATGGATATAGCCGCCGTGAAGCAGATCGTTGACCTCACAATGGGCGACGATCATCTTGCCAAGCGCCTTGGCGGTCTCCATGGCGGAGCGCATCATGGATTCGCTTTGCACGCCGCGGCCGTCATCCGAAAAGGCGATGCATTTTCCCGCCATGCCTTGCAGATCGGAAAGCTGCTCCCCCTTCTGTCCCACGGTAATGGCGCCGTAGGGGTAGACGCTGATGACGGCACCCGCGTCGATAAGATCCTGCTGTGCCTTCAGATGCTCGGGGGTGTCGGGAACGGGATTGAGGTTGGGCATGGTGCATACGGCGGTATAGCCGCCCCGCGCGCCTGCCAGCGAGCCCGTCTTCATGGTCTCTTTATAAGAAAAGCCCGGTTCGCGGAAGTGCACATGCACGTCGCAAAAACCGGGAAAAAACACATGAGCGGGGGTGTCAAAGGCAGAGAAGCCCGCACCCATTCCGTCAACACAAGCAGCACCGTCAAAAATGGAGAAACGAACACCGAAGGCCTGCCCCGCACGGGACAGAAGCGTGGTATTCGCGTTCTTCATAACCATATCTTTCATGGTGACTCCTTATGAAAAAGGCCTGCCGACAAGGGGGTCACAAGGACGAGTTTGCACCACCCCAAGTGTTCCGTTGATCGCCATAAGCCTACTCAATTTTGATTTTATATAGTATACCATACACGGCGAAAAAAGTCAATCGACAAAGCGTATAATATTTGAAAAGTTTTTTGTGGTTTTTGTGTAAAGTGATACATGAGGGGAATTGTGTGCATTTTGTAAACAATGAAAAAACCTCTTGACAAGTCGGTCTATTCGTGATAGACTATCATCAGATCGTAGGTCTATTGAGGATAGACCAAGAAGGAGGCCACCCATGGAAGAACTCAAATTAGGCGTTGTTGAGATGCAGTTTGCCGAGATCATCTGGGAGAGAGCGCCCCTGTCCTCGGGGACATTGGTCAAGCTCTCTGCCGAGCGGCTGAACTGGAAAAAATCCACCACCTATACGGTACTGAAAAAGCTGTGCGAGCGGGGCTTTTTTGAAAATGCCGAGGGACAGGTCAAGGTACTCGTCACCCGTGAGGAGTATGAGGCGCGGCAGACCCGACAGTTCGTCGCCGAGACCTTTGACGGCTCCCTTCCCGCGTTCCTCGCGGCCTTTACCAAGCAAAAAGCCTTGTCCGCCGAAGAGATCGCCGAGATCCGCCGCATGATCGACGGTATGGAGGGAGGCTGACGTCATGACTTTGACTTCCCTTTTCATTCACTTGTTCAACATGAGCATCACCGCCACCTGGATCGCCTTGGCGGTCATGGCTCTGCGGCTGGTGTTGAAGCGCACGAGAGTCCCCAAAGCCCTTTTGTGTGTTTTATGGGTGTTGGTGGCTGCCCGTCTGCTCCTGCCCTTTTCGGTGGAGAGTGCTTTGAGCCTTGTTCCCAGCAGAGAGACCGTGCCGCCCACCATCCTCATTGACGATACCCCCGCCATCCACAGCGGGATCCCCGTGGTGAACCACACCCTCAACCCCATCATCAAGGAAAACCTCTCCCCCGTTCCGTGGGAGAGCGTCAACCCTATGCAGGTGGTCTGGACGGTGGCATCGTGGGTGTGGATCGGTGGCATGATCCTCATGGCGTTCTATGCCGCCGTGAGCTATCTGCGCCTTCGCAGGCGGGTCAGGGTGTCGGTTGAAACCGAGCCCAAGGTCATGATCTGCGACGGGATCGACACCCCCTTCATTCTGGGCATCATCCGTCCCCGGGTTTACCTGCCCTCTGCCCTGTCCGACACCGCCGTTCCGTCGGTGCTGTCCCACGAGCGAGCCCACCTTGCCCGTCGGGATCACCTGTGGAAGCCCTTGGGATTTCTCGTTCTGACGGTGTACTGGTTCAATCCCATCCTGTGGGTGGCCTATGCCCTGCTCTGCCGTGACATTGAGCTGGCTTGCGACGAGCGGGTGGTCAAGACCATGACGGCGGCAGAGAAAAAGGACTATTCCGAGGCTCTGCTCGCTTGTAGTCTACCCCACCGCGCCATCTCCGCCTGCCCCTTGGCCTTTGGTGAGGTAGGGGTGAAGGAGCGGGTGAAGTCGGTGCTTCACTACAAAAAGCCCTTGGTTTGGGTGATAGCGGTGGCGCTGATCGCCTCGGTAGCCGTGGGCGTGTTCTTTCTGACGGATCCCATCCCCGAGCCCAAGGTCAGCGTGTGGACGCTTACGGACGAGAGCTTTGATCGGGAAAGTATCACGGAATACCGCATGACTTCCGGATTTCTTATCCACAACAGCTTATATTTATATAATAGCGAAGATCCCCAAGCCATCGGGGCTCTTCTGACCGCGTTGGATGAGCTTTCCTTGGGAGAGCCATTGGATACTGAGGAATTTGTCATATACGACGCCGATTATTCCATCCGTCTCGTGACCGCATCCTCGGACGAATACTACCTGCAATTCAACCATGAACTCAGCCGGATCAAGGTGGTCAAAAATCCCATTCAATACACCGCTGAGGGGATCATGCGCCCTCTGGACGAAAAAATTATCTGCACCGTCTATGCGGTGTATGATGCCGACGCGCTGGAGGAATTTATTAAAGACGTATTTGGTATCACCTCCCTTGCGTTTCACCCCATCTTCGGAGAACTTTCGGACGGCGTTGTGATAGATCGTGAAAAGGAAAACGTATGCTTTTCCGCCGATCTGGACGGCAACGGCATGACCGAAAAATACAGACTTGAACACGGCCCTCATTCGGGACTTTCCACCATCACCATTAGGGGTTTGGAAGGAGAAACCCCCTGTTATTACCGCAATTATCATACAACGCATGGAGATTTTTCCTTTACAAAACACGAGGACGGCCACATCATGCTGCGTATTGTAGATTACGCGGATGGACACGAGACACTTTATGACCTCGTCAATATCGGGGGAGAGATTCTTTTGAAGCCTGTGGGTGAGGGAAATTCTTACGGTCATTTGAGCGGAAGCTTTATTACCTCTTTCGGTGGACGTGGGTCCACAGGCGTCGGCACCATGAAGCCTGCCGAAACTTCATGATATTCCTCATCTGCCATTAAAAACAGCGAGATGCCCCATAGGGTATCTCGCTGTTTTTTTCAGAAGTTCAGAATGATTTTGAGCTTACCATCGCTGTATTCCGCTTTGATCCTGCCGCCCATTTGCTCGGTGAGAGATTTTGCGATGGACAGCCCCAGTCCCGTGGCGGTGCGTGCGGTCTCCACGGTATAGAAGCGATCAAAGAGGCGCCCCACCTGCACCTCGTCGAGGCCTTGGGCGGTGTTCTCGAAGGTCAGCTCTCCCGTCTCTGAAAGGGTCACGGCAAGGTCGCCGTCGCTGTATTTGAGGGCGTTGCTGATGAGGTTGCCCACGATTCGGGTCATGGCCTTTTTGTCCACCATGCAGGTGACGGGAACCTCGGGGATGGTAATCTCAGGCTCGATCCCCCGCTCGGTGAGGGCGGCGTAATAGGACAGGAGGCTTTCCTCAAGAATCCCTCGGATATCGCAGGCTTCGGGGGTCAGCTCGCCAGCGGTGGAGAGGATGACCGAATAACGGAACAGCTCCTCGGTGAGCTGTCTCAACGCCTCGGCGCGGTTGCGGATATGACCGAGATAGCGGGCGACTTCCTCGGAGGTTTCCTGCCGATCCAAAAGGTCAAGATAGCCCCAGATGGCGGTGAGGGGCGTGCGGAGATCGTGGGCGATGTTGGTCACCGCATCCTTCAGCTCCTTGTCACCGCTGACGTACTGCCGGCGTTGCTGACGGAGCAGGCGGAGCTGCTCGTTGACTGCCTCGGCCAGCCGCCGCATTTCCTTGTCCCGTGAGGAGATCAGGATCAGGTTATTGGTATCCGTCTCCAATCGATCGGCAAAGGCCTCCGCAATCTCTCGACAAGATTTGCGGAGGGCGAGTATTTTGATGATCAGCACAGCGATCACCGCGAGCAGAACGCCGATAACGGCACAAAGTAGTTCGGTCATGTTGGCTCCTTGGTGAGATAAATTGTTGTTTACGGGAGTACGGCCAAGGGAAACTTTTTGCAAAAAGTTTCCCTTGGAACCCTTCAAAAACCTTTAAAAAGAATCATTATTTAAAGGTTCTTGGAGGGGGTCTGGG
>JAZSFA010000034.1:0-61497 GCA_045531965.1 Eubacteriales bacterium
TCTCTTTACACTGGGACAAACAACCCCGCGCGAAATATTTACGAAGCGGCGGGGTTCGAGATCGTTCGAAGTTTCGCGAATATGAGAAAAACAAGATAAATTGTTGTTTGGTGGAGTACGGTTAAGGGAAACTTTTTGCAATAAGTTTCCCTTGGAACCCTTCAAAAACCTTTAATAATAAATACTTTTTAAAGGTTCTTGGAGGTGGTTTGGAGGAACCTTTTTGCAAGAAGGTTCCTCCAAGCGTACCCCCATAAACCATAATTTATATTCTAAAGGAGATTATAATGAAAAAAATACTGATCAGCGGTGGATCCCGTGGGATCGGCAAGGGCTTGGTGGATGCTTTCTGCCGACAGGGGGACAGCGTTGCTTTCATTTACAAAAGTCAGCATGATGCGGCACGCCAAGTTTGTGCGTCCACAGGCGCTGTGAGCATTTGCGCGGATATAGCAGACCCCGAGGAAGCGCGCCGCGCTGTTGACGAGGCGGAGCGATTGCTGGGAGGACATATAGACGTGTTGATCAACAACGCGGGGATCTCCCTCATCTCGGTCATGCAGGACGTGACCGATGCCCAATGGCGTGCGGTACTGGACACGAACCTGTCTGGGGCGTTTTACCTGTCTCGTGGGGTATTGCCCGGGATGATCGCCGCCCAAAAGGGACGGATCATCCATATCGGTTCTATGTGGGGTAAGGTTGGTGCTTCTTGCGAGGTGGCGTATTCTGCGGCAAAGGCGGGATTGCGCGGGCTGACACTGTCCATGGCAAAGGAACTGGCGCCCTCAGGTATCACCGTTAATTGCATTGAACCCGGTGTCATTGACACCGAAATGAATGCTAAGCTAGGGGAGGAAATTCTTGCGACCCTTGCGGAAGAAACCCCTGTAGGACGGCTCGGTACCCCCGAGGACGTTGCTGCTGCCGTGCTGTTTCTGGCATCCGATGGGGCGTCTTTCATCACAGGTCAGCTGATGGGGGTGGACGGCGGGTTTGCATTGTTATGATGCCGTGATTCGCTTGTCTGAAAAGGATTCGCCCCAATTTATCTTTTCCTGTGAGCGTCACTTAAAAAGTGTCTATATAGGATAGAAGGAGTCATGTCCGAAGTGAAAAGCTCTGCCAATACTGCTCTCGCGTCCCGTAGATCATTAAAAAATAAAGGAGGAATATGCATGAAAGCGCTTTTGAAAAAATTCTTTGCAGATCTGCTGATTACCGCCTTATTACTGCCCTTGGTTTTGGGGCTGACTTCCTGTGGTGAAGGCTTTCTGCTGAACCGTATGGAAGAAGATCAGCGCGCTGTGGAATTCATGAATATATTGAATAGGAACATGAGTCGGCATGCTAATTACACCGTGGTAACGGAAAACGAGTTAGCTCTGGAAACCAACGGCGTAGGGATAAATATCAATGAAACGACAACTTCCATTGTTGTATATGACGAAAAGTCCGAGGAATATTTTGAACATAATGAGACCCACAGTATAATAAACGAGGGAGAAAAAAAGAATGAAATAACCATCATCAAGGGTTTTGCTGACGGCAAAATGTTTTCTTCTTATAATATGAACGCGCAGAAGCCCATTAAACTGTGGTCGCCCGTGACCGCCGAGGAACATTTAGCCCACGAGGCGGAGATGAACGGTGCAAAGGAAGTGGACGATAATGACATGGTGGAAACTGCCGCAACCCGAACCTGCGTTAAAAATTCTGACAAGACATGGACAGCTACCTATACCGATTACACCGAAGAGGGCTTGAATTATTTCAGAGATGCGATGGTCAACGTGGAGGGTGTGTTGGCTTATGCAAATTTAACCGATGTAATGATGACCATACATGCCACCGAGGCGCTTTATCCCACCACCATGGAAATGATCTTTGAATATGAACTTTCCGAGGATGCTGAGGAGGGGGCTAAGATCCCTACCTTCATCGTCCGGACAACTTATCAGGACATTGGCACGACCCAAGCCCTTGAAATGGATTTCACGGAATACAAGGAAGTGGTAGATCTTCGGGTAGGCGACATCATAGAAAAATCCTTGCAGGATTTCATCGGTGCCGACCAGGCTGAGTTCAAGATAAATATGTTCCAAAGAGCTACGTACAAAGGACAGACCGAGGGATATTCCGAGATCAACGAAGGCCGATTCGAGATGACGTCGGCTGGATATTCCTTTGATATCCAATCGGAGATTCAAGACGAGAAATATATCCTGCGTTACTGTGACGGTGTTCGGCGCGTTATGAACGAAAAGGAAGAGGAAATAGAACAAGAGACGATCACTGATACCGAGGCTAAGGCCTTTATCAGCGCTCTTCTGAACCCTGCCTCCTTTAACTCGACGCAAGTGATGGACGTGACGAAGGACGAGATTCTCAGTAAAAACGGAAAAGATGTCTATCGTTTGACGTTGCAGACCCCTGAACTGGACGCATATGAGGAATCGCTGGGTGTGACTTTTTTGTCGGGAGAATGTACGCTCAAGGTTACCATTGAGGCAGGACGAATGACCCAGCAGACTTTTACCCTGACCATGATCTCGGACGAAGGTTTGGAATTTTCCATTACCTACAAGTGCTACTACTATAGCTTTTCCAATGCCGAGGATATGTTTTCAGATATGTAAAATACGTCCAAGTGAAAAAACGGCACTTCCTTCAAAAGAGGGAAGTGCCGTTTGAGCTTATTATCGGATTTCCACATCCTTCGGAATCTTCATGTCCTCGGAAGCGGGGCATTGATTGAAGGACTCCTTGTACATGGATTTGAGCGTGGAGGGGAGATTGACCTCTACCAGCTTGGTACAGTAGGAAAAAGCTCTGTTGCCAATGGATTCGCATCCTTCGGGAAGGGTGATGACGTAGAGATTGGTGCGACCGTTAAAGGCATACTCGCCGACAGCCTTGAAGGGGCGGTCGAAGGTGAGCATATGCTCCCAACCGTTCCCCCAAATGAGGGTCTCGGTCTCTGCGACCACGAGAGAGCCGCTCGAAAGATAGAAGTGGGAATTGCTTTCCGACAGGGTTACGGTCTCAACGGCGACAGGTAGAGAATTGTGAGTGATCTCCGAAAGGCCGGCGCCGATGTGGAGCTTTTGAATGCCGGAGAAGGTAACTTCGCTCAAGGAAACGAGGCTGTCCGGGAAGATCACTTCGTTCAAGTTGTTGCATTCTGCGAAGGCGCCGTATTCAATGGTTTGCAGACCTTCCTTGAAGGTCACGTCACGCAAGGCACTGCAGCTTGAGAAGCATGACACGGGGATGGTTTTGATCTTGCTGCTCAACACCACGGTTTCCAAAGAGGTGCATTTGGAGAAGGCGGCATTTCCCAGAATGGAAACGGTCTCGGGCAGGACGACCGAGGAGATCTTTTGACAACCCCCAAAGGCGGATTCCGCAATGGTTTTCAGCTGGGTGGCGGTTTCATCCCACGGCACTACCCGCAGGTTGCGGCAACCGTAAAACGCTTTTTTGGAGACAGCCTTGAGGGCGGGCATAGGCTCTACGGTCAAAAGCCCCGTGCAACCTTCAAAAGCGCTGGCACCGATCCACTCCACATTCGTGCCACCGTAAACGCGGGTCAACTTGGTGCATTCTGCAAACGCGCCTTCTTTGATATCCGTCACGGAGGGGGGCAGGGTCAGCTCACGGATGTTGGTGCATCCTTTAAATGCATTTTTACCAATGCGGGTGACGGAATCGGGAATGATCAGGGTTTCCGGAAGCTGACAGCCCTCAAAGGCACTCTCTCCGATCTCAAGTAGCGTACCGTCGGTGGGGAGGACGGTATTTTTATTGGCAAGAACCAAAACGGAACCGTCTTTACTGTAGCAGGTACCGTCTTCATGCAAGGAAAAATAAGGATTTTCCTCATCCAAGGTAATGGTCACGCCGGTGGGCAGATTTTTGAGGGATTGAAACTTTTTGCCGAGATGTACGGTTTTGAGCTTGGGGCAATCCATAAAGGCATGCTTTTCGATGGAGGTGACACCCTCCAAATGGACAGTAGTCAAACCTTTGCATCCGCGAAGAGCGCAGTATGGCAGCTGCCCACCAAGGATGGTGATCTCCTTCAGACTGGCGGGAACAGATTTCTCATTATATAGATCATAGTATTCTCCGAAAAGGTGTCCTATATGTCCGTCGCTGTCGGTAGCGCTGTAGCCCACGAAAGGAAGGGTGAGCTTTTCAAGACTTGTCCATCCGCGGAAAGCGGCAAAACCGATGCTCTTGATACAGTCGGGGATGACCAATTCTTTGGAAAGGTTCAATCCGGTAAATGCACCGCCGCCAATGGCGGTCACCGAGCCGTCATCAGGGATGACAGCCCCCGCGCCCGCGGCGACGATCATCTTGTTGGCGCGGTTGATGAGACAGTTGTTTTTTACATAAAAATATGGATTGGCTTCGTCTACCACGATGTTGGTAAGTGACTTGCAACCGCTGAAAGCATAGGCCTCCACCTCTTTCAGCTCAGCAGGCAGATAGACTGTCTCCAAAAAGTCGCAACCGCTGAAAATACTCTCGAACATTTTGGTTGTCCCTGCGGAGAGGTAGAGGGTCGTCAGATTCTGCTTGCTTTCCTCGTCCAACACCCATCCAAAGTTTCGATCCAAATAGCCGTTGGAGACAAGAGAACGGAGAGACAGGCGCATGGTTTGCAGGTTGGGGCAACCTCCGATCGCGGAGTTCGAGATGTAGATGGAGTCGGGAACGGTCAGGTCGGTCAGGGTGTCGGAATCCTTGATGGCACCGCTTCTGATCCATTTGACAGGAGCGCCGTTATAGGTATCGGGGATGGTCAGCACTGCGGGCAACGTACCTTGGGTACCGTAAATCTCATAGGATATCCCTGAGGCGAGTGACTCTTGCTTTGAGAACAGAAAGAGCGCTGTGGTGTCGGATCCGCACAGGGTACAGATATCATCAACAAATTGATGATCGCAGGTGGGCAGAGGCTCGGTTTCTTCCTCTGTCATCACGTCTTCTGTGGGGACTTCTCCGGCGGTGTCCTCGGGTGCAGGCGTGTCAGGGCGGTCGGTGTTATCTGTGACGTCCGGGGATAGGGGTTCTGTTCCTTGAGGATCACCCGCGGGGAGCGTTTCAACCACGTCGCCGCTACCGCAAGCGAGGGTTGAGATCATGAGCCATAGGCAGAGCAAGGCGGTAAGGAGTATTTTGACGTTTGTTTTCATGGGGATATGTTCCTTTCTTTGGGTATCTGAGCAACGCTTACCTTTATAGACGATACCTTGGAAGAAATCTTACAAGTTTTTGAAAAAAACTTGAAAAATTTTGCCCTTTCCCTAAGGCAGGGAAAGGGCTTGCAGGTCATACTCCTCGCAGCTTCTTGGTAAAGGTTTCCATGCGCTCCAATGCTTGGTTTATATGCTTGATGGAGTAAGCATACGAAATGCGCGCGAAGCCCTCGCCTCCCGCGCCAAACGCGGTACCGGGGACGATGGCGCACTTGTATTCGTATAGTAGGCGCTCGCAAAATTCATCGCTTGAGAGACCAAACTTGCCGATCTCGGGATAAATGTAAAAGGCGCCTTCGGGCTCAAAGGATTCAATGCCCATGCTCTTGAGTCCGTTGTAAATATAGTGACGGCGGCGGTCGTATTCCTCGGTCATCATGGCAACGTCCTCATCGCCGTTCTTGAGTGCCTCTATGGCGGCAAGTTGGGCGGTGGTGGGAGCGCACATGATGGCATACTGATGAATCTTTAGCATTTGTGTTGCCATGGGCTGGGGGGCGCAGAGATAGCCCAACCGCCAACCGGTCATGGCGTACGCTTTGGAAAAACCGCTGGCGATGATGGTGCGCTCCCGCATCCCGGGCAGAGATGCGATGGAAACATGCCGTTTGCCATAGGTCAGTTCACCGTAGATCTCGTCGGAGAGGACGATGATCTGCTTTTCCCGCAGAATCTGGGCGATTTTTTCCAGATCCTCGGCGTCCATGATGGCGCCGGTGGGGTTGTTAGGGTAAGCCAGCACCAGCATTTTGGTTTTGTCGGTGATGGCTGCCTCCAAAAGTTCGGGAGTCAGCTTGAATTTGTCTTCGTTGCGGGTCTGTACGATGACAGGCACGCCGCCCGCCATCCGCGCAAGTGGTTCGTAGCAGACAAAGCAGGGCGTGGGGATGATGACCTCGTCGCCGGGAGCGATCAGGGTTCGCATGGCGATGTCAATGGCTTCCGATCCACCTACTGTGACGATGACCTCGCGCAAGGGATCGTAGGAAAGTCCGAATCGGCGGGTCATATAGGCGTCGATCTCGCGGCGAAGCTCCAATGTGCCTGCGTTTGAGGTGTAGTAGGTCTTGCCCTTTTCCAAGCTTTCAATGCCTGCCTCTCGGATGTGCCAGGGGGTGACAAAGTCGGGCTGACCCACCGTGAGACCGATGACATCGTGCATGGACTCCAAAATATCAAAAAATTTACGTATCCCCGAGGGCGGCATATCTACCACGTGACGGGGAAGTACGCGATCATAATCAAGTTGTGCCATCAGTTACAGTTCCCTCTCTCATCGATATCGTCAGCTCCGTAGATGACACCCTTATCCTTGTACTTCCGCAGGACAAAGTGGGTAGACGTAGAAATGACCGCGTCAATGGGGGCAAGTTTCTGCGCCACAAAATAGGCAACCTCCTTCATGGTGCGTCCCTCAATAAGCAGGCACAGGTCAAAGCCGCCCGACATGAGGTATACGCTCTGCACCTCGGGGTACTGGTATATCTTTTCGGCGATGCGGTCAAATCCGCGATCCCGCTGGGGGGTCATTTTGACTTCTATCATGGCGGAAACGTACTCGCGGTCGGTCTTGTCCCAGTCGATGAGGGTCTTGTAGCCCACGATGATGCCGTCGTCTTCGTGTTTTTTGATGATGTTACGGATCTCACCCTCTTCTTTGTCCAGCATAACGGACAGTTGGGCAGGGGTCAGGGTAGCGTCATCTTCCAAAATTTTTAAAAGCTTATCCATATTGGTTTTCCTCCGTGGCAGAATGGTAAGTAAATTATTATGAAATTTGGTAGTGATTACTCTATTGAAGGTTTTGAGGGAGCAAAGGAAAATTTTCCCAAAGGTCCCCTCGGGAGCTTACTTGATCTTCTTCATGATACTATCGTAGGTCAATCCATAACGCTCCGCAATGTCGCGGGCGTAGGACTTGCCATCGGGCTTGGCACGGACGATCTTGAAGGATCGCTTTCCCTCGCCCATGATGCCTGCTACCAACGTGTCAATGCGGACACCGCCTTCGGCGAGTGCTTGCCCATTGATGCGGTCCAGTTCCGCAGCCAACTCGTGCAAGTGGGTGGAGAACAGACAGCGGCAGCCCACGTGAGCCAGACCCGAAAGCACCTCGGCGGCAATATAGGACGCCTCATATGAGCCGGTGGAGGAAAGGGATTCGTCCAGCAGTACCAAACTTTGGGCGGTTACAACGTCAAAGATCTCTCCGAGACGGGCGCACTCTTCTCCCAGACGACCCTTGTCAATGGTGTCATCGGCACCCGTGGGGAAATGGGTGTAAATACCGTCGGCGGGGCTGATCTCGCAAGATTTGGCAGGGAGATACATCCCCAGCTGCAGCATGACTTGGCAAAGACCGATGGCGCAGGTGATCACCGATTTGCCGCCGCGGTTGGGACCGGTCAGTACGTAGATCAACGCGTTTTCGGGGGAGGTGTCCATGACCACATCGTTGGGCACTACGTCTTCGCCCGGCGCCAGCTTCAACGCCACGGCGGGATTGTATAGCTCGACAGCCTTGAACACCCGAGACTCCGCCGGTGCCATGGTGGGGGCACACAGAGGACAACCGCGATCCAATAGGCTCTGCTGGAGCTGTGTGCCTTTGACGATAAACTCAATTTCCGGCATAAGGGATAAAAGAAACTCGGTATTATCCAATACGTAGCTCTGTACGATCTTTTTCCAAGAGCGCAGGGAAGAGCGGTATACGTCGTTGATGGCGGAATTGAACGCCAGAGATAGGGCGGTTTTCTGGTTGTCCGACTGTTTTTTGCCAAAGGGCACCAACTGTGCGATGCAGGTGTATTCGTCGTCTTTGAAATTCAGACGCAGGATTTTGTCCAGCGTCTCTCCCGAACGGAAGGGCTTGGCGTTGACGGAAAGCACCCCTGCCTGGGCGGGACGAAGCTGGGCATCCAGATTGACACCGATGGTGACACTGCGGATCTCGCGCACCCGCTGGGTCAACTCGGTCAGCTTTTTGTTGAGCTCGGTGTAGTATTCGGATTCGGCAAGCTCGGTCACACAGTCACAAAGACGGCGGAATGCGGTGCCCTTGATGCCGTCCCGCGCTTCGGTCATGCCTTTGTGTAGGATGTCCACACAGGTGATGTATAATTCGATTTCGGTCATACTGGACAGATAGGACGCGGTATCCTCGCCACCGGCATCCTGCTCCAAACGGCGCAACTCGGTAATGTCCTGCAGAACGGGCACAAGACGGCGCAGGGTGTCTGTCAATACGGGATTGTTCAGCATATCCGAAAAGGTCTCGTTCCGATAGGCGATGACCGCGGGATCTGTGGTGAAAAATTCCGACAGTTCTGCGGCTTTGGGGTCGAAGATCTCTAACATACCCAGCTCTTGAAGGGTATACATATCAATATCAGGGACGTTCTTTCCCGACAGATGATCCCGCTGGGTTTCGGCATCGGGATAAAGAAGACTGAAGCTTTCCAGTTTCATAGGGTGTTTTCCTTTCCTTATCGGGACACGATTCCCGAAAGTCAACTAAGTGTTATGCGAGTAATGTGAATTTTAGAGAATGCTGACCATGATCCGTTCACCGTTCGCCATCGCCATCACTTCGGTAAATCCGGCGGTTTGAAGCAGGGCATAGCCTTTACGGACACACTTTCCGACGTGCTCAGGGGCATGGGCATCTGAACCGACGGTGATCAACTTGCCGCCCACATCCTTATAGAGCTTGAGCAGCTCAAGGGTAGGCATGGCAATGCCCAGACCCTTCCAAAGGGTGGAGACGTTCAGCTCCAATGCCATGTCACGCTCAATCAGCGTTTGATACACCGCGCGGATCTTCTCCATATGAGGCTTGAAATCAAAAGGCTTTTGGGCAAGGGTGATATAGCGATGCATATAGGTCAGATGCCCAAGCGTATGAATTCCGGGGAAGGAGACCATCCTCAGTGTCTCATCCAACATACGGTCAAACAGACGGTGGATGTGGGCATCTGTCATCATCTCATAGCGCAGCATACAGAAGTCTGGCACGTCGGTCAGGTTGTGAAGCGAGCCGATCACAAATTCATAAGGATGGCGAGACAGCACCTCGGATGCCACCGAAGGGTATTGATGGGCATTGCCCAACTCGATCCCCAAGGAAAGCTGCAGACGTCCTTGATATTTGTCCCGGGCGGCACACATGGCTTCCCATGCTTTATCGGCGGCATAGGGGGTGTAAATACCCTCAGCTTCGCCGTTGACGTCGCAGTGATCGGTAATGGCAAGATGGCTGACGCCTACCTCCAAAGCACGGCGGCACATAGCGTCCGGGGTGGCTTCGGGGGCGCCGTCAAAAGAAAAACGGGTGTGGGTATGTAAATCGCAAATGACCATAGTAAAACCTCGCGGTGAAACACATATTCCATGATATTATAGCATACTTTGATGGATTTGTATAGAGCCTTGCATAAATTTTTTGAAAACGATTCGAATTTTTGCAAAGGGCTTGCATTTTTTAGGCATATCCGTTATAATGAGTAGGAGAAAGCCAATGAACTGTGCTATGCCTATGTCGAGCCGGTTGGGTTTCTATGCTTTAATGGTAACGGAAATGCTTCGTTGTACTGTCGTCTGCGGAGAAACGCGCATATGCTGTGATGAAGTCAATGTCTAAAGGAGTCGTTTTATGGAAGTTGTTTTATTAACCGCGTTGGGTGTGGGCGGTGCCACCATGGTGGGGGCTTTGTTTGGCTTTGCCTTTAAAAAGATCAGTCATACCTTCAGCGATATCATGCTGTCCTTTGCCGCAGGCGTGATGCTGGCGGCGGCGGTCATGGGTCTGATCCTGCCCTCCATGGAGCATGGGTTGACCATGTTTCAACCCATGGGCGGCGCGTGTACGTGGCTGGCGCTGCTCATGACCGTGGCAGGCATTTTTGTCGGTGCGCTGTGTGTTAACCTGATTGATAAATTGGTGCCTCATTTGCACCGGCTGACGGGGGTGGATCAAGAATCTCATCCGGACAAAACCGCCCAGTTGAATAAGGTGTTGCTCTTTGTCATGGCGATCGCCATCCATAACCTTCCCGAAGGTATCGCCGCGGGTGTGGGCTTCGGCACGGGCAATACCTCCGAGGCGCTGATCATCGCGGGCGGTATCGCCCTGCAGAATATCCCCGAGGGTATGGTCATCATTGGTCCTATGCTCGCCAGCGGTATGAGTCAGGGGCGCACCTTGCTTGTCGCCCTTGCTACCGGTGTGGTGGAGGTGCTGGGAACGCTTTTGGGCTTTTTTGCCGTCAGCGTCTCAACAGCGATTTTACCCTTTGCGCTTGCTTTTGCGGGAGGCACCATGCTTTACGTGATCAGCGATGAAATGATTCCCGAGACCCATGCTCATGGGCACGAGCGGGGTGCCACTTATGCGTTGTTGGTGGGATTTTGTGTGATGCTGGTCTTTGACGTCCTGCTGGGCTGAAAGATAAAAGGGGTCTTCGGATCCCTTTTGGGGCATTTTAGGCGGCAAAAAATATTTTTAACTTTTTTCAAAAAAAGACTTGACAAACTCGAACCCTTATGTTATAATATCACCGTTCCGCTGATGACAGCCGAGGACGAACGAACAAATGCTGGTGTGGCTCAATGGCAGAGCAGCTGATTTGTAATCAGCAGGTTGATGGTTCGACTCCGTTCACCAGCTCCATATGGGGGATTTCCCGAGCGGCCAAAGGGGGCAGACTGTAAATCTGTTGTCACTGACTTCGGTGGTCCGAATCCACCATCCCCCACCAACAAAAAACGCACTTTTGTCTACCGACAAAAGTTCTTTTTTTGAACTAAGTGTTCCGCGAGCGGAACGTGAAGTATGCTTTGCAAGTGAAGCGCACTTCGTGCGTGAAGTGTGCCTTCGGCACGATATGCGGAACACTTAACTTCACTTTGCGCCAACGGCGCAATACTTCACTTGGGCGCAAGTCCAAACTTCACTGCGGCTTGCCGCAACTTCACTTAAAAACACAAGGCTTACGCTTCCTGATTGTCAACCAAGGGTTCGTAACCGTTGTCATGAACCCTTTGCCGGCAAAAGCCACTGCATTCGCAGTGGCTTTTGCTTTATTTTTGCTCGTTCTATAGGCGCTGATCAATCGCGACTTGGCTTTTATTCTCATAAAACTTGCTTTTTCGGCAGAATCCTTCGTGACTACCATTCTTTTTTTAGGTATTAGCTTAATTCCACAAATTCGACAGGGAAAAACGACGTAAAATTATACCTTATGTTGTTAATTGCCGAAATTCTATTGACAATCTGCCGCATATGTGTTATAATGAGATTCATAAAATCAGACAGAATGTCTTTTTGAAAAAGCCTTGCCTTTCAAAGAAAAATGAAGCCAACTGACAGTCAAAGACAGTCTCTTGACAAAAAACTTGAGGGCGCAGGCACTTGGATTTTCGGGGACAAGCCAAGATCGCTAATAGGAGAAAGAGGGTGGGCTGACATGACATATTCCGTCTTGATGTCGGTGTATAAAAATGATGATCCGGCATATCTGATGCCCGCGCTGAAAAGCATCTGGGATGACCAGACCCGCAAGCCCGATGAGATCGTTGTGGTCTTCGACGGTCCGCTTACCGAAGAGCTGTACGCTGTATTGAATGCTTTTGCCGAGGGGAAATCCGATGTGGTGCGTTACTATCCCCAAGAAGTTAACCGTGGCTTGGGAGAGGCTTTGCGTATTGGCTCGGGATACTGTACCGGAGATTACATTTTTCGCATGGACTCGGATGATATCAGTCATCCCGATCGTTTTCGCCGTCAGGCTGAATACGTGGAGGCACATCCCGAGGTCGACGTGCTGGGGACGGATATCGCAGAGTTTTCCCAAAGTCTTGACGAGGAAATGCGCGTGCGTGCCTGTCCCGCAGAGATGGAGGACATCAAGCGCATGGGCAAGACCAGAAACCCCATGAATCACGTCACTGTCTGCATGAAACGTGCCGCGCTGGAAGCCTGCGGAGGCTACGAAACTTTGCTCCTTTTGGAGGACTACTATCTGTGGCTCAAAATGCTGGCGTCGGGGAGCGTGCTGAAAAACATCAATGAATCTTTGGTTTATGTCCGTGTGGGCAATGGCTTTGATTCAAAACGAAGCTCCAAGGTCAGGATCAAGGGGTGGAAGGTGCTTCAAAAGTTTATGCTGTCACATGGCATGATCAGTCGCTTCGGCGCGTGGAAGAACATGGTCACCATACGCCTGTTCGTCTGGACACCGCCTAAGCTGAAAGCCTTCCTTTACCGAACTTTTTTGAGAAAATAACGGGACTTGAGCCATATGAAAGTTTTGATTGTCAGTCACAATCCCGTATCTACCTATAACGGTATGGGAAAGACCATCCGAACCTTCTTCTCGGCATTTGCGCCCGAAGAAGTGTGTCAGTTTTATATTTATCCCTCCTATCCCGACGTGGATATTTGCTCGTCTTACTACCGTGTAACCGATAAAGAGGTGCTGAGTAGTTTTTGGCGCTTCCGTGCTCCGGGCGGTCCTGTCCCCAAGGAAAAGATCGGCGGTGAACCTGCCCTTTACGAAAACGCCGAAGATGAAAAGGTTTATACCGACAAGCGCAATAAACGTCCGCTCCGTATCCTTTTGCGGGATGCCATGTGGTCTTTGTCCCGTTGGTATAACCGCCGACTGGTGGCGTGGTTGGAGGAACAAGCGCCCGACTGTATCTTTCTGGCACCGGGTGGGGCAAAGTTTATCTATGACGTGGCGTTGAAGATCGCCCGCAAACGACAAATCCCCATCGTTACATATATCGCTGATGAATACTATTTCCTTCAGCCCGAAAAGGGACTGCTCGGAAAATGGCAACAGGCACGGCTTTGCCGAAAGATGGAAAAGACCCTTGCCCGCTCGGCGCACGTGATCACCATCAGCCATGAATTTGAAACACTTTACCGTGAGAAATTTGCCCGACCTACCACCACTGTTATGACGGGAAGCCGTTATGCGGGACAAGCGGTGAGGGACATCAAGCCTACAGCCGAAACGATTTCGTATTTTGGCAACATCGCGTATCATCGCTACGTGTCTTTGGCGGAGATCGGACGCGCGTTGGACGAGATCAATCGAGAGCGACAGACCCAATGTGTACTGGAGATCTATTCCGCCCAAAAGGATGCTGATGCCGATCGTGCCTTTGAGGACGTCGCTTCCGTACGTTTTATGGGCTTTCTCTCCGGAGAAGCGTTTGAAAAAAAGTTTTTATCCGCTGACCTTTTGCTCCATACCGAAGCTTTTGATGAAAAGAACATTGACCTTGTCAAACATTCCGTGTCTACCAAGATCGCGGATAGCTTGGCGGTGGGCATCCCCTTGATGGCATACGGTCCCGACAGGATCTCATCCATGAAGCATTTGCTCCGAAATGACTGCGCTTTGGCGGCTACGTCGGCGGACACTTTGAAAAAAACGTTGGAGACAGCTTTGTTCGACAAGGATGCTCGCGCTGCGACGGTTGCAAATGCCCTGCTGACGGCGCAGCGATATCACGACAACCAAAAGAACAGTCAGCGCTTAAAGACGCTGATGTTGGGTTTGACGGCAGATCTGCCTGCCGGAAGTGAGATCAAAAAAGAAGGATCCCGACATGAATGATTTACAAAAGGTCCAACTGGATCTTCTCAAGATTTTTATTGATATCTGCGACAAGCTGGGTCTGACTTATTATCTGGTTTGCGGTAGCGCGTTGGGGGCGGTAAAATACCATGGCTTTATTCCGTGGGATGATGATGCCGACGTGGCGCTTCGCAGGGAAGAGTATGAGATCTTTTTGAAAGAAGCACCCGCGCTCCTGCCTCAGCACGTCTTTTTGCAGAATTACCGTACTGATCCCGAATATCACTTGCTGGGCAGTAAGCTGCGGCACTCGGGTACCACCTATATTGAGCAAGAGGTCATGCACTTTGACATGAATCAAGGTGTGTTCATCGACGTGTTTCCTTTGGATGGCTACCCTCAAGATCCCGCGGAGATCGCGCGCTTTGAAAAGAAAAAGGTCTACTATGAAAGACGCCGTGTGGTGCGTACTAAGTACAACCGTTGGAAGACTCTCAAGGCAGTCCGCACCAATCTGGTCTATGTCGGCTATAAGCTGTTCGGCTATTGTAAGGATACGTCCAAAACCTTGGCGGCATATGAAAAAATGGTGTCAAGCTACCCCACTGAAGGCAGCGCTCGTTGGTGTAACCACAGCAACTGGCAAGGCGTTTTGGAATATGCCCCTGTAGAGCAGTACGGCGAAGGCACCATGATGACTTTCGAGGGGCTCACCGTCCGCGTTCCCGCTGACTATGATGCCTATCTGCGGCAGAAGTATGGGGACTATACGAAAGACCCGCCCCCCGAAGAGCAGGTGCCCTCCCATGCTTATCTTGTGGATCTGGAGACCCCTTACGAGGTCTCGCTGAAAAACCTGCGTCCCAAAAAGAAGTAAGACGCACCCCAAAAAATTTGATATAATCTGCATTCTCCGGTATGCAGTTATATAAACTTATCTTAAAGGAGAAAACAAATGAAACATCGCAAGCTCTCAAGAATAGTAGCGATGGTCCTCTTCGTTGTTATGCTCGTTGGCGCACTGCCCCTGTCGGCATTTGCCCTGCCCGCATTCGACGAGTCCGTGACTAATGACTACTATACCATCATGTCCAAGAACGATTACGTTCTTTGTGATGGTGCTATCGAGTCCGAGATCGTTATCAACAATGATAGCGGCTCTCGCAGACAGGTTCTGCACGTGATCGAGGTTGACCCCGACAACCCCAACGTCGAGGTTCTGCCTGCCTACTACCAGATTGATAAGGATCTTACGGATTCCTCCAACTGGACGGCACAGATTATGGAGAAGCAAATGGACTACTACCGCGATGAGCTGGGTTACAACGTTGTCGCCGGTATGAATACAGCACTGGCTTATGACAGCGAGGCTCCCAGTAGCTTCCTTGTTTGGAATGGTCAGGTTTTGGCTACTCCTGCGCTTCACGGCAACTCTCAGACTTATCTGGCTGTCACCAAGAATGGCGACGGTACGGTTAAGTTTGAACTCCGCAACTGCTCCGAGGCTCTCCACGGTGATGAGTGGCAGGCGGTTTCTTGTAACTTCGGTTTCGTGGTTAAGGATGGCGAGTTGGTCTCCAAGACCGTGAACCGTTCCGACGCCGCTGACCGTTCGATGATCGGTATCAAGGCTGACGGTACGCTGGTGATCTGCCAGGCTGAAGGTCGTAACGCACCCTATGCTGTGGGTCTTTCTTCCTACGAGCTGGGTGAAACCATGCTGGCGCTGGGTTGTGTTTGGGCTGTCAACGGTGACGGCGGCGGCTCCTCTCAGATTTTGACCAGACGTGAGGGTGAAGCTGATTATTCGCTCCGTAACATCCCCTCCGACG
The DNA here is from genome assembly GCA_045531965.1 of Eubacteriales bacterium. Classification (GTDB taxonomy): domain Bacteria; phylum Bacillota; class Clostridia; order Oscillospirales; family CAG-272; genus CAMEON01. The sequence goes on from JAZSFA010000034.1 coordinate 15,694, forward strand.
GTTCTCCCCGTGCGACCATCAATGGTATCATCGTGGCTTCCAAGACCAAGCCCACCGGTGAATTTGACCACGTATCTATGACCACCGCTAACCCCTATATCACCCCCGGTACCTCTGTTGCCGTTGATGTAAAGGGCGTTGACGCTTCCGGTTCTGCCGCAGAAATGCCCGCAGAGGGCATCACCTACACCGCTACAGGCGGTACCTTCGTTGATGGTTCCTTCATTTCCGATGGTACGGTCGGTGTGGCTGTTGTAAAGACCTTCTACAAGGGTGAAGAGGTTGGTTCCATCGCCATCAACGTGGTGAAGCCTACCGCCATCTCCTTCGATTCTCCCGAGATGGTCATCCCCTACAATAAGACGGTCAAGATCGGCGTGACCGCTTACTACAACGCATTCGAGCTTGTGACTAAGCCCTCCGATTTTGTTTTCGTGATGGATAATCCCAGCATCGGTAGCATTTCCGGCGTGGATTTCACGGCTGTAGCGACCGAGATTGAAAACAACAGTTCCAAGGTCACTGTTAAGTATGCCTTGGACGATACCCTGAATGATGAAGCTACCCTGACCCTGGGTAAGGGCTCTGAGATCCTCTATGATTTCGAGGATCAGGATCTCCATGGCTTCTATCGCGGCACGGCTAAGAACTATAACTACAACAATCCTACCGGTGTCACCAAGATTGTAGACTCGACCACCGGTCGTGTTCACAACGGTCAGTACGCTATGGCGGTTGAGGTCGACTTCTCCAACTCTTTGGAGGCAGGCTTCCAGCTGGGCAGCTTGATCACCGGTGAGCAGATCGACCTCGAAAACGCCCTGACGCTGGGTATGTGGCTCTACGTACCCGATGAGGCTGTAGGTCTGCGTATCGATAGTGGTGTTCCCGGCTTTTCCGGCTTCTGGAGTCTTCCTTACGCAGGCGAGACCCAAAGCACTGAAGTAGGTTTTGTCAACGGTCTGGAAGAATCCGGCTGGCACTACATCACCCTGGATATTTCCTCTTCCGGATCTCTGTCGATTGCTAAGGATATTCAGCTTCTGAAGTTCTATATCTCCCAGAAGGACGGTAAGAACGGTTATTCTTACGGTGATCAGACTGACGTCAACGGTCAGTATACCTTCTATGTTGATGACATTACGGTGGACTATTCTGCTGCTGTGGATGACAGAGAAGCACCCATTTTCAGCGGCCTGTCTTATGCAACTCCCGGTATGGACGAGAGCGTAACCCTTTTGAAGGACACCAACGCAGGCTATACCCCTGTGATCGTCACCTCCAACACCCTGTCCTTTGCCGCAACTGTGGCAGAGAATACTGCCAAGTCCAACTACACCGGCATCGATCAGAGCACGGGTGCTGTTTATATTGACGGTGTTGCTTACACCAATCAGTTGGTTTGGTCCGGCTCCAGAATGTCCCTTGACGTGACGCTGCCCGACGGCCGCCACGAAATTAAGTTCACCGTCTGCGATAAGATGGGCAACTACAGCTCCATCATCCGCGAGATCATCGTGAACTCCGCTGACACTTCTGCTATCAAGGTCGTTCCCCACGATCCTACCGCAAATCGCCTCCTCCTCGGCTCTATCTACTACATCGATGTGGTAGCACCTGCCATTGAGAAGGTTCAGTCCGTCTCCCTGACCCTTGACCTGAACAACATCAGCATCTGGTATCTGGATCAGATTGAGGCTACTGATGGCTTCAGCGTAGAGTATACCCTCACTGCTGACGAGAATATCGCAGAGATCACCATCACCAAGACCGGCACTGTTGCCGCTACCGGTGAGGCTGTGCTGATCTCTATCCCCACCCGCACTTGGGAAAAGGAAGCTGTTGTCGCTATCTACGGTCACGCGGGTAAGGTTTGGATGTACCCTGACTACAAGAAGGGTAACGAAATTCTGCCCATGAGCTTGTCCGTTGAGACAGATAAGGGTCAGGTGACCTACACCGACGGTACCACCGCTGTCTTCACCAGCCCCAAGATCCAGGTGATGACCGAGTTGAGCGGTAACGCTTACACCTCCTCGGGTTCCGCCGCTGACAACTACATCCGCAACGAGCCTTGGTATAAGGATTGGAACGGCGGTCACGACCACCGTGTCGAGACTCACCAATACTATGCCGAGGGTGCAACCAACGTGGTGGTTCCCGTGGCTGTTGCCGACAAGGCTCCCACCTGTACCGAGAACGGTTACACCGGACGCACCTTCTGCGAGACCTGCCAGTCCGTGGTTGATTGGGGTACGACGGTTCCCGCAACCGGTCACACCTATGAAGTGGTTGACGGTAAGCTGGTCTGCAAGGACTGCGACGAAACTATGACCCAGAGCGGCGTTGTCAAGGTTGGCGATGAGATCTACTATTCTATCGGCGGTAAGCTGGGTACCGGCTGGATCGTTGACGATGGAAACTACTACTACTTCAATGTCTATACCTACAGCGCATATACCAATGGCACTTATAAGATCAATGGTTATGAGTACACCTTTGACGCTGACGGTTATCTGACCCGCGGTCAGTGGGTGAACACCTTTGAGAATGGCGTGCTGGTCACTAAGTATATCTACGCAGGTAGATTCGTGGCTGCACACTTCCATGAGGTGGACGGCAAGACCTACTGGTTCGATACTTACGGTAACATGGCTCGCGGTACCCAGATCCTGCGTACCTCCATGGCATCCGGTATCAACAATATGTACATTTACGTGATCGGTGATGACGGCGTGGTCGAGGGTATCCTGGATCATACCGGCACCTACGAGCTGAACGGCAAGATCTACTACGTGGTGGACGGTCTGCTCACCGCCGCAGGTCTTACCAAGATCGACGGTTACTACTACTACGTAGACTGGGATGCTACTGTAGCTACCGGCAAGGTCTACGTGGAGACCAAGTACGCCAACGGCTACCTGACTGCCGGCTGGTATTATACCGCCGCCGACGGTCACTTCTATCATGACGAGTATGCTACCGTGGACGGTGTCCGCTATTACATGCTCAACGGTCGTCCCAGCACCCTTAGCAGAACCGAGCTTCGCGAGGTTGACGGTTACCTCTACTACTATCTGTGGGATGGTAGCGTGGCTACCGGCAAGGTTTACGTGGAAACCAAGTACGCTAACGGTCTGACCACCGCAGGTTGGCACTACACCGATGAGACCGGTCGCTTCTACAACAACGAGATCGTGAACATCGACGGTATCAACTACTACATGATCAACGGTAGACCCGACAGCACCGGCACGACCGCCCTCCGCGAGATCGACGGTGATCTGTATTACATTGACTACCGCGGCGAGGTCATGACGGGTAAGGTCTACGTGGAGACTAAATATGCCAACGGTTTGACCACCGCAGGCTGGCACTACACCGATGCAGACGGTCGCTTCTACAACGAGGAGCTGGCATCTGTCAACGGTTCCGTGTACTACTTTGTAAACGGTAAGTTCGACAACACCGGCAAGACCAGCCTCCGTGAGATCAACGGTAGTCTGTACTACGTGGATTACAGCGGTCAGGTCATGACCGGTAAGATCTACGTGGAGACCAAGTACGCCAACGGTTTGACCACCGCAGGCTGGCACTACACCGACGCGAACGGCCGCCTCTACAACGAGGAAGTTGTTTCTGTCAATGGTAAGGTCTACTATATGGTCAATGGTAAGCCCGATAACACCGGCAAGACCAGCCTCCGCGAGATCAACGGCGGTCTGTACTACGTGGATTACAGCGGCGTGGTTCTGACGGGTAAGGTTTACGTAGAAACCAAGTATGCTAACGGTCTGACCACCGCAGGCTGGCACTACACCGATGCCAATGGTCGCTTCTACAACGACGAAGTGGTCAACGTAGGCGATAAGGTGTACTACCTCGTCAACGGTAAGCCCGCGAACACCGGCGTTACCTCCATGCGCGAGGTAGGCGGCAAGCTGTATTATGTGGAATACAATGGCGTTGTCGCTACCGGCAAGGTCTACGTGGAATCCAAGTACGCAGCTGGTCTGGCTTCTACCGGTTGGCACTATACCGACGAGAACGGCGCATTCTACAACAATGAGTTTGTAGAGATGGACGGCAAGCTGTATTACATGGTCAAGGGCGTTCCCTCCAAGGCAGGCGTCTTTATGGTTGCCGGAGACCTGTACTACGCAGATCCTTCCACCGGCTGTGTAGCAGTCAGCACCAAGCTCTATATCGAGGATCAGTATACCAACGGTAACATCGTCGCCGGTTGGCACGAGTTCGATGCCGAGGGTAAGATGATTTCTTAAACTTATGATCTCCGACCGAACGCTCTCGGGCGTTCGGTCGAGGGTCCCATCCGCTTTTCGGCAAGGTCCTTTCGGGGGTCTTGCCGAAAAGCATGATTTAACGGTGATTTTATGAAAATATTGCAAATCAACTGTGTATACGGGAAGGGCAGCACGGGAAAGATCACCCGGGATCTTCATCACGGTCTGATGGCACGCGGCTATGATTCTGCGGTCATCTACGGTCGAGGTCGCAAGGTGGATGACCCCCATGTCTATAAGCTCTGCTCCGAGACTTATGCCAAGTTGAATAACCTTCGCTCCAGAATAGACGGTATGATGTATACGGGGGCTTTTTTCTCCACGAACCGCATCATCCGCAAGATCAATGAAGAGAAGCCCGATGTGATCCATCTCCAATGCATCAACGGGTATTTTTGTCATATTTTCAGGCTGTTAAATCACATAAAGCAGACCCGCATTCCCTGTGTCTTGACCCTTCACGCGGAGTTCATGTACACCGCGAATTGCGGTTATGCGGGGGACTGCGAGCAGTGGCGTGAGGGCTGCCGAAAATGCCCGGTGCTTCGTCGGGAAACGTTGTCCTGGTTCTTTGACAGAACCGCTACCTCGTGGCAACGGATGCACGCCATTTTTAAGGACTGGCAGGAGCTGACCGTGGTGGGTTGCTCGGATTGGATCTCGAGCCGTGCGTCCCAAAGCGGCAGTCTCAAAGAAAAAAAGGTACTGACCCTGCATAATGGCATCGACAACCAAAGCATTTTTGTTCCTGACGAGAAAAGTGCCGCGGAGATCCGTAAAACCTACGGTATTCCCGAGGATCATCGCATCATTCTGTACGTGGCGCCTGTGTTTTCCGAGCTGAAGGGCTTCGATCTTCTTTTAAAGGTGATGGAAGCTTCGGCGGATCTGCCGATTTGGTTCTTGCTGGTGGGAGATACCTGCGAGGTAACGACGAAAAACGCTACGGTCGTAGGGCAGGTCAGCGATCAGCACCGTTTGGCAAAGTTGTACGCCGCGGCAGATGCGCTCTTGATTTGCAGCCGCAACGATAATTACCCTACCGTTTGCTTGGAAGCCCAGTCCTGTGGTGCTAGGGTCATCGCCTATGATGTGGGCGGCGTGAAGGAGACCATCTATCCCGGGATGGGGGTAGCCTTCTCTTTGGGAGACACGGAAAGCGTTCGCGCTTATCTGCAAAATTTGCCCTCTGATCGGGTGGATCCCGCACTTCTGGAGCAGGCAAGAGCCTATCATTCCAAAGAACGGATGATCCAAGAATACGCGGATCTTTATGAAAAGATCCTGAAAGAAAGGTCAAAATGTGAAAAAGAATAAGCAAATCAACCTGAAGGCGTGGGAGCTTCCCGTGCTGGCGGTCATGTTCTTATTTGCCGTTTCGGTGTTTAATAAAGGCGGCTATATTTTTGCCGCGATGGCTGTGGTCATGCTGCTTTTGAACATCCGAAACATCAAAATCAACTTTCCTGTGCTGTGGCTGATCCTCTTTTCTGTGATCTATACCGCTACCTACTTTGTTTACAATGATTTTAACGTGACCGATCTGGTTATCTATCTCTTGGGACCGTGGACGGCATATCTGATGGGACATCTGTTTGTCACCCGTTCAAAGAAAGAAAACGCCTTCTACTTGCTGATCCTTGTCCTGACCGCGGGGATGTGTTTGCACGGATTTCTTAACGTGATTGCTTACCTTAGTTCGGATTACTATGAAACCTATTCCTATTTGCGTCTGTCGGTAGACTTCTGGCGCGGTGATCTGGTTTCGGTGACCACAACGGGTATGCTGTATACCTTTGCCACGGGGCTGAGCATGGGACAGTTGTTCTCCCAAAAGCCTTTGAAGCAAAAGCTGCCTTACGCCGTCATTTTTGCGGGGGGTATCGCGGCAACCGTGCTGTTCGCCAACAAAACTCTGCTGGTTATTGTGGCGATGTTGTTCGCTTGGTATCTTTTGACGCTGCTCTTTTCCACCAAGGTGTCCTCAGCCAAAAAGGTGGGCGCGGTGATCGTTGTGGTGATCTTCCTTGCGCTGCTTTCTGTTATGTGGGGCGGGGATGTGGGTGGACTCCGCACTTGGATCTCGGAGTTGAAAATTTTCTCTCGCTTGCAGACCGAAAACGACAGCCGTTTCCGCGCATGGATGGTTATTTTTGAAAACTTCAACTTCCTGCGCTATCCCTTCGGTGGCAACCATATGTTTGATTTATCCGGAAAATTTCTCCATAACCTTTGGTTGGACGTATATGATACCGCCGGCGCGGTTCCTTTTGTGGCACTTCTGATCTTTACTGTGCTTGCAGTAGGTAGATATCGTGAATACAGAAAAACGACCCTCCGCTTGGGCTATAAGAATGAGTATATGGTTTTCCAGTATCTGATGCTGGCAACCTTGCTGAACTGTATGGTGGAGCCGATTTTGGAAGGAAACCCCTATTTCTTCCTGATCGTCCTGATCTTCCTCGGCGCCATGGAAGCGCGCACTGCTAAACTGAAAAAACAAGAAGGGACGGGGACTGCCACATGACCTTCGTATTTGTCAGTAATTTTTTTAATCATCACCAGAAAAAAGTGGCGGAGGCTTTGTGCGCCGCCACCGATTTTACCTTCATCGCTACAGAAGAGATGCCCGAAGAAAAAAGACAGCTGGGCTATGCCGACGAAAAGCCTGCCTACGTTCTTTATTCGTACGAGAGTCGGGAAACCATGGCAGAATGTCAGAAGCGCATTGATCAAGCTGACGTGGTGATGTTTGGTTCTGCTCCCGAAGCCATGCTGGCGGGGCGCATCAAAAAGGGACGGCTTACCTTGCGCTATTCCGAGCGCCCTTTAAAAAACGGTCCCGAAAATTGGAAATACCTCGTTCGACGCATCCGTTGGCGCAAAAGAAACCCCATGGACAAACCGTTGTATTTGCTTTGCTCCAGCGCTTATACGGCGGGGGATTATGCGCGCTTCGGTCTTTTTGAAAAGAAAGCTTACCGCTGGGGCTATTTCCCCGAGGCGTTGACTTACAATGAGGACGCCCTGATGGCAGGGAAAGACCCCCATAAGCTTTTGTGGTGCGGTCGTTTCCTCGACTGGAAGCATCCCGATGACGCGATCCGTGTGGTCAAGCGCCTTGCCGATGAAGGGTATCCTTTGACGTTGGACTTTGTGGGCATGGGCGATATGGAGACGGATCTGCAGGACATGATCCGAACGCTGAAGCTGGAGGACCGTGTTCGTCTGTTGGGATCCATGCCGCCCGAAGACGTACGCCGCCATATGGACGGCGCTGCCATTTACCTTTTCACCAGCGATTTTGCCGAGGGGTGGGGGGCGGTTGCCAATGAAGCCATGAACAGCGGTTGTGCTGTGGTGGCAAGCCATGCCGCGGGCGCGACACCTTTTTTAATCCAACACGAAAAAAACGGACTGATCTATGCGTCCGAAAATGAAGAAATGCTGTATGCGCGGGTCAAGGATCTGCTGGATCATCCGCAAAAGCGAGAGTCCTTGGGCAGAGCCGCCTATCAAACTATCCGTGACCAATGGAATGCCGAAGCGGCTGTCAGTCGGTTGCTCCGGTTGATTGACACGCTAAAGCAAGGAGGGGACGCGCAGACGCTCTTTGAGATCGGACCTTGCAGTCCCGCCGAAATTCTTTCCGAAACCTACCAAGGAGAATGAATATGGACAACCGTATCAGTGTGATCGTGCCGATCTATAAAACCGAGCCATATCTCAGACGCTGCGTGGATTCTATCCTGGCGCAGACCTATCCCCATCTGGAGATCATTTTGGTGGATGACGGCTCTCCTGACGGTTGCGGAGCGATCTGCGATGCATACGCGGCGGCTGATCCTCGTGTTCGGGTGATCCACCGTTCCAACGGCGGCTTGTCCGCGGCGCGCAACTCCGGCTTGGATGTGGCGACAGGGGAATACATTTCTTTTATCGACTCGGACGATGCCATTGAGATCTGTACTTACGAGATCATGTTGCGCCATGCGCTGAAAAGCCAAGCCGACATGATTCAATGCGGGTACGTTCATACCGAAGAGATGCAGTATACCGCCGAAGGGGTGCCTGACAGCGAGATTCCTTGCCATGAGATGACATGGCACCAAGCGCTGGTCGATCTTTTGGATTCAGGCGTAGGGTTCCGCTGCTGCTCCTGTGATAAGCTTTATAAGCGAGCGGTGTTTGACGAGCTTCGGTTTGTCGATGTCCGAAGCGAGGACTTTGTCATGAATTATCAGCTGCTGAAACGGCAGCCCCGTGTTCTCTGCTTAAGAATCCCGCTGTATCATTATATCATTCGCCCCGATTCTATCACCACGGGGACGTTGAAGCAGACCTCTTTTGATTTTTTGGATATGCTGAAGGACATGGAGAAGGCGGAGGAGGACGAAAGCCTTTTGCCGCATTGGAAGATCCAAAAGGCGGTATCCGCCAGAAACATGATCATCCCCCAAATCGTATCAGGTACGTTCCCTGAGAAATTCAAGTCTTTACGGCGGGATATTTTAGGGGCGAGATTCGCGCTGCTCAGTAAGAAATATCCTTATATCGACCGAAAGTTCAAGCTGCACATCCTTCTTCTGTGGTTGTGTCCGCCCTTGTACCGTCGGTATATACGAAAGAAGCGGGGATGATTTCATGCTGAAACAAAAACTGGGCGCTATAAAAAACAAACAGATTGTTTTCGGCGCCATCTTGTCCTACGGTGCCATCGTTTTTAACATCCTGTCGGGACTGCTCTATACTCCTTGGATGATCCGCACCATCGGAGACGATCAGTACGCACTCTATACCTTGGCTTTGTCTATTGTCAATCTGTTTCTGCTGGATTTCGGCATCGGTTCGGCGGTAGCAAAGTTTTTGGCATCTTACTACGCTGAAAAGAAGTATGACGAAGCCAACCGTTTTATGGGGATCGTCTATAAGATTTTCTTTGCCATCGCGGGGCTGATCACCGTCTGCCTTGTGGTGTTCTACTTCCTGTCGGATGTGATTTATCAGAAGCTGACACCCGATGAACTTATGGTCTTCAAACGCCTGTTTATCATCGTCGGGGTTTACAGCGTGCTGTCCTTCCCCTTTTCCACCTTTAACAGCATCCTGCTGGCAGATGAAAAATTTATCGCAATTAAAGCGTGCAACCTGATCAGCAAGGTGCTGAGCGTGGGACTGATTGTGGTCTGTCTGCTGATGAATCGCGGCGTGTATGCGCTGGTGTTGATCCACGCGGTTATCAATTTGGCTATGGTGGGGGTCAAGTACATCATTATCAAGACTTCCACAAAGCACCGCGCGGATATGACCGCGTGGGATACCCCGCTTGCGAAGCAACTTTTCGGGTATGCGGTATGGGTGACGGTCAGAGACGTGGCGCAGCGGTGTATTTTCACCGTCATGCCCACGGTGATTGCCGCCATCATCGGCTCTGCCGAGGTGACACTTTTCAGCCTGGCGGCTACGCTGGAAAACTACGTCTATACATTTGCCGATGCTATCAACGGGATGTTTCTTCCAAAAATCTCCCGTCTGTTGCTGAAAGAAAATGCCCAGGAAAATCTGATCCGCCTGATGATCAAGGTGGGCAAATTCCACGTCTTTACCATTGGACTGATCTTTGTGGGCTTTGTCTGTGTGGGGCAAAATTTTGTTTCCGCTTGGATGGGGGAAGGCTATGAGCTGGTCTATATCAGTGCCATTCTGCTGATTTTCCCCTCCTTGATTGATACCCCTCAACAGGTGGCACGGACCACCTTGCTGGCAAAGAACATTGTTCGGGAGCAGGCGTTCGTGTATATTGCCATGGCGTTGACCAATCTCTTGATTTCCTTTGTCTTGTTGCCTCGGATTGGCGTGCTGGGTGCATCTATTGCTGTGTGTGTGGCATACCTTGTTCGTACCGCGGGATTGAATATTCTGTATGTTCGAAAGCTGTCTTTGCAGCTTCCCCGTTACTTCATCAGTGTTTACGGCAAATGGCTGCCCGTGGCGATCTTGACCGGGGTCGGTGGGTATGCGCTGTCCCACCTTATCCCCTTGAGAGGGTGGTGGGGCGTAGGCGTCAAAGCCTGCGCGGTTGCGGGGATCTATTCGGTGCTGTATGCCCTGATCTGCATAGGACCCGGAAAAATCAAGCGATTTCTGACAAGAAAATCCTCAGAGTCATCCCCATAAGCCAATTCTTCTGAGAAAGTGAGTGATCCGAATGAGCAAAAGACTGAGCATCATCGTGCCTATCTATAACGTAGAAGCCTATCTCGCCGAGTGCCTGGATTCTCTGGTGCTTCAAAACCTGGATCCTGCGTCCTATGAGATTCTGTGTATCAACGACGGCTCTACGGATGGCTCCTTGAACATTCTTAAATCCTACCGTGAAAAATACCCTCAAATTGTTATTGTGGACAAGCCTAACGGTGGCGTGTCTGCGGCGAGAAACGATGGACTGAGAAAAGCTGAGGGCAGATACGTTTGGTTCATTGATTCGGATGATATCGTTGCTCATAACAGCTTGGCGCGTCTTTTGGAGATTGCCGAGGGGGAAAATCTTGAGTGCCTTGTGTTCGGACGTCATACTTTTGAGGATGGCGCGACCGTGGATCCTACGTTCCATGACAGCGACAGAATCGACATTGTCACCGATCCTCGGGAGATCCATGAGGCTACCTCCCAAAGGAACGCCCAAAACAGCACGGTATATTTCCGAAAGGCAACCTGGTTTATGCTCTATGACCGAGCCTTTCTTTTGAGTCACGAGATGTTCTACAACGAAGCTATGTCCCATAATGAGGACGAAGTCTATACCTATTTCTGCCGAAAGTATCTGCGGCGCGTGGGCTATTTCCACGCCTTGGTGTACTTCCACAGGTCTCGTTTGGGGTCTCTTGCCAAGAGTGACGACGAGCCCAAGCGTAAGAAGTATTTTTCCTCCCTTGCCATCAAGTTCGGCGTGTATCTGAAGGAACTGAACACCCTGTCGGAGGAAGATCCCCCCGTGTATAACTACATGAAAAAGCAGGTCTGTGAGACGGCTGTGGTTGCCTTGTACCAACTGCTGTTGGTCAATGATCGCCGCTTTATCAAGGAGAACCTGCATTATATCCGTCAGATGAGCGACTACTTATTCGACGGTCGATACGTCGCCATGCCTGCCAGCCGAAAAATCGCCAAGGTCTTCAAAAAGATCCTGCCCATGAAGCTGTGGTTCCGCCTCATGTGGGTGATGATGACAAAAAAGAGACATACCTATGCCTATGGAAAAGCGTAAAGAAGCATCTAATCAACTGCCTTCCGCCCGCCCCTTGACGGATCGGGAACGGCGTGCCATCTCGCTTTTGCGTGTATTCTCTATCCTCAGCGTGATTGCCGCCCATGTGAACGTGATCGCCTCTGAAGGCGATATGTTGCGGGGCGTGGTGACACGGTTTTGGGATGCCTTTGGGCAGGTTGGCGTGATTGGCTTTTTGATCATCGGCGGCTTTTTATATCACCGTGAGCCGGGAGACGGAAGCCGTTTCTGGAAAAAGAAGCTGACGACGGTGGTGTTGCCTTGGGCGGTCTGCTCTCTTTTGACGTACGCTGTATCGGTGATCCTGACGGGACAGGTCAGCCTTTTAGGGTATGTCAAGTGGATTTTTGGCTATGGTACGTGGTATTACTATTTTACCATTTACATGATATTTATTCTGCTGTTCGGATGGCTCTCCAAAAAAGAAATCCTTTTGTACATCTGTATGGCACTGACTGTCGTCGCCATTGCCTTCAACACCTTCGCACCATTATTGTCGGAGACGCTTTGCCCGGCGCCGTATCTCAACCCCCTTCACTGGGTTGGCTTCTTTGCCTTGGGAATCTTGGCAAGAAAATACCGTTGGGATCGTGTATTGACAGATCATCCCATCACTTTCGCCGTGTCTTTCGCGCTTGCTGTGGGAACGTTGATATGCCTGTACCTATTCCAAGGTTTCGGCTATTTTCACCTGTTATCGGTGCCGTGGGAGCTGTTCGCGGCGGTGACTCTTTGGGGACTGTCCTTTGCCTTGGCAGGATGCCGGCACGTGGGGTTTTGGGCAGCGGCAGGTGATGACACTTACTGTGTCTATCTTTTGCATATGCAGATCGTGCAATTCGTTACCGCCCGCCTGCCATCAAACCTCCTATTTGACCTTGCAAATCCGATCATCGCCACTCTTGGCATGATCCTTCTCGTGGCTGTGTGCAAAAAACTGGTGAGGCTTCTGCCCTTTGGGGATTTCCTCTGCCGCTTGGTAGGACTGCGTATGCCTGCCCCTAAGGGGACAACGCCCCAATAAACCTGTCTCTTTGCGCCCTATATGTGTTTTTTTGAGATTTTTCCCCATTATAGGTTGTAGACGACGGGCGTGACTTCTGATATAATATGGATAACGGTTTGCCGGCAGGGGCAAACCGTTATTTTTTTATCAGGAGGAGCGTATGTACAAAAGAGTCAAGGATAATTATACCGATGATTCGCGTAAATATCGGGAATATGCGGATGTTTACGTGGGAGACAAGCAAGAGGGACTGTCGCTGGATACCGATGACTATGTCCAAGGCAGTAAGCTTTACGTGGTGGAGACTGCCGAGCTGTACGTGTTAAACCGTGCGGGCGGTTACTGGTGCAGCGTGGTTGACGGCACACCTCTGATGTAAGGAGGGATCATATGGAAAGAGGATTGGATTTGGATGCGCTGATGGTTGCTTGTTTGGGGCGCGGTACTCAACCGTCGGGGGGGATCGCCGGGGAGACCGATGCAATACTTCCTGCCTACTGGGAGCGTTATCTTCCGGAAAAAATTGCGGCGGTAAGGACCCTTCAGAACGACGGCGGCAAGGACGCTTTCAGCTTTATTGTCATCACCGATATCCATTACGGGGACAACGGTTACGGCAAGGTCGGTAACGAAGGGTGGTCACCTTTGCTTGCCAAGCGGATCGCCGATGCGTGCGACATCAAGTACGTTCTTTGCCTTGGAGATGCTTATAATCGCTACGCGCAGGGAAGAACGAGAGACGATGCGCTGGCGGAGCTTGAGAAGATTAGGATCATGCTGGCGCCTATCAAAGACCGTTTGCTGATCACCCGAGGTAACCACGACGTTGCCTACGGACGCTACGACAAGGATGGCGACGGCGATTATGAGGGCGTAGGAGATGAGCTGATGTGCTATAACCTGACCGAAAACGAGCTTCACGAGTTCTTTTACCGTCCTGTGAGCATGATTGATGGGGTACATTTTGACGAAAGCGGCACAGGATATTATGTTGATGATGCTGCCAACAAGGTACGCTTCATCGTGCTGAATACCCACTGCAACCCCTCCACCCTTGAGGAGGACGGGACGGCAAAATATAACAGCTATGGCACGTTCCGCTTTACACAGTCCCAGTTCGATCTGGTAGAGGAGGCCCTGCTGGGTGTTCCGTCGGACAGCTGGTCGGTCATTGTGGCTTCTCACGCGCCCATCGCGGGCAGCTACGGCGTCGATGCTTTTGATGGGGAAGCGCCTATCATGAGAGCCTTTTTGAATGCTTATCAGAACAAGACCACCTACACAGGCACGTTCGCCGGGACAGGAGACGCAGAGCAGGAGGAAACGGAAATACCTTTTACCAACTTAGTAGATGCATCCAACGCAACCACATCCCCTGCGGGTGGGGCTGACGAGCGGTTCTTTATCGGGTGGCGGTATTCTACGTCCCAAGGCACGCCGTCGAATAGTGGTGTTGTTACCCATGGTGTCACTACCAACACCATTAGAATCAAAGACGAAAACGGTAACCCCTTGATCCCTGTTGGCGGCTATTTGCACGTAAAGGGTATTGACATTAAGACAACTTCGGCTATGTACTGGTTTAACGAAAACCTGGGCTATGTCAATGGGGAAGCCAATATGCATGCCAACAGTGCGGTAGTGGTGTCTGACTATGACGAAAACGTCTATAAGATCCCCTATGCGTTTGTGTACGGTGTTGATGCACCCTATATAAAAATTTACGGCGGCTTGACAGGTGGCGAGGGGACACACGGAGACGTGATTGTGACCAATAATGAAAAAATTATTGCCCCCGAGCAACCCGAGGTCTCTGAAAAACCCTACGATTACGTTTCTTTGGATGTGGATTTCACCCATGCCAAGGGGCAGATCATTGGTTACTTCAGCGGGCATACCCACAAGGATCTCGAGTTGACGGCTGACGACTGGTCCATCAAGACCATTACCGGTCGTTGCGACGGCCGTGCTGAGGATTCCGCAAGCGAAGCTGTGCTGGATGCCAACCGTACGGTCGGTACGATTACGGAACAGTCCTTTAACGTATTTACGGTGAATAAAAAGACCCATCGGATCCACGCGACTAAAATCGGGGCAGGGGAGGACCGTGAAATCGCTTACTGATTTCAGACCTTCATTGTTCCAAGTTTCAAGCTCCCACCTTCCAAGGTGGGAGCTTTTTCGCAAAAAATCTTTGAAAAAATTTCAGAAAAGCCTTGCTTTTTTAAATCAAGTGTGATATAATATATAGGCTTTTGTACCCCATGTCAAAGAACATGAGAAATTTAAGAGTGAGGTAAATGAAAATGAAGAACGGTATCCATCCCAACTACGTTGAATGCGTCATCAAGTGCGCCTGCGGCGAAACTGTCGTTTCTCGTTCTACCAAGGGTAGCGAGATGCGTGTTGAAATTTGCTCCAAGTGCCACCCCTTCTACACCGGCAAGCAGAAGTTTGTCGACGTCGGCGGTCGTGTGGATAAGTTCAAGAAGAGACTTGCAGGTATCAAGCAGTAATCTCTCCTTGGAGCCTGTGGGATGCCTATGCTTCCATGGGAGCAATCTATCAACCGATAAAAGGACAGGTGCGCTGTGTGCGTCCTGTCCTTTTTCATTTGAAACGAAAGGAAATGTTTTCTTTATGTCCGAAAATAAAAACACCATTATTTCCAAAGGTGAGAAGGACTCACCGATCAAGGCCGTCCTTGTGGGCGTGGTCGCCCGTGAGGAGCGCACCGCCGCTGATACCATAGAGGAGGCGGAAAAGTCTCTCGATGAGCTGGAACGCCTTTTGGATACTGCCGGAGGCGAGACCTTCGCCCGCATGATCCAAAAGACCACGCCCGATCCCCGCACCCTCATCGGCTCGGGTAAAGTAAAGGAATTGTCCGACCTCTGTCACAGCAACGATATTGATCTCGTGGTCTTCGACTGCGATCTTTCCCCTGTACAGATCCGCAATTTAGAGGATGATATCGGGGGAGACAACCTCCGCGTCATTGACCGCTCCATCCTGATTTTGGATATTTTTGCCCTTCACGCCGTGACCTCCGAGGGTAAGCTACAGGTGGAGTTGGCACAGTTGCAATATACAGCGCCCCGTCTTACGGGACACGGTATCGAGATGTCCCGTTTGGGCGGCGGTATCGGTACCCGAGGTCCCGGCGAATCGAAATTGGAAAGCGACCGCCGTCACATGAAGCGCCGTATAGATGCTCTCAAGGCTGAGCTTGAGGTGGTGGAAAAGAACCGCCGTACCATGCGTGCCTCTCGAGACAAAAGCGGGGTACCCAAGATTGCCATCGTGGGCTACACTAACGCAGGTAAGTCCACCCTGCTCAACACCCTGACAGGAGCAGGCATTTTGGCTGAAGATAAGCTCTTTGCCACCCTCGACCCCACTACGAGAAAATTTACTCTGCCAAGCGGTGAATCCGTCCTCTTGACCGACACCGTTGGCTTTATCAAGAAACTCCCCCACCATTTGGTCAATGCCTTTCGTTCCACTTTGGAGGAAGCGGTATACGCGGATATCATCATGCTCCTCCTGGATGCCTCCGACCCCGAGTGTGCCTCCCAGTTGGAGGTCACCGAGCAGCTTTTGACCGAACTTGGCGCAGGCGGAAAGCCCACCTTGTACGTGTTTAACAAGTGTGATCGCACGTCCTGTGACCCTGTCACCCTCATGGATGTGACAGCCAATAAGGTCAGCGACCGTGACGGTCAGAAGCGTGCCGTATGTATTTCTGCGCTGACAGGCGAGGGTTGTGATGCACTGGCTGATGCCATTCAAGATATCATCCGCCGCGGTAAACGCACCGTAACCTTTGTTATTCCTAACGCCGAGCAGGGGGCGCTGTCCCGCCTGTACTCCGAAAAGGCATCCGTGGAGTCGGTGGACTATGGCTATGACGCCGTCACCGTGGTTGCCACCGTGGACGATCGGGTGTATGGGCTCATGAAGAAATATGATCCCAACGCCAAGACCGTGAGGGAAGAGGATACTTGGTAAGAAAGTATGATGCGGACCTTTCTTTTGAGAAAGGTTCCGCACCTCCAAAGAATTTTACATAAGGAAATAAAAATGAATTTGATCCTGTCCTCTTCCGACTTTCGCAGCGAGCCGTTCCGACAGTGACGCTAGCGTGATACCATAAACAGCCTTTTCCCGCAGGGAAAAGGCTTCCTCGAAAATACTTCCAAGGAGAAGCAACATGAGTGAAAACAATGTCGCTCCCGTCCTGTATACCACGTTAGCGGGTGAGGGCGAGGACAGATTTGAAGAAAAACGCTCCGAGTTTATCGGTCATGCCGCCCACGTGGAGAGCGAAGAGGACGCCATGGCGTTTATCAAGGGCGTGCAAAAACAGTACGCCGACGCCACCCACAACGTCTGGGCGTACCGCATCAGCAAGGGAACCTCCAACGAGCTGGCGGCGCGATATTCCGATGACGGCGAGCCTCAGGGTTCGTCGGGACTTCCCACGTTGGAAGCGATTCGTAAAAAAGGGGTCTTTGACGCCGTGGTGGTGACCACCCGCTACTTCGGCGGCATCCTTTTGGGTGTGGGCGGTCTTGTCCGAGCCTATTCTCACGCGGCTACCATCGCCTTGGAGGCGGCGGGAATCATCACTTATGAAAAATATACCGAGTTCATGCTGGAAACCACCTACTCCGACTATCAGCTCATTCTGCAGGAACTGCCAAGGTATGGGGTGATCACCGATGACAGCGAGTTTTCGGATAAAGTCACCCTCGCGTTGGCAGTCAAGAAGACCCGCTTTGCCGATATGGAGGCGCGATTGTCCGAAATCACCGCCGCCCGGTGCTTTCTCATGGAGACGGGGGAGCGGTTTGATTATCGTTGATAAACAAAGGAAAGCCGAAAGCTTTCCTTTTTCCTTTCCTCACAAAAAGACGGATGAAATACACGAATTTTCAGAAAATAATAATGGAAATCCCTTGTCATCGTCACAAAATTATGCTATAATATAACTATCTATAAACATATTATGGGAATGTCTGCCCGTGGGACGGGCGGTGTTCCGCGAAAGGAAATTTACCATGGCACAGTTGCAGCTGATTCTCGCCTCTGCCTCCCCGAGAAGAAAAGAAATTTTGGAGACCATAGGTCTCTCTTTTCGCGTCGTGGTGGCGGAAACCGACGAACATTGTGACTTGACCGATCCCGGGGCGCGTGTTGAGGAAATCTCCAGACAGAAGTGCCTCGCGGCGTGTAAAGCCCTTACGGAGGAGCAGGCGCTGACCGAGGAGACGTTGATCATCGCATCGGATACGCTGGTGACGCTGGACGGCGTGTTTTTGGGAAAGCCTCGGGATGAAGAGGATGCCTGCCGCATGGTGGAGATGCTCTCGGGAAAGGGGCATATCGTCGCCAGCGGTCTCGCCCTATGGTATCAAGGGCGTGTGGTCACCTCCCACGAGTTGACACGGGTATATTTCAGCGATATGAGTCATGAAGAGATCCGCCGTTACGTGGCGACAGGCGAGCCCATGGGAAAAGCGGGCGCGTACGCCATCCAAGGACGGGCGGCACGATATATTGAGCGCATTGAAGGCGACTATTTCAACGTGGTGGGACTTCCGGCACATCGCCTTTGCGCCACGGTCAAAGCGGCTTTCGGATTAGATCTGTGAGATCCTTGTATGATCGAGGGAGAAAAGCATGAGTTTTTGGAAGGATATAAAGGATTATCGTGTCGGTCTTGATATCGGCACACACTATACCCGTATTTGGAAATCAGAAGCGGGTGTGGTGCTGCGATGCCCCACGGCGGCGGCGGTGGATACTCGAAACCAGCGGCTGGTAGCCTTGGGCGGGGAGGCTTGCCGTATGATCGGCAAGACCCCTGAGCATATCATGGCGATCCGCCCCATGGTGGATGGCGTCATTGGTGACTGCGATACCGTTTCGGGTATGCTGGCAGGTCTGTTTGATGCCAAGGACATCTGCACACTGTTCCGCCGCCCCGCGGTGCTTCTTGCTGTCCCTTACCATATGGACACGGTGCATCAAATGGTGATGGAGGGGGCTGTGCTCAACGCGGGGGCGCGTTGTGTCGCCTCGGTCCCCGCAATTTTTGCCGCGGCGGTGGGCGAAAAACTGGCAGTAGCTTCGTCCCGCGCCCATTTGATCCTGTCTATGGGCGGCGGCGTGACGGATGTTGCTGTTATCAGCTCGGGTAGCGTGATCCACGCGGAATCTCTGAAGGTGGCGGGCAACCGTCTGAATCGCGCCATCATCAATTACATGAAGAATAAGCAGGGGCTGACCATCAGCGAGTCGGATGCTGAAATGCTCAAGCTGGAGCTGGGTACGGCAGATCCCCGCATTGATCGGGGACGGATGGTGATCCACGGGCGGAACGCCCATACCCAGCTGGCAGAGAGCCGTGTCGTCACCTCTCAACATATTTGCGATGCCATAACCCCCGCCATCGACGCTGTCGCCAAGCTGGTGCTACGGGTTTTGAATGCCGCGCCCCATGAGATGGAGCGAGAACTGCGGCGTTTGGGTGTTATGGTCACGGGCGGTTCTTCTCAACTGCCCGGATTTGAACGGTTTTTGGCTCAAAAAACAGGATTGCGGGTGGTCATGTCCCTCGCGCCTCAGGATTCAGTCATCAACGGACTGGGTATCCTGTCTCAAAAACCCGAGCTGTGGCACGCGCCCTTGGAGTTCCATCGGAAATAACAGAAAGGAGCCCCCTATGTATTTTCAAGAACAACCCGAAAACAATGAACGCTACGTACAAACCCTGAATGACAGCCGAAAAGCTTATTCCAGACTGGGTGTGGCTGTGGCGGTACTCTTTGGTGTCTATTTGGTTTCTTCCTACGTGCTGGTTTTCGCTTCGGCATTTTTTCTGCCCAACCTGTACGTTCAGTGGTGGTTTTCCTGGGTACTGAACCTTGTTCCCCTGTATCTTTTTGCCTTACCGTCCTTTTATTTGGTTTTGCGCAAAGTAGATCGGGGTGCCCACGATACCCGCTACGCTTCGGGAGGCTTCCTTTATGAAAAGCCCAAATTTCATGTGGGACATTTCTGCCTCTTTGCGCTGATCTGCTTCGGATTGATGTATATCGGCAGTCTGATGGGTAACCGACTTATGAGTTGGATGTCCCAAGTCATGGGCTATGATTATGAAAACAACCTGAACAGTCTGGCGGATAACAGCCCATGGTGGATGCTCCTTCTGGGCACGGTTATCATCGCGCCTATTGGCGAGGAGCTGATGTTCCGCAAGCTGTTCATCGACAGAGCGCGCCGCTATGGCGACGGGATGGCGATCATTCTGTCCGCATTGCTTTTTGCGCTGTTCCACGGAAACTTCTTCCAGTTCTTTTATGCCTTCATGGTGGGACTGGTCATGGCGTACGTCTATACGCTGACGGGCAAGCTGTACTGGTCTGTGGGGTTGCATATGTTCATGAATTTCATGGGCATGATGGTGATTCCCAACCTGACTCGCTGGTTCGGTTTGGAAGGTATGGAAGAGATTGATCCCAATGATCTGGAGGCGATGGAGTCTTTCATTGCCGCCCATCCCACGGGATACGCGCTCATGTCCCTTGTCTCCCTTTTGATCTATGCTGCCATGGCAGCCGCTGTGGTGCTGATCATCTATCACATCCGCAAGAAAAAGATTTACGTCGGTCAGGGAGAGTTGCCCTTGAGACCGTCGGACCGCGCGCTTTCTGCCTTCGGTAACGTGGGTATTCTGGTTTGCATTTTCCTGCTTTGTCTCTTTATGGTGCTGAACCTGATTCCCGTGCCCGCGGCATCATAGACATAATATCCATAAATTCCGAGATTCACAGAAAGGAGATCCCATGCAGCACCGTACTCAAAACAACCATAGCCGCGTGAGGCGCATGACCGCATTGGGGATTTTCTTTTTGATCGCCTGCCTTCTGTACGGCATTGTCTTTGCCGTCATGGAGCTGAATCGCGAAAACATCGGCGGACACGCCAAGGACGGCACCACCGAGCGAACGGTCATCGTGCAAGCCATGCGCGGTCAGATTTACGACCGCAACGGCAAGCCTTTGGTGATCAATGAATACACCTACAGTCTGACAGTGGACTACAGCGTTTTTCCCACAGAACCAGCGCTGCGTAACCAAACCCTGCTCAAAGCGTTGGACGTGTTGTACACTTGCGGGGAAGGGCAGTGCCTTGTGGACTATCGCTACCCCTTCCTGGGCGTCTATCCCGATGTGATGTATACCTCGGTGACCGAGCTTGAGGGGTCAGCCAATTATGACACGCTGGTGGAGCAGTTAACCACCTCGGGCTTGCGGGCTGCCATGATCCGCGCGCTCAAAGCCGAGGGAAAGACCACCAAAGAAGCGGCGGCGGCTTTCGACGCCGCCCCGCTGTCCTACGTGACGGCGGAAAAGCTGTTGAATTATTTTCTGGAGGAGTACGACCTTCTCGCCACCGATGAAGCAGGCGAACCCCTGTATACGGACAGTCAAATCAACCGTCTTTTGCATATCTATTGGGGCATGGAAGCTTCGGGCTTTTCCCGCGCCAATGACTATACCATGGCATCGGGAGTCAGCATGACCACCATTACCTGCGAAAAAGAGCTGGCTTTGCCGGGTATCAGCTTTTCTACCGCCTACGAGCGGGTCTATCAGTACCCGGGATATGCCTCCCACATTTTAGGGCAAACCGGTCCCATTTACGCCGAAGAATGGCCGGAATACAAGGCGTTGGGCTATAATATGAACGCGACTGTAGGAAAATCCGGTTGCGAAGCGGCTTTTGAAGCTTATCTTCATGGGCAGGACGGTGTCAAGGTCATCGTGGAGGATGACGAAGGACACGTGGTCAACGAATACATGAAGGTGGAGGCGGTGGCAGGGAAGGACGTGTACCTGACCATCGACATTGAACTTCAAATCGCCGCGGAGGACGGACTGCGGGAGAATGTGGCTTACGTCCGTAACAACTTAGGAAAGGATGCTTGCGAAGCGGGAGCGATCAGCGTGATGGATCCAAACACGGGAGAAGTGCTGGCGCTGGCATCTTATCCCACGTATAATCTGGCAACCTTCCGCGAGGATTATGCTAACTTGGAAGTGGATGACGCGTTGCCGCTGTATAACCGCGCGCTGTTGGGTCTGTATGCTCCCGGCTCGACCTTCAAGCCTGCCGTGACTGCCGCCGCCTTGTCGGATGGGGTCGTGGGGATTGGCACACAGCTGGAATGCGCCGGAGTGTACACCTACTATCAGAGCTATCAACCCAAGTGCTGGATCTACAACAGTAACAGTACGGTCAAGCGGCATGGTTGGATCACCGCCGATGATGCCTTGCGGGTGTCCTGCAACTGTTACTATTATGAAGTGGGGCGTCTTTTGGGCATTGAGCGCATGAATCACTACTGTAGCCTTTTTGGCTTGGGTCAAGCTACAGGTATTGAACTGGGCGAAGCCACAGGTATTTTGGCAGGACCTGCATGGCGCGAAGCGAATAAGCAAAAGGACTGGATGGCAACCGATACCATCGCTGCCGCCATTGGACAGTCCGATAATGCCTTTACTCCCCTGCAACTCTCGGTGTACCTCTCCACACTGGTCAACGGCGGCACAAGGTATTCCGCCCATTTGCTGTCGAAAGCGGTAAATGTTTCCACCGGGGAGGTCGTGTATCGGTCCGAGCCGTCGGTGGTATCCGCTTTTGAACTCGGGGAATCCTATCGGCAGGAGATCCTTTACGGTATGGAGCAGGTCATTACTTCCTCGGGGAGTATCTCGGGGTGGATGTCCCGTGTGCCTGTGACGGTGGCGGGAAAGACCGGTACGGCACAGGTGGGCGGCAACCAGAATGACAACGGTCTCTTTGTCTGCTGTGCCCCTTCCCGCGCCCCCGAGATCGTGGTGGCTTCGGTGATTGAAAAATCCGGTGGTGGCTCTTATGCCGCTTTGGCAGCCGCAAGGGTGCTGGAGGCGTACTATCGCTGATATGAAGGCGCACGGTGAAGCCTTATAAGCAAAAATGACAAAGATTTTCTGAGAAGAAGAGGGCAGGTGTACGGTATGGAACAAAAACGCTTTTCAAAATTTGACGACAGCTTTACCTGCGCCCATTGCGGGAAGGAGGTAGCGCCCTTGGGGTATTCTTCCCGCAACCATTGTCCTTTTTGTCTGTGGTCTCTCCACGTAGACATCAATCCCGGCGACAGAGCTAACCCCTGTCGGGGGGCACTGGAGCCTGTGTCTGCCGAGCCTGATCCCAAGAAGGGCTATATTATCATCTCAAAATGCCAACGGTGTGGAGAGATCCGCCGTTGTAAAGCCGCTCACGAGGCAGAGGTTCAACCCGATGATATCCGACTGATTATTCAACTTACCTCCCGTCTTGTGGATACCTCCGATAGCCAAAAACGCGGAAAAAGGAGACGGTAACGTATGCGGCAGATGCCTTTTCGTATCATGTTTGTGTGCCATGGCAATATTTGTCGCAGTCCCATGGCAGAGTTTATTTTGAAAGATCTGCTGACAAAGGCAGGACTTGCCCATTGGATTACGGTCGCTTCCTCGGCAACCAGTACCGAAGAAATTAGGCAGGGCGTCGGCAACCCGGTCTATCCTCCCGCCAAGCGAGAGCTGGCGCGGCACGGACTTTCCTGCGAAGGTAAGCGAGCGGTGCAGCTGACACGGGAGGACTATGACCGATATGATCTCTTCATTGGCATGGATCAAGCCAATATACGGAACATGACCCGTATTTTGGGGGGCGATCCCGACGGCAAGATTCGCAAGCTGATGGACTATACCCCTGACGGCGGCGACGTGGCTGACCCCTGGTACACCGATCGCTTTGATGTGACGTATCGGGACATTGAGGCAGGCTGCCGAGGGCTTTTGTCCTCTGATGATATTCCCTATGAGAAAGGATAAGATTGATAGAATGGAACGTACCAGAGCCTTCAGACGGGCACAAAGAAGACGCGTGATCGCAAGAAAGAAGCGCATTTGTCTTCGCTACTACGGCTTTGATTTTTATCCCTTTGATGGGATGTACAGCAAGGGCAAGATCCATTGCTCCTGCCCCATGTGCCGCGGCAAGGATATGTTTGGAGAGCATATCTGGACAGCGGGAGAGATCATCGCGCAGATGAGATTGGAAGAAGAACTGGCGGACTACCAAAACGGCGTTCGCTACACGGAAGAGGATGAAGAGGCTTCAT
Organism: Eubacteriales bacterium; assembly: GCA_045531965.1. Lineage (GTDB taxonomy): Bacteria > Bacillota > Clostridia > Oscillospirales > CAG-272 > CAMEON01. The sequence goes on from JAZSFA010000034.1 coordinate 39,516, forward strand.
GAAAAAACTGATCAGTATCAAAGGAAAACTTTTAGGCGTTGATTTCGGTGATAAGCGCACGGGCTTGGCTATATCCAATGATGGGCAGACTATTGCCTCCGGGGTCACGCAGATCTCGGTGGGCGGTATGCAAAAGACCGCCGAGGCTGTGGCAAAGCTGGCTATGGAGCGCGATGTTGCGGGCATTGTGATTGGACTGCCGGTGAATATGGATGGCTCTCACGGACCCCGTGCCCAGCACGCCGAGAAATTTGCGGGGATCGTGGCGAGTCTTGTGACCGTCCCTGTTGCCATGTTGGATGAACGCATGACCACTATGGCGGCATCTCGGTATCTTAATGAAACCGACACAAGGGGCAAAAAGAGAAAGAGTGTCATTGACACCCTGTCGGCAGAGATCATCTTGCAGAACGCCTTGGACAAGTTGAAATTCATGCGAAGCACGGAGGGCACACAACCATGAGTCAAGGAATTGGCGGTAAAATTCTCAAATATACGTTTAAAGCCTTGGGACTTCTTTTAGTTTTCGGCACCATCGGTATCCTTTTGTGGCGAATCTTTACGTCGGGTGATCCCACCGAAATGAAGACGCTGGACGCCAATGCCAAGCTGGTAGCGGCGTATGAAAAGGTGCAGGCGGAGGGACGTTCGCTGGATATCTTTACTCAGGAACAGCCCACCAACATTACCACAGCTGAGCATAACTACAGCTATTTTTCGGTGAGCAACGTGGTGTTCATCCGAGATGCGGAACAGGTTCAGCTGACCTTCCGCTACAATAACAGCACCATCCGTCATCTGGCAGAGGATTATGACCTGCCCGAAGTACCCGCCAGAGATGCCGAGCTTTACGACGTCACGCTGTACGTGGCATACGATCTCACCCCTGACGTGGCAGAGGATGACGAAAACGTGTCTTGGGTACGCATAAAACCCACGGCGTCTGAAACAACGTCAGCGCAAAAAAGCCTGTACAATTACCGCAAATTTGTGTTCGATGGCATCGACTTTAACGACAAGACCCGTCCGATCCTCGCCATCCACATGGATGTGTATTACGTGGAGGACGTAAACTATGAAGAAGAGGCATACGGCATCCTGCCGCTGTATCAGTACGTCTATGAAATCGAGCCGTATACGCTGACCGATCGGGATATCAAAGCCTTGGAAGCTTATTCATAAGACAAGGGACTGACTTTTTGTCAGTCCCTTTTCCTTTTTCCGACGCGGGAGACGTCAAAAGTTCCTCATCCCACCGCATTCGACAAAAGCCCCCGCTTCCCGCCTTCCCCACTGTGACAAATTTCATGCGCGGCATCCGCTATAATGATAGTACCTATCAAAACCAAGTCTAAAATATCATGTATAGATGCCTGAAAAAACAGGAGGGACAAATTTATGGAACATACGACACATCCCAAAAACCAGGGAACGACAGTCAAGGGGGGGAAAAACAACCACAAAACGCGGACAGTCGTGGCAGGGCGAGTATCCGCCTGCTTACGGGGCTTTTTGTATTTGGGCGCAGCTTATCTTTTGGGTACGTTTGCCCTGCCGTTTGGGGCGATGCCCTTGGGTTTTGCTTTGCTGGGAGCGGCGTCCACCTCCACGGTATACATATGGCTGGGACTTTGCCTGTCCGCACTGCATTCCGCGTTTCCGTTTCCTTTTTGGGTCGGTTGGATCTTGTACACGGCGACGCTTCTTTTGCGCCTGCTCCTGGGTTGGTTGTCCCGGAGACAGTTGAGCCCACAAGAAAAGAAGAAAGTCCCCTCGGCGCTGGACAGGCTCACCGCCTTTGCGGAGCAGCTGTGGGGGACGGAACAGGAAGTGGACACCGCCACCGATTATTACTGCGGGCGGCGGCAGACACCTATGAAATACCCTGAAGCGGAGGATGAAAAGCCTGCGCCCGAAGCACCGCTTTCATTGGCGCTGTTTGGTGAATCGAGAAAATTGCGAGTTTTATGTGCCACACTGGGGAGCTTTTCCATGGGGCTTGGCTTGATGATTTCGGGGGGCTTTGCTGTCTACGATCTCTTGGGTTTTCTGCTTGCCCTGACGGTTACCCCTCCGACGACCTTCCTGCTCTGTCCCTGCTTTTCGGAAGAGGGACAGCAACTGTGGGGGAACGGGCGGATGCCTGACGCCCTGCCTCGCAGAGGTCATGATCCGATGTTGGAGCGGTTTTCTGCCCTGACCCTTATCTCAGCACTCCTTTTGTTGTTTTTGGTGACGCTTTCCGCCAAGATCCACGTGCTGACCCTGTATTCTCCCTACATCACCTTGCATCTTGCACCCATTCTGGCGATCATCCTGTCCTTAAGGATCACCGCAGTCAAGGGAATCATTCCCGGCATGGTGACGGCGATCATTTGCGGACTGGCGGCAGACCCTCTCTTTTCTCCCGCCTTGATTCTCGCGGTGCTGGCATTTGGTTTGCTGCGCCTTCTGTCTGTGAAAGTGGCAATCGCGGGGGGCTGTATGGCGACGATTCTTTGGACGCTGTTCGGCATGGGCGTGGACGGCTTGGTGGCATACCTTCCCTCCGTCCTTTTGGCGGTCCCCCTGTGCCTTTTGACCCAAAAATTGGATGCGCTGTTCCCCTCGGGATCTACCGTTGGGACACAGGAGGAGCGTATGCAGGATTTTTCTGCTGCCATGGCACAAAAAACCAGAGCCGAGTCACATCGCGCCCGACTGGAAGCTATCTCTGAGGCGTTTACTTCCTTGTCTCGTATGTTCTACGATCTTTCGGGTCAACTCCGTAAGCCCAAGCAAAGCGAGCTTCGGCGGATGTGTGATGAGGTCATGGATCGTCATTGCGCCCGTTGCCGTTACCGTGAGAAATGTGACCGCGCGGTATGCCATCCTGCGGATCTCATGGCGGCAAGGCTGTCAAATCAACTCTATCGAAAGGGGAAAGCGGATACAACCTGCCTGCCGCCTGAAACGGCACAGGACTGCCTACATTTGCCCGGCATTCTGGAAGATGTCAACAACCGTTATGCCAAAATGGTGGAGCGGCTGATCAAGCATGAGCATACCGAGGACTGCGCCGCGGATTATGAATCCATGGCAGATGTTTTGCGGGACACCTTGGACGAGGACGAGGAAGAGTTCCGTTGTAATTCCCAAGCCGCCGACGCAATTTTTGACCTTTTGTCTTGCCGTGGGGTTACGGTGTTAGGTGTGGTGGTCTGCGGCAAGCGGAATTGCCGCATCATTGTGCGAGGCAGTCATTTTGACAGAAGCGAGCAAGGTCTTTCAGCGCTTCGTGCAGACATGGAAAAGATTTGCGATGTCAAACTGTCTCTGCCTTCCTTTGAGAGTGACGGAAGTTCCTCCGCTGTATCGGTCATGCGGCTGTCTTCGGTCGCGGTGTATGACACCGTGTATTCGGGCAGTACCGTGCCCGCGGGGCATGGCAAGGGAGACATCCTCCCCCTGCCGCTGACCAACGAAAGAGATGTGGGTACCTATCTGCCGCCTGCCGCTTGCGGGGACCATATAGCCCTGTTCAAGAGCGACCGAGCTTGCTTTTATGCGCTGATCAGCGACGGCATGGGATCGGGGGAGGATGCCGCGCTTACCTCGGATATCTGCGCGTTGTTTTTGGAAAAGATGCTGTCGGCAGGCAACCGTGTGGAGTTGTCGGTGCGGATGTTAAACAGCTTTATTCGTCAGAAAAACCAAGGTACAGGCGATGAATGCTCTGCCACGGTAGATCTGATGGAGCTGGATCTCATGAGCGGACAAGCGGTATTTGCCAAAAACGGTGCCGCGCCTACCTACGTGGTACGGGGCGGACGGGTTTTTAAGCTTCGTTCCCGTACGCTGCCCATTGGCATTCTCAAGGACAGCGATCCCCAACTGCTGCGCTTTCGTATGAACCCCGGGGACGTGGTGGTGATGGTCAGCGATGGCGTGACCAATGGCAACGACGAGTGCCCGTGGCTTATTGAGCTTTTGTCCTCTCCTCTGCCCGAAAGTATGGATTCCTTGCGTCTTCGGATTCTTCGCCAAGCCATTGCTTCGGGGTCTCCCGACGACCTGTCAGCCATTGCCGTGCGCGTGGAAGGCGATACGGTTCAGAACGGATAGGTTCCCGATATAGAAAAAGACCCGCGATACCATATGAGTATCGCGGGTTTGTGATTTATTGAATGACCAGCGTTCCGAAATATTCAGGTCTGTGGAAATCGGCTCTTTCTGTTTCTACGGGATTCCACATACCGTAGTGGGGAACGGCGGTTTCGTCGCCGCACTTGTAGAAGTTGCCGCGAAAGGCGTAGCCGCTCTCGAAGGGAAGGGACTCCACGCTCAGAATCTTGCAGAGAAGAGAAGAGGGGATCTCGGCGGTCACCTGCCACTGTCCGTCCTTAACTTTGCCCTTTATGGGAAAGATTTCTCCGTCTGACAGATTGGTAATGGGCGTTCGGGTATGTCGGTCGGGACCGACACAGGACAGAAGCGTGCCGCCTGCGTTCATCTCCATGTTGATATAGCGTCCGTCCCCCAGCCAATCACAGAAAAACTCCAAACAGGAGTCGGTATATACCGGCTCGTTGTATTCATGATAGCGACACAGGGGATTTTTTTCGGCGCAGGTCATGCGGAGGATGAACTTCTCACCCTCTACGTAGACGAGCTGTGCGGCGGCTTCGGGGGTGTAGCCGTCCAACCATTTATAGGTGTCGATACGGGCGACGGGAATCATGTGCCAATCAATGCTTTCATCCGTTGCGCCTTGGGGAAACTTTTTAACAACGTATTTTTTCATGGCGGATCAATCAAAATAGCCCTGACGGTAGAGCAGCTCGGCGATCAGCACGGCGCCGCCGGCCGCGCCTCTGAGGGTATTGTGGGACAGACCCACGAACTTGTAGTCAAAGAAGCTGTCCTCGCGGAGACGCCCGATGGTCACGCCCATACCGCCGTAAATGTCACGGTCGAGAGCTGCCTGAGGACGGTTATCTTCCTCAAAATAAGTGATGAACTGTGCGGGTGCGTGGGGCAGGTCAAGCTCCTGGGGCAGACCCTTGAAGTCAGCCCAGGCCTGCAGAATTTCCTCCTTGGTGGGCTTGTTCTCAAACTTCACGAACACAGCGGCGGTGTGACCGTCGGTGACGGGGACGCGGATGCATTGGGTGGTGATGAGGGGCGCGTCAGCCTTGACGATCTGACCGTTTTCCACTTTACCCCAAACACGCAGAGGCTCCTGCTCGGACTTTTCTTCCTCGCCGCCGATGTAGGGGATCACGTTGTCGATCATTTCGGGCCATTCCTTAAAGGTTTTGCCCGCGCCCGAGATGGCCTGGTAGGTGGTGGCTACCACCAGGGTGGGCTTGAACTTCATGAGAGGGGTCAGCGCGGGGACGTAGGACTGGATGGAGCAGTTGGGCTTAACGGCAATGAAGCCGCGTTTGGTGCCCAGTCTTGCCTTTTGTGCCTCGATGACGGCCAGATGCTCAGGGTTGATCTCAGGAATCACCATGGGCACGTCGGGCGTCCAGCGATGGGCGGAGTTGTTGGAGACCACGGGGATCTCGGCCTTGGCGTACTTTTCTTCCAATGCCTTGACTTCGTCCTTTTTCATATCCACGGCGCAAAATACGAAGGAACATTTCTCCTTCATGGTTTCAATATCGTTTTCGGCATCCACCACGATCATGTCCTTGTACTCCTCGGGCATGGGGGTGGTCATTTTCCAGCGGTTGCCCACGGCCTCGGCATAGGTCTTGCCTGCGGAGCGGGGGGAGGCTGCCAGGGCGGCGACCTCAAAATAGGGGTGTTCATGGAGCAGGGTCAGAAAACGCTGACCGACCATACCGGTGGCACCAACCACGCCAACCTTCATTTTACTTGCGTTGCTCATATTAAATACCTCTCTTGAATAAAATAAACTGATCGCCTTGCATTATATCATACTTTTTTTAAAATTGCAAGGGGTTTTCAATAGAAAAATGAAGGAAAAGCGGATTTCTTCTTTCAAAATTATCCTGCAAGCTGAATCCCTGTGACATTGACGTCCACAGGGACCTCCGCCAGATCCTTTTCCACGGCGATAAATACGTACCAGTAGCGCAGATCGCGGGTAGAAATGGCGGCGTGTTGCTCAATGATCTCCACCTTGAGTCTGCCGTCCTCAAGGATTACGCTCTCCACGGCATAACGAGTGGAGCCGCTGGACTGCGCGGTGTGGACCAGCCGCAGGACGTTGCTTTCAAAGAACGACTCGTCAATGCCCTCCACAGTGCCGTAGAGCTTTTGGAAATCGCTGAGGTTGTCGATGATATCGCTGTCGGTGGGCTTATCGAGAGAGGACGCGCCCAACACCTTGCCGTCTTTGACGGACAAAATGATCTTGGCGTCCTCCTGAAGCTCGGGCAGATCGATGTCGATGTCGCCGTCCCCGGGGTATACGGGCATATCCGTGCCGATTTCGGGATTTTCGGGAGGAGCGGGGAGAGCGGTGTCAACTTCGGTGCCGTCCTCCTCATCAGAGGGGAGATCGTCGGGAGGGAGAAGCCCGCCCGTGGTGTCCAAGGGCTTTGGGGTGTTCTCGGGCGTGGGATGGGGGGATTTGCCACAGGCAATGGCGGTCAGGAGCAGACAAAACAGCAGAGTAAGGGTGAACAAATGCATCACTTTCACTTTCATGGTATGCTTTCCTTTCTATCATATGGCGTTTAGGGTGTGGTGGTGTCTGGGTTGTGTTGCTTTTGGTAGATGATATAGCCCTCTTCGCAGCTGACAGCGATGTAGTTTTCCTTGCCTGACACTTGATGGAAGGGCGTGCCGTCCGCCAAGTGATCTGAAATGGCGATATGGGGATCGTCCCGCCCCATATGGGGGCTACCGGAAGCTGTCTCGGACACAATCTGCCCCAGTTGCTCTCCCACATCCTCTGCCACAACCGCTTGACTTGTGCGAATATACACGTCTCCCTGCCAAAGCAGGACGTCCTCGGGGTAGAAGATCACGGGTTGATGGGCAGGTTGGCTTTCGGTGACAGGGATGGATTCCTCGTAGGTTGTGGTGTCGGGCTCGGTGACGCTTCCACGTTGGCTCATCATGAACCCGCCAAAGCCTAATGCGGCGGTCACGAGAATGAGGCTGCAAGCCACAGTCAGCACTTGGGGACGGAGGCGGTATGGGGGGGCTTTGACCGCAGACTTCTTTTCGTATTGCAGGATGTTCACACGATCCTTGATATCGGTATAATCAAAGCCAAGGTCGCCCTTTTTGTCGATCTGCTCAAAGAGAAATGCTTGATCTCGTTTTTGATTTTTTTTCATATCCAGTGGTTTCCTTTCTCTCGGCGGAAGGCGGCGAGGGCGCGGTGATAGATGGTCTTGACGGTGGGTGACTTCATGCCCAGCGTTTCTGCGATGGCAGGGAAGGTCTCTCCCATGACAGCGTGACGGAGGACGATGTTCAGCGCAGTTTCGTCCATGCAGGAGGAAAGATCACGGATCAGTTCCCGATAACGAATCGATGCTCCAAGATCACTGTCGGGGTCCGGGACGGTGCGCGACGCCTCGACGGCTTCTTCTGTGTCTGCGATGGCTTCTCGATGCTTTTGCATATCGCGAAGGTGGTTCAGCGCGGCGTTTTTTGCCGAGACCGTGAGATAATATTTAAGCCCCTGTCCGTCTGCGTCAAGACGATCCAAATGGCGAAAAAAGCTGACGAAAACATCGTTTGTGATCAGTTTGATGTCATCGTCCTCCGAAAGATATTTCCCGCAAACGAAGGCAACAAGGCGGACGTAAGTACGGTAGATGTCTTCAAAAGCTCGATCGATCTCCTCTTCGCGTCCGCTCGCTATCGCACGCTTCAGGCGTGTCAACGCTTGACGGTCGTAATGATCATTAGGGAGTGAGGCTAAAGAAGTGCTTTTCCCCACGCTGCGTCGCCTCCTTTCGGTCAATTCTTCGTGCAAAGGTACCTTCATTTCAATAAGACACGGGAAACATGAAAAAGGTTTCAAAAAAACAGAAAATACTGTATCTAAAAACAGACCGACTTGCGGGAACAAGCCGGTCATAGGTTTATGTGTCGCTGTCTTTCTGACCGCAAAGGGCATCCATGCGCTCTTCAAGACGCTTGATCTCTTGCGCCACAGGGTCGGGAATATGCACCTGGTCGAGATCGTCCACCTTGCGTCCGTGACGGCGCACCACCTTGGCAGGGATACCCACGGCGGTGGAGTTTTCGGGTACCTCCTCCAGCACCACTGCGTTGGCGGCGATCTTGGAGTTGTCGGCGATGACGAAGGGCCCCAGCACCTTTGCGCCCGCGCCCACCAGCACGTTGTTGCCCAAAGTGGGGTGACGCTTGCCCACGTCTTTGCCCGTACCGCCCAAGGTCACGCCTTGGTAGAGGGTGCAGTTGTCACCAATCTCGGTGGTCTCGCCGATGACGACCCCCATACCGTGGTCGATGAACAGCCCCTTGCCGATGGTGGCGCCGGGGTGGATCTCAATGCCTGTCTTGTGCCGCGCCCATTGGCTGACGGCACGGGAGGCAAAGTAGTGCTTAGACAGATACAGCTTGTGTGCTACTCGATACGCCAGGATGGCGTGAACGCCCGAATACAGGAGCAGGATTTCCAGATCACTGCGGGCGGCGGGGTCACGCTGACGCACGGCGGCGATGTCGGTGGCGATCTCCTCGCGGATGGCGCGGACGGTATCTGCCGCTTTCTTGCCCGCACCCATCACGGCGGATGCGCCGTTTTTAGCGAGGGCGGGAAGATCGAAATTGATGATATACTGCTTCATAATGATACCTCATGCGGGCTGCTGCCCATACAGATGGTTTGTTTATTGCTTAATCTGCTTGGAAACCAGGCGGATGATGCGCTCAATGGCGGGGGAGAAGATCATGTTGACGGCTAACTCGAGGGCGTAATTGGCACCGGCGCAAACGATCATGATAAAGTATACACCCGAATAGGCAAGATTTGCGCTTGCAAGGAAGGCTTCAATGGTGCCGAGGATGCACAGACAGCCCAGAACAAATACACCCGTATTGACGGTGGGAACAAGGGCTGCGGCAACAAAAACGGCTATCAGCTGGTTTTTGCTCTGCAAAAGCTTGTATGCGAGACCCGCGACAAAGCCTGCGGCAGCGGTTTTTACCATGCAAATGAGGGCGGTGATAATGGGGGAGCTGTCAAACATAAAGCCGGTCATGGCATCGAGATGCATGACACCCAAAGAAATATATACGGTGGTTCCGTAAATGAAGCCCAAAACAGCACCGTATACAGGGCCTAACATCATAGCGCAAAGGGCGAGGGGGATAAGCACCAGGCTGATCTTCGTACCGAAAGCAGGAATAGCCGCGCCCGAAAAGTGCAGCACCATGGTGATGGCGGTGAGCAGGGAGAATTGGACCAGTCTGAGAATAGATTGCTTTCTCTTAGCCAAGGTGTTCATGCGGTCACCTCCTTTTGGGAAGTGTGGGTAGGTACAGCCGCTTGGCGTGCTGTCCGTTGGGGGGTAACGTGTTTCATTTTGTTTCTCCTTCGGGGACTTTCACCCCGTGCTACCATCCGCGAAGGCGGTATAGTGCGTGTAAATTTTTTATATGATACCTACCGCTTATGGCGGCAGGGGATCATCCTTTTTTGTTTTTGATGCTGACCGTGGCGGTATACATATGGTAGAGCCCCCACAGGGTCAGATGTTCTTCGTGCTTTAATTCATGTCGGCATTCATGCATCACGAGGGGCGCAAGTCCACCCGTGACCACCACGGAGGTGCTTTGGGGCAGGCTGTACTCTGTAAAGATGCGGTTCAGCATACCGTCAATCATGCAGGCGTGCCCTGCGACCAGCCCCGCGCGTAGGGCGTCGGGGGTGTTTTTGCCCAAGGCGGCGGAAGGCGCGCCCAGCTCGGTATAGGGGATCAGGGCGGCGGAGGCTCTGAGTCCTTCCAAGGAGGCGGCAGGACCGGGGGCGATCGCCACGCCGATCAATGCCTTTTGCCCGCTGACCGCGCTGATGACCGTAGCCGTACCGACGTCCACGATAGCCACGGGCGCGCCGTAAAGCTTGACGGCGGCTGCGGCGTTGACAACGATGTCCGCACCCAACTGGGCGGGATCGTCCACCCGCAGGCTGATGCCGGTTTTCACACCGTTGCCCACTACGTAGACGGGCATTTCCTGCCACGAGAGGGCTTTTTCAACGGTATGGGTCAGCTTGGGCACAACCGAGGAGATGATGGCGGCGGTGATCTCTTGGGGATCGACGCCGTGAGCCGACAGTAGCCCTCGGATGATGACAGCATATTCGTCGGCACTCCGCTTGGTGTCAGCCGACAGCTTGGCGGTGGCGGTGAGGACCTCACTTTGGAATAACCCCAGGCAAATGCTGGAATTACCGATGTCGATGGTTAATAGCATGAGAGGGCTCCTTTCTATCCTGATATGGCTGTGGGGCAGGGCTTCATAGGGGTATAGGTATCCGCTCTGCTGTGAGATCTCGTGGTCAGTTTTTCTGTTTTGAGCTCTTGAAAGGGGGTTCGGGGGAAAACTTCTTTCAAGAGGTTATCCTCCCGACGTACTCTCTATTTCCGATAATACACATAATGCACCGTGATGGTTCTCACCGCGCCGCCGTGTTCCTTATCGGGGGCGGTAATGACTACGCCGTCGCCCGACATGAGGATCCATGCCTCCATTTGGTCGATGTCGCACTTCAGAATGGTTTCGGCGGGGGTGGAGACGATCAGCTCGTCGGTCTCTCTTTTGATGTTGAGAGAGCCGCTTCGACCGATGACATCCTCGTTGTCACCATGCTTTTCGGTGATGTATTTGATGGGGTAGCCCACGATCTTTTCCGCCATGTCGTGACGGTAGCGGCTGGATTCGGGGTTTTTGCTCTTGGTCCAATGAGCGATGGCTTTTTTGAAAATACCCATGATGCTCTCCTTATGCCTTTTGGGGATTGCCCATCAAAAAAGCATAGGCCGTTTCGTATTCCTCGGCGGCTTTTCTGCATCTTTGCGCGGCGGGATCGTACTTTTTGATGCCTCGGAGCATCACGTTCTTGGGGGTTTCCTCGGGGTCGATCAGCTCCAGCGCGGTCACATCGTAGCCTGCGGCTTCCAAACGCTTCAAGCGGAGCGCGTCGGTGGCAGCGTCACAGAGCTTCTGACGAAGCATGGAATGCTCGGCAATAAAGGACAGCGCGGGGCAGTTGAGCGCCTTGTTCATGGCGTGATGGCAGCAGGGGGTGGATAAGATCACCTTCGCGCCCCATTCGAGCGCCTTATCAAGCACCAGATCGGTGGCGGTGTCGCAGGCGTGAAGAGAAATGACCATCTGCACGGGGGCGCCAAAATCAAAGGTAGTCACGTCGGCACAGACAAAGGATAAACCATCCATGCCTAAAGCCTTGGCGACCTTGTTACAGTCGTCCATCACGTCGGCTTTCATATCTACACCCACCATGCGGACGCTACGCTTTTTGATGACGGAGAAATAATGGTACACGGCAAAGGACAGATAGCTCTTGCCGCAACAGAGATCGCAGATGTTCAGGATTCCTTCGGCAGGAAGCTGGGACTCCACGTCGCGGATCAGCTCCAAAAAGCGGTTGATCTGACGGAATTTGGGCTGTTTCTTGTCGTGGACACGACCGCGCTCGTCGCTGACGCCCAGATGGATCAGGAAAGGCTCAGCACCCGTGAGGATGCGGTTCTTTTGCTTGTCGTTGCCCAAAACGGGGAGGCTGACGGGGGCATCCTTGCCCTTATCCAACGCCGTATACACGGGAGATGCACCCAAAAGGGTCTCCTTGCCGTTCTTGGAGCGGCGGAACTCACAGTTGCCCGCGGGAGTTATGAGATTGATCTGATCGAAGTCCGCAAGAAGCTCCGCAAGTCTCCCTTGACCGATGGGGGTCAGAGGGATGTTTTCGTGGGATGCCTGCACAGGCTCGCCCTTGCCTGCCACCTTAGCCACAGCGGCAGTACGCATGGTCTCTGCTTGGAGCATGACTTCACCGCGGATACGGCGCAGGGTGAGGGTGCATCGCCCTACCGTTTTGTCGTGACATTTGGACAGAACCGCTTTCTGTAGCAGCGATACGACGGCACAACGGAAGATCAGGTCAGTGAGCCTTTCGATAGGGGCGTTCATGGGGCATCCTTTCTCCTGCGGGGCAGGGAGTTATTTTTTGGAAGATTTTTTGCTTTTCTTTGGGGCTGCTTCAGCCTCGGGGTCGGGGATGTATTGACGGTTTTCTGTTTTACAGTAAAGGCAGATCTTACGGGAACGGGGAATGGTATGTCCGCAACCTGTGCAAGTAACGAACTTGTGCTTGCCGTCATCTTCAAACTCAAAGACCTCGGGCTTTTCTACCACAAACACAGGGGATTGGCTCTTGTCGGCGGAAGTCGGCTTCTCGTGGGATTCTTCCGTGTCTTCTTCCGTTTCAGGAGCGGAGATTTCTTCCGGCTCTGCTTCAGCTTTCTTTTTGCCCAAGGACAGTTTGGATTCCTTGTTTGCGAGCAACCGCCTGATATTCTCTCGGTGTGCCCAAACCACCAGCACTGCCATGAGCACCGTGATGATGCTGGCAGAGCCGTGACCGTTGAAGGCGGTGTAAAAGATCGGGTAGAGCGTCATGCCCATGATAGAAGCGAGGGAGACAAATTTGGTGCCTATCACAATGATCACAAAAACGGCAAAGCAAATAAGGAAGACAATGGGAATGTGCTTGTGCAGGGGATTCAGCAAGTCCAGCATGAGGATGACCATAGCGGCAGTCGCGACACCCTTGCCGCCTTTGAACTTGAAGAAGCAGGGGAACATATGACCAACCATAACAGAGATTCCCGCTATGGCGGCACCTGTGGGGTTGAAGGAGCGCTCCGCGATCTGCCCGGCTTCGTTGAGAATGATGAAATCGGCACAGTAAATCAGGTGACCCAGCCCCACGGCGATCAGGGCTTTTCCCATATCGCCCAACATGGTCAAAACAGCAGCTTTTTTTCCGTAAGTGCGGAGCATATTGGTGGTTCCCGCGTTGCCGCTGCCATGGGTGCGGACGTCATCATGATATTGATTTTTGGAAATGATGAGCCCAAAATTAAGACTGCCCAAAAGATAGGGAAGTACCATGCAGAGCAGGATGCCACCGGCGGTGATCAGGGTCGCGGTGGTTTGGTTGCCGCCGCTGAATTTTTCAATCAAATAGGAGACAAGATTCCATTGTTCAATCGTGGTCATATGTGTTCCTATACCTTTCTGTCTTTGGATTGGGTCAGACGGCGAAGTCTTTCCTCGGCGGCTTGGGTGCGGCGCAAGGTTTCTTCAGGGTCGAAACGAGCAGACCGGATATGCCCCCCACGCAGGTCGCATTGCAAAACCTGCGCCTCGGCGGGCATTGCCCCAAGGCGTGTTTTCAGGGTAGCGACTTCCACGTTGAAAAGGGTCTCGTCATCTGAAATCAGGACCACCTTGTCACCTTCGATGCGATCAACAGTCAACCACATACCTATACCTACCCATTCTAATAACATTTCACCTTATAGTATAACACAATCGCTTCGATTTTGCAAGATGTAAAGCCAAGATTCCCTTGAAAAAAGAAGGATACTTCCCTTCGGAAAAGCATTCTTGCCTCATTTTTCTTCGGCAACGCTGATCAGCAGGAGCTTTTTGTTGAACCTGCCTCGCTGTTCCGCTTTTTGGGTGCGGATCTGATTCAGCGTCTCTGTCGTCACCCCACCGCAGGAGGAAAACAACAATTTACCAATCTCTGCCTTTCGCATGAGATTGTTCGCACAGGTTGAACAACCCCGAGCCGGAGCCCCACCGCAGGTGGAAAACAACAATTTATCATTCACTTCATATTTTCCAAAACCCATTGCAAAATCCGCGTTTTCATGATAAAATATGAAAAAACATTCCCCTGCCTTGGAGGTATTTTTCATGGAGCATCTGTGGATCCTTTGGACGGTTCTCGGCGTGGCGGCTTTTTTGATTTTTGTCGTCCTGCTGACTGCCTATATCTGTTTTTATATGTGCTTTTACGTTCCCAAAAAGAAAAGAATCATGACCGCCGAGGAGATACGGCGTTTGGAGACCGCAGATCCCGAGATCCCCGAAGGAGAGATCTATGAGGTCTTTCGTGAGGATATGCTCCGCTGGACTTACGCCAACCGCGAAAGAGATTTCAAGCGGTTGGAGATCGTCACGGAGGACGGTCTGACCCTGCGGGGCAAGTTTTACGAATACGCCCCGGGCGCGCCCATCAATATCATTTTTCACGGCTATCGCGGCTGGGCGGAACGGGATCTCAACGGCGGCGTGTTCCGTTGTGCCGCCATGGGTCACAGCGCACTTTTGGTGGATCATCGAGGTTCAGGACTCAGCGACGGTAAGGTCATCACCTTCGGTGTCAAGGAGGTGGAGGATTGCCTCGCGTGGGTCAAGTTTGTTCACGAAGCGTTTGCGCCCGAAGCCAAGATCCTTTTGGGCGGCGTGTCCATGGGCGCGGCCACCGTCATGATGGCGGCAGGTCACCCCGATCTGCCCAAGTGTGTGGTGGGTGTTTTGGAGGACTGCGGCTATTCCTCCGCCAAGGAGATCATCAAAAAGGTGGTGCGTGAGATGAAGCTCCCCGCCGACCTGCTCTATCCCTTCATCAAGCTGGGCGCCAAGGTCTACGGTCGGTTTGATCTGGACGCCACGCCTCCCATTGAAGCTGTGAAAAAGGCACGCGTACCTGTGCTGTTCATTCATGGAGACACAGATGATTTCGTTCCTTGTGAAATGAGCGAGCGTTGTTACGAGGTCTGCGCGGCACCCAAGGCGCTTGTGGTCATCCCCGGGGCAGGACACGGTCTGGCTTATCCTGTAGACCCTGACGGCTATGCCAAGGCTGCCAAGGCGTTCTTTGAGGAACACGCTGGGGTGTGATGTGAAAATCCGCAGAAATTATCTGCGGATTTTTTTTGAAATTTTTAGAAAGACGTCATGACGAAATGGCGTCATGATAGGTGAAGACGTTCAAAACTTTACAAGAAAGGAGACACATCATGACCGATCAGGAGATCATTGACCTGTATTTTGCTCGTGATGAACAAGCCCTTTTCGAGACACAAAAGCGGTATGGCGCATCCTGTATGCGTACGGCGATGCGGATCCTTGACAGTCGCCCCGATGCCGAAGAGTGTGTCAATGATACGTGGCTCAAGGCGTGGAATAGCATCCCACCCGAGCGTCCCAACGTGCTGGCGGCGTTTCTGTGCCGTATCGCGAGAAATCTTGCCATTACCCGCTACCGTGCCCTCCACCGTTTGAAACGCAACCGTGACTTGGAGCTATCTATCACCGAGCTGTCCGAGTGCATCCCCGCCAAAGAAGAGGACGATACCCTGCAACACCTTATCGACAGCTTTTTGCGAGGTGCGGGAGAGCTTGACCGCCGCCTGTTTTTAGGACGGTATTTCCATAACTACACCGTCCGTCGACTTGCCGCGGCGTATGGACTATCGGAGAATGCCGTGTCCCTGCGGCTCTTTAAAACGCGAGAAAAGCTTCGTGCATATCTTGAAAAGGAGGGCTACAGCATATGATAAACGAAAAAGGATTTGCCGCATACAATGCTTTGGGTCACGTGACCGACGACCTCATCATGGATGCTCTGCTGCCCGAGGATCAAGGCGCTACGTCTGCCCCTGTGAAGGAGAAAAGAACCCGCCGACTGATCTCGTTCTTTGAGAACGGCTGGAGTGTGGCGATCATCTGTGCCTTGGTGGCTGTCACCGTTATGGGTGGTATCATCTGGGCGGGGAACCAACCCGAATCACCCTTCCCCCCCGGAGGTACGGTTGCGCCGGACACGGAAGAAGAAGCAAGCGAGAGTCTTCCTCCCTTGCCGCCCTCTATTGAAGATACACCGAACGAAGACAGGGTGATCGGGGTCAGAGATCTTCGACATACCTATGAGCCTGTGAAATTTCTTGCCTGGAGTCGGGATGTGACCGAAGAGAATGGCATGGGGCAGGAGGTCACTGCCGACGGTCTCGGCTTCTATGGCACCATGACCCAATCGAGCAAAATGCCTGAGCTCCCTGAGGTCAGCTTTATCAAAAATGAGGAGCTGGAAGGCTTTTTCGGAATCTCGCATCAGCGGGATCATATCATGGAGCGCGTTACAGTCTATGATATGAGCATGAACGAGGTGTTGACTGACACGGTGGATGATGACTGGAGCTACAGTCAATGTATGGGGGCTTTGCCCGAGGGACGGTATTACGTTTCTCTGTACGTGACCCATAAAGAAGGCAATCACCATAGCTGTGCCTCGGATTACGCGTATCTATTGAACGTCACCGACAGCATCGAGATCACCAAAAGCTGTACCGTCAAGACCGATAGAGACAAATATCAGTGGGGAACGACGAATTGTCGGTTTATTGCTACTCTGACCTCCACCGTGGCGGGAGCGGTTTTGGAGATAGATGACGGCGCATGGATGTTGACAAATCTGGATACAGGCGATCATCCCGATTTTTTTGTCCTTGAGCTGCCGTATATTTTCCTGATGCCGTCGTCTTCTACGGATCACGCGTGGGCATCCGTCCCCTTGGAGTTCTCGTGGGAAACCACCCCACCCGGCCGCTACCGCCTGACTTACACGGGCACGGAGCCGACGGAAGGAGAAGCCTATCCTTTCTATGATTTTGAAATTGACGATCCCCCTCTTCAGTCCGACGTGCATACCCTGACTTTCTTATACTGCTCTGACACCTTCCTTCGCGATGACTATTTTGTGGAGGAGCAACACGACGGCGGCGGATTGTCATCTGCCATCTATGAGCGGGAAATGATGGTGGAGCAGGCGGTGGACTTGGATCTTTTGTTCCATGACGGCGGAGATTTCCTGAATTATGGGGATGAATTGAAGACCTCTGTCCTAGCGGGGGATGACACCTACGCCGTGGTCATGACCCACAACGCCTACGGCATGACCGACCTGATGACGGCGTCCATTCTGACGGATCTGGCAGAGATGAACGAGCGCCATGAGATCCATCTGAACGCCGGCTATTGGGACAAAGCCATCATGGAGGACGTTTCCCTCGGCGGGCATATGTACGTGGGTTATAACGACTTTTTGCTTCCCAACCATCATATGGTGGTGTTCAATCAGTCCATGTATGCGCCTTATGTTGACGCGGAAGGCAATCTGTACGACCACGTGAGGGCAGGGGACTGGACACTGGAGAAAATGGCGGACGTGGCTGCCTTGATAAGCGGTCAAAACGCCGACGGAGAAACTGTGTACGGCTTCGGCTCTAACGGAGGTCAACAACTGTTTGCCTTTGTTCCCGCGGGCGGTGTGAAGGTTGTGGACAAGAAGGACGACGGTATTCCCTACGTGGCAGGGGTGGCAGACAACCATGATCAATGGGTTTCCTTGATCGAATGGGTATATGACCTTTGCAACGCGGACAACGCCTATGACTGGCAGGAGAATCTTGTTTCTCCCGGGCAGAATCATACCATTCTGTCGAGTGGGCGGGTTTTGCTGTCCCTCACGTCTATCTCGGAATATCGGAATCTGCAAGACCGCGCCATGACTTATGGCGTACTGCCATATCCCAAATATGACAAAGCTCAGGCGGACTACCATACCCTGTATTATGGCGGTATGCTGGGGGTGACCACGACCGTCCGTGACACCGCCGTCGTGGGACGAACGCTGGATCTGCTGGCGCGACACGCGAATCCCGTGCATACGGCTTTTGCTGAGACGGTTTTGGGGACATCCGCTAAAGATGCCCCCGATGATATCCAAATGCTGGAAATTATGGAGACGTCCCAGACCTCCGATCTGATCTTCGTGGCCTACGATCAGGGTTACGGCGATCCGTTGTTTAACTGTATGTTCCGACGCTTGACCGCATGGAACAAGGAGCAAACAGCAGAGGCAATGCAATTAGCCGCCAATCAATATGACCGTTATCTGGAAAAAATACATAAACGGGTCGCGGTCGAATGAAATCACCATTCAAGCCTCCGTCGGGGAGAAATTCCGGCGGAGGTTTTCCGTTTGTTGACAAATGCAGGGAAAGGGTATATAATAAGCTCAGCGCCGCCCAACGGCGACAATCATAAAAATGAAAGTGTGTCAATATGAAAAAGTTTACAAATGAGTTCAAAACCTTCGTCAACCGCGGAAACGTGGTGGACATGGCTGTCGGTGTCATCGTCGGCGCCGCTTTTACCGCTATTGTCAACGCGGTGACCAACAACATCTTCACCCCCCTCGTCAACTGGCTGATCTCTTTGATCTTCAAGGCAGATTCTCTCAGCGAGATTTACACCTATCTGAAGATCGTCTACTTCATGGATGAAGCGGGCATCCCCACCGAGGAGATCGATCTCGCCCAGTCAATCTATATCAATTGGGGCGCCTTTATTACCGCCGTGCTGAATTTCTTCCTGATTGCCGCCGTACTGTTCTGTATCGTCAAGCTGATCAATCACTTGCGTAAGGAGCAGAAGGAGTTGGCGCAGAAGATCTCCGAGAAGACCCTGAACCGCGCAGAACGTAAGGAGCTGAGGTTGGCAGGTGTAAATATCCGCGACAAAAAGGCGGTGGAAGCCTACTACGTGGAAAAACAACGGTTGGAAGCCGAAAAGCAGGCGGCAGAGACGGCAGCCGCACAGGAAGCCGCGCGGCTGGCACGGGAGAATAACCCAACCGCCGAAGATCTGCTCAAGCTGATCCTGATAGAATTGAAGGAAAAGCTGTAAGCCGCAGCCTTTTCTCCACCCTCATAGGTGTAAAAATCGAAGGTGTCCGAGTGCACCTTCGATTTTATGATGCCTCGCCCTGCCTGTGTATTTGGGTGGAGAAAACTGACAGACGATGGACCTACTCAAAAATATTAACGATTGGTTAAAAAAACAACATAAAGTAGTTATTCGGATAGGATTTAATCGGTTAATAATAAAGGCGGAGAGCGAGGCGACCGTGGCGCGCACGGCAAAAAATGTCGAACGACTATATATATAATAAAATGATGGAAACAGCTGCAAAAAAACGTGCTAACCGCGGAATGAAAAAAGAATGCATAAAATTTTCCGCGACCCCCAATATCTGTTTGCCCCCGGCGTAATAGATAATGGTTGGTAGCCGACCCGAGGGAAAGCTTTTGAAATGTGAGAAAACGTTGCAATACCTAACAATTTACAAAAACCAATATTTATGTTCACGCCTCATTAACAAATTTTCCTTCGGTTGTGCTATAATTACCATGAGATTCCATTATGGATACTTGCCGCCATTCCCGGCATGTGCCTATGTTGGAACGAAATATTTTTTGAAGGAGAAAACCCCATGAAAACGAATTTCAAAAAGTTCATGGCCATGATGCTGGCTGTTTTGATGGTTTTCGGTACCTTTAGTTCTATGGTTACCGCAATCGATCAGGACACTTGTAATCATGAGTGGTACGAGTACGGTGACGACCCTGTCGTTGAGCGTACCTGTACAACTGATGGCTATACTTGGATCTACTGTATCCATTGTCACAAGCGTGACATCAAGGATATCGTAAAGGCTCCCGGTCAGCACAATCTGGTTAAGGATGAGTCTTCCTACGACGCTACCTGCCAGTCTGCTGGTCTTGAAGTTTACAAGTGCCAGAACGAATGGTGTGATTACACTGTAGAAACCGTTCTGCCTCTTGACAAGGATGCTCACCACTTCGAGCAGGTTTGGGACACTGATGCCAAGTGTGGCGAGATCGCTGCTCTTTGGACCATCTGTACCAACTACGAGCACAACGGTAACCCCCGCGATATCTGCGGTTGGTACACCGCTGTGGAGTACAAGGTAAAGCCCCACAACTATGTTGAGTATGAGCTCATTAAGGAGCCCACTTGCTTTGAGTACGGCACTATGCTGTACAAGTGCACTCAGGAAGGCTGCGATAGCACCATCGAGGTTGACATCGAGAAGACCGCTCACACCCTTGTCGACCACGAAGGTAAGGATGCCACCTGCACCGAAGGCGGCTGGAAGCCTTATCAGACTTGTTCTGTTGAAGGTTGCGGCTACACCACCTACGAAGCTACCCCTGCGACGGGTCACAATTTGGCTGTCGTAGTTGTTCCCCCTACCTGTACCGAAGATGGCTACATCTACGGTGAGTGCAGTAACTGCGACTTCACACACACCGTTTCCGGTCAGGCAGCGCTCGGTCATGACATGGGCGCATGGTATGAGACCACCGCTCCCGAGTGCGAGGGCGAAGGCGCAAAGCGCAGAGACTGCTCTCGTTGCGATTATTATGAGACCGACGTTGTTGACGCTAAGGGTCACAGCCATGTTGGCGTTGTAACCGCTCCTACCTGCACGGATAAGGGTTACACTACCTACACCTGCCCCGATTGCGGCGATACTTATGTTGATGACTACGTTGACGCTACCGGTCACCACCATGTTGGCGTTGTGACTGGTCCTACTCACACTGAGCAGGGTTACACCACCTACACCTGCCCTGATTGCGGCGACACCTACGTTGGCGACTACGTAGAGGTTGAAGAGCACGCTTGGTCCGAATGGGAAGTTGCTGTCGAGGGTAACTGCCTTGTTCCCGATCTGCTTGTGAGAACCTGCTACTG
Organism: Eubacteriales bacterium; assembly: GCA_045531965.1. GTDB lineage: Bacteria > Bacillota > Clostridia > Oscillospirales > CAG-272 > CAMEON01. Next base: position 60,186 of record JAZSFA010000034.1, read on the forward strand.
CAACGCTCGCGAGACTAAGGATGGCGACCTCCGCGGTCATACCATTCCTCAGGATGGTTCTGTTGAGCACTTTGTCGTTGGCGCTGACAACGATATCATCGGCGACACCACCAACCAGTCTTACCTGGACAACGAGTGCTGGATCAGATACATGTGTACTGTTTGTAAGCAGACTCAGGAAGAAGAGACCCAGCACCAGGATCTTGAGACCAAGATTCCCGTTGAGTACGCAACCTGCGTAAAGGACGGTAGATACGCTGACCATTGTAAGGTTTGTAACTACTGGACTTTCTATGATATGCCCGTTAAGGATCACGAGGTTGATGAGATTATCGATGCTGCTGTGGCTCCTACCTGCACCGAGACCGGTTTGACCGAGGGCAAGCACTGCGGCACCTGCGGTTATGTTATCGTTGCTCAGGAAGTTGTTCCCGCTCTGGGTCACAACAAGGGTCACTTCGCAATCATTGAGCCCGCAACCTGTACCGATGATGCTATTGCTGAGATGACCTGTACCAGATGTGGTTTCGAGTGGAGCCGCGAGGACATCGAAGCTTATGCTGACAGCCTCCGTCCCATCGTTAACATCGTTCTCGATGCCTTTGGTCACGATTACGAGGCTGTGGTTACCGCCCCCACCTGCACCGAGGACGGCTACACCACCCACACTTGCGCTAATTGCGGCGATTCTTACGTTGATAGCATTGTGCCTGCTCCCGGTCATACCGCCGGCGCAGCTGCAACCTGTACCACCGATCAGACCTGTACCGTTTGCGGTGCCATTCTTGAGGCTGCTAAGGGTCACGCCGAAGTTATTGACGAGGCAGTTGCTCCTACTTGCACCGAAACCGGTCTGACTGCCGGCTCTCACTGCGATGTTTGCGGTGAAGTCTTTGTTGCTCAGGAAGTAGTTCCCGAGCTGGGTCATACGCCCGGTCCTGAGGCTACTTGTACCACCGATCAGATCTGTCTCGTTTGCGGCGAAGTTTTGGAAGCTGCCGGCGAAGATAAGCACCCCAAGGATCACTCCTACTGGGTCATCACCAAGGAACCCACTTGCACCACCAGCGGTGTTGCTACCGGTTTCTGCGATATGTGCGACAAGCAGGACCTCGTTCTGACTTGGGATATGGATCTGTCCGACTACATGGAGGAGAGACTTGCTCCTACTGGTCACGGTGATTACACCGTTGCGTACATGGGTGGTCCTACCTGTGTAAGCCCCGCTAATCTTGTGATCACTTGTAATGCCTGTGGTTACGAAGTTCCTTCTGAGGAATGGCTCACTTGGCCCAACCTGATTGGCATGGGT
>JAZSFA010000113.1:0-126545 GCA_045531965.1 Eubacteriales bacterium
TTGGTGGGGTCCAGGGGCGATGCCCCTGGTAAACAACAATTTATGTTTAGAAAGGAGCATCTTATGACAGTCAGCGGACTGCCCGTCATTCCCGAGAACGTGACGGTTCACTTAGGGGCGCCCGGCACGTCAGCGCCCAACGTGACCCTGCCTTTTGCCGACTACATCGCCAACGTCGCCTCCAGCGAGATCTACCCGACCTGGCCGGAAAACGCCATCCGCGCCAACGTATACGCCCAGATCTCCTACACCCTCAACCGTATTTATACCGAATTTTACCGTTCCCGCGGGTATGACTTCGACATTACCAACTCCATTGCCAACGATCAGTCTTTTGTCAACGGGCGAGAGATCTTTTCCAACGTCCGCGCCATTGTGGATGATATTTTCAACGACTATCTCCGCCGCCAAGGCACCATAGAACCCTTGTTTGCCCAATACTGTGACGGGGTGGAAGTTACTTGCGATGGACTATCCCAATGGGGCACGGTAACTCTTGCCAATCAAGGGCTGACACCTTATGAAATCGTTCAAAACTATTATGGCAATAACGTAGACATTGTTCAAAACGCGCCCGTAGGCGAGGTAGGGGCTTCTGCGCCTGCCAATCCCCTAAGGCTGGGCAGTTTCGGAGAGGACGTGCGACTTTTGCAGATCCGTCTCAACCGCATCTCAAATAATTACCCCGGGATTCCCAAAATCGCCTTTACAGACGGCATTTTCACCTACGACACCGAGGCGGCGGTAAAAGCTTTTCAGGAGATCTTCGACCTGACTCCCGACGGAATTGCAGGTAACGCCACCTGGTATGCCGTCCTGCGTATTTACAATGCGGTCAAGCGGCTGAACAGTCTAACATCCGAGGGTCTGCAATTTGAAGAATTACCCCGTGAGTTTTCCTCCGTCCTGTCCTCCGGTGACCGCGGACGACAGGTGGCGATTGTACAATATTACATAGACTATCTCTCTGCCTATTACGACACCATCCCCCCGCTCACCATTGACGGTGTTTTCGGGGAAGACACACGCAACGCTGTTCTGGCGGTTCAGCGCACCTTTGGTCTTGCCGAAGACGGCATTTTGGGAGAGGCGACCTGGAACGCCATCGCCAACGCTTATTACGGTATCATCAGCCGCATTCCCGTCACTTTTACCGAAGGTAATATTGTTCCCTATCAAGGGATTGTCCTACGGCAGGGTGCTGAGGCGGAGACCGTTCGTATTTTGCAGGAATATCTGAATTACATTTCCGAGTTCGTTCCCGAGATCCCCGCCGTATCTCCCACCGGCTATTTCGGCCCCCAGACCCAACGAGCAGTGGAAGCCTTCCAGCGGTTATACGGTCTGCCTGTGACGGGATACGTTGAAGCGGTGACTTGGAACGGGATCGCAGATCTGTACAGTGACCTGTTTATTGGCAACCGCTTAAATGACGGTCAGTTTCCCGGCACCAATATCAGCGGCTAAAGAAAGGAGCAACTATGCCTACCAGTCCTTTTGAAAAAGAAGCCATCACCAATCTGCAACGCTATCTTTATCAGCTCTCCTTCTCCGACCCTCGCATCTCCCCCGTTCCCGTGGACGGTGTTTATGGTGAAAACACCCGCCGCGCCGTCCGCAGTTTTCAAGAAACGAAAAGACTGCCTGTAACAGGGCAGGTGGATCAAGCCACCTGGGACCTTCTCTATCTTGCTTATCTGGAAAGCCTTGAAAGCACGGGACGCACTGAGCCGCTCTATCTTTTCCCGCGTCATCCTGAAACCTTTTCGGTAGGTCTTGGCGATGAGGGTTTGATCATCTCCGCTATCCGCTATCTTCTGCGAGAATTGATGATCGATTATGGCGGCAACTTTGAGGATATTCCTTTAACAGGGACCTATGATTCTGCCACTGAAGATGCAGTACGTCGATTTCAGCAGTTACACGACCTTCCCGACACAGGACGTGTGGATCGGGTCACATGGAATCGTTTGGTCAAGGCGCAGAGACCAGAGTCACTCACGTTCGGCGTGAAATAATCAAAAAACCGCACGGCTATCAAAGAACCGTGCGGTTTTTATTCATAACAGGCTCAGCTGTCAAATTTGATCGCCATCTGCCCCTGCTCCGCAAGATCTGCTCTATGCTTTTCCAAAAGCGCAGCGATACGTTTGTCGGGATTGAGCAACTCGCTGATGGTGTTGTCGTGGTTGAGGGTATCAATAATGTAGGAAACGTACTTGCACATATTGACTTCCACATACCAGGGCTTCTTGTAGATCTCGGGCTTTCGGTAAACCAGGTTGGTCGTAAAGATCTTATCAATGATCCCCTTCTCATAGGCCTCGTCAAACTCCTTGAATCCGTCGGTAAACAGACCAAAGGTGGCGAAGTTGAAGACGCGCTTAGCTTTATAAATGGTCTTCAGCTGGGTGGCGACATCCAAAAGAGAGCCACCGGAGGAGATCATGTCATCCACAATAATCACGTCCTTCCCTTCCAGATCCTGACCCAAGTATTTATGCTCCAGAATGGGATTCTTACCGTTCACTACCGTAGAATAGTCACGGCGCTTGTAGAACATACCGATATCCAACCCCAGTGAAGAGGAATAGTTGATGCAACGGCTCATAGCGCCTTCATCGGGAGAGATCATAACCGTGTGTTCGGGGTCGATCACCACATCAGGAACAGCGCGAACCAACGCCTTAATCATCTGATAGTTGGGCATAACGTTGTCAAAGCCTGACAGCGGGATGGCGTTGGCAACACGGGGGTCATGGGCATCGAAGGTGATGATATTGGAAACGCCCATATTCACCACTTCCTGAAGCATCGTGGCACAGTCCAGAGACTCTCGAGCAGTACGCTTATGTTGACGGCCTTCGTACAGCATGGGCATGATCACAGTAATCCGTCTCGCCTTGCCGCCAATAGCGGCGATGATACGTTTGAGATCGGCATAATGGTCATCGGGACTCATGGGAACGATCATGTCGTGCAATTTATAGGTCACACCGTAATTGAACATATCGCAGATGATATACACATCCTGTCCGCGCATAGATTCTTTGATGATGGCTTTACCTTCGCCTGATCCAAACCTGGGACAATCCACGTGAGCGAGGTAAGTGGATTCACCGCCGTGACGACGCCATTCCTTTAAATAATAATCCACGCGATCTGCAAACTTTTCGCAACCCTTCATGCCAATGACTGTCAGTTCACCGTACAAAGACTCTTTCATAATGTATTTTCCCTTTCTGTCTCTTTTTTACACCCTACCCGCTCTGTGGAGTAGGTTTCCGTGTTGTTGTTATAACCGTAAGATTACAGCAGCTTGCAGAAGCGACCGTATGCCTCGTCCCATGCGCCGCGATCAGCAGTGGGCGCATAGTGCTTCAGTTCAAAGGAATTGGCAACGACCTGACGTGCTTCAGAGAGATCCTTGATGGCACCCACAGCCATCATCTGAGCCAGGAGGTTACCGATGGAGGTTGCCTCTTCGGGACCGGCACAGACTTCAAGACCGCAGGCATCAGCCGTCATCTGAGACAGGAAGTGATCCTTGGTGCCGCCGCCTACCACGTTGATGACGGACGCCTTCTTGTTGCGGAGAGTTTGAATGCCTTCCACAGTATAGCGATACTTGAGTGCCAAGGATTCGTAAATGCAACGAACCACCTCGCCCACAGTCTCAGGCACATGCTGTCCCGTCTTGCGGCAGAACTCGCGAATCTTCTCAGGCATATTGCCGGGGGTGTTAAAGGAGGCATCGTCGGGATTGATGAGAGACTGGAAGGGCTTGGCTTCCTTTGCCCACGCTTCCATCTGAGCAAAGCTGTAGTCCTTACCTTCGCGCTTCCACTGGCGGCGGGACTCCTGGATGATCCAGAGACCCATGATATTCTTCAGGAACCGGATAGTACCGTTGATACCGCCTTCATTGGTGAAGTTTGCGGCACGGGTCGCGTCGTTGATCAGGGGCTGGGGCAGCTCCATGCCCATCAGAGACCAAGTGCCGGAACTGATGTAGATGAAGTCGTCAGCCTGAGAGGGGACTGCCATGACAGCAGAAGCAGTATCGTGGGAAGCCACGGTGTAGACGTTGATGTTGTTCTTGCCTACCTCCTCGGTGATGGAAGGCAGCAGACCGCCCAAATTGTAGCCGGGCTGGACGATGGGGGAGAACAAGCTGCGCTTGATACCCAGCTTATCGGTAAGCTGGTAAGCGAAATCGCGCTTGGCGGCATCCAGGATCATACCTGTGGAAGCGATGGTGTATTCGGTTGCCATCTTGCCGGTGAGGAAATAGTTGAGCAGGTCGGGGATAAAGAGCAGCTTTTCTGCTCTGTTCAGCGCATCGGGATCGTCGCGCATCTCGGCTGCCAACTGATTCAGGGTGTTGAAATCAATGGCTTGAATACCGGTAACATCATAAATCTCCTTGGCGGAAACGGTAGGCTCCATGTAATCGGTGATACCCACGGTGCGGGTGTCGCGGTAGTGGGTAGGGTTTGCCATGAGGCGACCGTTCTTATCGATCAGACCGTAGTCCACACCCCAGGTGTCAATACCCATAGATGTAACGTTGTCCCCGTCGATGACGGTTTTAGTGATCGAGTTCTTGATCTCGAAATAGATGCGAAGAATGTCCCATGTGAAGCGTCCGTTGACAAACATAGGATCGTTGGAGAAACGGTGATTCTCCCGCAGCGTTAGTTTCTCTCCGTCGAAAGAACCGATGATACCGCGACCGCTGGACGCGCCCAGATCGATCGCCAACATTTTGAGTTCTGCCATAGCAATGCTACCTCCATGATATATGATGATAGAAATCAAGCGCATCCGCGCCAAAAAAATACTGAGTTTATTATATCATATTTCCGTCGTTTTTGTTTGAACTTTTTGTTAACATACCAAAGTTTCAAACAAAAAGATGTCGAAAAAACGATTTTTGTTATTTTCGTCCAAATTATCAACATATTGTAAATTCTTAATTTTTTCTCACAATATCTTGTGTCCGGGGGTTGACAGGAACTCCAAGATATGCTATAATACCGTCACCGACTTTCGGCGAAATCAGCAAAAGGAGACAAACACCGACACATGAACATTCAAGGATATCAAAAGCTTACGCTGCTGGATTATCCCGGGCGGGTTGCCTGTACCGTGTTCCTTGGCGGTTGTAATCTCCGCTGTCCCTTCTGCCACAACGCAGGTCTTGTCCGTACCCCTGTTGCCGAGGCTGACGCCCACGAGGATGTCATGGCGTACCTTTCCAAAAGGAGAGGAATTCTGCAGGGTGTATGCGTGACAGGCGGCGAGCCTTTGCTCCAGCCCGACTTACCCGAGCTCCTTCACGAAATCAAAGCTTTGGGATACGACATCAAACTGGATACCAACGGTTCCTTGCCCCGAAGACTTGCCGATATCCTGTCTACAGGCTATATCGACTACGTGGCCATGGACATCAAGCATGCCCCCGCGCTCTACAGCAAGGCTGTGGGGTGTGAGCTTTCCTTCGCCCCCTTTGAAGAAAGCATCCGTTGTCTCCGGGGAAGCGGACTTCCCTATGAATTCCGCACAACCGCAGTCAAGGGCATCCACGAGATCCGGGATTTTGAGACCATCGCCGCCTATCTTGGCGATGAAGCCTACTTCATCCAGAAATTCGTAGATTCCGGCAATCTTTTGGGCACGGGATGCACGGCTTTTTCTGAGTCCGAAATGCAAGAAATCCTGTCGGTGGTACGCAACCATTCCCCACGCGCCGCCCTCCGCGGCTGAGCGCGAAACATACTGAAAAAACAAAAAGGAGAGACATCATGTACAGAGTACAAAAAAGAGACGGCAGTATCGCCGATTTTAACATTACCAAGATCTCCCATGCCTTGAAAAGGGCATTCGAGGCTTGCGAGCGCCAGTACAACGACAACGTCATCGATTTCCTCGCCCTCAAGGTCACCTCGGATTTTGAAGCCAAAATTGTTGACGGTTTGATCGCTGTGGAAGACATTCAGGACAGCGCCGAAACCGTGCTGGTACAGGCAGGTTATGCCGACGTTGCCAAGGCCTATATCCTTTACAGAAGACAGAGAGAGAAGCTGCGTAATATGCAGTCCACCTTCCTGGATTACAAGGAGATCGTGGACAAGTACGTCAAGAATTTGGACTGGCGCGTCAAGGAAAACTCCACCGTCACCTACTCCGTGGGCGGTCTGATTCTCTCCAACTCGGGTGCCATCACCGCCAACTACTGGCTCTCCGAGATCTATGACGACGAGATCGCCAAGGCTCATCAGAACGCTGACATCCACCTCCACGACCTGTCCATGCTGACCGGTTACTGCGCGGGTTGGTCCCTCAAGCAGCTCATCGAGGAGGGTCTCGGCGGCATTCCCGGCAAGATCACCTCCGCTCCCGCTAAGCACCTCGCCACCCTCTGCAACCAAATGGTCAACTTCTTGGGCATCATGCAGAACGAATGGGCAGGCGCGCAGGCATTCTCCTCCTTCGATACCTACCTTGCCCCCTTCGTCAAGGCGGACAATCTCACCTACGATCAGGTCAAGAAGTGCATCGAGTCCTTCATCTACGGCGTGAATACTCCTTCCCGCTGGGGCACCCAGGCGCCCTTCTCCAACGTCACGCTGGACTGGACCGTTCCCGCTGACCTGAAGGACGAAAAGGCCATTGTGGGCGGCAAGCGCATGGACTTCACCTACGGCGATTGCAAGAAGGAGATGGACATGGTCAACCGCGCCTTCATCGAGGTCATGATCGATGGCGACGCTCACGGTCGCGGCTTCCAGTATCCTATCCCCACCTACTCCATCACCCGTGACTTCGACTGGTCCGAGACCGAGAACAACAAGCTTCTGTTCGAGATGACCGCCAAGTACGGTACCCCCTACTTCTCCAACTACGTTAACAGCGACATGGAGCCCTCCGACGTTCGTTCCATGTGCTGCCGTCTGCGTCTTGACCTTCGCGAGCTTCGCAAAAAGTCCGGCGGTTTCTTCGGCAGCGGCGAGTCCACCGGTTCCATCGGTGTTGTCACCATCAATATGCCCAGAATCGCTTATCTTGCCAAGGACGAGGCTGACTTCTACGCCCGTCTCGACCACATGATGAACATCGCCGCCAGATCCCTGAAGATCAAGCGTGACGTCATCACCAAGCTCCTTGACGAGGGTCTGTATCCCTACACCAAGCGTTACCTCGGCACTTTCTCCAACCACTTCTCTACCATTGGCCTCGTGGGCATGAACGAGGCAGGTCTCAACGCCAAGTGGCTCCGCAAGGATATGACCCACAAGGAGACCCAGGAGTTCACCAAGAACGTGCTGAACCACATGAGAGAGCGTCTCTCCGACTATCAGGAGATGTACGGCGACCTTTACAACCTGGAGGCTACTCCCGCCGAGTCCACCTCCTACCGTCTTGCCAAGCACGACCGCAAGCGTTACCCCGACATCATCTGCGCTTCCGACGCCGACACCCCCTATTACACCAACTCCTCTCACCTGCCCGTGGGCTTTACCGAAGACGTGTTCACCGCACTGGACATCCAGGACGAGCTGCAAACGCTCTACACCTCGGGTACCGTCTTCCACGCTTATCTCGGTGAGAAGCTGCCCGATTGGCGCGCAGCCGCAGGTATCGTCCGCACCATCGCGGAGAACTACCGTCTGCCCTACTATTCCCTGTCTCCCACCTACTCTGTTTGTAAAGATCACGGTTATCTGGCAGGCGAGCATTTCAACTGCCCCATCTGCGGTGCTGAAGCCGAGGTCTACAGCCGCATCACCGGCTACTACCGTCCCGTCAAGAACTGGAACGACGGTAAATCTCAGGAATACAAAGAGAGAAAGACCTACAACATCGCTACCTCGGTGCTGACCCATGTGGGTCCCAAGTCTCAGGAAGAAACACCTGCCACCAACGTGGTCGCTCCCGCGCTGACCGACGGCGTATATCTCTTCGCCTCTGCCACCTGCCCCAACTGCAAGATCGCTGAATCCCTCCTGTCCAAGGCAGGCGTGGCTTACACCAAGCTGTACGCTCACGAGAACGTGAAGCTCACCGAATCCCTCGGTATCAAGCAGGCACCCACACTTGTGTCCGTGGTTGGCGGCGAGATCGCTAAGTATGGCATGGTTGCCGGCGTAAAGGAATACATCAATTCCGTTTGCTGACCGGTCATTGATAACCCTTTAGAACGAACGGGGGAACCTTCTTGAAAGAAGGTTCCCCCGTCCCCCCTCCCAGAACCTCTAAAAAGATTATGGAATACGAGATCATTATTTTTTAAGGTTTTGAGGGGTCAAGGGGAACTTTTTTCAAAAGTTCCCCTTGCGTACTCCTCTTACAAGAAAGGATCATTATGTACGACATCATCATCATCGGCGCGGGTCCCGCGGGACTGACTGCCGCCGTCTACGCAAGAAGAGCCAACAAGAGCGTCCTAATTCTGGACAAGGGTGTGTTTGGCGGTCAGATCACCTTCTCTCCAAAGGTAGAGAACTACCCCGGCTTTGAGAGCATCAGCGGCAGCGAACTGGCGGAATACATGGTCGGTCAAGCCCTCGCGCAAGGCGCCGATGTGGAAGTGGAAACCGCTACAGGCATCGAGATCAGCGAAGATGGCAAAGTCAAAACGGTGGTCACCGAAGACGGTAACCGCTTTGACACCCTGTCGGTCATCATCGCCACGGGTGCACGCCACCGCCATCTGGGTTTGCCCAACGAGGAAAAATTTATCGGCGACGGCATCTCCTTCTGCGCGGTCTGCGACGGCGCGTTCTACATGAACAAGACTGTTGCCCTTATCGGCGGCGGCAATTCCGCCCTGCAGGAAGCCATTCTGCTGTCCGAGACCTGCAAGAAGGTCTACGTGGTGCAAAATCTGGACTTTCTTACAGGAGAGCAGCAACTTCAGGATATCCTCGCCACCCGCGAAAACGTGGAGATCATCACGGGCTCGGTGGTCAAAGAGATCCCCGATGGGGCCTCGCTGTCTTCCATTGTTATTGAAAAGACTGCTGACGGTACAACACGAACGCTGGACATCGACGGTATGTTCGTCGCCATCGGTCTGATCCCCGAGAATGAGGCTTTTGCTTCTGTCATGACCTTGGACAAGTGGGGCTACGCCGATTCCGGCGAGGACTGCTTGACCTCCACCCCCGGGGTTTTCGTGGCAGGCGATTGCCGCCGCAAGGCTGTGCGCCAGGTGACTACTGCCACCGCCGACGGTGCAGTGTCTGCCGTAGCCGCCTGTCGGTATATTGACGGTCTGACACGATAACTCATCAATATGAAAGCCCGCCGCGTTTAATGCGGCGGGCTTTTATTATATGATGGTCACAAGAGTGTTTTCAAAACCGTATCCGAAAGTTCCAGCACCTGCAAGGCCTCGGTCAGCCGTTCCACTTTGGAAATACCGAGGATGGGCAGTGCTTCTACCCGAGGATCGTTCAGAAGATATGCCAAAGATAGCGCTGTGGGAGAAAGCCCCGTATCATCAGCAACAGAGAGGATGAGCTCCGCGCGTTGGCGGGTGGTATCATTCAAGTAAGTGGCAGTCATGGATTCGGAAAGATTTTCATACCCTCCTTTTTGAATATGGGAAAAGAGACCTTGTGCCTGAGCGGTATACGCCATGACAGGCAAATGATTTTCAGTATATCCCGCATATTGCGTGTCATCCATGACCACCAGTGTTTGATCGTAGACCTGGTCTTGATTGATGCAAGCGGCGTTCCACATGATTTGACTGATCGTGAAGGGCGTCAGCCCATTTTCTTCGGCAAAGGTATTGGCCTCGTTGATACGTGCCACCGTCCAATTGGATGCGCCGATATATCGGGTCTTCCCCTCCCTGACAAGCCGATCCAGGACGGGCATGATCTCGCTGACAGGCAGATCTTCGTCGTCACGATGAAGAAAAAAGATGTCCACATGGTCTGTGTTCAGGTTTCGCAGGCTGGTTTCTATATCAGCGCGGATATCCGTATCGGTCATACGCTTTTCCCATGAGGGGATCGACGGATGTCCGCCCTTGGTGGAGATGAACACGCGGTTACGAGTCCCTCGTACAATCATCCAATCGCCGATAGTCTTCTCTGAGGCACCAAAGCCATACACAGCGGCAGTGTCCAAGAGATTTCCGTCCATACCGAGATAATTGTCAAGAATATCGAAAGCTCTCTCACGTGCGATGCCCGTCCCAAAGGGAGCTGTCCCAAGGGACAGCCTGGAAAAACGGAGGGAATGAAAATCAGTATAGCGCATGAAAAATCTCCTTTCTGTGTAAAAAAGCTGTTTACGAGCCTTCATGAAGTGGCATTTTTCTCAGTATACCACACCAAAGCATCGTTGTCAATTCAAAAAAAGCAGAACCACATCCGTGATCCTGCTTTCGTGCAGCTCTGCCTATAAGCCGGGTTCTGTTCCCCCTTGCGGGTTCGGCGACCATCTATCTTTGCTTTTCGTCACCGAAAAGCTCCGTGGCTTTCGCCCCATGCCACCCCTCGTCCTTTCGCACTCGGGTCAAGTGAGTCTTGCGACTGACGATAGGGTGTTGCATCAGGTAGAGTTTACAGCAAATCTACGTTACCGTAGAAGTGGGTGAGCTCTTACCTCGCCTTTCCATCCTTACCTTCCGAAGAAGGCGGTCTATTTCTGTTGCCCTTTTCCGGCGGTTACCCGCGGCTGACGTTATCAGCTACCCTGCCCTGTGATGCCCGGACTTTCCTCGCGGTAATACCTTTCGGCTTGATACCGCGCGGTCGCCCGACAGACCTGCGTCGGTATTATAGCACGATTTCGAGGATTTGTCAAGTCAGCTTTGTGATGACAGACACTTTGCTATAAGTCTTGGACAAGCCTTAAATTATGGATTCATCAAGTCAACGAACCGCGGTTTCCATCAGCCCCCAAGTCTCACATAAAAAACCAAGGCAACAAGCACGGTTTCATGCTTGTTGCCTTATTGATGATCAGAAGATTCGTGATCCTCCGCTTGCGGGGCGCGATTCTGTTCTTCCGCGACGCGTTTTTTCTTGCTTTTTTCAAAAATCTTTTTGATGCCTAGAGTGATGGATACCGCCAAAGCAAAGAAAGGCGCGCCGGGGAGCATCCAAAACCCCCACACAGCCGTTGCCACCACAAAAGCCCATGTCCATTGGAAGACAAATCCCAAGGCATAAAAAAACCAAATAGGCAGACTCAAAGTAAGGCACACAATTGCCAGTAGTAAAAGGGTACGCCAATCCTTACATTCCTTCCATACCCATTTCAGAAAATCTATGAATTTCGTTATAACAAGTTTGATCCAACGTTTCATTTTTCATACGACCCACTTATTGTAAAATCTACACATATCAATTATAACCCCACACAACCATATTGTCAAGAGTTAGCCTAAAAAATAACCGCTCGACAATAGTCGAACGGTTATTGGCGTAACGTTTAATTTAGCCCTGAGGCTCTGCCATAGCCCCGTTAGAAGCAGGATCTTCTGCCGCCTGCTGACTCTCCACCTCGGCACGAGATGCCATGATATCCAAATAATCATCAATCCCGTTGGCAATGCCCAATGCCGCCTTTTCCTTAAAGAAATTAGTCGCCATCAGCATATCATCTGACTTGTTGGAGAGAAAGCCCATCTCTACAATGGTGGTGGGCACCAATGACCAGTTGGTGCCAGTCATGTTATCCATTTCCCGCACTTCTTTCAGGCTGATGCCTGTCGAGTTGCAAAAAGACTGCAGCACCCGCTCGGAAAGCAGGCGACTTTCCTGATACAGCGCGGCACAATCGGGGAAAGGATTATTTGCGGACTGACAAATGGTCATCGCGCCGTTCATGGACAGATCATCATAATAATTGGCATGAATGCGGATGTAGGCGGCGGCACTATACTTATTGGCAACTTCGGCACGCGCCTTGTTGCTGATATTTACCTCTGCCGTTTCACGAATCATGACAACGCTGTAACCGCGGGCGATCAGCTCGTCCCGAAGCAGCAGAGCCACCTCAAGATTTAAGGCATGCTCTGCCCCCGAATAGGCGCCTTCCGCCCCCCATGACACCTCTGCCTTTGTCTCGGTTGACCCGGGACCGATAGGCTCTTTGGCAGAGCTTCCCTCTGCCTGGTGTCCCGCATCAATGACGATGACCATCTCCCGACGATCACCCGTGCCCACATAGTAAATGTCCGTTCCGGGATGGGCTTCGCCCGTGTATTCTACGGCGCCCTCAAAGGGCACAAAGGTGTCTTCGGGACCACCCGAGCCGGGAATGACCAAAAGATCCGTATTCACCTGGGTTTCTGCAGGACGCGCCCACAGTCCCTTCCACGCGGCGCAAGAGATAAAGGAGGCAGAGACAGCGATGATCAGGCTAAAACAAAGCAAGCGCCGAATCTGACGTAATATGCTCATTTTCATAATTATGGTAACCTTTCGGTTCGTGATTAAATTTGGAGAGTTTTCGTGTCAATTATGACCTCTTTCGTACTTCTTCATAAACTTTTCCAATTTCACTTGGTACTCATCCTCAATCAGCACGGGGCAATCCAAGCCTCCCTTATAAGCAGAGATGTATTGGATCATCCATTGATAATACTGATCGCCATGACCGCCCTCCATGGGCTCGATATCGCGGCTATAATCCTCGTTATAATTATCGGTGAAGACGTACTGTCCGTTCTCGTCTTTCAAGCGCTGAGCCGTCCACTCGTTCCACCAAGTCAAGGTGACAATCTTGGGCTTGTATTCGAAGGCAGTCAGCCACTGGGCATACCAGAACATACCACCATCACGTCCGTGGGCTGTTGTGAGGTTAGACATATAAGTCTGCTGCGCGGCAACAGCCACGCTGACCTGCTCTATGCTGCCGTCAGCAGCCGTAGTATATTTTTTGTAGTTGTTTTCACTGAGAAAGCTCCACTGACCCTCATTGTACTTGACACCGCCCAACCCCCACATAGAGCGAACGGTCAAAAGATTTTTCAGGGGGAAGTCCTCGGGCGTCGTGTGGGTAGTCAGCATAAATGGCTTGCCATCCCAATAGACGAAGCAGTCCTTCCACTTCTCCACGGCGTGGTATTTGTCATAAAGCTCATGATAGAGACGACCTCTGTTGTCGCCTACCCAGAACACGACGTAGGGCGTCCCCAAGCCCTCGGCACGCATCTCCATGATGGTATCGCAGATGGCATCCATAGGTTGCTGGATATATTCAACCCAGGCCGAGGAACCGATGTAACCATCACCGGCGTTTGTCAGATCGATAATGATGAAGTCCACACCGGCAGTATATAGCTGAGTCATGTGGGTGCGAATGACGTCCTTGTTAGAACTACAGTAGTAGCCAAGCGCGGGTTTTGCCCAGTAATGGAAGGAGGGATAGCCGCCCCACTCCTGCTTCCCTGCCAGAATCTCGGTGATGTTGTGCCAGTTGTCCACGTAGCCGCCTGACTTACCCAAAATAGCGTCAAACCAAACCGAGTAGCAAATAGAGACCAATCCCGTCTTATCGGTGATGTCCAAACCCAGCTTGTTTCCTTCGGTGGGCGTGGCAGTAACGGTCACGTTCTCAATGACTTCACCCTTGGAAGCCGCCAGTACAGAGGCTTCGTCGATCTTCACACCGCCACCCGCGTGGGTAAACAAAACAAAATTGTCGCCGCTCAACGCGCTCGTGGTGCATGCCGTTTCAAAGACAGCTTCATTAGCTTCGTTGTATATCTTCATTTTTCCTTCTTCAAATTTGATGGTGCAAACCAAACGGGCAGTAGTGCCGTCGGCGGGGGTTACGTATACACAAGTAGAATAATCCGGGGAACAGACAATGTGGGTCTTAATCTTCCCATCGAGCAGACCCTTTTCCATAGGCAAATCCACACAACCCTCAGGCCAGGAGGCTTGATCGGGATGGTAGATGGACAGCTTATTGGCAGCCGCGTTAAAGGATATCCATAAGCCGTCACCGGGTCCGTCGGGAATTTTCCCCGCATAGTTCGACACGTAACAACCCCAGATAGCAGTCATCCATGCGCCATTGCCGCGGGAAACAATTTCCCAATCCAGCCCGAGCTGAACCTGCTTGTTGGTCTTGACGGAAGCGGGGGTTGCAATACTCCAAGTCGTCCATCCGTCTTTGGCAAGCAGATCATCGCTATTTTCATCATATGGCATATAGAAAACACCGTCTACGATCTTCGTAGTCGAATTATCACGAGCAACCGCCGCGTCACCAACAGCAGGATCACCATCGGAAAAGTCGGTCTTGAACAAAACGTTGACGCCCTTGCCTTCCGTCATAATGCTGCCCAACTTGTCCTCAGGATAAACGTCCAGGATAGTGGTCTCGACTTCTTTAACGTAGGTCACCTTGCCTTCGTTGAAGATACCCATGTCGGGTACCCAAAGTGCAGGCGCATCCGTCCCTGCTTCGGTGGAAGCTTCAGACTCGCCGGCGGTCTCTGCGGGATCAGTCTCTGGGAAGTCGGTAACCGCAAGGTCGGTGGGAACATCGGTAGAGGGCTCTGTTTCGGAGAAATTCCTTCCGCCGCAAGCCACCAAAAGACAGACCCCTAAGGTCATAAGCGTCAGCAGCAGAAGCCACCGAAGACGCTTTCTTTCGGCGTGTTTCTTCATCATCATATATCCTCACTTTCCGAATCATTAAGTTTCGATAGAGCAATTATACCACAAAAGCCGGGGATTTGTCAAGTCAAATTCACAAACGGAAGCAGGGTATATCCGTCGAAAAATGGCAATTTTAACAAACTTGCCGATTTTGGCAGGTTTTCAAAAAAATTTTCAAAAAACGCTTGACAAAAATGGTTGGTTGTGCTATAATAATCGAGCGTTGTGAAAAAGCGCTTGGCGGAATAGCTCAGCTGGCTAGAGCAACCGGTTCATACCCGGTAGGTCACAGGTTCAAATCCGGTTTCCGCTACCAAAGCAGTTGTCATCCTCGGATGGCAACTGCGATCTTATATGGCCCGGTGGTCAAGCGGCTAAGACACCGCCCTTTCACGGCGGTAACACGGGTTCGATTCCCGTCCGGGTCACCATTGCCAACCTAAATTGAACCGTTCAATTTAGGTTGGTTTTTCTTTTCATAAAACAGATACTCATGTAATTGCTCAAAACAAACGCGGCATATGAATACCCTCCTTCAAATTACGGAGAAGGAGTAAAGCCAAACACAGCCTCACCATAGCGGCGGGGCTGTGTTTTTTGTTATTCGCAACTAAAACATAAAATTTGGTGTAAAGTTATATCTGTCTCCTAAAAGCTTATACAATCTGTTGGCGACCTCGGTAATGTTCTCCATAAATTTCATCACATCTTTTTGGGTTAAATCTGTATCCAAAAAGCCATCATGAACAATTTTGTTTCTAAGTTCGATGATATTGTCTATTTGAATATATAGCGATGTTTTTCTTCGTTTAAAAGGCTTGAGAAAAATTGAATTTACATCCAACTGCGAATCTAACATTTTGAAGTTTGCAATAATTGTACGCGGCCGCTGAAATGATAGTTTATTTACGATGCATTCTTCAAGAGCACATTCTCCATTTTTTATTTTCAGCAGGTCATCTGACGAGAATTTTTCAGCCTTCAATAGTTTGTTTTCTGTATTACCATATTTAAAAACAGCCAAAAATACATTTTTTATATAATTTTCCCATGCACCGATAAGATATGGCAACTGAATGTTGTTTGACACAACAACAGGACGCATAACATCTATAAACGGAAGTACGCCGACTTTGTCGCTATACAAATCCCCTGCTGAACCAGTTTTGTGAAGGCTTGATTCAATAAAATCTGCATATATCTGTAACGGAATTAGAGCATTGTTAAAGATCCATCTTTGTACATAAATGGACATTTCCAAATCTGTTTGTTCAGGGTTGCAATCGTCCGAAGCAAAATATCTATTTTTTCCATAGTCGGTTTCAAAATAACCACCAAAGAAATCCCTAATAATTTTCAAAGTTTGATTTTGATGTTGAAGCTCGATGGAACTCCTTCCGGCTCTTGTTCTGGTCTCAATGATAATTTTGTCATTTTCAATATGCTTAACATTTAATTCAATTCCCACATATGTTAAGTCACGTTTTTGGGGATGCCAAAAAAACATTTTCTTATAAGCATATTTCAAATCTTTGGGTACGGGTGTTTCTATATATCCTAAATTTTCTATTACCCAAAACAAGTTCTTAAATGGTACGTTGGAAGGAATATAGCTGGATGAACATAGACTCATATAAAACTCCTATCGATCACTTAATATTGAATGTGATAACTGTAAAGGCGTCGCCAAAGATATCAATAAAAAGAAAAGCAAATTATCAACAAAACAAACCGCTTTTTGAACGGAGGGAGTTGTATTACAAGTTGAACACCTCCAAAACATTAGCCATAGTATCCCTCCAGCTAAGCACATTATAGCATAAAGTCAGCCTAAAGTAAATATGCAAAAGGAAAATAATCCCGATTTTTTAGCCTTTCGTTGTGTCTAGTGTAGCATAGGTCTCGCAGATGTAAACGTAAAAAAATATCACCGAAAAATGAAATGAATAATGAAAAAGCCAGGTAGCGATACCTGGTTTTTTCTATATCCAAAAGCAATATTTTTTTGTGTACTGAAAGCAGTCACGACCTCTCGTTGACATCTGCACACCTCACTCGGAATGAACGTGATCAGCTCCCGACCTATGCTCCCCTGACCCTGCCGAAATGGCAATCGAACATCTTCGATGTTCAAAAAAATCAGGAGGTAATCCAAAATGAAAAAAGTTGTTTACAGTGTGAGTCGCTACCGTAAAGATGATATCGACAAGATCTCAGGTCTTGGCTATATCACGGATACCGATCTCGTCATCGCTTGCATGAGCAAAGCAGGCAAGCCGTACATCCGCGTGTTCGAGGATTGCGCCAAAAATTGCCATCCCATCCCCGATAAGCAGGGTGAATACAAGGGTGCGCACTATGAAATCCGCGAAGTCCAGCTTGATACCGGTAAGGATAACTACGAAACCCGTGAGATCGAGCTGAATTACAACATTTGGTACAAATTTGTAGATTGAAATGGAGGTAAAGAACATGAAAAATCGTTTCTACATGAAAGAATTCCAATATCACGACGGTGAGTGCTACGTCACCTTTAATATCGTCGATTTGAACGAGCTGAAAAATGAAATCAGCGTGGCTATCACCCGCGAGGGCAAGATCAGCGTGGTCACATATCCGCTGCTTTCCGACGAGAATGGTTACTACTTTGAGTACGGCTGTGAGTACACCAAGCTGGCTGTGGATGATTTCAAGGAGGTGTCGGAATGAAAAACGAAAGCAAGGATATTCGCCAAAACCCCGATAATAAACCCGTGATCGACCTCCTGGCCCTCTGGGAAGAGGTCGAGGATATGATCAGCGAAAGACGCGCCATCGAAGGAGGTAACAACAATGACTAATACATACAGCAACGAAATCAGAATCGTCATCGGCTCTTGGGGTTCTTACAACGAATGTAATGAGCGTGCCCTTGGCTCCCGATGGATGGATCTCGCGGACTATGATTCGTGGGATGAGATTGAAGAGGCCCTGAGTGATCAGGGCTTCGAACTGGACGGCATCGACGAGGAGCTGTTCATCCAAGACATCGACAACTTTCCGTCCGACGCGGCCAACTGGGACTATATGCACCCCCAGCGGCTCTTTGAGATCCTGCATGAGGCCGAGGTGCTGGACGATTCCGGCAAGTATGATACCCTCATGGCGTTCCTGGAAGTGCGCGGTTTTCGTGAGTTTGAAGAACTCGTAGACCGTTACGGTGTGGACTGGGACGACGATATTTATATTTATAAGAATTACGATTGGGACGATTACGGTCGTGAGATGTTCAACAACTGCGGGTATGAGATTCCCGACAGTTTGTTGGACTTTTTTGATTTTGAGGCCTATGGCGAGTCCTTCAAGTACGACGGTATTGAGGAATACTCCGAGGGCTTGATCGAGATACGGCGCTGAAAGGAGGCTGTATCATGAAGAACACGAAAGAAGTTCAAGCCATCCTGACAGCCATCTGTTGCATCAACCAGACCAGCGAGCATAAGGACGACGACATAGCCAAGATTTGCGACTATGCCTTCCGTCGGCTCTTTGGCTCCAATACCAACCTGCTCATGCTTTGCTGCGTGGGCAGGTCCAAGGAAGAGATCATGCCCGAGATCATGCAGGTCCTGGAGCAGGACACAGAATATAAAAAATACTTGGAGGAATACAGAAAATGAAAAGAACGCTCATTGACCTTTGGTACGGGAACATCGACCCGCAAGAACAAGCGCAAGCCAATCCGCAAGTGCCCGACCTTCTGAAGCTTTTGGAGCGCAATCACGATGCTCTCAGCAAAACCTTAAACGATGACCAAAAAGAAATCCTTGAAAAATATCAAAGCTGCGCTGACGAGATCTCCGGATTTTGTGAGCGCGATTCTTTTATTTACGGTTTCCGTCTCGGTATGCGGCTCGCTATTGAGGCGCTGACCGATGAAAACGATATTGGAGAACTGTAAGGAGGACTAACAATGAGTATCAAGAATGTAATCAGAAGCCAAATCAAAGATGCCATCCGCCGATATGACTTTGAGGATGCGATCAACAGCGCCATGGACGAGATCGATATTGAGGGGCTGATTGCACACAGCCTGTCCGAGCGAATTCGAGATGTGGATTTTGAGCCTCTTATAACCGATATGATCCAAGAGGTCATTGACGAGGAGCTGGACAATATCGACATTGAAGACGAGGTCTTGGCAGCCATTCAAGAAGAATTTGAAAACTAAGGAGGTGTGACATGAGTTCCCGTATGCAAAATCTATACGGCTACAAAGTCTGCTACAAAGAAGATGGCTCAAAAGACTATACGAGCCATTTCAAAACCTACACCTACCGCCAAGCGGTCAAGGCGAAAGCCGGTTACATACGATTTCCGCCCAGAGCAAGAGATGATGGACATATCTTGAAAAGCCCCAAATGGGTGATTATCCCCATCAAACACTCCGAGGTGCGCGATGGCATCTGGCACGAGGATCCCTTCTGATACGAAGGGGCTTTTTTCATTTATAGGACAAAATAAATCACGAAAAGGAGGACAAACACATGACGTTACATCTCACCGCAACGACAACCGAAGAAAAGGTCGTAAAAGAATACTTGGAGCAAACAGTCAGCGAAGTGCTGGCTGATAAGATCAACAATGGTGTGTCAGTCGAAAAAGATGGCAAAAAGCTGATTTCAAAGAAAACCTTGGCAGGCTTTATGAAATACGCTACCGAAGAAGCTCGCAAGCAAGCCGCCAAGGGTGCGACAAGTGCCTGTCTGCACAGCGATATTGTTTTCGGGTGGGCTATCCACTATTTTGAGGAAGACAGCATCCCCGGTACACTCTATAACGAGGACGGGACGGAGTACAAAGCTCCTAAGCCTGCACCGAAGGTCACTTCCAAGAAAACAGCTGCTACAGCATCCGATGCACCTACGGCTCCTGCTCCCAAGCCTCAGCCCAAGGCAGGTCAAATGTCCATGTTCGACCTGTTCGACGAGCCGGAAACGGAGGTGGAAGAAGCCACAGACACAGGCAAATATGACGAGGAAGGTACCCTTACAGAGCCCTCTGTAGAGGCTCCTGAGAACCCCGTAGAGGACGAGGAACCCGAGGTGGAGCAAGTGCCCGCCATGGAGTTAAAAGAGCCTGAAAAGCCTTTGGTGGAGCACATAAACGGTCTTGATGTGGACACCACCACGGGAGAGATCATAGAACCGGAACAGGCTCCTGATCCCTACGCCGATACCGAGCTGATGTACAAGCTGTATATGCTGCTCGATCAGAAAGTTGAAATTGTAAAGTGAGGTAAACGTCATGAAAATGGAAAAGATCAAACCGATCCCGAAATATATCGTAGAAAAGATCCGCAAGCGAGATGCCATTCGTTATCCCGAGCCCCACGGAAACACCCGTTTTTATTCATATCTCACCAAGAATGACGGTGAACTGGTGAAAGTTACTGTAGCTGTTAAGCACCGCTACAAGAACTGGCATTACAAGCAGGTTGCTGTCCACGGTGTCCATTCTGACCGTTGCTTCGTCAAGGATATGTGCTTCACATACATTGGCGGCTACAGTATCGGTTGGTATGCAGAGGGGCTGAACAGAACACAAAAGTGGTATGAGGACGATGAGTGGGGCTGGTATTACGACTCCGGTTTTGATCCCCATGCGCCCCTCGTCAACAAGGACTACTTGGCGAAATTCCCGAAATACCAATACTCCGCTTGGGAACTGTACGATGAAGCGGATATTCTCAAATTTCTTCGCAATTATGAGAAGTACCCGCAGGCTGAATACTTGATGAAGATGGGCTTGCAGAAATACGTTTTCAGCAAGCAAATACTGACCAAAGCGGCAAAGGATAAGCAGTTTCGGAAGTGGCTCTGGAGCAACCGTCAGGTGCTTGCAGGGCGCTATTTTTATATATCCACCATCCTCTCGGCCTATCGTCGCGGAACGTCGTTGCTTGAAGCACAGGCATATGAGGAAGTTAAGAAGACCTTTTGCCGTGAACGTGACTACAAGCCCATTCGTGAGATGCTGGATGGTGATTACAAGCCGTTCTTTGAGTATGTGGCGAAACAGCAGATCAGCACTCGTGTGTATCTCGACTATCTCAAAGCCTGTAACTTCCTCGGCTTGGATATGACCGTGGACAAGAACCGCTACCCGCACGATTTTATGCGTTGGCATGATATTCGTATCGACGAGTACAAGACCGCCAAGGCCTTGAAAGATCAGGAGGAACGTGCCGAGCTGTACGCGAAGTTCGCTTCCGTGGCTGAAAAGTATCTGCCCATGCAGCACAACAAGCGTAGTGGCTTTGTCGCCATTATCGCAAGGAGCCCTGCCGATCTGAAAGTCGAAGGTGAGTTGTTACATCACTGTGTTGGCGGTATGGGTTATGAGCAGAAGTTCATCCGAGAAGAAACCCTCATTTTCTTCATTCGAGCAAAGGATACACAGGAAACGCCGTTGGTGACGGTTGAGTATTCGCTATCTCGGAAGAAGGTGTTGCAGTGCTACGCTGACCACAACACGAAGCCCGCAGAGGATGTTCTGCACTACGTCAACAAGGTGTGGTTGCCGTACGCAAACCGTACCTTAAAACAGATTGCCGCGTGAAAGGAGAATGATTATGGCAAATTACTATCGTATCACCGCATATCATCCCACGGAAGATTACTGCTTCATCGTAGACTCTCACGGCAAATTTGAAAAGCTGTGGGAGTTCAGCTCCTACCTTGTAAACAAGGGTGTCAAGGTACTGGAGGTGTCCAACGGGGATACCTTCCTGGACGGTAATCTGAAACGGGCAAAAGAGCATCCCGAATACCTATATATCCAATCGGCGCAGAAGGGGCAACCTACGATGACTACCATGATCGTGGATGGAAAGACCTATCCCGCCGTTGAAATTTGCGGTAGAAGATACGTTCCCGACAAAGAGGAGGTGGTCAAATGAAGCCCGGATTAGAATTTGAGAACAACGGCATGAAGCTGATCTGTCTCGCTTTTTTCTCACTTGGTAAACGAAACGTCGGCCTCTTTCAGCGTGTCAGCGATGGGATGTACATTACCGCACGAAATACCTCCAAGGAGGCTGACGGCTCTTATTCGTGGGCTTGGGGGCATTACTTCAAGGAGAGGGAGGAGGCGGAGAGAGATTATCAGAAGCGATTAGAAGAAATGTGTCAATACACGGACTAACGGATACCGTTTTAGGGGGCTGTCAAAAGCTCCCTATTTTTTTGCCTGTAGCAGTAATAAAAATTGGCAGCATCTCGAATACCGCCTTCTATGCACATCACCAATAAATAATCAAGAAGCACTTATGAGAGCCGAAAAGGACCGGTCTCATAAGTGCTTCTCTTTAATTATTTAGATTAAATATACCAATATTTGCGGTAAAATCATCTTTTCAAACAATGATCTGTTACGCTTCTGCTAGTTGTCTCTCAGTTGGAAGCCTCAGTTACGGTCAAAGTGAAGGTGAAGAGAGCTACGGCTTCACCGGGTCCGTTCTTGTACAGAACATTAACGGTATGATCACCAACAGCCAGATCGGAAATATTGATTTCGATGTAGAATCTGTGTGCAGTGACACAGCCATAGTTGGGAGCAACGCTGGCTACGTCAGAGCCATAATCGTAGTCACCGAAGACTTCGTCGGCATCATCAATACGGTAGCCGTACTGACCGTCGAAATCAGCTTTGAACGCTGCCCACCCCCAAGCCATCAGGTGCTTCTCGGCGGTCGTGACAGTGGCAACATGATTCCAGCCACCGAAGTGACCAGTCTTGAAGATAGAGCCATCATCGGTCTCAAGACCGCCGTTGCCCTTGTAGAGCTGGTCAACAGACACATAGCCAACAATAGCCTTGTCCTCATTCCATGCCTTGTAGGTGGGAGTGGTGGGGCCTGCGGGCTCCTCGTAGTCGGGATCCTCAGCGCCGCAATCGCAGACACCGTCCACGAAGTTGTGCTCGTGAACTGCGGGTTCGGTAACGATAACCGTATACTCGCGGATCGTATAGACCACGTCGCCATCCAGCTTGATGACGAACTTAACGTTGTTCTCACCCACGCTCAGAGAGGCAGGGAGCAGCTTACCGCTGAAACGAACGCACTTCGTTGCACCGGCTGCAGTAGCAATATCCACAGCAGCCTGCACGGGGACTCTATCGAAGTCTCCGGAATAATCCTCTACGCCGTTGACAATATAGCCAAACTTGTGGTAATCGGAGGTGAATCCGATCCAACCAATATCATTCAGATATTCAAATCCGCCCAGCTCCAGAGTCAGAACCTTCGGATTCCAGTTATCGTAGGGGCCGTCGCCAACGATGGTCTCGGTGCCGTTCGCGCCAAGACACAGGAAGTCATTGGAAAGTTTCTGGACAGTGCCGAGCTTCACGTAATCGGGATCAGCCTCGCCGCAAACGCCGCAAGTGCCGTTCTCGAAGGTGTGACCCAGAGCAGCAACCTCATCAGCGGTGTAGGTGTCGCCGCAATCGCAGATGTAGGTGGTGTAACCAGCAGTGGTACAGGTGGGAGCGGTTACAGTCTCGGTGTAAGCGTGTACGTGGGAAGTCCCAGTCACGGTCAAAGTGAAGGTGAAGAGAGCTACGGCTTCACCGGATCCGTTCTTGTACAGAACGTTAACGGTGTGATCACCAACAGCCAGATCGGAAATATTGATTTCGATGTAGAATCTGTGTGCAGTTACACAGCCATAGTTGGGAGCAACGCTGGCTACGTCAGAGCCATAATCGTAGTCGCCGAAAACTTCGTCGGCATCATCAATACGGTAGCCGTACTGACCGTCGAAATCAGCCTTGAACGCAGCCCAACCCCAAGCCATCAGGTACTTCTCAGCGGTCGTGACAGTAGCAACGTGATTCCAACCGCCGAAGTGACCAGTCTTGAAGATAGAGCCGTCATCGGTTCCCAGACCGCCATTGCCCTTGTAGAGCTGGTCAACACTCACGTGGCCAACAATAGCCTTGTCCTCATCCCATGCCTTGTAAGTGGGGCCTGCGGGCTCCTCGTAGTCGGGATCAGCCTCGCCGCAAACGCCGCAAGTGCCGTTCTCAAAGATGTGGCCCAGAGCCTCAATCACAGTCTGCTCAACCAGGATCTCACCGCAAGTAGAGCACTTCTTACCCTCGGTCAGACCGGTCTCGGTGCAGGTTGCTGCCTTAGCGGCAACGGTCTCTTCGGTGTGGCCCAGAGCCTCGATCTCAGTCTGCTCAACCAGGATCTCGCCGCAAAAAGAGCACTTCTTACCTTCGGTCAGACCGGTTTCGGTACAAGTGGCATCCTTACCGAGGATAGTCTCCTCGATGTGCTCGTGGGCAGGAACAGTGAAGATAACGGTGTACTCACGCAGCGTAACGACCGCACCGCCGTCCAGCTTAATGACGAACTTAACGTTGTTCTCACCGGCGCTCAGATATTCGGGGTACAGCTTACCGCTGTAACGGGAGCAGTTGGTTGCGCCCGCCTTAGTAGCAACATCCCAAACACCCTGCTCTGCATTTCTGGCAAAGCTCTCGGAATAATGCTCAACGCCGTTGACAATGTAGCCGAATACGTAGGAATCGGAGGTAAATGCTACCCAACCGAGATCGTTCAGATAATTAAACTTGCCCAGCTCCAGCTCAACGATCCTGGGAGACCAGCTTTCGTAGTTGGCACCCATCGACGTATCGCCATCGTCCGTACTAACAAACAGGAAGTCATTGGAAAACTTCTGAACAGTGCCGGGTTCCTCCGCGCCGCAGATACCGCAAGTACCGTTCTCGAAGGAGTGGCCCAGAGCCTCGATCACAGTCTGCTCAACCAGGATCTCGCCACAAAAAGAGCACTTCTTACCTTCGGTCAAACCGGTCTCTGTACAAGTGGCATCCTTACCGGGGATGGTCTCCTCGGTGTGCTCGTGGGCAGGAACAGTAATGATAACGGTGTACTCACGCAGCGTAATGACCGCACCGCCGTCCAGCTTAATGACGAACTTAACGTTGTTCTCACCGGCGCTCAGAGATTCGGGGTACAGCTTACCGCTGTAACGGGAGCAGTTTGTTGCGCCCGCCTTAGTAGCAATATCCCAAACACCCTGCTCTGCATTTCTGGCAAAGCTCTCGGAATAATGCTCAACGCCGTTGACAATGTAGCCGAATACATAGGAATCGGAGGTAAATGCTACCCAACCGAGGTCGTTCAGATAATTGAACTTGCCCAGCTCCAACTCAACGATCTTGGGAGACCAGCTTTCGTAGTTGGTACCCATCGACGTTTCGCCATCGTCCGTACCAACAAACAGGAGGTCATTGGAAATCTTCTGGACAGTGCCGGGCTCCTCTGCGCCGCAGGTACCGCAAATGCCGTCTACGAAGGAGTGACCCAGAGCAGCAACCTCATCAGCGGTGTAGGTGTCGCCGCAATCGCAGGTGTAGGTGGTGTAACCGGCAGTGGTACAAGTGGGAGCGGTTACAGTCTCGGTGTAAGTGTGTACATGGGGTGTCCCAGTTACGGTCAAAGTGAAGGTGAAGAGAGCTACGGCTTCACCAGACCCGTTCTTGTACAGAACGTTAACGGTGTGATCACCAGCAGACAAACCGAAAATGTTGATATCGATGTAGAATCTGTGTGCAGTGACACAGCCATAGTTGGGAGCAACGCTGGCTACATCAGAGCCATAATCGTAGTCGCCGAAGACCTCGTCGGCATCGTCAATACGGTAACCGTACTGACCGTCGAAGTCTGCCATGAACGCTGCCCAACCCCAAGCCATCAGGTACTTCTCAGCGGTCGTGACAGTGGTAGCAAGATTCCAGCTACCGAACTGGCCAGGAGCAAAAATAGAACCGTCATCGGTCCCCAGACCGCCATTGCCCTTGTAGAGCTGGTCAACACAAACATGGCCAACAATAGTCATGTCCTCGTACCATGCCGGGTAAATGGGGCCTGCGGGATTCTCGGAGTTGGGATCACCTGCGCCGCAGGTATCGCAAATGCCGTCTGCGAAGGAGTGACCCAAAGCTGCGGTCTCGTCAGCGGTGTATGTATAGCCGCAAGCGCAGGTATAGGTGGTGTAACCCTTCGCGGTACAGGTGGGAGCAGTTACAGCAGAAATGTAGCTATGCTCGTGAGAAGGCTCAGTGTTAGTCTCGGTGGGAGCGTTGGTGGGCTCTTCGGTGACCTCAGGAGCTTCTGTGGATTCTTCGGTAACCTCAGGAGTTTCTGTGGGCTCTTCGGTTACCTCGGGAGCTTCTGTCGACTCTTCGGAAGGAACATCCGTTGTAGGTTCAACGGTAACGTCGGGCGCTACAGTCGTATCCTCGGTTTGCGTACCGGGCTGACATGCGACGACAGTTACTACCAGTACCAGCAAAAGGGTCGCAAGAATGAGTAACTTTTTCATTGTTTTTCTTCCTTTCTTGTTTTTGTAATTTTGCAGGACGCACAAAAAGAGCATCCCTAAAAGCTTGGTTACACCGATTAACAGAATAAATCGTTCGGGGGCTGTTGGGGGGCACCTTGTAAACAGCCGAATGCCACAAAGTGCCCTTATTTAATTCAACATGTCAGGGTCAGATCATTATCAGCCATACACCTCAATGTCACCGAAGCCCGTAGCTCTTCCGCTGTCGCTCACAATGCGGATATAGCGGGCGCTTACCTTGTCAAAGGTCAACTCCAACGGCGTAGAAAGATCACTCCAATTGTGTCCCTGCACCTTAGCCACCTCGACATAGTTCACGCCGTCTTCGGAAACCAATACGTGGAAGCTCTTGCACCGCTGTCCACTGGTGAGCGATTCGTTCATGTGGATCTTTATTGTGCTGACCGAAGTCACCTCCAGCAAATCCAACTTCAGCCAAGGGGCTCTGTCTCTCGTGTGAGGTCGCCAGTTACCGTTCCCAACGATGCCATCGGTGAGGAAGTAAGTGGCAATATTACCGTCCTCCCAGAAAGCCGCTGCCGAGGAGGAAGCGAACACAGGCTTGTTCAAGGCCAAATTCTTGTTCGGGTCGGAATTGGGACGGGATGCGTCCACACCCTCGGGCAGAATGATGGCCACGCACTGACCGGGTTTAAGCGTCAGCGTGAAGGTTCCGTCTGCTCCAACCGTAATGGTGGAAGTCTCTCCCGTCAGAGGATCAAACACGGACAGTTCACCTACATTCATTTGAAGCTTGATCTTAAAGATGGCATCTGCAGTTGTAGTAAAACTCTTATTGGTGATCACCACGTGCTGGCGGCGAGCGCCGTCCAGAGACTCGTACAGTGTGTAAATGGCATCGCCGCCATCCATGTGAGCAAAGATGAAATCGGTAGGCAAGACCAGATTGTCAGCCTCCTCATTAGTGTGGTAGACCTCAATGGCATCACTGTTGGCCAAAAGCATACCCATGTTCTTGACATACCGATTGGCCACCGATACACCCGCGTGCATGGAGGAGGGGGTGAAATCGGGCGCCACCAGACCCGTGGTGAAGGACTCATTGGTGCCTACAGGCGTCAGCGCCACGAACCACTTGTAGTTCTTGAAACCGTAGGCCAAACCCAACGAAGCGTTATACAGAAGATCAGTATCGCTCATTTCACGCAAAGAATTCGTGATGCCCACGGACTGCAAGTAGTAGCCTGTGTCGGCGTTGTAGTGAAGTCCTGCATTACGCAGACGGTTCAAAGAGGAGTACACCTGCACATCGAAACTGCCGTCCCACCGGAAAGCGTAGTGATCATAAGACAGGTACCGCATCCGCCCGTTGCCCCCCGCTACCGCGGCGAACTCAGTGAAATACTCGTCAACGCCCCCGAAGTTATAGGGAGGAAGGAGGTTCAGATGGGGGATCAAGTGAGGATTGTACTCCTGAATGAGGTGGAACACCTCGGCGAACTCCATGTATTCCTCGTGGGGCTCGTCGGCCAAATAGATGCCGAAGAAGCCTGCACGATTTTCGTACTTCTTCACAACAGCCAAGATCTCTTCATCGCTTGATTCCAAAAAACTATGGCCGCCTGCGGGATCGCTGGGGGAGTAAGCCAAACCCAGCTCGTTGCAAACAAACAAAGTGTACATGGAAATATAGTTACCTGCGCGATCGATGGAGCGGGTATCCTCAATGTACTCGATGCCCGCATCAGCCAGTACCTTGAGTCCCACGGGAATCTGCTCGGGGTAGGCAAAATTGGAGTGATAGAAGGTACTTGTGCGAAGCTCGTTGCGCACCTCATCCTTGACCTCCACGTGGCACACCGCCAGATTGGTGCCGTCAGTGACGTACACGTCGGTCTCACCCACCCCCACAGGAGTAATGAGGCCATTCTCGTCCACAGTTGCCACGCTTGCGTCCATAGTGGCAAATTTCAACTTGGTATCGGGGTCAACTGCCGTCCCATCGCGGTAGTACAGAATCGAAAGCTGCTGAGTGGTGTCAGGGTTTTTATAGAGCCAGATGTCGTTTCGGTTCAAAATCATGTTGGAAGCGGTATCAATGGGAGCGTAGACCTCAAACTCGGACAAAGACAGATACCTTCCCTTGGAGTTCTCATACCTCCCCAACTCGTGGGTCACCAACTTAACGAAGCGAGCCTCCACGCCATTCAGAGGAACCAAAAAACCCTCCTTGGCTGCCGCAGCAGAGGCATTGGTCACGGTGGCGGCCACCGAATAGTTCACGCCGTCCATGGACGTGAGAATGTCAAAGTCCTTGGGGAAACCCTTCTCGTCACCCTCCATAGGGTAGAGCTTGACACTGTCCACCTTGTATGGAGTGGTCAGATCGATATAGAAATAATACTCCTTTTTGGGATTGATATTAGAATTCCAGGGTGTAGAAAAGCCCGTAGACCGGTCACCGTCGTTTAAGTTGAGGTTGCTGTACCCGTCGCTTCTCATGCAGGCGGATGCGAGGGCGTATCCCTCGCGGGCTACGTTGGCCAAGGGCAACTCGGCAGGCTCAAAGGCCAATGGATCGAAGGGCTTCTCTGTGGTCTCCATATCTGTGGTCTCCATATCTGTGGTCTCCTTCTCGGTAGTATCATTCTCAGTAGTCTCATTCTCGGTACTTTCAAACGCATCGGTCAGTACCTCTGTATCGGTTGAAACAGTAGTGTCAGTGGGTTCACCGCCACCTTGACAGGATACAACCAGCATAACGGTCAAAAGTATAGCCAAACAAAAGAACAGTTTTTTCATGCGTATCATTCCTTTCGGGATGTTCCCTAATACATCCTTTCTTAATTTTCGGCGTACTGATTTGCCGAAAACTATTGCTTTTGGTACGGTTACGCCCCAAAAGCGGACCAAATTATACTCAGCCTCGATAATCGTGATTTCAAAATAAGCAACAGCGTTTACATAGAAAAAAGCTCATGCTTAATAATCAGAAATATGGATGTTCCCTTTCTGCGGAAGCCCCCCTTAAGGAGGGGCTGCTTCCTTTTGAAAGGAAAAGACACATGCACAACGGGTCCTCCCCGTCAAGGGGGAGACGAGGAGGAGATTTTTGAAAAAGGAAGCTGTGATCAGTCCTTCTTCTTCAATACAATGGCGGCAGCAGCGGCAACCAAGATAGCTGCAATGCCCAAATCAACGGCGGATGCGCAACCGGTAGCACCACCTGTATTCTCGGTTGTTTCAGTCACAGAGCCGGTAGTATCAACTACAGAGCCGGTGCTTTCGGAAGCGTTGGTCTCAGAAGCGTTGGTTTCGTCTGAAGTGGTTTCGTCAGCAGTAGTCTCGTCTGCAGTAGTCTCGTCTGCAGTAGTCTCGGAGGTATCGGGAGGGGTCAGATCCAGTCGGTTCAACGAATAATTCTGAGCCTCTTCAACAGAGCGGAACCAACCCATAAAGCAGACATCCCATTCGTCATCGATAGACATTTCGTTGAAGGATGGACGAACGGAGTGAATACGGCCGTCATTTGCGATCAGATCCTCGGTCAGCATCTCAGTGAAATCGACCACGACAATCGAGTACTCATCCTCTCCTTCCTGAAGCAGCAGACAACCTTCATCAAAAATGGTCCAATCGGTCTTATAGTTATTGTTGGCAGACAAGACGTTACCGGCACAATAATAGACACCACCGTTATCACCCCAGAAATTCCTCATCACCATGCAGAACACGGGGAAGTCAGAGATGCTGTAGGTCATGTCGGACCGAATAGTCCACCACCAGTAAGGGGTAGCACCGGAGGGAATCACATGGTATGAGTTATCACCCTGGGGCAGCAGTTGGACATCCGTGCCGGCGGGATCACTTCTGAAGGAACTCATGGTGGCATCCCACATCAAGGCAGGCGTATTAGCCTCCACAGTGGAAGCATCTGCCTTAGGAGGGAAAATCAGCATATTATCCTCGGGCTCCAAAGAGTCGCTTCCCACGGGAGTCGTGGCATCGGCTTCACTGTAGCCGTACTTCAGAATGGTAATCGCCTGGGTTGCATTTGAAACACCGCTGTGCAACGTTATACCTACGTAATACTCGCCGGACGCAATCCACTGCTGCAGCGCAGAGCTGATGGTCGGAGTAGACACGAGCACGTCGTTGACCTTCATCGCGTAGGCGGAGCCGTCCCAGGAAATCTCAAACGTATAGATCTCACGGTCTTGGTCGTCCACAGGAATCGTGATGTGGGAAGCACCCTGACCGCTGAAGCTGCCGACGCGGTTCTCGGTAGTCTTGGTAGTCAGATAGCTTTCCATTAAAGCACTACCGTCACCTTCACCGCGAATCAAGCAAAGCCAATTGTTGCCCCACTCAATGGAACCGGGTTCAATGCCCTCCACATTAGAGACATTGAAAGAGATCCAGTGGTCGGCGCTTTTGTCCTCTCCGCCATACGCATATTCATCAATGCGTACCTCCAAATACACGCCATCCTTTAGGGGTTGGGGTTCCTTGGTTTGGACGGTGAAGAAGGGGGTGTAGTTCGTCCAGTCGGGGGCAATCGTGGTAAAGCCCTCGTCGGTGTACTGATAACCGGGATCGGGCTTGATTGCCTCGCCCTCTTCCACTTCGTACTTGGCCGGATCGCGGAAAACAGTCCAGTCGCCTTCCACATCGGCGGCAGCGGTTGAAAACGTCATCACGGGAATCAGGGTCATCACCATAGCGACAGCGATGACAAGCGTAATCAGCTTTTTCATATTGAAAAAACTCCTTTCTTTTGTTTCGGCGTACATATTTGCCGATTTTTTTGTTTCTAGTATTGCGATCACATTATGCCATAAGTTCAAGGTATTGTTAAGGAAGTAATCGAAAATCCGAACCGATGGTTGCCCCCATCCACCGACTCGCCATCCTCGTCACGCCTTAAAGAAAGCCTCGAACGCCTGATGGGCGGTGTAGAGATCAGCCTTGGAGATAATCTCGTAGGGGGCGTGCATGGCAATGACGGGCACGCCGAGATCGACGGTTTCGATGTTGTGCTTGGCAATAAACTTGGCCACGGTACCGCCGCCGCCCTGATCAGCCTTACCAAGCTCGCCGGCCTGCCATATGACACCGGCATCGGCCATAGCCTTGCGTACCCAAGCCACGAATTCTGCAGGGGCATCGTTGGCATCGAACTTGCCGTCGTGACCCATGTACTTGGACATAGCCACACCGCAGTTCAGCATGGCGACGTTGCGGCGGTCAAAGACCTCGGGGAAGTTGGGGTCGAAGCAAGCGGTCACGTCGGAGGACAGGCACTTGGAATTCGCCTTCACCGTGGAGAAGTTGCCGCCCAGCGCCGTGGTGATCTCGGAGATAAGATCAGTCAACAACTCACTTTGCATACCTGTGTTGCCCTCGGAGCCGATCTCTTCCTTATCGGCGAGGATCACCATAGCGGTATGATCGGCATCGTCGGTACCGAACAGCGCGGTAAGGGAAGGATATGCGCACACGCGGTCATCGTGACCGTAAGCGCCGATGAGAGAGCGATCCAGACCCACGTCGCGGGCTTTGTCTGCAGGAACAGCGGAGAGATCAGCCGAGAGGAAGTCCTCCTCGGTAATGCCGTACTTTTCGTTGAGGATATTCAAAATGTTGAGGCGGATGGCATCCTTCTCACAGCCGGGGTAGGGACGGGAGCCCAAGAGAAGGTTCAGGTTCTCCGCGGGAATGGCGGAGCCCAGAGGTGCCTTGGACTGCTCCTGTGCCAGGTGAGGCAACAGATCGTTGATGTAGATAACGGGATCGGTGGGATCCTCGCCGATGCAAACGTTAACAACCTCACCGTCCTGTTTGACCACCACGCCGTGAAGAGCAAGAGGGATGGTCACCCATTGGTATTTGCGGATACCACCGTAGTAGTGGGTCTTGAAGAAGGCCATGCCTCCGTCCTCGTAAAGGGGAGATTGCTTCAGATCAATGCGAGGAACGTCCACATGGGAGGCCACGATGCGGATACCGTTGTTGATAGGCTCGGAACCTACGCGGAACAGGTACAAATTACGGCCACGGTTGTTATAGTAATACTTCCCGCCCGCGGTGAGCTCCATGCCGAAGGTGTAGGGAACGTAGCCCTCCTTTTCGGCCATCTCAATAGAGACGGTCACAGCCTCACGCTCGGTTTTTGCGGCGTCCAGATAGGCCATGTAGCCCTTGGCATAATCGTAAGCATCCTTGATGGTCGCTTCGTCGGACTTCTCGTAGAAGTTGGTCTTTTTGTAGCCGAGCTTTGCTTCCAACTCGGCGGCAGTCATTTTGTTTTCCATGACTATTACCTCGTTTTATGAATTTTCTGTTGTTACTGTTTCATGCTTCCGTCAAACAACCCCACTGGGAAATTTACTTTTCAGATCAGCCAAATAATCGTTATACCCTATCAAAGAGAAGGAAAAATCGCCTTTCTCGTACATGCACACACTGACGCTCGCATTAGCCGTCCAAGGAACGTCCTTGGCAAAGGATACATCCCCTCTTTGGCAAACGGTTTGGAATGCTCGTATGGGTGTGGCGTGGGTGGAAATCAGAACCGTTTTTCCGGATTCCTTTTCTCCCAATTCCTTCATGCGGAGAGTCACCCGTTCGGCAAGCTCCCGAACCGATTCGCCCTCTGTACAGCGAGCGCGTCCAATATCGGACAACCAGCACGCGTAATCGTCCGCGTAAGTTTCCTTGATGAGCTCATAGGCCTGTCCTTGCCATCTGCCGGCAAAGATCTCACGGAAGCTCTCATCCTTTATGATATCTAAGCCCATTCTCCGGGCAACAGGCACCGCCGTTTGATAGGCGCGGCACAGGTCACTGGAATATATTTTGTCGATCGAATAATGCCCGGCAACCCATTCCGTCAACCTTTCGGCTTGCAGGACGCCTTGCTCGGTCAACGGAGAATCTGACTGTCCGGCAAAACGAAAATCCAAATTGGCTTGGCTCTGTCCATGTCGGATCATAACGAAAACTGTCATACCACAACGAACCTTTCAATATATGTACATTCATAAATAGCAGTTTCCTATGCGAACCCTCAACTGTCCGAAATGTTCTTCTGATACTTTTGTAAAATATCTCGGTTGAGGTATGGCCTTTTGATTATTCTTTTACGAGTTTTAATACCATGCAACAATTTTCTTTGAGGCCATTTACAAGTATACCGTTTTCTTTGATATCCTTTCCCGACAGAAGAACATCGCCATAACTATACTTCGCCTCCCCGCAAACTGCGGGATACAAATCAAGCACTTGGGTATAGATGGTTTTGGTAAAAATTTGAAGAACACACAGATCAAAAGTCTTGTCGGCATATTCAATGACAATAATACTGTCCGTATCCACCAAAATCCTTGCTGTTGCTTCCTTGTAGAACTCTCGATCCCTTTTGTACTGCTCGATTACATCACTCCAACGTTTTTTGTATTCTGTCGGGAACGCATTGATATCGCAGGAGAAGCCCATCGGTCCGCCGTGCACAAACGCTTCAGAAAAAGAGTCTTCAATGCCAATTATAAATTCCCAAGTAGCGTTATTACAATGAATGATTCTGCCTGCAGTTTTGGATAGGGTTCGTTTGTGATAAGAGGGATTGAGACCCTCACAGTATGCTTGGACGTTCCAACGTTCTATCAGTCCTGTTGGCATACGCTTTAAGGTATCCTTGACAATACGGATTCCCTCGTAGGGGCCTTGATTATCCGAAAGCCAAAAGCTGTCAAAAAGCATGCCTTGACCAAGCTCCATGCGGTAACCTCCGCTTGCACAATTCGTGATATACATATCGGGATAGCGCTCACGCAGTCGCAAGATAAACTCCTTCTGTCCTTGCATATACCGATAAAAAGCATTTCCGGAAGGATCGTATGGAATGGTGGCATTGAAGTCGAACTTCAGCCAACGGATGTCAAATTTATCGATCTGTTTTGACAGCACAGCAAGTATATAATCCACCGCCAGAGGATTTGAAAAATCAAGGAATTTGTTTTCGATATAGAAGTCGGGATGCTCTGCAAACGCCCGGCTGGCGGAAGACACACGCTCGGGTTCAAACCAAAGTCCGAAGATCATACCCCGTTCTCTAACTCGGTCAGAAAGTTCACGTAACCGTCCGCGCGGACCGATAACCGGATTCTCTTCCCAATCGCCTATTTCGGCACCCCAATCGATTGCCTTGCCATAACCAAACCAGCCGGCGTCAATCATAAACGCTTCGAAGCCCATATCTGCGGCGCAGTCGGCTTGTTGCAGAAGATCGTCAATATCAAGAATGTCATAACAATATAACCACGAATTGTAAAGAATAGGCAAAGTCTTTCTCGGATAATTTTGGTTGTACCACTCATGAAGCTTATATGCATCAAGATCCGTCTTGCTCTCTGCGGAAAAAAAGACAATCGCGGGCAGTTCTATACTCTCTCCGGGTTTTACTTTCAGACGCAATCCCTTGTCATAAAAACCTGTTTCCAACACCACGATCTCACGGTCATCATGCGGAAATTTCTTTGCCGTCATCTGCCATTGGGCGTTCGGAATCAAATGAAATACAGTATTTCTACCCGTATAAAGATTATGAAATCCCATCATAGGCGTAGCGCCGTCGCAGGTTCGAATGCCTTGTGATGCTACCATAATCTGCGTTACGAGGTTTTGCCAAGCCCCCTTGCTCTCATGTTGCCAAGCATTGTATTGGGTGTAAACCTCGTATTCGTTACCTATCAGCGTAAAACGGCTTAACAAGGAGTTGATTTCCATCTCATTTTCAGAAAGATTGCAGATTCTGTCACGACGGATCATAACGCCGTTGTCTTGCGTAGTAAAATCTGCCTCCAAGCGGATCGATCCATCACTGTAAACAAAAGTCGTATTACCATTCTCTTCGATCCGATCGTAGCTTGCGGTGCCGTCTATGACACCGAAGCTTCCCGCGGCGAAAAACAAACCGGACATGCCCAGCATCCCATTTAAATTTATGTAACGTTCGATTTTCATATTTCAACCTCCTGCATATCTAAAAGATGTGCTTTTCATCACTAAAAAGCAAATAAAACCGTCGCCAAAAATGCTCCGCCAATGGAGATCCATTCCTTGACGGACAATTTTTCTTTAAAAGCAAAAACCGATACCAATGCAGAAAGCACGATCACGCCGCCCGAAACCAGAGGGAATTGTACGGATGCGGGCACTTCGTTGGCGGCAAGCAGATGTAAAAAATTTCCCGTATAGGTCGTCGCGCCGATCAAAGCCATGACACACAATGGTTTGATTTTAAGCGTCGTCATCACCTGTCGGTACTTTTCATGACGAGTGCGCAAGAAAGCAAACGCCAAAAGAATTAAGCTGAAAATCGCTGTCAGTGCGCAGGAAATGACGGTAAAACTAACCTCGTCCACCGCCCCCTCGCTGATCTGATGCGCCTTGGCGATCACGCCCGTAAAACCATTCAAAAAGAATATGATCAAACAAAGAACAAAAAAGATAACCTTTTTCTTTGCCGATTGCTTCATTGTATTTTCATCTTGCGAATTTGTTTGCGAGATTGCTTGTAAAACGATGAAACAAGTCAAAAGCACGGTACCGAGGATCTGTGCCACCGAAATCGATTCCCGCAAAAAACAAATGCCGTAGAAAAAGGGAACCAACATACCGCCAAGCATCATAAACATTCCGTAGACCGCAAGACTGCCGAGAGAAAGCACCTTGATGCCGATCATATAATACGGGATCATCACAAGGGCGAAAAGCACCGCCAAAAAGACCGACACTGCGGAAAACTCCACCCGAAATCCGCCAATGAACAGATAGAGAACTATTCCAATCAAGCTTGTAACGACCAACATTACAAGAGAAGTGACCGTAGTTTGTCGAACTGAGCTTTCGTAGATTTTGGTAAAGGCAAACTGCCCCGCAAAGCAAAAGACAGCCAATAAAATAATGAAATATTCCATTATACATTCCACCTCGTCATATAAGGTAAACCCTGTTGAGGTGTGACAAGCTTTAATACGAAATCAAAACGATCCGCATCGGTGCACATGGCAAAGTCGTCCATGGGAAAAACGTCACACTGCGCCGGATCAAAAAACTTTGCGCCCGACGTGTGCTTTAGCGATTCTATTTCCGACTTCAAATCCATCGGTCGATTCTCCAATATATGCTTGATGTACTCTGCGCACAGGGTATCTTCTTCGGTTGGAGCAAGCGCCTCCAGACCCATACATACCAAGGACACCTCTTCTGCTCCGCTACGACGGATATACTCTGCAGTTGCCCTTGCGTTGATAAGACTTGCGCCCAAAATTTCATCCGCATGAATCGCGTTGGCAATTCCCTGTGTACCTGCGCTGGTAGTGTGTACCACAGTCTTTCCCATTACGTTGAACGACCGATTCTCAGATGGAGAGTTTCCCATATCAAAACCCTCAAGAATTTTTCCGTGACGTTCCCCCGCCAAAAGAAAGCTTGGATTCTCTCTTTTCAGCCGATAGGCAAGATCAGCATCCCCCACAGGAACGATTTGATCCGCACCTTGTGCAAACAAATAGGCTTCGACCGAAAAGGCGCGAAACACATCAATAATCACGGTTAATCCTCTGGCGGCTTTCGCTCCATCAATCAACTGAAGAATATGAATTTTCATACGGTTTCAGCTTTCATCAACGACTCAAGGTACATCAAGCAATCGTAATTGTGCTTTACGAAAGAGCGAAGCAAAAAATCGTCATCATACCAGCAATGTGTTTCCAAAGTCAGAGGACCTTGATAACCAATAGATGCAAACGCAGACATTATGCGATCCCATTCAATGTTTCCGTAAGCAGGCGGAGCGTGGTCATCGTGATCACCTCCCCAGTTATTGTGAATGTGAGTGCATTTAATCTTATCCCCTAAAAAGGAAATAGCAGCCGCTTGATCTATTTTGTCAATGTTTGCGTGTCCTGTATCTAAGCAGATCCCTACATTATCCGCATGGAAGCTGTCACACAGGCGAACCAGCGTCTCAAAGCCGCCATACCACATGATCGAAAAGAGATTTTCGAGAGCTATTCCTGTTCCATATTTCTTTGCTTGCTCTATATAGTTAGATACTGTTTTGTGATTATAGAAAAAGGTACGTTCCTCATCGTATGTGCCTGATCCAAAATCTTCGCCGAATTTATAGTAGCGAGGATGCCACACACACCAAGGGGCGCCAATTTTTCCGCTGACCTCAATCTCACGCATAATCCGATGCTCGAGCTCCTCCTCGATTTTATCGGCAGAGGAAAGCGTGAAATAATAGTAAAGGTGCGTCTGTACTACTTCAAGTTCATTTTGGGCAAGGATTGCTGAAATATGAGCGGGAGCCTTATCATATGTAGCATCGCACGGATTCGGAGTATCAGCTAAATTGATGGCGACGTACCGGAATCCAACATCATGGGCAATTTTACATTTCTTTTCAAAAGCCTCATCATACACAATTTGGATCGCTTTTTTCATAACGATTCTCCTTTCTTATTTTTCTTACCAATTAGATTATAACACCATATCGAACTGACCGTATATGAATTTCATCTCAAAAAATAGCATTATTTTCCCGCTATCAAAAAAATTGTTGACTTTTATTATTGTTTGTGTTACAATGTGCCTATGGATTGCATATTTGATAAAGAAAAACTTACACAAGCTCTATCTCATTTTTATAACAGCACCGGCATTGCCGTTGCTCTGTACGATGCTTCCCAAAGAAGTGTTGCGGGCTCACCGATCCACTCTCCGTTTTGTACCTATATTCATAACCGCAAAGAATGTATCGATCATTGCAGTCAATCCAACCTGATTCACATGAAGGAGGTGTCGTTGAATTGGCAGATCAGCCGTTATGCCTGTCATGCAGGGTTAATGGAAATGATTTTTCCAGTGATTTACGAGGGTGTTTTGATTGCTTATATCCAGATCGGACAGTTCCGTGATGCGGAGCATCAGTATTCGAGGGCAGACAAGCTGCCTGAAATTGCCGAACAATACGGCTTCTCTCTCGAGCGATTACAAGCTCTTTACGATGATCTGTCTCTCGTTTCTGATGAAAGGCTGAATTCCTTGTGCCATATCGTGGATATTCTCGTAAAATCATTCTGGCAGGATGGCTTGATCACCTACAACCGCAGTATGCTATCAATCAAAATCGAAAACTATATTGACGAGCATCTTAGCGAAAAAATTGGATTAAGCGATATTTGTAACGAATTTTTGATTTCCAAGAATTTGGCATATCAATTGTTCAGAAATGAGTTTAATACCACTGTAAACGACTTCATCACACAAAAGCGCCTTAACTATGCGCATGAATTGTTGCAAACGAAGCCTGAGCTAAACATAACGCAGGTAGCATTGCTTTGCGGCTTTTCCGATTATAACTATTTTATTCGGTTGTTTAAAAAGCAATTTGGTATAACACCATTACAATTGCGAAAAGCAGGAAAGCAGAAAGGATGACCTGTTTTAAACATTTATGAAACTCGTCTGCCTCGCCTTCTATGCCATCAAAAACAGAAACGTTGGCCTCTTTCAGCGTGTCAGCAATGAATGTACATCACTGCGTGGAACACGTCAAAAGAGGCCAACGGCTCATATTCATGGGCTTGGGGGCATTACTTCATGGAGCGAGATTACAAGAACAGGGTGGACGAAATGTGTCAATATACGGACTAACTGAATACCGTTTCGGGGAGCTGTCAAAAGCTCCCCTTTTTTATTGATACTGACCCTTTATGCGCTCCAAATACTCTGCATACTGTACTTTGATCTCATCCGGGCCGAGGATGGTCAAGTCTTGACCGAAGGAGCTGCACCACCCGAAGAACAGGTCGCTGACCTGCACATCAGCCGAAAAACGGATTTTTTCCTCCCCATAGGGAAGGATCTCGGTGTTCTCTCCGAACAGGTCGAATACCGCATCCATCAGGCGGCGGTTCATTTCCAAACTTACCATCGTAGCGGCTCCTGCAAACATTCCGAATAGCTGTTTCTTATGTGTCGCTATATCGAAGCCCAATTCCTCCGGAGGCATATCCGCTTGCTCGTCGATGATCTCCACCTTGTCCATGCGGTCAATGCGGTAGTGGCTGATCTTGTTGTAGCGATTGTCGTAAATCACCAGATAATAATGTCCGCCTGCAAATATAGTGGCAACGGGACTGACAATGTAGTGATGACCATTCCGGCGGTACACGCGCTCATGCTTTTCGTTGTAGTCGAAATACAGGAAGATGATTTTCTGTCGGTTGTTGATAGCCGTTACGATCTCATTGACCGAATAGTAGATGCTCTCATTGACGCTTTTCGTTGTGTTGAACTGCACGATGTTCTTTTTCAGTACCAGACCCTTTTGGCTACCTGCCAAATCAGCGATCTTATCTACAAGCTCGGCGGTTTTCTTACGTGTGATGAAGCTGGCTGCCTGCACAGCGTCCATGAGTATGTGAATCTCGGGACTTGAGAACTGCCGATCTTCCACGTAATACTGATTGCTTCTGCCACGGTGAACCATGACCTCATAGCCCCAATCGTTCAGAAGCTTGATGTCCTCATAGATGGTCGTTCTGTGTGCCTGGATCCCGCATTCGGCAAGCTTGGCTCGAAGCTCCTCCGTCCCCATGGGGTGATCTCCATCGGTCTCGCACTGTAGGATCTCCCAGATCTTTAACGGTCGTATGCGGTTGTACTTTTCAGCGTTATTCATATGTAAATTCCTTTTCGTCACAAAAATCTTACGCCGAATATTATACCATTTTTTGCGTGTTTTGTAAATCCCAAGACCACGCCGTTTCAACCGCTTTTTCCTTCAATCAAAACGGCTTTTTCATGGTGGCAGTTCTGTGTGAGTATGTACGAAAGCTGTCCAATTCTGTAAGTGTTTGTCTCAAACGTGGTTGTTAGGCGTGTGCTTGTCTTGATACAAGTCGGGCTCGCTGCGCTCGCCCGAGACAAGCACACCCCTGCCACAACTTGACCGTCGCAACGCGGAA
Source organism: Eubacteriales bacterium (assembly GCA_045531965.1). Classification (GTDB taxonomy): domain Bacteria; phylum Bacillota; class Clostridia; order Oscillospirales; family CAG-272; genus CAMEON01. The sequence goes on from JAZSFA010000113.1 coordinate 40,069, forward strand.
AAATCAAGCGCCGACGGATGCGAGGCCGCCGCTGAGCCGCTTGGCGAGCCTTCGCATGATTCCCGTCGGCGCGGGGTGATTTGCATGATCCTCCCCTCCCCCGCGTGGGGGGTGACGCTATCGCTTTAGCGCAAGTACAGGAGCTATAAAAATTTCAATCCACACCCCCCGCGTGGGGGGTGACCATACAAGTGATCGATGTGCTATCCACTGTAGTGATTTCAATCCACACCCCCGCGTGGGGGGTGACTAACCCCCGCGCGTCTCTCTCCACGTTCTTCACAGATTTCAATCCACACCCCCGCGTGGGGGGTGACACAAAGCAACCGTATCGGAGGCTACGACCATTATCATTTCAATCCACACCCCCGCGTGGGGGGTGACACATGACCTTGAGCTTGATGCTCCAGGCGTATATATTTCAATCCACACCCCCGCGTGGGGGGTGACAGAAACATTAGAATTATCCGGGATAGTGACAATAATTTCAATCCACACCCCCGCGTGGGGGGTGACCTTATATACTCGATCAAAATACTTTGGAGGGCGTTATTTCAATCCACACCCCCGCGTGGGGGGTGACGTTGGAATGAAAACGCTTGACCGTATTTCTGCGATTTCAATCCACACCCCCGCGTGGGGGGTGACATTATAAATCCAACACCCCAAGATATATGTCCCGTATTTCAATCCACACCCCCGCGTGGGGGGTGACGCGGTTGCTCCGCCGTGTATTCTTCAATTATTTATTTCAATCCACACCCCCGCGTGGGGGGTGACGATCCAAGCGATGATGTCCCCCTTGGCATCGGTATTTCAATCCACACCCCCGCGTGGGGGGTGACCTTACGTATAAGCTTCCAAGCGATTAAAGCTAAAACATTTCAATCCACACCCCCGCGTGGGGGGTGACTGCTCCGTGTTTATGATAAGTATATGCAGAAGTCATTTCAATCCACACCCCCGCGTGGGGGGTGACAAAAAGACCACCACGGCCACCAACGTAATTGCCAATTTCAATCCACACCCCCGCGTGGGGGGTGACACGGGCGGTAAAGGCGTCCCTCACTAAATCATCAATTTCAATCCACACCCCCGCGTGGGGGGTGACGAAGGCCAAAATTCTATGATCTCTGAAGGAATAGTATTTCAATCCACACCCCCGCGTGGGGGGTGACATAGACACCTGCTGTTTTACCATCTTCATAACCATTTCAATCCACACCCCCGCGTGGGGGGTGACCTTTACAACCAACACAATCACGAATCCAACGATTATTTCAATCCACACCCCCGCGTGGGGGGTGACGACCGTGGTTCGATGTTTACTAAATCCTTTGTCATTTCAATCCACACCCCCGCGTGGGGGGTGACCTCGTAGAGGCCGCAGGAGAGGAGGTAGTACATATTTCAATCCACACCCCCGCGTGGGGGGTGACCGTATGGTGTGAAAGGTATATATGGACGTGATACAATTTCAATCCACACCCCCGCGTGGGGGGTGACTCAAAGGCCATAGCTTCACGAGCGGAAGAACGCTATTTCAATCCACACCCCCGCGTGGGGGGTGACAGTTGCGCCAGGCTTTTGCCGTCCAGCGTTTGCTTATTTCAATCCACACCCCCGCGTGGGGGGTGACCAAGATTGCAAGTAGCTCCGATAACAACTAAGATATTTCAATCCACACCCCCGCGTGGGGGGTGACGTTTCTACAAGCCAGCCTTTAGAAAGTGCAGGCATAATTTCAATCCACACCCCCGCGTGGGGGGTGACAGCAAAAGCTCACAAAAAGTGGGCTTTGGTTTTGTGCACGTAACACAGTTTTCAATCATTTCTCCGCAAAAACCCTTTTTGGATAAGCTTCCATGCCGAAATGATTGCCTTTACAGTGTGCGAACCTCTTACGGATCTCTGTGAGCTATGGCTTCGCACGTAGCAAAACTAAATAATCATAGGATCGTCGGGCAGATAGGTTTCCTTACAGCCAAAATGTTCGATCTTGTTATCGTATTTGTTTCCAAGATAGTAAAACCGAAGGCTATCGGTCTCCTCGTCCATGAGGGATACCAATTTGGCTTGCAGGATTCGACACTGCGCCGCGTCCAATTTACATTCAAATACCGAATTCTGCACACGCTGACCATAGTTCACACATTGCTTGGCGATCTGCCGCAGGCGTTTCTTTCCTTGCGGGGTTTCGGTATTGACGTCATAGGTTATGAGTACCAGCATAATTCCGCCTCACTTCCACAAAAATGGCGGGTATTCATCCAAATCCCCCCGCAGGTACCGGGCAAGCAGAAGTGCTTGGGCGTATGGGACCATCCCCCATGCCAGCTTTTCGTCCAAATAGGGGTGGGTGATCTTTTCCTTCTTTCGCTCCTGCCACTGTTTCAAGAAAGTCTTTCTGCCTGCATCCGTCAACAGCACCGCTCCGGATGCTTGGTGATCAAAGTCCTTTGCGGACAAAACACGGTTGTTGATGAGGGTCAGCACGAATCGGTCAGCCATGCAGGGACGCAGCTCCTCCATCAGGTCCAGCGCCAGCGAGCTTCTGCCGGGGCGGTCCTTGTGCAAGAAGCCAACGTAGGCATCCAACCCCACGCTCTCCAAGGCGGACGCGCAATCATGGGTCAAGAGGCTATAGGCAAAAGACAGCATCGCATTGACGGGGTCAAGAGGCGGTCGGCGGCTCCGTTGAGTGAAAGCGAACGTATCCTTTTGCCCGAGGATCATATGATCCAGCACACCGAAATAGGCCGCCGCTCCGACTCCCTCCAAGCCCCGTAGGGTCTCGGTATCCGTACAGGCACGAATCTGAGGATACAGGTTCTTTAGGATATCCTCCGCGTTCCGTAGGGCGGAGGTATCCACCCGCAGTCCATTGTCGCGGCAGGTGCGGGCGATGCTGTGAGCCGAGTTGTACAGCTTTCCGAAGATCATATTGCGAGCGATACGACAAGCCGATCGATCGTCATCCGCCTCCCGATATTGCTGACGGCGGAGCAGAACGTTTCCATTGTTCTCGCCGCTCACCCGCGCCAGGAATCTGCCTCGCGGCGTGCAGAAGGCCAGGCCGATCCCTTTATCCGCACAAGCACCCATCAAGGCAGGAGACGCACCCGCGTAGGAAAAGGTGACGATCTCCTGCAAGGTATGCAGAGGGTAGCGTGCCGCGATATCGTCTCCCCGTTTGGCTATCACGTTTTCTCCGTCCAAGGCCAGATAGATATCCTCACTGGTCACGAACAGGGTGTTCAAAAGCTGCTTCATTCGTCCCCACTCCCTTCTTCGGTCGATCCAATACGGTCACTTCCCCTCATGGCTTCCTCCATAGATTTGTCCAGATAGTCGCCCACTCGCTTTTGCTTGAGCATTTTGGGCAAGCAATACTCTGCCAGGGAGCAGGCGTTACACCCTTTGAAGGGCTTGACCCGGGGCGTATGACCTCGCTTGAAGCAGTCATGCATTTCGGCAAGGTAACCCCGCACCCGATCGCGCAGCTCGGCGGTGAAGATCACCTCCTCGCGGCGGCGGGTTTCTCCGTAGAACAAAGCGCCTCGTTTGATCTCACAGGACAGCATCTCCTCCAGACACATGGCCTGCCCGCAGAGCTGGAGACGGTCAGCATCGTTTTCCTTGGGCTGACCCCGCTTGTATTCTACGGGATAGGGCTGCCACAATCCTTCCTTGTCCTGCAACGGGATCCCATCCTCGCTACGGTGGAACTCGATCACGTCGCACTGTCCCGAAACACCCAGATCACGGGATTGGATATTGACCCCTCGCAGGATATACAGGTCTCCGCGGCTCTCCCGATCGGCGCTGTCGTGGGCCTTGCGGTGGAGGAGATCCCCCTCCACCGTTCGCAGATTTTCCGCCCAGAGCTGTTCTATGTGGATCAAGGCCCACTGTCTGCGGCAGAAGGCAAAATGCTGAAGCCCCGAGAGCTGGAGCCATTCATCCTCCCGGTACTCCATCAAATCATGCGGGTGCAGGTCACGCCGGCGGGGAGAGCCGCCTCGTTCACGCTGACCTCGTAATCGATATAGGCGCGGGCGGGCAGACCGCTGTCATCCTTGCGGGTGACCTTGACCAGATCGAAGAGCTTGTGAGCGGGAGCGTTGCCGAACTCGCTGTCGTGCTTGAAGACGATCAGCTCTCTGACCGCCATCTTACCGCGGGCGGCGGAGCGGTCCAGCTCAAACATATTGATGATGGCCTGCCAGAGCAGTGCCAGATCCTCCTCGGAGAAGCCCGTGGTCTTGCGGGCCAGGTTGGCGGAGACAAAGCCCTCGCAGCGATAGAGGCCGTAGGGGACGATGTATTTGCGGCCCATCTCGGTGTTCTTGTTGGCGGCATCCTCCTCGGTGGTAATGGCGACACGGGTGATGGTCATCTCCTGCTGGGAGATCGGCTCAACGCTACGGGCAAATCCCAGCTGTACGGGACCGCGCACCTGCCCGCAGTTCAGAGCGTCCTTCACAAAGGTGGTCATGACGGCACCGAAGGTACGGATATCAAAGTAATTCTTGCACATCCAGTCCCGAACCTTCACGTCCAGATCGGGATCGTTCTTTTTCGCGTCCTTGACTTTCTTCTCGTCCACCCCCAGAGCCAGATAGGCCTGCTTATCGCTGGTGTTCAGGGGGGCGTTCTCCTTGATATAGATCTTGTAGCCGGGCTCGTCCTCCTTGACCGCCTCCACAAAGTTGCGGATCTTGCGCTTGAGACAAACGTCGGTCACGATCCCGAGACCGGTCTCGGGGTCTACACGGGGCATATTGCCCGCGTCGGGGTCACCGTTGGGGTTTCCGTTCTCCACATCGAACAGAATGACGAACTCGTAACGATTCTTAATGATATCAGACATTTTCCTGATCCTCCTTCTTTTGATACAGAGCAATATTTTGATGATAGTAGCCTAACTGGAACGAGCCTTGCTCGGCCAGAGTCAAGCGGGCGGGGAGGGCTTCCCCAAACTTGTCCATGATCTCGCGGATCATCTTTTCATAGTAAGGTACCAGCCAATCCTTATCCGACCCCTTCAGCTTCTTCAGGTGGCTCTTGGACAGGCGGAGCAGAATGGCGAAGATCGACGCGGGGGTCGCCGCGGCAGATACAAAATAGTGGTCTTTGACAGTCGATGCTCCGTTGGCATCGTTTTGTAGTTTCTCCAGAACGGCAAACAACCGTCCAAGACAATACGGAACGTTGTTGGAATTCCGATTCAGGGACATGGTCAATACCTCCTTTGGCACGGCGGGGTGCGTATTTTTCAAGTAGTAAGCTTTGATGATGGCGGCACGGCCGCGGGTGATCGCTCGTTCGGCACGGATCCGCAGGTTCACTCCGTTCAGGAGCGTCGCTGGATACGGCGTGTCGGTCAAAATCGCCCGCAACACATCCCCCGCCATATGCGGTGACGGAGACTTATCCTTGGACTTTTGGTTGACGGTCTCATCCAGCAGCTTCCAGACCGGAACCGTCTCATAGGAATCGTAAGAGGGTCGAACAATTCGTAGGCGCTCCTGATGCGCCCATACGTTTTTGAGGAAGGCACCAAAGGTGTTCCGATAGAAGAGCCGCACCGAGAGTCGCGCCGCATTGGGAGATAGTCCCAAAATGTAAAAGGGGCGTTCGGGGTCCAATCTCGTTCCGTCAAGCTCCACGGGTCTCCCCTCGGCCAGAGCCTTGATCTTTTCCCACAGTTCATCCTTTGTATAGTTAGCGGGAGGATCATCATCAAAGGCGAAGCCCACCAGCTGCTCTCCGGCTGTGTTTTCTCCGTTCATCCAGAAAAGCACCGTAGTCTCTCCGATACGAACGCGGCGGTCAACATCCTTGATCAGGTAGTTGAGAGCGGAGGTATAGGCGAAGGACGCGTACTTTCCCGTAGGGGCATTCAGGTTCTGCTCCTTACCGTAGGATGTGAAGGCGGGAGCGTTAAAAGAAACCAACGCCGCGCCCGAGGATTGAGCGCCGACAACGCCACGGATCTGGGGATGGGTCCGCTCAACCGCTCCGTATTGGCCTGTGACCAAGCAATAGCCCACATCCTCTCCGCTGCCTCCGTAATACTCATCCCACGCCTCCGCGACCGCGGGGTCATCTGAGGCAAGGCGCCCGTCACAGCGAAACAGCAGGTTGACACCCGAGATCACGTCGTCAAAGTTATCCTTCAAGGCCGGATGCTCCTTCGCCTCTTCGGGCTGCCAATGATCAAAAAACGCGAGTATGGCCTGCGCTGCGTCCGAATCAACACCATCCAGAATGGTGTGATGCAATTCCCGGCAACGGTCAAAGCATTCTTTCGTTCGCTTGGGCTTTCCCTTGCTGTCCACACCCAGTATGTAACCCGAATGGTCGCAAAGGAAGTTGGACTCTACGCCAACGGTACGGGACACCTGGGCGGGGCACTTACGGGGTACAGGCTTGAAAACTGTCTTTTTCCCCATCGTCACCTCGCTCGTGGTGTGGATCGCTCGGAGCAGGTTTCCATCCCGATCAACATCCAGGATATAGGAGACCGGCACCTGCATCCAGCCGAAAGGCGGCATCTTCCCTCTCGCGGCCATGCTTTCATAAAACTCCACCAATGCCTGCAGGATCATCCGATCACCCCCCCTGAATCACGGGACGGGACCCGCATAACACCATCCTCCAGCACCGCGCAGAAGAAGAGGGGACGAATATCCTCCTTGCGTGCGTAGTCCATGTCCCACAGCATATAGCCCAGATCGCGACGTCCCTTCAGCTCTTCGGGGCAAGACGGGATCTCCTCACAGGGAGCAAAGAAAACGGGAAATTCTCTGGTTCCGAAATAGGGCTGATGGTAGAATCTGCCCTTTTCAATGCGCCTTTTGATGATGTCGCAGAATTTTCCGGGGTTGTCGCTGGGAGCCGCTTGGTCGGTCATGTCGAAGTGGGCTTCGATGACGTAGTGGACGTTTCGCAGGAGCATGGCGGCTCGCTGTTGGATATCGTCCGAGGTGGCGATATATAGCTCCCCTTGCCCCTTGTCCATGACGGTCCTGGCGCTCCGTGCGCTGGCGGTAGACTTGACCTCGTTGCGCCGTATGTTGGCGAATCGGATCGGGGCGCACACGTGGATGCGGTCGATCCGATACACGAGTCCGGGGTGCCAGAAGATGGCTTCCAGTATCCCCCTCGCCGCCGAAGGCGTCATCACGTTATAGCTGACTCGCTCGGTCTTCATCTCGGGACGTGTAAACAAGGCGTAGTCGCCCCAGACCTCTAACTTGATAGACAATTTGGATCACTCCTTTCCGATTGGTCATTACCCACATTATAACACATGATTCTTGTTTTGGAAATACTTTTTTGAAAAATTCCCGTCAATTCTTTGACGATTTGCCATTTTTGGCATTTCGAACAATCCACAAGACGCACCTTTGTACACATTTTAACTGTGAACCAATCAAAAAAGCCACTCTGCAACCGTAGAGTGGCTTTCATATTAAATAAACATGGCTTTACCTTGGTCCACCTTGACCGAAAGCCCCGTCTCCTCGCAATACATCTCCTCATTCAGCAGCGCATACACCTCACCGCCCAGATCCTCCACGTCTCCGGCATCCAGTAGGGCCTTCAACCGGTTCGGATAGACGGTTACGCCATACCGCCCCAGCTTGCGCATCAGGGTGCGGTCGATCAGGCCGCTGCGATACTGCTCGATAAGGGGGCGGGACTCCTCGGTCGGGATATAAACCGTAACCGCGCCCGAGTCGATCAATTTGAATTCATGGGCTATATCAGCGAAGGGCAGGGTGGGCTTTTTCATCATGTTCATGATGCACTTGGCGTCCTGCGCATCTTCTCCCTTCAAGAATAGGTATTCCTCAAAGTAGCTATGGATGACCGACTCCTCTGACGGATCAAGCATCCCATTCCATACGGATCGGCACGCGCCGATTGCGGTATCCAACATGGCGGGGGTCTTCCATTCCGACTCAAATACCCACACGTGGCTCTCTTCCCGTGGCCTTACACCGTTTCGATTGCACCGTCCCGCGGCTTGCAGGATGGAATCCAGACCCGCCATCTCACGGTACACCGTGGGGAAGTCCACGTCCACGCCCGCCTCGATCAGGGACGTAGAGACTACGCGGCAGGGATGACCGTCCTTGAGACGGGCTTTAATGATCCGCAGCTGCGTTTGCCGCTCCGCCGGGGGCATGAGAGTGGACAGATGGTATCTCCCCTCCTCCTCCAGCATCCCGTACAGCTCCTGGGCAGCGGCGCGGGAATTGACGATGCAGAGGACCTGCGGTTGACGGTTCAAGCCATCGGCCAGTTCATTTTTGGCCAGCTTACCGCTCTTATGGAAGGTAATGCGCTTGAAAATCTCCCCCTTTCGCAGCTCGGGCGGGCAGATCTCCCGAGGCGTTCTTTGCAGATACTCCGCAAATAATGAGCCGAGTGCGGGCTGGGTGGCCGTACAGAGGATCGCGGTCACGTTGTAGGCTCGTGTCAGCTCCGCGATGGCGTAGACGCAGGGCTTCAGATAGGGCAGGGGGAGCATCTGGGCCTCGTCGAAGATCACCACGCTGTTGGCGATATTGTGGAGCTTGCGACAGGCGGAGGGACGGTTATCGTACAGCGACTCAAAAAACTGCACCGCTGTGGTCACCACGACCGGCATATCCCAGTTCTCGGTGGCGTATCTCATTCGTTTCTGTTTGGCGTCAAGGCTCCCCTCCTCGGCGTCATCGTACACGATACCGCTATGGTGCTCCAGTACCACGTCCTCCCCCAAGATCTCTCGAAACACCGAAGCGGTCTGTTCAATGATGGAGGTGTAGGGGATCACGTAAATGATACGGTCTTTTCCCGCCGCTTTGGCATGGCGCAGGGCAAAAGCCAGAGAGGAGACGGTCTTGCCGCCGCCTGTGGGAACGGTCAGGGTGAAAAGGGAGCCTGCCCCTGTTTCCCCCTGCGTCTTGCAGGTGTCCAGGATCGCGCAACGGATGCGGTTGAGCTCCCCCTTGGGCAGATACCATCCGCAAGTATATTCATCCAGCCGTTGATTCATCTCATCCCACTTGGCCGCAACGTGATCCCGCGGCGCTCCCATGAAGGCGGCGGTGTCCAGAAAGTCCGCGTCAACGAGGCAGGAGTAGAGCATACGGGTATAGAAAGCCATGTGCTTCCACTCCACGGACGGTACGCCAACCGAAGGAAGCTCTACCTCCCGTGACCATGCATCGTAGGCATACTTTTTCACCCCGGTGTACCGATTCATTCTACCGTAAAAACTATCCGCGTCTGCCAGATCGTCCCGACCGCCCAAATTCATCAGCCCGCCGTGATGTCCCATTACACACATGGCGGCAATGGCTTGGCGTTTTCGGAAGCACTCGATCGCGCCGGCTGAAGCGTGATCCACCTTGGGGCCGTCTTCCACGATGCGCCGCTGGAAGCCCGCGGAATACTTGCCAATGTCATGAGCCAGCCCGCACAGCCTTCCCAATTCGCCCGCTCCAAAGGCTTCCGCAAAGGACGCGCTCAGGGTCGCGGTACCTTCCAGATGTTCCTTGACGGATTGTACTTTGTTTTCGGTTTTATGGGCAACGTATTTCATGGCCGCTACTCCTATGTATGCTGTCTCATTTCTCCGACCCTCTCGCTAGAGTACGGAACTATGTATAGTGTACACTTTTTTCTGTCAAATTGCAAGTGGTTTTCAAGATTTTCAGGCATATTTCGAATGTGTTTTTGTACGAAGATGATATCAGAAAAGCCTTCGCCGTCAAGGTGAAAAAACTTCGCAGAAAAACACAAATCAACAGACACGAATGCAAACTTTTTCCTTGTACTCAAAAATTGCTTGCTCTGTACCTTGACTGCTGTAGCCTTTTCTGATGTGGGGAGGGTGCCCTTCGGGCAGAAAGGAGAGTTGTGTATGCAGAAAACACGAATAATCAAATCAAGTCAAAGCCAATTCAAGCGCGTACCAAAAGTATGCAGTGTGAGATCAAAAGTCGCCAGTCCTGTAAGTTTACATTTTGCAAGCAAGGGTGTATGCTTATGGATGAAATCATGAGAAAGGAGTTCTCACAAATGAAAACAGCAGTCATCTATGCCCGCTATTCCAGCGAGCGGCAAACCGAACAGTCCATTGAAGGTCAGCTCAGAGAGTGCATGGCCTACGCAGAGCATCACGATATGATGGTCGTAGACACATACATAGACCGAGCCATGACCGGCATCAACGACAACCGAAACGATTTTCAGCGAATGCTGAAGGACGCGCAGAAAAAGGCGTGGGACGTCGTACTGGTCTACAAGCTTGATCGCTTTTCACGTAACAAGTACGAGATGGCGACCCATAAGAAAACATTGAGGGATTACGGTATCTCCTTAGTATCAGCCAAGGAGCATATTCCGGAAGGCCCCGAGGGGATCATTCTGGAATCGCTCCTTGAAGGTATGGCCGAATATTACTCCGCTGAGTTGGCACAAAAGGTCAGCCGTGGTCTGCGCGAGACCCGGATCAAGGGCAATTATGCCGGCGGGGGGATCACCTACGGCTATGAAGTGGTCAACAAGAAATTTCAAATTTGCGAGACAGAAGCCCCCGTGGTTATCCGCATCTATGAAATGTATGCCTCAGGCATGATCGTCAAAAACATCATCAAGATACTGACCGACGAGGGGATCCTGTACCGAAACGGAAAACCATTTGGGAAATCGGTTATATATGGCATCCTGCAAAATGAGCGATACTCCGGTGTCTACACCCACAAGACCGAAGGAACGTACACAAATACGTTTCCCCGGATCGTTCCGCAACACTTATTTGAAACCGTACATCTCATGGTTTCCGAGAATCGGTACGGTAAGCATCCCGAGGATGTGGTCTACCTGTTACGGAACAAAATGAAGTGCGGATATTGCGGCAAGTCCGTCACCTCGGAATCGGGGACGTCCCGAAATGGAACCGTAGTGCGTTACTACAAATGCAGCACACGAAAGAAGGACTCGACCAAGTGCCACAAGGCTCCGATTCGCAAGGAAATACTGGAACAGCTCATTGTGGATGCTACCGTCAAGGTGCTGGACAATCCCGAGACCATTGACATGATCGCAGATCGGGTTCTCGAAGCGCACGAAAACCGCTTGCGGGATTCGTCGGTGGTCAACATTCTGGAAGCCGAGCGGGACAGGATCCGCAAGGCGTTGGATAATATGTTACACGCCGTAGAGCAAGGCATCATTACCAGCTCCACCAAGCAACGCATTGAGGAACTGGAAGCGGCTCTGGAGGTGGCCGAGGGAAAGGTATTGATCGAGAGGTCAAAAGACAAAGTACAGATCACCCATGCGGATATCAAGAAGTTCATCCGAAAGGCTCTGAAGAAGGAGCCGCGACTGATGATCAAGCTGCTCGTCAAGGAGATCGTCCTGTACGACGACAAGGTAGAGATCTACTACAACTGCATAGACAAGAAAGGGCCTGATGACTTGGATCATCAGGTCTTTTGTATTTATCGGCAGGACTTAGAGGTTGATCCCAAAGAGCTTGGATTTCGGCATAATGTTGTCGGATGTAAACTGGTGCTGGAGATGTATTTTTGAAGAATTATACGGGATTTTCGTATCGAACCTTTGAAAAAATGCAGGTTTTCGTTATAAGTGCAGGTGGTGATCCGTCAACAAGCAAGAAGCAAATAATGATTGTGTGACAAGGATTATTTCGGCCTCAATACGAGAAGGAACAGGGGTGATTCTAATGATTCAACTGAGGTGTTTATAAGCCAGCCAAAAAATCCTAAGAACTTTGTTCTTAGGATTTTTTCATTTGTGCCGTAAGGCACAACATCGTTTGCGTGGCACACGCAACATCATTTGACCGTTAGGTCAACATCATTGCCGCTCGCGGCACAAATGAACGAGGTTGCGACAAGTCGCAAATGATGTGGGCTATCGCCCAACGATGTTACGCCTGCGGCGTAAATGATGTTGCGCTTCGCGCAAACGGAGCGATGGCCGTTCGCTTGGATTGCTGATTTTTCGTTGATTTTTAACCAAAAGTATGATATAATTAAATTTGGAAAGGTGGTGTGGTTATGAAAGAGGATAAGCTCGGTGATCTGTCTATGGAATTATCCGTAGAGGTTTTGAAATTAACAAAAGAGTTACGCACAAAGCACGAAACCGTTATCTCAAACCAAATCGGCAGAAGCGCGACGAGTATTTGTGCTAATATTGCCGAAAGCAAATACGCTCATAGCCGCGCCGATTTTATTGCAAAGCTTGAAATTGCGCTCAAAGAAACAAACGAAACAAGCAAGTGGCTTGAAATGCTTTGGAAAAGTGAATATATAGATGAAGCAAGGCATAAAGCAATTGATAAGAACTGTTCAACTATAAGATTTTTGCTTGTTCGGTCCATTCAAACAGCAAAGCAAAATGCTAACAAATAATTTTCAAAAACTTTTCTTGCATTTCCGTTCCTTTTCGGTATAATGTGTTTACCACCCGAAAGGAGAACGAAATTGTCATAATCAAATTTATTACCATACTATCAAGTAAAATTAACCCTGCTGCGATGCAAACTGTCTTTTCTCGAAAATCCGCCGAAAACCGAGGAAGAGAAATACGCCTATGATATTATTCAAAAAGCGTATGAGATCAATGAGAAAAAGATAGCAATGCTTGATTTTGATAAGAACAAAAAGTTGTTAGAGGATTATCACAGGTGGCTTGATAGCAGACAGAAATGATAACGAAAGGCGGTATGTATATGAACAACATAGAAATTTACGATTATATTTTATCAAGAGTACAAGCAGAGCTTTTGGCATTCGGATATAGTTGAAGCGGAAAAAGCGGATTGTTTTACCGCTATTCTGCGGATAAAAAGGTCGGATGTGTGATTGAAATGCAAAAATCTGCATTTAATTATCCCGGAAGCTATTCATTTACTTTTAATCTTGGTTGTATAGCTCTTTATAATTTACGCGGATACAATAAAGAAAAACTTACGCTTAGCACATTAAAACTCGCTCTTACATTTCAAGCTGGTGTTGAGCGCATCGGTATTCTTTGCCGTGGCACAGATTATTGGTGGGACATCACCGATGAAATTATGAAAGAATATAGTTTAGAAGAATACTACGATAGGTTCATTCAAAATGATATTAAAAAGTGTGCCGCTCACCTTGATGAGTTGGCAGCAAAAAAGGAAGAAGTTTATTCAAAATAATATGTCATCTATTTCGGTCGCGTAACACAGACCTTACTAATTTGAACCTACTTTTATGGTAGGCGGGTTAGTAAGGTTTTTCTTTTTTACAAATGATATGAATCCCGATTTTTTAGCCTTTCGGCGTGTCCAGCGTAGCATAGCTCTCGCAGCTGTCAACGTGAAAAATTATCGCTGAAAAAGGCAAAATCTTAAGAATCATTAAGAGTTTATAAATCCCTTGACCCCTCACACCGAATATGATATAATGCTTTGGCGTTCGGCACTTTACCTGCCTAATGCTCAACGATCAATTTCAGAGGTGCCTTTTATGAACAAAATGCTCGACTGGACTTGGGGTGACATCAACAACGGCGACGTCGGCCCGGGCGCATTCAGTTGGTTTCACCTGCTTTGGATCAGTATCATGATCATCGCTTGTGTCGCGATTGCGTCGACCGTCGCGCGCAAACACAGCGTCAAAGCTGACCGCATTGTCATTTCGGTTTTATCGGTTATTCTGATCGGTTGCGAGGTTTTCAAGCAGCTTTTCTGGTTTGAATTCTATGGCTATTACCGTTTCGAAATCTTCCCTTTCCAATTCTGTTCCGTACCGATCTACGTGGCGATCTTCGCCGCGGTGATCCCCTGGGACAAAGTGCGTGAAGTCTGTTATCGCTTTCTTGCCTTTTACGGCATCATCGGCGGGCTCGCTGTCATGCTGGTACCCAACGCGGTGCTGTATACCTATTTCGTGCCCATGTCGCTCCACGCCATGCTTTGGCACACGGTTCTTGTGGTCATGGGTGTATATCTGATGATTTCCCGCGGATATGGCAAGCATTTTCGTGAAATGTTCACCCCAGCCGCCATATTCTTGGGTTTTGTGGCTCTCGCCATCATAGGAAATATTCTAGTATACAAGCTTCATCTTAACACCCCTGCGTGCCAACCGGGAGATCGCCTCAGTATGTTCTACATCTCCCCCTACTATCCCACCGAGCTGCCGCTTTTGGGTATAGTACAAAAGATATCCTATCCCCTGTTCCTGCTCTGTTATCTTCTTTTCTTCAACGGCTTCGCATCCATTGTTTGGGTTGTGACTCATCTCATCCGTAAGCTCCAAAGAAAAGGCAGCAAAAACGCATGATTTTTATCAATTCAAACCGCCATTTATGATTGAAGAATCGCTTCCCGCACTAAAGAATCTTGATCATTTCTACTTGAAATGATCAAGATTTTATGCTATAATAAGGGTAGCCACAGATAGGGGGGATTTCATGAAAAAGAACTATCATGCCGAAACAGAGGCACTGATCGCTACGCACCAAGCGAATGGCGAAGTGCCTACCCTGATCCTCCACAGCTGCTGCGCGCCGTGCAGTAGTTACGTTTTGGAGTTTCTGTCGCAGTATTTTAAAATCACGGTTTTTTACTACAATCCCAATATTTATCCGGACGAGGAATATTTCCACAGAGTCAAGGAACAACAGGCATTTATCCGCCGATTCCCTGCCCGCCATCCCATTGATTTTGTGGAAGGTGACTTTGACAAGGACAGCTTTTATGCCGCAACCAAAGGCATGGAACACCTGCCTGAAGGCGGCGCTCGCTGTTTTAGTTGCTATGAACTGCGCTTGCGTAAAACTGCTGAACTTGCTCAAGCACAAAACGCTGATTATTTTTGCACAACCTTGTCCATCAGTCCTCTGAAAAACGCCGAAAAGCTCAACGAGATCGGTATGAAACTGAGTACCGAATACGGGATCCGTTATCTTCCTTCCGACTTCAAAAAGAAAAACGGCTACAAGCGATCGGTGGAGATCTCCCGCGAATACGGCATGTACCGTCAGGATTATTGCGGCTGTGTTTTTTCCATGCGCGAGCGAAAAAATCAAGAAGATAAAAGCCAAAACCATTAAAAAGGATCGGTTCACTTTCGTGTTCCGATCCTTTTGGATATATTACTCAGCGTACTCAAACGTACAATTTCCGATAAGATAATCATACATTTTTACCGCAAACGCCGATTCTCGGAGATAGCTCTCACCGATGTTCTCGAGAATATCCTCCTTGGTCACATAACCACCGTAATATTCGATCCAGTATTCGATCTCCTCCTCCAGCTCTTTATCGGTCACCGTCTCGAGACCTTCCCACTCGGCGATGGCATGAACCAACATATCCTTCTTAACCATCAGCTCAGACATTTTTTTGATTTCATCTTCCCAGTTGGCACCCTTTTCAAAGCCCATATAGTAAACCGCAAAGTCACCAATGGTAGGATACACCTTGGAAAACTCCTCGCCATAGCGAGACTTATAATATTCGTAAGCGGATTGCAGTTCGTTCTTGTAGGAGGTGGCATAATAGTCCAGCTCCATCTGAGGCAGATTGGTGCAAACCACCTGTTCGGTCAGATACGTCCAAAGTGCATCCGTCTTGGCAGATTCAATATACTCTGCGTTCTGCTTTTCCAAGTCCGTTTTGAGATATGCCTCAAATTCCGCAAGGAAAGACGCTTCGGTTGCGTGAACCTTCTCGGACGTATACTTAAAGACGTTTTCTACCAGCTCTCGGTTATATTCAGGAAGCGTATACTGCACAGCATATTCCACAACAACATAGAAAATGGCATCTTTACCGCCAAGCTCTTCGTTATATCCCTCGGGGAAGGTCACATGAACCTCGGCAGGTTTTTCCTTGGAGGTTTGGTTGGGAACCACACCCACCAAGCCTGCTTCAAAGCCGGGGATAAAAGATCCCGAGCCAAGCCCCAGTCCGTAGGGGGTCTTGTCGTCCATGTTGGAGCCGCCGTCAAATTCCTTGCCGTCAATCGTGCCCTTATAGTAGATATATGCCGTGTCGCCCATCTTGAGCGCTTGATCGTATACTTTGGTTTCCCCATTCACAGCTGCGCGCTCCTGGAAGATCAGGTACTGCAAATGAGACTGTACTTCCTCATCGGTAATCAAAAGATCCGGTGAAAGCTTCAACTTCATCGAAGAATAAATAGACTTATCGAGCGTCACATCCTTGCCAACGTCAGCTTCAAAATAATCGTAACGAGGCATCTGCGTTTCTTCTTCCTTGGTATCGGCAGTCGTACCGTCGGTTGTACCCGTCGTAGTACCGGCTTCACCCGTTCCCGTTTCGTTAGTGGTCGTATTTTGGGTATCCTTAGGATCACCCTCGCCGCCGCAGGATGCCAGCACAGCCAAGCTCAGAAGCACGGCGGAAAGAATCAATAAAAGTTTACTTTTTTTCATGTAGATTTCTCCGATTTCCTTAAAATACCGATCGCGGATACCTCTGCGCTCGGTTAATAGAACAAAGTATATCATACACTTTTTTGCAAAAAAAATCAAGAGGTTTACTTATAAATTCACAGAACATTCAGTTATTTTTCGTTTTTTCTCTCTACCAAGTTCGATTGTTTACAGATCGTTCATACAAGACAGGACACCCCGTGGTATCATTAAATATCATATCCCAAGGAGTTTTCCATGCCACAGATCAATCATCTGCATCTCAATGCCGAAAAGATCCGCCCCCATTTACCGAAAGAATTGTTTCTCATGCCCGTGGAGGTTTTTGACACCATAGATTCCACAAACAGCGAAGCTCGTCGCCGTCTCTCCCAAGGCCTCAAGCCCCCCTTTTTGATGATTGCACTTAGCCAGACGCAAGGGAGGGGACGATTGGGGCGCAGCTTCTTTTCACCTCACGGAAGCGGTCTTTACATGACACTGGTGCTTGACTCTCAGGATCAACTCGATCGCCTGACCGTTGTCACCCCTACCGCCGCCGTTGCTGTAGCGGAGGCAATCGCTGACGTATGCCATAAAGAAGCCAACATCAAATGGGTCAACGATCTGTACCTGAACCATAAAAAAATCTGTGGCATTCTCACAGAGACCGTCGCTTTTTCAGGTGGCTATCACGTCATGATCGGCATCGGCATCAATTTGACCACAGCCCATTTTCCCGAGGGGTTTCGCAACCCCGCAGGCGCTGTTTTTTCAGAGAATGAATCCCCCGCTGACAGTTCCCTGCTATGCGCCCGAATCGTAACAAAGCTGATACACTATCTGACCCCCGAAGCATCCAAAGCATGTCTTCCGGCTTACCGAACACGCCTGTGCATGGTAGGGGAACGGGTCATCTGCACCCATCATTTTCCGGGTGATGGAGAAACAGCGGAGGAAGACGGTATCGAAGGAATCATGCTTGGGGTCGATGACGATTACGGTCTGATCCTGCAACGAAACGACGGTCATATAGACATCCTTCGAGGCGGAGAGGTATCTGTTAAACGAGTCTAACAAGGCTTTACAAAAAGAAACGCAACTGTATCCAAACGGTTGCGTTTCTTTTTTTGTACACGTTATTCGGCGCATGCCGCTTTGATGATCTCCACGGCTTCTTTTAAAACTTCCATGGGAATGTTCAGAGCCGGCAGAAGCCTTACCTTGTCCTTGGCTGTCAGGCACAGCACGCCCTTCTCCATGCAAGATTTGAGCACGTCCCCCGCGGGCTTGACCGTCTTGATGCCGATCATGAGTCCCATGCCGCTGACGGATTCCACGCCTTCGGCGTCTTCCAGAGCAGAGAACACATACGCGCTCTTGACACGGACATCAGAAAGAAATGCCTTGTCCAAACGCTCAATGACCGATACAGCCCCCGCGCAGGCGATGGGGTTACCGCCGAAAGTGGAGCCGTGGTCGCCAAAGCCCAGCACGTTCTGTACCTTTTCGGACATGAGGGTAGCGCCCAAAGGCAGACCGCCACCCAGACCCTTGGCGGTGGACACCACGTCGGGGGTAATGTCGAAATTCATGTAAGCATACAGTGCGCCGGTGCGTCCGTTGCCCGTCTGCACCTCGTCGATGATGAGGATGATATCGTTTGCCTTGGCATACTCAGCCACGGCGGTAACGAACGCTTTGTCCAAGGCGATGACGCCGCCCTCGCCCTGCACGCACTCCAGCATGATACCCGCCACCTTGTCGGCACCCACGGTCTCTACGGTGGTCTTGAAAGCCTCGAAATCATTGGCGGGGGTGTGGACAAAGCCGGGCGTCAACGGCTGGAACAGCTTGTGGAAATGATCCTGTCCCGTGGCGGCAAGGGTGGTCAAAGTACGGCCGTGGAAGGATTTTTCCAGGGTCACGATGGTATAGCAATCCTCGCCCTTATGCTCGGTGGCGTACTTTCTCGCCACCTTGATGGCGCACTCGTTGGCCTCGGCACCCGAGTTGGCGAAGAACACCTTGCTCATGCCCGTGCGGGTGCAGAGCATCTCGGCCAGCTTGGCGCAAGGCTCGGTGTAGTACAGGTTGGACATATGCTGCACCTTACCCAGTTGGGCAGTTACGGCGGCGACCCAGTCATCGTCCGCGATGCCCATAGCGGTGACACCGATGCCCGAGCCCATATCGATGTAGCGCTTGCCGCTGTCGTCATAGACCTCGGAGCCCTTGCCCGAGACGATGGTCACGGGGAAGCGGTTATAGGTATTGGCAACGTATTGCTTGTCGGTGGATTGGATATGACTCATTAGATTACCTCTTATCTGTGGATTCCTTAATCATCAGGAAAAGAATTGTTGATCTTTTGCTGATTAATATTGTAATATTTGGGACGGAGAACATACTCACCCGACGCGTTGATCACGCCGTATTTATCTCCTACCTGCACTATGGCATATCCGTCCCCAAAAAAATTACCTGCCTTGCTGAATTGGGGGTCAATGACTTCTTTACCGGTGCTGTCAACGTACCCCCATTCTCCGTCACCCCCATCTTCCTGTACCAATGCCAAACCAAAATCAGAAAACTTGATGGCTTTTGCATAGGTGGGCTGCAGCAGGGTCTCTCCTTTGGCATCTATGATACCGTACAGCTCTCCCACCTTAAACCAGGTCACGCCGTGGGATGACATGGCGCTGCTCCATTGATACCGGGGCGGGATCACTTCCTCGCCTTGCTGGTTGATGTAACCAAAGGCGCCGTCCTTCTTCACCAGACCCATGCCGCCACTGATGCTGCCTGCCGCATCGTAAATAAAGTCACAGACCACCTTGCCGGAAGCATCAATATAGCCCCAATACTCGCCCTTCTGAACTGCCACGATAGAGCACCCTTCAAAGGAACGAGCCACGTCGTACTGAGGTTCGATCACCATCTCGCCCGAGGTGTTGATAAATCCCCAGAGGTCATTCAGTTTAACCCTTGCCAAACCGTTCTCCGAAAAAGCACCTGCGTCCTGAAAGGTTTGATCAAAAGCCTTCTTGCCCTGCTTGTTGATAAAAAACGCCTTGTCATCATGCTTGACCAATGCCAGACCGCAGTCCGTAAAGGCATAGCAGGATTCGTATTGAGGGACAAATAAATATTCACCCTTTTCATTGATTGCGCCGTACAAATCGTTGGCTTTGACATAGGCATAATCTCCACGGAAATCATACGCCAGCTCATACCTGTAATCAATCACCAAATCTCCCTTGGTGTTAATATAACCCCACTTGTCTTCCTTCTTCACACGAGCCAGCCCGTTTTCGGTAAAATTATAAGCTTTGTCAAAGGCAGGTTCAATGACGTATTCACCCTTGGCATTCACAAATCCCCATTCGCCGTCACCGCTGTCCTCTTGCACCGCCAAAAGACCTTGGTTGAAGAGGATATCCTCCTCTGAGGCACTACCCGAATGCTTTTGATGATTACAGCCTGAAAACAGGGTGACCACGCACATAACAGCCATAAGAAATAGAAAAAATCTGCTTTTTTTCATCATTTGTTTCTCCTTTTATGGATTAGAGACATTTTGCATAGCCTCCTATCACATCAGACGATGTTTTCGGGGAGAATCTTACAAGATTTTTAAACAAATTTGAACTTTCAAAAAATGATCTGATCTCTCGATCCTATCCTTCTTTTTGAAAGTTCTTGAAAGGGGGGCCGGGGGGGAAAACTTCTTTCAAGGAACTGCTTGCAGTTCGGTTTTCCCCAGCCGTACGCCTTATTCCTTATTCCCCACCACCATGGTGCCTGCTCCCTCGTCGGTGAGTAGCTCCATAAGGATGGCGTGAGGGATACGGCCGTCCATGATGGTGACGGTTTTCACACCCGCGTTGATGGCCTCGATACAGCAGTCCACCTTGGGGATCATGCCGCCCGAGATGATGCCTTCCTCGTACAGCTTGCGTGCTTCGGGAACGGTGATACCCGTGATGAGGGTGGAGGGATCGTCCTTGTCTCGGAGAATACCTGCCACGTCGGTCATCATGATAAGACGGGCGGCGCCCAAAGCGCCTGCGATATAAGCCGCGGCGGTGTCACCGTTGATGTTGTAGACGTTGCCCTGATGGTCGCTTGCCACGGTGGACACCACGGGGATGTAGTTCTTTTCCAAAAGGTCGGTGATAGGGCGGGTGCGGATCTTGGTGATCTCACCCACATAGCCCAACCGCTCGTCCTTAATACGCGCCTCGATGATGCCGCCGTCCATGCCCGAAAGACCCACGGCATGACCGCCCTTCATCTGGAGCAGGGTGACGAGAGACTTGTTGACCTTGCCCGCCAGCACCATCTGCACGATGTCCACGGTCTCCTTGTCGGTGACTCTGAGGCCGTCCACAAACTCAGGCTTCTTGCCCAGCTTTTTCATCATATCGCTGATTTCGGGGCCGCCACCGTGGACAAGCACCACCTTGACGCCAATGAGCCAAAGCAGGGCGATGTCCTCCATGACCTGCTGCTTCAGCGTCTCGTCGATCATGGCGTTTCCGCCGTACTTTACCACAACGATCTCGCCATTGTATCTTTTGATGTAAGGCAGCGCCTGGGTCAGCACCTGGGCGCGCTGTGCGTTGGAAAATTGGTTGTTCATAGTGTCTCCTGTGGGGGACGCCAAGGGAACTTTTTTAAAAAAGTTTCCCTTGGAACCCTTCAAAAACTTTTAAAACAGAATAATTATTTTGGACAACAAATGGGTAGAGCACAGTATCTCTACCGTTATGTTATACTTTAAGATTTTTGCGGGGGGGCTTTTTTCAAAAGCTCCCCAAAAACGTGCTCTTACGTTCTATAATCTCCGTTGATCTTCACGTAATCATAAGTCAGATCACAGCCCCAGGCAGTGGCTGTCACGTCTCCGTCGCCCACCGACACGAGAATCTCGATCTCGCGCTCAAGCAGGATCTCCTTGGCGATCTCCTCGGAGAATTCCACCCCTGCGCCGTCCTTGCAAACAAGGATCTCGCCCTTTGCGGAACGGAAGGACACGTCCACGCGGTGAACGTCCACGTCGGCACCGCTGTAGCCGATGGCACACAGCACACGACCCCAGTTGGCATCCGCGCCGAACATGGCGGCTTTGAGGAGGCTGGAGCAGATGACGCTCTTCGCCACGGTACGGGCGGTTCCCACATCAGCAGCACCGCTGACGGTACATTCCAAGAGTTTGGTGGCACCCTCGCCGTCTCCCGCAATCATGCGGCAGAGGGCAACGGTAACGGTGTTAAGTGCCTTCATAAAGGTGGCGAAATCCTCACCCTCGGCGGATACGGTTTCGTTGCCTGCCATACCGTTGGCAAGGACGGTAACCATATCGTTGGTGGAGGTGTCGCCGTCCACGCTAACCATATTGAAGGTGGCGGAGATGTCGGTGGACAGCGCCTTTTTGAGCATCTCAGGAGTGATAGCAGCATCAGTGGTAATAAATACCAACATGGTTGCCATGTTGGGGTGAATCATGCCGCTACCCTTGGCAATACCGCCCATGCGACAGGTCTTTCCGCCCAGCTCAAACTCCACAGCCACTTCCTTCTTGACAGTATCGGTGGTCATGATGCCCTCGGCGGCAGCGTCACAGCCGTCGGCAGACAGCCCTGCCACCAATGCGGGAATACCCGACTTGATGGGTTCGATGGAGAGAGGCTGACCGATGACACCTGTGGAAGCTACCACAACGTCGGAGGGGATGATGTTCAAAGCAGCACCCAACAGATCGCACATCTCTTCGGCGATCTCAATGCCGTTGGCGTTACAGGTGTTGGCGTTGCCGCTGTTACAGATAACCGCCTGTGCCACACCGTTTTCGATATGCTTTTTAGTCACGTCCAAGGGCGCGCCCTTGACGAGATTGGTGGTATAGACCGCCGCACAGGATGCAGGCACCTCGCTGTAGATCAGCGCCAGATCCTTCTTGGTGCGATTCTTGCGGACGCCGCAATGCACGCCGTTTGCCGTAAATCCTTTCGCGGCGCACACGCCGCCATTGATCAGTTTCATATGTCCTCCTTTGGGGCACGCCAAGGGCGCCGCCCTTGGAACCCGCTCAAACCCTTTTGCAAAAAGGGTTTGAGAATCCCAAAAACTTTTAAATAATTTATTCCTTGGAAAATTTTTTTGATCCTTCATAATCCTTTGTTAAAGGTTTTTGAAGGGTTTCCAAAGGGAAACTTTTTTCAAAAAGTTTCCCTTTGGCGTCCTCCTCAAACACACAGCCCCGTGGCCTCGTCCACACCCAGCACGATGTTCATGTTCTGGATGGCAGCGCCCGATGCGCCCTTGCCGAGGTTATCAAAGCGGGCGACCAGCAGGATGCGGTCGTCGTTGCCCGCGACGGTCACTTGCAGATCGTCTCTACCCGCCATGGCAGAAGCCGAAAGGAAGCCACTCTCGGAAGCGTCCTCCGCGTATTTCACAAGCCCCATGGCATAGTAGGACTTATAAAGTGTCTTTACATCCTCCACAGTTCCCTTGAGTTGACTCGCAAACAGGGGCACTGTCACCTCCATGCCGCAGGGGAAATCCGCCACGATGGGGCAGAACAGAGGGGCGTTGTCCAAGCCGCAAATCACGCCCATCTCGGGCAGATGCTTGTGGGTTTGGGTCAATCCATATTGACGGGGCGCGTCCAGCAGAGGATCACGTCCTTCGGCCTCGTATTCAGCGATCATCTTCTTGCCACCGCCCGTATAACCCGTGAGGGAGAAGCAAGAAAGTGCTACGGACTTGTCCATCAGCCCGTTTTCCACCAAGGGCGCGATCAAAGACACAAATCCGCTGGCATGACAGCCGGGGTTGGCAATACGGGTGGACTTGGCAATGATCTCTCGCCGCCCGCCCAGCTCGGGGAAACCGTATGTCCAGCCGTCGGCGGTGCGGTGGGCGGTAGAGGTATCAATAATCACCGTATGAGGATCGGTTGTCAGAGCGACTGCCTCTCTTGCGGCGGCATCAGGCAGACACAGAAAAGCGATATCCGCGGCATTCAATGCCTCTCGGCGGGCGTTTTCGTCCTTGCGAAGCTCGTCGGGGAGAATGATAAGGGACAGATCGGCGCGGTCTGCCAACCGCTCGTGGATACGGAGTCCCGTAGTACCGGCACTTCCGTCAATAAAAACCTTTTTCATGGAACTACTCCTGTGCGGGAGCCGACAAATAAACACGCCCCCACTTTATATTCAACAGGGTATATTATACACACAACGCCGAAAAATGTCAAGCCAATTATTCATGATTTTGCATGAAAATCGCATTTTTGTGCATAGACCCAAATTCCCTACCCTTTGGCGCATTGCTTTTGGCAATTATCACAATCTGGCGAATTTTCTTTCTCAAGCAACCTGTTTTTTCATCGAATCCGCAACTCGGTTTATGAGGAAATTTTCCTTTTCAGTAAAAATATCCGCTCACAATGTTGCATATTTATTCGTTTTTCATCCGCAATTTATGCAAGCTTTAGGTTTTTGGGGGTTTCCTGTAAGATTTTCTCACAAACGTCGTCTTATTTTATGAGTAGCGATGTTCTTGCCTTTTGAAACCACTTATCTTGCCCACCGGCAGGCAAAGCCAAATTCCCTCGACAACCTTGACGAGTCGTCCAATTTATGGTATCATATAGACGTTCGCTTAACCCCACCTTGTTATTCTGAGAAAAGGAGACCCACATGAAAAAAATTTTTGTTACCCTTCTCTGCCTCTTTTTGCTACTGACGGCGGCAGCCTGCACCCAAGATCCCGAAAAATCCTACGAAGAGCAAAAATCCCTGTACGACGGCATCATCGAGGAGTACACAGCCCTCCTGACCGCCAAGCAAAACGGCGAGGAATTGCCCGCGCCCGATACCGAGGGCATGGACGAGCGAGAGGCCGCGATTACCGATGCGCTTTATCTTGTTGTCACAGCATGCGAGAGTCCCGAAAACATGGCCTACACCTACAAAGACATGGACAGCAACGGCACGCCGGAGCTACTGCTTTTAACCTACCCCTACGTCACGCCCTCTTTACCCTCCCTGCGAGCTATCTTTTCCCTTGACAAAAAATCCCCCGTTCTTCTGGCCTGCGCGGGCGAGGAAGAAGACTGGTACTTCGACACAAAAGGTCAGGTGTTTGTTACCACCTATACTGTCCTCGACGAAGAAAAGAAGCAATGCGAGGCCACAAACGCCCACTTTTACGTAAAAGATGCCAAGCTGGTACAAGACACCCTGTACGGTCTATCCTGGATCATCAAAAACAACCGTCACGAATCATATCAATACTTTGAACTGATAGACGGCCAACGCCAACCCGTTGACGAGGAACGCTATCACATCCTTTCCTCGGATTTCGACGAAGCGATCGAATACGCCGAGACCCTCGAGCAGAAGCTGAACTCTCCCCGCATCTTCTATCCGCTGACCGAACAGACCGAGTCCCCTCCCGCAGCGGATTTCTCCACCTACGCCGCCATCCGCGAGACCTACAAGGCCATTTCTTCCTGCATCGAGGATTATGATGATTCCAAGTGGTACGCCGGGAAATACGATCATCTCTTTTCCTACCCCGACGAGCAATCCTTTAACATTTATAACCGTCTCCTGTACACCGCCTACAATGGCGCATACGACGAAGGCTATGATGAGATCGACCTCAACGGAGACGGGCAGAACGAGCTGGTGATCATGAACGAGGACTACACCATCAAGGCCATCTTTACCCAAAAGAAAAACAAGCCCGTGATGCTGGGAGCTTTTCCCAATGCGAGCTGCTGGCTGGACGACCAAGGACTCATCCATGTAGACCGCATTGACTACTACGAATTGGAATACAGCTTGTATGAATTCACGAAGGATGGGAACTTCAACCTCATATATTCCCTCCTCCTGGCCGAGAACGGCAATCGCTATCTGACGAAGGACGGCAAGACCGAGAAGATCTCCTTTGAGGAATCGCTGGAAATCTACTATGACGATTACTGCCGCTATACCGAGCCCTTCGAGGCCCACGAGTATACCAGAAGCGTATCCGACCTGACCTATACGCCCCTTTTTGAGATGACAGACGATTTCCGAAAGGCCGCCACCGAGAAAACCTGGCAAAAACACGCCTCCTTGGACAAGACATCCGGAAAGGAATGGGGCGCGTGGAGCAACACCTACGTAACCTTTGAAAACGTCACCGACACTCAAATGGATGTGAATTTTAAATACGTTTTTACCTTCAGTTACCCCGATCCCGACAGAGAAAACTACCTTTTGAACGATTCCACCGAATCAAACCTGAAGCTCACAGCAAGCAACCGGGACGGCGTGTGGGTCTTTGAGGGAGAGGGTGTCAAAGGACACCTTGAGTTCAGTCATAAATACCTGTGGATCATCATCGATGAAAGCACCGACGAGCGGTTTCCCACAGGCTTCCATTGTTATGGACATAGCGAAAGCGAATCGTGAATGAAAGGAAGCAATCAACATGAAAAATTTTTTTGTCTCCCTGCTCTGCCTCTGTCTGCTTTTATCGGCGGCAGCCTGCACCCAAGACCCCGAAAAATCCTATGAAAAGCAAAAATCCCTGTACGACGGCATCATCGCGGAGTACACAGCCCTCCTGACCGCCAAGCAAAACGGCGAGGAATTGCCCGCGCCCGATACCGAGGGCATGGACGAGCGGGAGGCCGCCATTGCCACCGCCCTCCACGGCGTCGTAGATGCCTGCAAGGATGCCGAAGTTGCCAAAACCCTGGGCTACGGCTACAAGGACATGGACGGCAACGGCACCCCCGAGCTGATCCTGCTGTCCAAATATGCCGGCGTTAAGGCCCTCTTTACTATTTCGGGCAAGAAACCCATCCTGCTGGAGGCCAATTACGGGAAAGGCGGTGCCTTCCTGTTTGGTACAGATCACCGCTTCTTTATAGAGCGTTCAACCGTCGAAGGCAACATCGAGGAAAGTATTGTTTACATCGGCCGCGTGGACGGAGACAAAATGGCCTACAGCGCCATTTACGGCGGTCTCTATGACATGGATAAGAGAGAAGTTCTTGAATATTTCCAAATCGCAGACGGAGAGCGGACGACCATTGACAAGGAGACCCACGACGAGCTGAATCGGGAATACCGCCGTATCACCACTACCACGGACTACGGTCGAACCGTCAAATTGCTGACGCCTTACATCCACCTCCCGTTGGTTGACAAGGCTTTGGCCGAGGATCTTCCCGTAGCGGATTTTTCAAGCTACGCCGCCATCCGCGAGACCTACAAGGCCATCTCCACCTGCCTGGAGAAATTTGATCACGCCAAATGGCTTCAGGGAGAATACGACGATCTCTTTACCTTCCCGAACGATCTTTCATTTGAATATTATACCCAACTTCTTTACACCGCCTATCGGGGTGCCTCCCACGAGGGCTACGACGAGATCGACCTCAACGGCGACGGGCAGGACGAGCTGGTCATCATGAACGAGGACTACACCATCAAGGCCATCTTTACCCAAAGGAACGGCAAGCCCGTCCTTTTGGATGCTTTCTTCGACATGAACGCCTGCTGGCTGGACGAGAAAGGGCTGATCCACGTGGACCGCACGGATTATTACGAGTTGGAATACAGCCTGTACGAATTCACGAAGGAGGGAGACTACAATCTCGTTTATTCCATTCTCGCGGCCGAGAACAGCAATCGCTATCTGACGAGGGACGGCAAAACGGAGATCATCTCCTTTGAGGATTCCCTGACGCTCTATCACGACGAATACTGTTGCTATTCCGAACCGTTCTCACCCAACGAGTATACCAGAAACGTATCAAGCCTGACCTACACCCCTTTGGTCGAGCCGAAGGAGGATCTCCGCAAAGCCGCCGCCGATACCACGTGGCACAAAAATGCCAATTTGGAAGAGACTTCGGGCAAAGACTGGGCGTATAGCAACACCTACGTGACATTCGACAACGCAACGGACACGCAGATGGACATGAACGTCAGATACGCCTTCACCTTCCTTTATCCCAACCCCGACGGAGATAATTCTCTCTTGGACGATACCACCGAATCCTCGTTGAAGCTCACAGCAAGCAACCGGGACGGCGTGTGGGTCTTTGAGGGAGCGGGTGTCAAAGGACACCTTGAGTTCGGACAGGAGCGTCTATGGATCATCTTTGATGAAAGCTCCGACCAGCGGTTCCCCGCAGGCGCGTACTGCTACTTCGCGCAGGAAGATTCCGACGATATGCCCTGACGAACATAAAAGCGCACACCCGCCCTTGGCAGGTGTGCGCGATTTTTATGGATCAAAATTACTTTTTGCCTTCCTCCAAAGAGCTCATCACCGACACGGTGACTTCCTTGTCATAGCAGGCAAACATTTCGTTCACGCCCGAAGGAGCGGTCTTCTGCGTCAGCAGGCTGACCACGGGAACGATGACCAGACCCACCAGCATGGCCAGCATACCCGCGTTGATGGACGAACCGCAGAAGTAAGCCAGTACAGGATTCTCGAAGGAAATCTTGAGCACGGCGTTGAGGATGAACTGGGTCAGGGTAATGCCAAGACCCGTGGCGAAGGACACCCATACAGCGGCCTTGGTAACCTTCTTCCAGAACAGACCGTACAGGAAGGGAGCCAGGAAGCAGCCCGCCAACGCGCCCCAGGAGATACCCATGAGATCGGAGATGTAGAGCTTCTTGGCAAGCTCGGCGTTACCGACCACCAAAATGGCGATAGCGGCGGCAATGACAATAGAGATAGCCAGCAAGACACGCATGATGAGCATACTGGACTTCTCGTTTTTTTGCTTTTTGGAGAGCGGCGCGATCAGGTCAAGGGTGATGGTGGAAGCAGAAGTCATAGCCAGAGACGACAAGGTGGACATGGACGCTGCCAAAACCAAAATTAGCACAAGACCGATGAGCCACGCGCCGCCGTTGCCCATGCCCTTCTCGATGGCACCCAGCATGGCGGGGATGATGGTATCGAAGGAAGCGGGCGCGGTACCTGCGGCGTTCATGGCCACGCTGTCGGCGTACAAACGGCCAAAGCCGCCTAGGAAGTAGCAACCACCTGCCACAATGACAGCAAAGACAGTGGAAATGACAGTACCCTTATGGATGGCACCCTCGTCCTTGATGGCGTAGAATTTACCCACCATCTGGGGCAGACCCCAAGTCCCCAGGGAGGTCAGAATGACCACGCCCAAAAGCTGTAGGGGATGAGGGCCAAGGAAGGAGGTGTACGCACCGTTGAAGGCAGTACCGTCAGCGGTGACGGTGGAGCCTTCGGACAGCTTTGCGATAGCCTCGGTGAGTCCGCCGTTGGATGCCAGCATAGCACCGATCACAGCCACGATACCCACCAGCATGATGATGCCCTGGATAAAGTTATTCATAGCGGAACCCATGTAGCCGCCAATGATGACGTAAACACCCGTCAAGACGGCCATGATCAGCACCCATCCCCAGTAAGGAACGCCCGCGAAGGAAGCCGAAAACAGCCAGGAGAGACCATTGAAAAGGGAGGCGGTGTAGGGGATCAAGAACACGAAGACGATGACGGCGGCCACCAAACGCAAAGCCTTGGAATTGAAGCGAAGACCGAAAAAATCGGGCATGGTGCGGCTGCCGAGATGCTGGGTCATGATACGGGTACGACGACCCAGGATAACCCACGCCATCAGCGAGCCAATGAAGGCGTTGCCCAGACCAATCCATGTGGAAGCAAGACCAAAATTCCAACCGAATCTACCTGCGTAGCCAATAAAGATAACGGCGGAAAAGTAGGATGTGCCGAATGAAAAAGCGGTAAGCCAGGGACCGACCGAGCGACCACCCAAAACAAATCCGTCCACGCCCTTGGCAGAGCGGCTGGACAACACACCGACTACGATGGTGACGGCAAAGAATACCACGATCATGAGAAGCTTGACAAGCATAGTGTCCTCCTTGAAATGCGCCCAAAGGCTGAAATATGGGAGACAGGAGGATTATGAGAGCAATAAAAAACCACCCTCGCTCCCCTGTCTAAAATAAGGGAAGAGGGCGGATATACCGCGGTACCACCTCTTGTTTATTTCGGCCTTACAGTCGAAACCTCGTGAAGCACGCCCGCGGAAATGACCGCAAGGTTATGCCTCCGCGCGATAACGGACGCCTCCGATGACCCCTTGACCCCCGCTGCAGACAGAGGCTTTCAGCATCACAGCTCCCGGGATGTATTTCTTCGGTGCTCACCTCCGTCTCACACCAACCGACGGCTCTCTGTAGGGTCACATCCGAATACTTCTTCCCGATCATCACTTTTGTTTCCGACAATCTCTCGGAATGCTGACATTATACACGATTTCCTTTAGTTTGTCAAGGGGGGATATTCAAAAAAATATCAAAATCTCGTTTTTTATGCAATTCTTTTTTCCATCGCCATCAAATATTTCCTTGAGGCGGCGCCTTTTAGAGAATTACTAAAGATTTTTGCCTAATTTATCGTGTCCCCTTGCAATATTCGCCGTTTTATGGTATGATAAATTGAAAAGATACCCCAAAGGAGAACGGCTATGAAAAAACGTGTCATGAACCTTGTAAACTTCGTTCGTGGTTGTGAGCCTCGCCAGCCTTGGCAGGATCTTTATACGCCCATCAAGGAAGAAATCGCCATCAACAAGCATTATGGTTTTGATCATACCGTACTGATGCAGTACGATGCCCTCATTCGGTCTGACATGGTGGAACTGATGAAAACCGAAATGGATGATCATATGGAGTTGGGTCTTTGGTTTGAGATGGGACGCCCTCTTGTTGAGGCTGTAGGGATTGAATGGCGCGGTCGTCCCGGGTATGATTGGGACTGGTTTGTCAATCCCGGATTCTTGCCCGCCTATACCCCCCGGCAGAGAGAAGCGATCATTGACGAGGCCTTCCGACTTTTCAAAGATACTTTCGGATATTATCCTCAGGTGGCAGGCTCTTGGCTTATAGATATACACTCCCTCGCCTACATGAGCGACAAATACGATATGAAGGCTTTTTGTGTGTGCCGCGAGCAGTTTGCCGTGGATGCCTATACTTTGTGGGGGGGCTACTACAGCGGCGGTTTCTATCCTTCTCGCAAGAATATGCTCTGTCCCGCCCAAACGCCCGAAGCTGGCATCACCACCCCGTTGTTTCGTATGCTGGGTCTTGACCCCATGTACGGCTACGACGAGCAGAAATACACCGACAAGATCTGGGGATGTCCCACCATGGAACCTGTTTGGGGTCCCGGAACCAACCCCAATGTGGTGGATTGGTATTTGGACACCTATTACAAGAACCCCTGCCTGACCTTGTCTCAAATGACCACAGGGCAGGAAAACAGTTTTGGGTGGGATATGATTCAAAACGGCTACCGTATGCAAGCCAAAAAGATCGCCGCATATCGTGACAAGGGACTTATATCCGTGGAAAAGCTGGGAGATACGGGCGAAGCTTATCAGAAAGCGCACAAGATCACCCCCGCCTCGGCTCTTTGCGCCACTACCGACTGGACAGGGAACGGACATCAGTCCGTATGGTACAGCTGTGCCAATTATCGTACCAACCTATTCCTTCACGAGGGGCGGCTTTTCTTTCGCGATATAACCAAATTCGACGATCGCTATGCAGAGCGTTATCTGACCGAAGCCTGCACAGCATGGGATGCGCGCTATGATAATCTTCCCATGGTGGACGGAAGACTTTGGAGTAAAGACGGCAAGCATAGCGAGCTGGTCGTCTCTCGCCCCGTCAAAGCCATGACTTGCATTGAAAAGGGACAATCTCTCGAAATAGACCTCTTGTTTGCCGACGGTTGTCATGGACTCATTCTCTTGACGCCGGAACGCATTCTGACGCAAGCTTGCGGTAATCTTTTCTACCGTTTAGGCACCCCCGATGCCAAAATTATATGTGACAAAGATAACTTCTCCTTTGTCTATCATAATTTCTCCTACAGCATAGCCGTTCAAGCCGGCGTGGCTGCCGACGAAGATGGCTATATACTCAGCGAATCAGAAGGCAAGATTCTCCTTGAAATGGCGCTGAAATAAAGTTTTGAAAAGAGGCGACTATATCCATGACGATCAATTATCATACACATACCGTCCGCTGCTGTCATGCATCTCAAGATAACGATGCCACATATGCAGAGGTAGCACACAACACGGGTCTTCGGGAGTTAGGGTTTTCAGATCACGTGCCCTACCCCTTTGAAGATCAGCATTTTTCCGGTTGCCGCATGAGATGCTCGGAGCTTTCCGATTACATGAGCAGTCTCACGGCATTAAAGTCCGCCTACGCGGGTCGCATGGATATCCACATTGGCTTTGAGGCAGAGTATTATCCCGCCTATTTTGACAAGTTGCTTGACCTACTGGCACCATATCCCTGCGAGTATCTGATCCTCGGTCAGCATTTTATCAATAACGAGATCGGCGAACCCTATAACGGTGGAGTTACAGACTCGGCGGAGCGGTTACACATATACACAGAGCAATGTAAGCGCGCTATGGATACGGGAAGATTCACCTATCTTGCCCACCCTGATCTACTGCATTTCATCGGAGATGAATCCTTCTACCGCCGGGAAGCCCGTGCCTTGTGCCGCGCCGCCAAAGACCATGGGATGCCCATAGAATTCAACTTATTGGGTTTCATTCAGAATCGTCACTATCCTCGCCGCGCTTTTTGGGAAGAAGCCGCAGTGATCAGCCCTCAAGTCATCCTTGGCTGGGACGCGCACTCCCCTCAATGGATGGAGCAACCTGAAAAGGAAGCTGAGGCGCGCGCCTATCTGCTTGAATTAGGTATGACCCCCATAGACAACCTCACCTTGGTCGATCCTTTATTTGACAGAAGACCATAAAACTGAACGCCAAAAGCCTGTTCGTTTGAACAGGCTTTTTGTTCGGCCAAAGATCCCCCTGTGAAGGATTCAACCGTTCATGTGGCAAAACAAAAAAGCCTCCACCAAAGTGGAAGCTTTTTTATCAATGTTTCTCAGCTCAAATCAGCTCAGCTTAGACTGGTTGATCTTGATACCGGGGCCCATGGTGGAAGCAATCACGCAGGACTTGATATACTGACCCTTAGCAGCAGCGGGCTTAGCCTTAATAACTGCGCCAACCAGGGTATCGAAGTTAGCCTGGAGCTTCTCTGCACCGAAGGATGCCTTACCGATGGGGCAGTGGATAATGTTGGTCTTGTCGAGACGGTACTCGATCTTACCGGCCTTAGCCTCGCGAACAGCCTTGGCAACATCGTTGGTAACGGTGCCTGCCTTGGGAGAGGGCATCAGACCCTTGGGACCCAGAACCTTACCCAGACGACCGATGGTACCCATCATGTCGGGGGAAGCAATGACGACGTCGAAGTCGAACCAGTTTTCCTTCTGGATCTTCTCGGCGTACTCAACACCACCAACGTAATCTGCGCCAGCCTCCTGAGCCTTGGCGATGTTATCGCCCTTAGCGAATACCAGGATCTTCACAGTCTTACCGGTACCGTTGGGCAGAACAACTGCACCACGAACCTGCTGGTCAGCGTGACGGGAGTCAACACCCAAACGGATGTGGATCTCGATGGTCTCATCGAACTTTGCCTTGGAAGTCTGGCAAACCAGAGCCAGAGCCTCGGCGGGATCATACATTTTGCTCTTGTCGATCAGCTTTACGCTGTCGGAATACTTCTTTCCTACTTTAGCCATTTCCGTACACCTCCGAATTAGTCTACCACGGTGATACCCATGGAACGAGCGGTACCTGCGATCATGCTCATAGCAGCCTCGAGGGAACCTGCGTTCAGGTCGGGCATCTTGGTTTCTGCGATCTTCTTCACCTGCTCCTTGGTGATGCTTGCCACCTTGGTCTTGTTGGGCTTGTCGGATGCAGTCTCGATGCCGGCAGCCTTCTTAATCAGGACGGGAGCGGGGGGAGTCTTGGTGATGAAGGTGAAGGAACGGTCAGCGTACACAGTAATGACAACGGGAATGATCAGACCGATGTCATTCTTGGTGCGCTCGTTGAATTCCTTGGTGAATACGGGAATAGCCACACCGTACTGACCCAGAGCGGGACCTACGGGAGGCTGAGGGGTTGCCTTACCGGCAGGAAGCTGGAGCTTGATATAACCCATAATTTTCTTTGCCATAATTGAATTCCTCCATTTGTGGTACTTGTGCGGGAGATTTGCCAGAGGCGATATTTTCTCCCTCCCACGGGCGACAGCTTAATGGTGTTGCGTCGCCGTTATTTTGTCAGTTTTAGCGGATAACGCCGCCAAAGCTTGCCATTTAGCAGCTTTGTTTATTGCGCGAGCTTGATATCAGAGCTATCAAGCTCCACGGGGATGTCACGGCGGCCTCTCTTGACCAGAACCGTAACCTTCCGAAGATCTTCGGAGATGGATTGGATGACACCTTGGTAACCTTCAAACATACCGCTAACGATAGATACTTCGTCGCCTTCGTTGAAGTTCAGATGCACCTTGACCTCTTCAAAGTTCAGTCGAGCCACCTCTTCTTCGGTAAGAGGGGTGGGACGAGAGCCGGGACCTACAAAGCCCGTGACACCGGTGATGTTTCTGACCGCGTGCCAGCTCTCACCCGTCATGATCATCTTAATGAATACATAGGTAGGGAACACCTTGACTTCCACAGTCTTTTCCTCAGCACCGTTCTTCTCAATGACCGTCTCAACGGGTATGCGGATGTCGAAAATCAAATTTCCGAGACCGCGGTTTTCAACAATTTTTTCAAGGTTCGCTTTAACCTTGCTTTCGTAGCCGGAATAAGTATGCGCCACATACCATTGCAGGCCTTCATTCAGTTCGTCGATATTGCTCATGACACTTCCCTATCCTTGAACCACTGATCACTGGAACAGATCTCTCAGAAGCATGATACCTCTGGAGAAAGCAAAGTCCATCAGACCAATAGCTACTGCCAGGATGAGAATGATCACAAGAACGACGATGGAGTTTTTCTTCAGCTTGTCCTTAGGACACCAGACGATCTTGCCGCATTCGCTCTTCAAGGCTTTGACATAGCCGGGGATCTTCTTACGGAAGACGATCAGCAGAGCAACAGCCGCAAGAATGATCACAGCGCCTACGCCCAGGTTGATCACCAAACGCTTCACATCCTCGGAGGACATACCTTCGTCCTTCTTATCAGAGGAAGTCGTACCGGCGGTCGTGCCCGCAGTGGTACCGGCGGTCGTGCCTGCCGTAGTACCGGCAGTCGTGCCTGCAGTAGTACCGGCAGTCGTTTCATCGGATGTACCGTCAGCCTCAGTTACGGCTTCGGTAACAGCCTCAGTCACAGCTTCGGTATCAACAGTACCCTCGGCTTCGGTTGCATCTTCTGCAAAGCCGGGAAGTACAGCAAAGGACAGGAGCATCAGCACAGACAGAACAGCCGCAAGGAGGGCAAGTCTTCTGCTCGTGTTTTTAGCAGTCATGTCATTTCCTCCCAATTACTTAGACTCTCTGTGCAGAGTGTGCTTGCGGCAGAATTTGCAGTGCTTCTTCAGCTCAAGTCGATCAGGGTCATTCTTCTTGTTCTTCATTGTGTCATAGTTTCTCTGCTTGCACTCGGTGCAGACCAGAGTTACTCTGACTCTTACATCATTAGCCATGTTTTCGGCACCTCCCATATTAAATTTTGCAATATCACCCGACATGAGTGATCTTGCCGTGTGTACCTCCCTCCGGAAGCGGTATTGCCGACTTCAAATTCGTGGCGCAAATTTGAAAGCGCGACAAAAAAGCCCAATTCGCAGAGGTAACGACATTATATCATAGATCAAGTCGTATGTCAATGGTATTTTTATGGATTTTCCAAAGTTTTTTTGCGTTTTTATCATACATTTATCATAAAAACACGGCTCTCAACTACATCTTTACAAGTTGAGACATTTTTGGGGGCAAAAAAACAGGCAGTCCTTTAACAGGGCTGCCCATTTTTGCGCTTATGTTTTCCGTTATATAAATTAGGTAGTCTTATTTTCTTTTGAGCTTGCCGACAACACGACCACAGCAAACAACTTGGTTGAAATCCTTCAGCATGATCGGTGCATAGGCATCGTTGAGAGAGATCAGGCAATCGCCACCATATTTTTTGAAATAACCCGAACCATCCAGCACGAAAATCCCCAGCTCGCCCTCTTCAACGTATTCGCAGTTCTCTACCAGCAGCACATCACCGGAATGATATTTAGGCTCCATACTATCGCCCGCAATACGCAGGGCAAAATCCGCCTCTTGGGTCTTCGGAGTATCCGGAATCATGATCTCCGATCTTGTGCTCTCGGACAAAAATTCACCCACACCGGCAGACACAGGCAAATCGTAAAGCGAGATGCGGCGGCGCTCCAAACCCGTGGACAACCCTCCTCGCACAATACTGCGTTCGACCACAGGCGCAGATCCGCCGGTGGCAGGTACCCCGGACTCAGCAGACGAAAGGTTGGTCGCTGCTCCCGGCGTTGTTAAGAAGTGGTATCGATAAGCTTCGCTTTGCTTGCTGACAGACTCCACCACACGATCGGAAGCCAAAGTTTCCTGCTCCGCCCGGCGGGTGCCAACACGGCGAGAAGCACGCTTTTGTTCCGCCATATTTCGAAGCAGGAGTGCTTCCTCAGCCGACTGTCGGGCTGTCCTGTCACGTTCCTTCTCCATTACCACAGCAATCAAAGAACGACCGTAATCATCCAGCATACGATAGGTTTCTACCCATTGAATTTCCTCGGCAGCGAGAGTATAATTATGGGTGTTTTCAGGTTCCCCTGTAATAATATAATCCAAAGAGCAATCCAATGCGCGGCAAATCGCCACTATGTTCACAAGCTTGGGAGAATCGCTGATCCCCGCCAAAAGCTTTGACAACGTTCCCAATGGGATCCCCGTCATATCCGACAGCTTTTCATTGGTAATTTTTCGTTCGCTTTTAATTTTCTTAATTCGATCCAGATAGGTTTCCTGCACCACAAGCACCTCCGCACGGCGCAAAACGCGCATCGTTCTTTATTTGGAATTATTATAGCACACTTTTTTTGATTTGTAAATAGGTTTTTAAAATATTTTTCCGCTTTCGAGCAATTTTCGTTAAAAAGAGTCGGAATCCCGCATAAGGATTCCGACTCAGCAGAAAATCATCTCTTTTGTTTCTTTTTCAAGGCAAGCCATGCCAAAGGCAAGAACGCGGACCATGCACCAATAACGATGGAAGCACAACCTTGACCATCCACGTTTTGGGTGTCGTGGTTTTCCGTCGTTGTCGCCTCGAGCGTACCCGTTTCATCGGTCACCACAGGTTCTTCAGGTACATCGGTGGTCGGCTCTGTGGGATCATCGCTTTCGGGAAGAGTCGTCTCCTCCTCCACAGGAAGCAGTGCCAAAAGTTTTTCCGCAAAGTCATTGGCTTGAGACTGAGTCAATGTTGCGTCTTCAAGGGCGGCTTTGGCATCTGCATATGCTTTGATGCTCTCGTCGCCTATCTCCGTCATGTACTTGGAGATGGCTTCTTCAATCACAGTTTTATCGCAGATGGGCTTTCCGTAGGCTTCGATCTCACTAAACTGCAAGAGGTAGCCGTCCACGCCGCCGCCACGGAGCTTGGTGCCCATAAAGCGGAGGAATCGGCCGTTGACGCTGCCACCCTCGGGGGTCACTTCAAGGGGAGCGGAGGGGCTTGCGGCGCCTGTAACTTGGGAGAAATCTGTCCAATTTTTGCCGTCTGTAGAGACGGACAGGGTGTAATCCTCGGGGAACGCGCCCAGAGGCGTGATCTTAACTTTTTCCAAAGCAAAGATATCACCAAAGTCGATGATGACGTACTCGGTGCCGTCGGGGGTGGGGTTACGGCCCACGTTGGAGGTGTAGCCGTTG
This sequence comes from Eubacteriales bacterium, assembly GCA_045531965.1. Classification (GTDB taxonomy): domain Bacteria; phylum Bacillota; class Clostridia; order Oscillospirales; family CAG-272; genus CAMEON01. Next base: position 77,442 of record JAZSFA010000113.1, read on the forward strand.
CCGTCACCGGCGATACCGTCGTTGATGTAGCTCTGGGACCAGCCCCATTGCTTATAGGGGGAATCGGGAGCGGCGGAGGACACGTAGGTGGTCTTGTTCAGGGCGATGTTGTCGCCGTCCTTGTAATCCACCACGATATTTTCACCGATGATCTGACCGATGGCCTGCATGTCGCCCAGAGTGCCGTCATCGTTGTAGACCTCGATCTCGCAAATGGCACCGGCGCGGCGGCCTTTGGGAATGTCGATGCGGATATACCGGGCTTTCTTGGTATCAAAGGTGACAGAGATACCCGAGTCTCCCGTGATCTTGCAGTCCTTGACCTCTGCGGCGGTGGTGTAGCTCTTGCCGTCCTCGGAAACAGAAACCGTGAAATCCGTGGGGAAGGTCTTACCGTAATCAAAAACATCGCCACTGGGGTAGAAGTCCATGCGGTTGACATCACGGACAGCGCCCAGATCTATGGTGATCTGCCCCTCGGCTCTGTTGTTGGTAGCCCAGCCCATAAGTGAGCCATCGGAGAAACGAACACCGTCGGTGAGCAGGTCGATATAATAGCCGTTGGCACCCTGGGAGGTGGTAGCGGTAACCGAAGCCTCGGGAAGAACCGCCAGATTGGTGTTAGGCGCGGGAGTCTCGGTGTTCGGGGCCTTATAGTGATCAAAGCCCTCGGGGAGAGCGATGAGCATACCGTCGCCGGCTGCCAATTCCAGGGTCAGGTTCTGACCGTCCATGGTCAAGGCCTTGAGAGAGCCGTCCACACGGCTGACCTCGTGGAGGGATGTTATCGCCTTATCGAAAGTCAGCTTGACAGTCTGCTTTTGGGAGAAGTTGTTGTTGACCACCATCAGGTAGTTGCGTCCTGTCTCCTTGTGACGGAGGAAAGACACGGTGTAATTCTTTTGGTCGGTGGGCTGAACGAAGAAGTCCTCAGGGATGGCGGGCTGACCCCAAGTCTCACCGTTGAGGTAGATCTCCAGGGCGTCGCACTTGACCAGCGTCTCGCCGATAGCCAAGATCTCATGGTTAATAGTCTTGATGGTCTCATAGTGGGCATTGGGCTTGCCGTCGGCAGAGATGATACCATCCGAGAAGGGCTCAGAGCGGTTCACGGGTGTAAACCACGTAAAGAAGGAAAGCTGCTTGAATCCGAACGCCAAGGACAGATACATCTCATAACGGATCTCGGAGTCGGTGGGACGGCGGAATGCCACGTCCTGACGCACAGTTTGAATGTAAAGACCGGTCTTGACACTGTTATCCAAACCCGCGTCATGGACGGTACGCATATTGGCCATGAAGGTATCTCTTGCCATGACTCCTGCCTGGAGCAGGAAGGGATAGTGGTCGAACATGATGTAGTCCAGAGGATAGCCCGAATTGGCACACAGCTTTGCCCAGTCGTTTATCTGATTATAGTACTGTTTCTGAGAAGAGTAAGCGTGACCGGGCAGGAAATTCAGATGCATATAGGCATCGGGCGCCGCCTTTTTCAGCGCGATATAGGCGGGAACAAATTCATTGGCGTTGAAGGGCTCGTCAAGGATATAGAAGCCGTAAGCGCCGGGGACGTTCTTGTATTTGTTCACGTATTCTGCGATCTGCGCCTCGGACTTACCTAAAAGATTGCGTCCGAAATTGCCGTCGGAGACGGTCATACCGATGCCGTATTTGGCACACAGCGCCAGCATCTTGGCTTGATTTTCAGGGGTGGCAAGGGTCTCCTCGCCTGCGCCCAGCACCCAGTTGACGCCCGCGTCGGCAATGAGCTTATACTGCTCGTCGGTGATGTACTCGGGTGTGGGGGGCCAGAAGATGGAGATGAGGATATTCTCGTCAAAGTCGAATTTCTTGTCTACAACCGACACAGCAACCTCGGAGGAAAGACCCAAAGAAGCGCAGGTCACGGTAATAGTGGCCTTACCCAGCTTCTTGGCGGTGATCTTGCCGCCCGCATCCACGGTGACCACGGAGGTGTCGCTGCTCTTGTAGGTCACGGCAGGGGTGTCGCTGCCCGTGCCGATAAAGGTGGGCGTGATGGTATCGGTATCACCCACCAGCAGCTCGTATGCCGAGCGATTCGTAGACATGGACGCATTGGCTTTTCCGTAAACCGCGACTTCTCCAAGCTGCACCAAAGCGCCGTCGCCCGTGACAGTATGGCTTCGCTCAGTCACGTGGATCTGCACGTAGGCAGCAGTCATAGTGGCAAAGGAGTGAACGGCGGGCTCGGTAGGCTTGCCCACGTCACAAGTGCCGTCGGCAACTTTGGTGTAGGTCTTACCGTCCGCAGATACGGAAACCGTATACTTGGCAGGGAAGCATCCGTTGGGGAACAGAGCAATACAGGAGATCTCGGAGGGAGAGGGAAGCTGAAGGGTGACGGTCACAGGTTCGTTGCGATCCATTTCCTTGTCGTAAGGATCGGTAGACCAACCGTTGCCCAGCTTGCCATCCACCAACATAGCCTTAGACCAGTTTTCGGTGGGCATCTCGTAGCTGTTTTGTCCACCCGCTCGATTTTCTGTACATTTGGACAGGGTAACGGTAGAGCCTACAGCCACGTTGGCTGTGCCCTTGGGCGCGCAGGATTCAATGGTCGCGGAGGCAGACACAGGAAGCACAGTCAGCGTGCCCAGCAGCAGAATCAGCGCGAGAATCCCCGCAAGGGTTTCCTTCATGGTGGTTTTCTTTGTCATAGGTTTTCCATCCTTTCATTAAAATCTTAATTGGGAATAACGAAACAGACCTTTTCCATGATAACGTCCTCTACGGGGTCAGACAATTCACCGACTCTGTTGTACTGCACCTCCACGTTTGCGATGGAATCCACTGTTTCAAGACCTGCCACAACATATCCGAACGCGGCATAGCTACCGTCAAGAAACGTAGAATCAGCGTCACAAATAAAGAACTGGGAGTAGGCGCTGTCGGGAATTGTGGTCCGTGCCATGGAAACGACACCGCGAAGATGTTTCAAATGATTGGGCACACCGTTTGCCAAAAATTCTCCCTTGATGGCAGGCGCAGAGGGATCGCTGATGCCGTCGCCGTCGGGGTCGCCGCCCTGGATCATAAAGCCCTTGTAAATGCGGTGGAAGGTAACGCCGTCGTAAAAGCCCTGACCCACCAGTTTTTGGAAGTTATCCACCGTAATGGGTGCCACTTCAGCACGAAGTCGCAGGATGATATCGCCATGATCTTTCACGGTGATCTTGATATATTCGGTGATCTCCGTCGTTTCGGTAAAGTCGGAAATCTCTTTGCTGTCGATCTCCGCTTTGACTTCCGCCATGGTCAAGACGTAAATGGTCTCCGCTTCGGTGGTCTCTTCCGCCTTTTGAGAGCCGGCCTGATCACAGGCGACGCAGACAAACGTCGAAACAGCCGCCATAAGCAGGGACAAAACACATTTGATTTTCATAAGTTCCATATTCCTTTTTTATGAAAAAGGCTTCCCGAGGAGTCAGCCTATGGATGACGCTGGAAAGCCTTTCAAATAATCAATGATTGTGGTTGTCTTTGACAAAGACGATCTTTTCGATGATCACGTCCTTGATGGGATCCGACTTTTCACCAGAGCTGTTCGCCTGCACCTCAACGGCGGCGATGGAGTCAACGGTATCCATACCTGCCACGACGTAACCGAAAGAGGCATATTTACCATCCAAGTGATCGGAAGTCTCGTCGCAGATGAAGAACTGGCAGGACGCACTATCAGGCTCGTTGCCGCGAGCCATGGAGATGACGCCGCGGACGTGCTTCAGGTTGTTCTCAAAGCCGTTCTCGGTAAATTCGCCCTTGATTTTCTCACCGGAATCTCCCGTGCCGTTACCCTTAGGGTCGCCGCCCTGGATCATAAAGTTCTTGTATACGCGGTGGAAGGTGAGACCGTTGTAGAATCCGTCTGCTACCAGCTTTTGGAAGTTCTTTACCGTTTCGGGCGCGATGTCGGGACGGAGACGAACCACGATATCGCCATGATCCTTCACCGTGATCTTTACGTATTTGGTTTTAGAGGAGGTCTCCGTAAAGTCGGTAACCTTATGACTGTTGATCTGTGCTTGGATCTCCGTCATATCCACCTCACCGCTGGGTATCAGCATAGCGGCAACAACAACACCTGCCATGACAATAACCGCGGCAACGACAATGATGACGACCAGTACGGCATCACTCATTTTTTTCTTTTTGGGCTGTACATTCTTTTTTGCAGACATACGTCTTTTTCCTTTCTTTGACACACGGACAGTATCCGCTTTATGATATATATTCATTATTGTATCATTTTTTCTCGGGATTGTCAAGGAAAATCCGTCTAACAGGAAATATTTGTGCATCCCGATGCCATACTATGGTAGCAAAACCCCGAAAGGAGGCATTATGTTATCCTCATCCTCTCACGATCATCGCCTATACCGTGCCGCCGCCATTCTATTTCTAATAATCAGCGGTGTGCTCGGCGTGTTTTTTTGCCTGCGCTATCTTTTCCCCATACTTCTGCCCTTTCTTATCGCATGGTTGCTTTCGCTGGCGGTGCGACCTTTGGTCAATAAGATTGCCGGGAAACGGCGGTTGTTCCGCGGTATCGTCACCGGAATTTTGGTGTTGCTCTTCGTGGGGCTGTTGGTCTTTGGTTTGATCAAAGCTTGCGAGCAGGGGGTAGAAGAACTTGGAAAGCTAATGGAGCGGCTTGCCTCGGAGGAGGCGGACGGTCACGGCTTGTTTTCGTCTCTTTCCGGTTGGATCACTTCCCTTTCAGAGCACCTGCCCTTCTTGGATCGGTTTTCAGATCATCCTGCTTTCGATCAGTTTTGCGCTGCGTTGGACGAGGCAGTCCGTACCGCCGCTGAATCTTCCCTCAAGCTGTTAGGAGAGAAGATCCCTGCCGCCATCCTGTCTTTTGTCAGCCGATTGCCGTCGGTGCTGATCTTTTCCACATCCCTGTTGCTCTCCTGCTACTATTTCAGCGCTGACACAGACAAACCCGGCGATCAACTGAGCCGACGGTTACCCGAAAACTTCAGAACTTCCTTTTATATATGGCAAGCCAAAATCCAAAAGGCTTTGGGACAATATCTCCGCGCCTACCTTCTTCTGAGCGCGTTGACCCTCGGAGAAATGCTTCTGGGACTGACGTTGCTTAGAGTTCCTTACGCCTTTCTTTTAGCGATTGTCATTGCGCTGGTGGATTTTCTGCCTCTGCTGGGAGCGGGGACAGTTCTGATACCCTGGGCATTATTTTGCCTTGTGACAGGCAATGGCGGTCTCGCCACAGGGCTGCTTATCCTGTTTGGTATCCATACGTTGTTTCGCCAGATCGCCGAGCCTCGCCTTGTCAGCCGGGAGCTGGGACTTCCCCCTGTTACGTCTCTTATCGCCGTCTATGCGGGATGGCAGCTATTGGGCGTGGGCGGCATGTTGATCGCCCCCTTGATCGCCATGGTCATCAAGGAGCTTATGACAGCTCAAGAAACGGCACCCCATACTAAAACCTGACAGATCCGTACCTTCTCTGTAAAAAGCAGTTGACAAGCCTCTCTTTTCGTGATACAATGAACACAGTTCGAATATTTCGGAGGAATTGCTTTGAAAAAACAACTTCTTTTGCTGTTACTGGCTTTTTTGTTTGCCTTTAAAGGATGTCAGACTCCGCCCCCCGAGGAAGAACACCCCACCGAACCTCCCGTTTGCGAAGCCGACGCACACGAGGATGCGGGCGATGATGGGTACTGTGATCTATGCGGAGAATATGTCATTGTTCTTTTGGATTTTTATGCCCTCAATGACTTGCACGGCAAATTTGCCGATGGCAGCAACCATATTGGACTGGACGAGATGACCACCTATCTGAAAACCGTCATGGCGGCGGACGAGGAAGCCTTCCTGCTGTCGGCAGGCGACATGTGGCAAGGCAGTGCAGAATCCAACAACACCGACGGTCATATCATCACTGACTGGATGAACGCCCTGGACTTTGATGCCATGGTGCTTGGCAACCACGAATACGACTGGGGTGAGGATGCCATCAGGTCCAATGCTGAAATTGCCGACTTTCCCTTCCTTGCTATCAACATCTACGAAAAGGCGGACAATCGTCTCGTTGACTATTGCCAGCCCTCGATTCTGATCGACCGCGGGGACGTGCAGGTTGGTATCATTGGCGCGATGGGAGACTGCTATTCCTCCATTTCCGGAGATAAAACCCAAGACATCTACTTTGTCAACGGCAGCCGTCTGACGGCGCTTGTGAAAGAAGAAGCTAACCGTCTGCGTGCTGAAGGCGCCGATTTGATCGTTTATGTCATTCATGATGGCTATGGTAAAAGCAACTCCGGCGGAACCTCTTTTGTCACAGATGCCGCGCTGTCTTCCTATTATGATATTGCCCTGTCCGACGGCTACGTGGATCTGGTATTCGAGGGACACACCCACCAGCGTTATGTCATGAGAGACAGTTGGGGGGTGCATCACCTTCAGGGCGGCGGAGAAAACAAGGGACTGTCCCATGCCGAAATTGCGGTCAACATCGCCAACGGCACCCACAGCCTCAACAACGCCGAGTTTGTCACCTCATCTCAATATCAGAACATGGAAGACGATGCCCTGATCAACGAGCTTTTGAACAAATACGCCGATCAGATTTCCGATGCCCAACGGATCGTGGGGCACAACAGCCGCTATCGCAACAGTACCGAACTACGCAATCTGGTTGCCGAGCTTTACTACAACGCGGGCATAGACGTTTGGGGCGAGGACTACGACATCACCCTCGGCGGCGGCTTTATTTCGGTGAGAAGCCCCTATGAACTGCCCGCGGGCGACGTCTCTTACGCTACGCTTCAGTCCATCTTCCCCTTTGACAACGATCTGGTTCTTTGTTCTATTCAAGGAAGGGATCTGTTGTCCAGATTTATCAACACCTCCAACAGCAATTATTTCATCTATCCCAATAAGGGGCAGCTCAACGCGTCGCAAACCATTGATCCCAACAAAACCTACTATATCGTCACCGACACCTATTGCTCCACCTACGCCCCCAACCGATTGACCGAGGTGGCGCGCTATGAAGCGGGGGTCTACGCCCGGGATCTTTTGGCAGATTACATAGAAGCCGGCGGCATGAACTAAAAAAGTCTATCCCCCGAAAGGAGATAGACTTTGCTTGCGAATTAAGATCGTCTCTGCGAGGCGGTCTTTTTTCGTTTTTGATGTATGAAGTAACCGGGCAGATACGGTGCCGCGTGAATGATCAGATACAGGACATAAACCATCAACACCGACAGCCAATCCGGGGTTGCTGCGCCGATGGGCGCAAAGAAGAAGGAGCTGAGCTTGAAAAACATATAGTCCGAGCCAATGCGCGAAAAATTCACCAAATTTGCGACGATAGACACGCCCAGCGCAGGAATCGCAGGCAACAGCAGGTCTGTCACGGTTTGGGCATTTTTGTAAGAGTGGAAACCCGATTTCAGCATCACAAGAGCACAAAAAACAATGGCGCTGTGATAGAAAAAGGTATGAAAGCCCGCAAAAGAAATACAGGAATAGCTGTTCAGTACCGTGGCGGGGTATACGTAATTGATGATACCCCCCAGCAGTCCTAGCGAGCAAACGTAACCGCAACCCATGTAGCGCAACTTCCCCTTGCCCCAAATGGCAAAGGGCATGGCATACATAAAAATACTGCAAGGGTATAGCGGAAGAATCCCGCCCCACTCAAAGCTGACCGTCTTTCCCGAATAGGTTTCCCATAGGATTTTAGCAACCTCAAGAACCACCGTCAGTCCCCAGATCACCCCGAAAACCACCCGGATTGTCTTCTCATCCTTCTTCGCCAGTCGCAATCCCCCAAAAATCACCAGTCCCAAAACAACTGCCGCAAAAATCAGATGCAGCGGTGTGAACATGGTTCCCGGAAGTTCGGACGCAGGGGGGAGAAAATCCTTATGCGTGAAAAAATGCTTCAAAAGCTCGGTCAAATGATGCATATTCGTTTCCTTTAATCAAGTTGTCGTTTGCCACCCATTATACACGATCCCGAAAGCAAAAACAAGAAAGCTGCCGGATTCTTCATAAAAATTAAGAATTGAGGAAGCGGCTCGGCACAAGATGACATCACCATATAAGAAAAAAAAAGGCAAGGCTTGACAACAGAAACCTCGTATGCTATAATGAAATAAACTGAACGATTAAGGAGGAACGCAATGAAAAAACGCATAAGTATCATGATGGCTCTTTTCCTCATCGCAACGTTTTTGGGCAGTTGCCAAGGTCTTGGCAGTCCAATAAATACCGAAGATTTCGGGGATATTCAAACCGAACAAGCAACCGGCATCACCATGGCAGAGATTGTTCACGCCAACAGTACCGTTGAACTGCTCAAGCAATACGACAGCTTCCACATCACATATACCTATAATGGCGAATACGGTTATGAATACTATGCAGACGACACCATGGTATTTACGATGGACAACACCTCCCGTGCTCTTTACGTAGGTACGGATTGTGTATATTGGGAAAACGATGCTTACACAAGAGTGTTGTATGCTGGCATTGAACCTGATACAGAGTGGTATCATTGGTTGACGCTTAATGCCTATACATCTTTATGGGGAACGGTTAAAAACGTCTCCCGGGATGGGGGTAAGCTCTATGTCAATACCGTCTTGCCTGCAAAATACATGAATGATATCTATTACGAAGAAGATGGGCTTGCCGCGGTTTTGACGGACTATGTGTTGGACGCCGATACATACGTCATCTTGGAATCTACCACAACTTACAAATATATCGACGGTTATCGTTTGATCGTAGAGACCCACATTCAAACCGACGTAGAGGTTCCTGACCTCGCCGATGAGCTTGCATCCCACATGAACGCCACCACGGATACCCGATCCTTCACGATTATTCTTAACCCCGACACTTCAAAGGAAACATCATATTCCGTGACCCTCCCTAAAGAAGACTACGTAGAGTTCTATTATCCCAATGATTATACCGAGCTTTATCTCGACCGCGCTTGTACTCAAAAAGCCACCCCGGAAGATTTGGAAACACAAAAAGATCTGATATTATACGCCAAAGCACTTTATCCCGAAGCAGAAACAGCAGGCTCATTTTAAGCCTGCTGTTTCTTGTTAATGGGATAGTGTCAATTCACCATGCAGGCAAGGAAAACATTCCAACTTTTTCATGTTAAAAATGTTTTGCAAATGAAAACACCTCAGCGAGAGTCAATTTAGTTTTCGGTTTTTCCCTTGCCGGAGCTATCAAATTCAACGCCGACAACGGTCATGGGAATATCGGTGTCGGAGAAATGCAGTTCAGCCAACTGGCCGTTGTCATAGATCCAGGTTTCGTCCACGACCACCTGACGCCAACACTCGTAGGTGTCACCGTATCGGATGGTCATGAGGTTGGGACAATGGGCAAAGGCCTTGAATCCGATGCTTTGGAGGCCTGCGGGGAGGTTGATCTCGGTCAGCCCTTGATTCCAGGCAAAAGCAAAATCATCAATGTGGGTGACATTCTCGGGGATAACGCTGTTGGCGCATCCCAGCACCACCGTGCTCCTGTATTGTGTCAGCGAAGAATACTTGATGTTATCACACTCATAGATCAGGCAATTGTCCTTGACGTAGTAGCAGGACCAATACCCGCTTTCATCGGGATCCATGATCGGCTCACTCAGGTCTCCCGTGATGCTCTCCAAATCGGGATTGTTCCAGAACGCCAACCTTCCGACATTCTGCACCGAGGCGGGGATATGGATGCTGGTCAGTCCCGCGCCCTCAAAGGCGTAGGGGGCGATGGCGGTGACCCCGTCGGGGATGATCCGATTGCCACCTTCACCGACGATAAGTGTTCCCGTGGACTTCTCTATGACACAATTAAACGAAGAGTCATAATTGGGATTATCCTCAGACACACTGACACTGGCTTGACGGCGAGATCTAGATAAAAATTTACTTTCTAACACTTCCACGGATGCCGGCACAGAAAAACTAACATAGAACCCCGTCGGCAATCCTGTCGGGTTATAGGGAGAAAGTGCATTTTGCGCAATACACTTTACCGTTGAAGGGATCACATATCTGTCATGCGGAGCCACTTGCAGAGACATTTGAGGGTTTTCATTTCCCCAATTCACGCCCGGGTGATAGGTAAGATAAGCATATATCACCCGCTCTCCCTCGCGCTCGATGAGGCAACTCCCTTCCGCCCTATACACAGGATTATCCTCGTCCACCGTCAATTCGGTCAGCCCCGTCATCTCATGAAGCGTGTTGATATGGATGCTTGTCATGGATGCAGGGATATGGATCCCCTTGACCTGGAACAGATGCACGCCATTGGGCACCATCAAGGAGGAGGTCATGGTCATGTCCCGCAGGGCGATGACACGGTCGCCGTTCATGGCGGTCTCGGGAATGGTCAGCACCATGTCCTCGGGCAGGGCGGCAATGCCCACCAGAGAGCAGGTTCCGTTGCCGTGGCTGACGTAATACAGATCGTCGTGACGGACGACATCCCCAACGTAAGTAAATTCCGTTTCATTTGAAGGATGGTCGCTGTCTTCCGTTGCGCTGATCGGCGGAACAGGTCTGTTCGCGGCGCGCCCCGCCATAACGATCCCCGTCACCGTACCCAGAGCTACGATCGCGCAGATGGCCGCCACCACGGCGGGTTTTTCAAAGAAGGCAGCCAGGGTATGGCGGCGCTTGGGGCGTGACGCCGTAGCGATGGCATCATCGGAAATCATAGCATCGGCTACGGCATCGTCGGAAACACAGTCAATGGCCTTCAAAAGTGTATAGCCTTGCGAGTTTTTCATGGATTGTAACCCTCCTTTATCAAATAGTCCCGCAGCTTTTCGCGGATACGCATGAGGCGCAGGGAGACGGTGTTGGGCGTTATGCCATAGGTTTTGGCAAGCGAGGACACAGAGTAGAGGTGGAAATACCGTCCCAAAAACAGCCGTCTGTCAAGGTCTCCGAGCCCTCGGATGTAGCTGTTTAACAGCTCGCCGAGTATGATGTCCGGTTCCTCGTCGGCAGGCAAGACCTCGGAAAGCTCGTGGAGTGCCACGGTCATGCGTCTGTCCCGCATTTTTTGGTGCATGGCGCGCCAACGGCTGATGGACAAGTTTCTCGTGATGCGGCAGAGGAACGCTGCCAACTGAGTCGGTCTTTGGGGTGGGATGCTCTGCCACGCCTTCAGCCACGTGTCATTAACACATTCTTCGGCGTCGGAGTGGTTGCCGAGAATCCGCATGGCGGTGTGCATACAGATCTGCCTGTACTTGGCTTCGGTCACCTTGATGGCCTGTTCGTCCCGAGCAAAATACAGTTCAATAATATCTTTGTCATCCGGGTGGCTCATGGTCGTCTCCTTTCTTTTGATGTCAAAGGTACCTTCATCTATCATGACGCATTGGAGGGGTACAATCTTTCATGAGTTTTGATTTTTTTATTATATCACGAAAGTCTTGGAGCGTCAACAGGCAGAAAAACGGGCAGACTCAACGATGTGAGCCCGCCCGTGATTTTAATTGTTTACAGTTGTCTTTGGCTCCCACGCCACGATCTCGGTACCGTCGGCGCAGTAAACGGTGACGGTTTCCTCACAAGAGGTGAAATCGAAAAATTGGCTGTAATGTTCCCACTGTTCAGCGGTGCCGCCGTAGTGGATTTCCGAGAGCGGACCGTGACATGCTATCGTGATTTCATGCGCCTGCGCCTCGCCGATCAAGCCGTCTCTTTGAACCAAAATATCCGCCGGCAACGTGATGAAGGTACAGTAGTAAACGCCAAGATCACCGCCTCGACCGATGACCAGGCGATCGGCATCGATCACCAGCCCCGTACCGTCAAAAAGAAGTGAGTTATTCAAAATCACCGATTTCTCGCTCCGAAGGGTCAGATGCGTGTTGCCAAATCCGTCAAAGGCACCGAGATAAACGGTCAGATCATTTTCAAGCGCATCGATGGTCAACGTTTTGGGTGTTTCACCGTTGTAGTTTAGAAGGTTTACTCCCAAAAATTCCACCGAAGATACGCCTTCAATGCGATCCGGAGGATTTCGGGTAAGGACTAACGCTCGGTCATGGTAGACCCAGGCGTTTGAACCGTTCAAGCTCGATGACAGACCTGGCGACATCACAGGATCGCAGCGATAGAGGCAGTTATCCTTGGCATAGTACACAGGCGGTGCTTCAGATAAAAACGGCACGGTGACGAATCCAGAGGGCGGGCCTTCAAGCGTAGAGGTGATGGTCGTCAGCTTGGATTTGTAACCGAAGAAGACATCAAAATCGGTGAGTGTAGATGGAACGTGCAGATTGTGAACCGTCCATGAAAAGGTGAAGATGCCCGATTTTGCGGCCACGACGCCTTCGGGGATGATGCAGTTGACCGCGCCAAGCACCGCGGTTTGTGTACTTCGCTCAACGAGACACCCTCCCTCGGCATAATACACGGGATTGTCGGGATGAACCGAAATCTCCGACAGAGGACAAACGGAATCGTTATGGCCAACGGGATCGATCCGCGTCAAAGACGCAGGCACATACATAGGAACAGGCGTATCCGGGTCAGCCTTATCCCCGCGAAAAGCGTTTTCTGCAATATGCACCACACCTTCGGGGAAAATATATGCGTTGTGGCAAGCATAGATGAGAGACCGGCTCTCCCTTAATATCAGGCAGTTGTTTTCAGCGTAATACACGGGGTTATCCGCATCTACCGTCAGTTCTTTGAGTGGTGCCCCCCATAAGCCCTCGAGATGGATGGTCGTCACCGTATGGGGCAAATGGAGAGAGGTGAGTTCCTTCATGGAGATAGGCACGATCCCATCCCACGAGGATACGGTCATATACATCCATCCCGAGCCTGTAAACTCCGTCACAACGTCTCCTTCCGGAGACGTTGCCGGCACAACGAGCTTGCCGTTTTCAGGCGCGCTTTTTACCCCTACCGAACAGGTTCCGTCACCCTGGGAGGTAAACGTCAAATGCACTAACATCTCCTCGGGGCTGATCGTCTCCGCATCCGAGTCGGCAGTCGCAGGCGGCATTTGATTGGCGTTAAATCCCGCCGCAACGATTCCTGCCACCGTGCCGAATGCCACGATCGCGCAGATGGCCGCCACCACGGCGGGCTTTTCAAAAAACGAGACGATGGCGTGGCGGCGCTTGGGAGGGCTTACGATGGACCCCTCGGGAAGGGCGGATTCGTCAATAAAAGCATCATCCACCTCCCCAAAGCGGGCGAAAATTTGTTTTTTGTTCAGCTTCATGGGCTGATCCCCCTTTCTTCCAGATAGGCGCGGAGCTTTTCTCTTGTGCGCATGAGACGGAGAGACACTGCGTTGGGCGTAAGACCGTAAGCTTCCGCCAGCCGACCCACCGAGTAGGCGTGCCAATAGCGTCCCATGAACAAGCGGCGCTCCAAGGACGGCAGGGCAGCAAGGAAACTGTTCAGAAGATCTTTCAGATCCTCGGCATGTCCTTCGTCCACCGCAAGACACTCCGCAAGCTCGTCCAGCGCCACGTCAAAGGCGCGGTTTTTCCTTGCGTGATACACGTTGATGGCTTGATTTCGCGCGATACGGCAAAGATAAGCCGACAGAGAACGGGGTCTTTCGGGCGGGATACTGTTCCATGCTTTTACCCAAGTATCGTTGACACATTCTTCAACGTCAGCATGATTACCCAAAATACGCATAGCCGTAGCAAAACACTTTTTTCCGTGCGCTTTTTCTACTTCTTGTATGGCGCGCTCGTCCCGGGCGAAAAACAGCTCAATGATGGTCTTGTCGTCCATATGCTTCTCCTTTCCTGCGTTACTTGGGTCTCGAGTCCCTTCATCTATGTAGACAGAAAAAAAGGGGAGAATCTTTCATGCATCAAAAAATAATTTTCTGCAGAGAATATATAAAAAAACACCTCGCGGTTATGACCGCGAGGTGTTTCGGCATCATATCACACCGCAAAGAGTCTGCAATGCTCCCCGATAATGACCGGCACAGCCTCTTCGTCAGCCTCGTCATAGATGTCCTCCACCATGTCCCTGAGAACGGCACACACCGGAAACTCCGTGTGATAATGACCCGCCGCCAAAAGGCTCATTCCCTCAAAGGGAATATCACAAAGCTGATGGTATTTCAACTCCCCCGTAACATACACGTCGGCTCCTGCTGCCAGCGCCGCATCCACATCGCCGTCGCCCCCGCCGCCCAGCACCGCCACGCGGGTGATCAGCTCGTCGGCAGACGCGCACAGCACCGAGGGGGCGTTGAGCTGCTCCTTGACAAAAGCGGCAAACTCCTCAGGGGTCAGAGGCGCGGGCAGATCGCCGATTCGTCCCATCTCCTTCCCTTCCGCGTTATCATGATCTCCGAAGGACGAGATGTTTTGCAGTCCCAAGCGGGCTGCCAACACGTCGTTGACGCCGCCGTCCACTGTATCCAAGCGGGTATGAAATGCCATAGCGGACAGACCATTCATGATGAGGTCTATCACCTTTCGAGAAACGGTATTTCCTCCGCTGATCTCCTTGATGCCTTTGAACAACAAGGGGTGATGGGTCAGCAGAACGTTGCAATCATAGTCCAACGCCGCGTTAACTGCCTCCTCGGTTGCGTCAAGGGCAATATACACGCCTGTCACAGGCGCATCCTTATCAGGACAGACCGAGAGTCCGTCGTTGTCCCAAGGGCAGGACAGCGTGCGGGGGATTCGGGCTTCCAAGGCTTCGTAAAGTTCAATCACGGTCATGGCTTTAGCCTCCTAAAGAATCAAGTTGACTGTTGAGAGAAGCGAGTAAGATGTCCGATTCAGACGTATCCTGTCCTGCAAGATTGCGGGCATTACGGGCACGGGACTCCTTTTTTACAGCCTGTTCGATCAGCTGTTTATGGAGTTTTCTTTGTTCCGCGGAATAGAGATGTCCTGTCAGCGCCTCGGCAGGACTTCTCGGCAGAACGGCGTTTTCAGGATCATAGTCAGCACACAGGATCTGATACAGACGATCACCTTCGGCACAAAGAGTTTCCCCTGTCAGCGCAAAGCCCATTTTTGGCAACGCTTCCCGAACTTTTTCGGGGTGGGTCATGGGTTGGAGAATGAGACGAACGCCTGCCTTTCGGATCCAGGGAGCTGCATCCAGGATGGATACGATCAGCTCGCCACCCATACCGAAAACAATGATCGTCCCCGGGTCATAGATATCCAAACCGTTAAGACCGTCTGTACAAACCGTTTTAATTGTCTCCGACAACCGTTCGGATTTGATGTGTTGCTCAGCGCGCTCCACAGGTCCTCGGTTGATATCCGAGGCAACGGCGGACAGCCTCTCGCCGTTTTTCGCCGTGACAGGCGTAAGGATGCGTTTCTGACAAAGATAGATGGGAAGATAGGCGTGGTCGGTGCCTACATCGGCAAGTAAAATGCCCTGCCGCACGTACGGAACAGCACAGGACAACCGGGGAGACAAGTGAATCATATATCAAGCTACCTCTCAAGGGATAGGTCGTGAAATGGGTATTGAAAAATGCAGAAGGTCGGGCAATCCGCAACCTTCTGCAAAAGGATCAGTTGTCAGCGAGATGGGCGTTGATCTTCTCCACCAATGCGTCGGCATCTGTGCCGTGAACGGCGCAAGCCTGCTCGATGGACTCGCCACGGGCAGAGGGACAGCCCAAACAGTGCATACCAATCTCAAAGAAATACACAGCGGTGTCGGGCGCCATGTCCAAAACGTCACCGATGATGGAATCCTTGGTTACTTTCATTCTATAATACCTCCATGGGAATTTGCTTTCAGCACATTTATTATACACGCTTTTTCTCCTGCTGTCAAGAGGAGTGAGAAAGGAATCTTTGGGTTTTTCGCCAAGAAACGGCACATTTTTTTCTTTTACACGCGGAAAAATTTTCTTATCTCCATTGACAAAGGCGCAAAAATGTTGTAAAATATAATTATCTATGGATAATGCGATAGAATTTCGTTAGATATATCATCAAAGGAGTCCTTGTCTCATGAGAAGTATGACCGCCTTTGGGCGCGCCGTAGTCACCACCGAGCAAAAAGAAATCTCGGTAGAGCTACGTTCCGTCAACAACCGCTATCTGGATTGGAACATCCGTCTCCCCCGTGCGTATATCAGTTTGGAGGAGCGGGTAAAGTCCCATCTCTCTGCCGCAGGCATTACCCGTGGCAAGGTAGATGTGACCATCTCCTTGTCAGACACCAAAACCACCGATAAAGCCGGTCTGGAAGCAGACGTGGACGCAGCCCGCCGTTATTTGGAGGCAGCGCAAGCGCTGGAAACAGCCTTGGGTGTTACGAACGACCTGACCGTTTCGAAACTTCTGACCCTGCCCGGTGTCATGGTTCCCGTCAAAGAAGAAGCCGCCGATGACGATACCGTTTGGACCGTGATCGCCCCGGTGCTCACCGAAGCCGCCGCCCAGTTTATCGCCGCTCGCGAACGGGAAGGCGAACGGTTGGCAGCAGATCTGCTTGCCAAGCTTTCAGGCATCAAAGAAATGACCGCCACACTGGCTGTCGCCACCCAAGAGAACATCGCCGGTTACAGAACCCGTTTTGAAGAACGCCTGAGAAATGTCATGGACGATCACGGTTTGGTTTTGGATGAAGCCAGAGTTATCACCGAATGTGCCGTCTATGCCGACCGCGTTGCCATTGACGAGGAGCTGGTACGTCTCTCCTCTCATTTTGAGGCATTAGATGCGTTGTTCCACGCCGAAGAACCTGTAGGGCGCCGCATCGACTTTATGCTTCAGGAAACCAACCGTGAGGTCAACACCATCGGTTCCAAATGCTCCGACGCCGCTATGGCACATACCGTTGCCGACATCAAGAGCGAGTTGGAGAAAATCCGCGAGCAGATTCAGAATATCGAGTGATCTGTCCTTGCCAAAGCGATACGGTCGAATTTCAAACTGTATTTGTGCCGCCCCCGGCGGCGGAATGGAGATTACCATGAAATTTATCAACATCGGCTATGGAAACATGGTCGCAGCAGAACGCGTTGTCACTCTGGTTAGCCCCGATTCGGCTCCCGTCAAGCGTTTGATTCAGGATGCCAAGGATGACGGTCGCATCATCGACGTCACCTGCGGACGCAAGACCCGTGCCGTTGTTATTACGGATTCTGAGCACGTGATCTTGTCCGCCTTGCAAACCGAGACGATTGCTAACCGTCTGAACAATAGCGACACCGGCAGCGATACGGACGACGACACCGACGATGCCGCAGAATGATATAGTAGACATTCATCTTAGCAACATACCAACCAGTCATATAAGAAGGAGAAGATACTACCATGATTAAACCCACTATCAACGATCTGAGCCAAGGGAAATACAACCGCTACGAGGTTGCTTTGGCAACCGCCAAGTGCGCTCGCATGATCACCAATGAATACGTCCGTCAGCGCATGGAAGCCGAAACCGCCGCCAACAGTAAAGATAACGATAAGCCTTTAAACGCTTTGATCGACCGTGAGGTTCGTGACGAAAAGGCGGTAAAGATCGCCATCAATCGCATCCACGAAGGAAAGTATCAGATTGTTCACAAGGATCCCGACGAGCAGGCGCAGGCAGAGATGGAAATCCTGAAGGGCACCGCTGATCGCCAGCGGGATCTTTACGACGACGTTGTCCTTTCCGATGACGAAGACGCACTCGACGACGAATCCATGGACAACATGGATGATGCCTCTGACGAGTTTGACGATGACGCCGATATCGAAAACTGACAAAAAGCGGAGGCTGTCTCTCTTGAGACAGCCTTTCCTCGTTGCAGGAAAGTGCACATGCCCATAACACCGTTTGATGTGCTTCCGCTACTCAAACGCTCAGTCCTGGGTATAATTCAACATATTTGTGCCGCTCAATAGCGGCAGAACGGAGATTGATATGATCTGTGGAAAAGAGCCTTCCTCCTCCGGTGCCACTTATCCAACTGTCCACGTATACATTTTGGACAACCCCTTGGTCATCGACGTTCCCTATACCTATTACGTCCCCGCCGTATTGAATGCCCAGCTACACCCGGGCACGTTTGTCACGGTTCCGTTCGGACGGGGCAACAGAAAGCAACTTGGTCTTGTTACCGCCGTCTCAGAGCCCATCGCCGCAACTTCTGAAGACGAGACAGTAATCAAACCCATTACCGCCCTTTGTACCGATCGACTGTCCCTTACCGATGAGCAGCTGGCTCTGTGCTTTTATCTTAAGGAACAAACACTTTGCACGTTGGGCGAAGCCGTTCGCACCGTCGTGCCCGCTTCGGTCATGGCAAAGCTCACCGAGTATTATTCAACCGTCTATGCGCCCGGAGAGCAGCTTCCCGCGGGACTGTCTACCGAAGAACTTTTGGTTTGTGAATACATCAACGCAGCAGGTAGCGCATCCTTGCAAAGCATAAAACACCGATTCGGTGCATCGGTCGTCACTACCGTCACAAATCTTTTGGGAAAAGGACTGATTGCCAAAGAGATGGTGCTGAAACAACCGTCTGCCCCCACCGAAAAGCTGTACCATTTAAATTGCCCCCCTGAGGAAGCAGAAAAGATCTTGCAAAATCAAAGCAATCGCTTCCCCCGATTAAGTTCCGCCAAGCAAAAATCAGCGATCCAAGCCTTGCTTCATGCGGGACTTCCTCTATCACGCGCTGCCTTGGCAGAAGCATCGGGTGCCGATAAACCCCAGTTTGACGCGTTGGTGCTTAAAGAAATCTTCCGCGAGGAAGAAGTGGAGAAAAAACCGACGGAGGACGGCATGACCTACGTTGCGGGCGCAGGTGTCCGAACGCCTCATCAGCTGAACGAAGAGCAAGCCGCAGCGCTATCTGCACTTTGTTCGCTGGCGGATACAGGAGAAGCCAAAGCCGCCCTTCTGTACGGTGTCACAGGCAGCGGCAAAACCTGCGTCATGCTGGAAATGATCGACCGTATGCTGGATCGGGGCAAGGGAGTCATTGTTCTTTTGCCGGAGATCTCGCTGACGCCGCAAATGCTCTCGATCTTTCATGCCCGCTACGGTGAGCTGGTTGCCGTGATTCATTCAGGGCTGTCCGGCGGAGAACGCCAAGCCTCTCACCTTAGAATTTCCTGCGGCAAAGCCCGCGTGGTGGTCGGCACACGGTCTGCCATCTTCGCTCCCGTACAAAATCTGGGAATGATCATTATGGACGAGGAGCAAGAGCACACTTACAAATCCGACATGAATCCCAAATACCATGCCCGAGACATTGCACGCTACCGTTGCGCCACACAACGCGCCCTGTTGCTTCTGGCTTCCGCAACACCTTCTTTGGAGAGCTACCAAAAAGCCAAGGAAGGCAAGTACACCTTGATTACCCTCAAACACCGTTACGGTCAGGGGGGACTCCCCCGCGTAGATATCGTGGACATGAGAAGCGAGGCATTGCTGGGCAACACAACCCCGCTCAGCCATCAGCTGACCGAAAGTCTTGCCGATACTCACAGAGCGGGCGACCAGGCAGTTTTGTTTCTCAACCGCCGCGGTTATAGCACCCGCCTTGTCTGCCGCAGTTGCGGTCAAGCAGTCACTTGCCCGCGCTGTTCGGTCGCTATGAATTATCACACAAAGAAAGGCGATTACGCCGACGGCGAGCTGGTTTGTCACTGGTGCGGCACACGACGCCGCTTGCTAACCGAGTGCCCTGATTGCCACTCACCGCATCTGCTTCGGATGGGCTACGGCACCCAGCGGGTAGAACAAGAACTGGGAGAACTGCTCCCGGACGCCCGGATCATGCGTATGGATGCCGATACCACGTCTACCAAAACGGCTTATCACGACCTGCTCGGCAGTTTTCGCGACGGTGAAGCGGACATCCTGTTGGGCACGCAAATGGTCACGAAAGGTCACGACTTCCCTCGAGTCTCCTTGGTCGGCGTCATGTTGGCGGATGCTTCTCTGTATTTGGACGATTATCGGGCTTCCGAGCGTACCTTCTCCATGCTGACGCAAGTTATCGGGCGGGCAGGTCGAGGAGATAAGCAGGGGCTTGCTGTGATCCAAACCATGAATCCCGATCATGACGTCATCAAGTTGGCTTGTCGGCAGGATTATGAAACCTTCTTTGACCGAGAAATCAAACTGCGCCGCCTGTTGGTTTTCCCGCCGTTTTGCGATATTGTTCTTTTGAGCATCACCTCGCCCGACGAAAAGGAACTGCAAAAAGCCGCCCTTCGCCTGTCGGAAGAGCTGAACCTTCTGTGCGGCAGTGAGTTTTCGGACGTTCCCATCATTTCCTTTGGTCCTTTCGAAGCCCCCGTGTACCGAGTGGACAGTATTTATCGGATGCGAATGGTGGTCAAATGCCGCCTCAACAAACGCTCACGTGCGCTGTTTTTATCCCTGTTGAACAAATTTTCCTGCAGCAGGCGAAACAACCGACAGCCTATTTTGAGCGTGGATTTCAATCCTTCGGGAATTTGATATTGAAAGCCTCCCCGCACGTGGGGAGGCTTTCCCGGTTTCTTCTGCCTTATCCACAAAAACTTCACCGAAAAATCATGATGAATTTACCCACAATTTTTATCCGTTCATAGATTGGTTACAATAATATGTTATAATGTAGGATGAATTATTGTCGGCGCAACGTAAACGCCGACACAAAACGTTGGGGTTCGCCCCGAGAGAAAGGATCATCTTCCATGATAAAGATCGAACATCTCATTAAGAACTATGGCACCAACTGTGCAGTGGACGACGTCACGTTGGAAATTAACGATGGCGAAATCGTAGGATTTCTGGGACCGAACGGCGCAGGAAAGTCCACTACCATGAATATCCTGACAGGCTATTTGTCTTCCACCTCAGGCAAAGTCAGCGTTGCGGGGATCGACGTGCTGAACGACCCATTGGGCGCCAAAAAGCAGATTGGCTATCTGCCCGAGCAACCGCCTCTATATCTGGACATGACAGTAGACGAATACCTGAATTTTAACTATGACCTCAAAAACTGCAAGCTCGACCGCACCGAGCATCTGCGCGAGGTCTGCGACGTAGTGAAGATCGGCGATGTGCGTCGTCGCGTTATCAAGAACCTGTCTAAAGGCTATCGTCAGCGTGTGGGCATCGCCGGTGCCCTCATTGGCAATCCTCGCGTCATCATTTTCGACGAACCGACGGTTGGTCTTGACCCCAAGCAGATTATTGAGATCAGAAACCTCATCCGCGGTCTCGGCAAGGATCACACGGTCATTCTGTCAACCCACATCCTCCAGGAGGTACAAGCCGTCTGCGACCGCATCGTGATCATCAACAAGGGACGGATCGTCGCTGACGAGAAAACCGAGAACATCACCCGCGTGATTGAAAACAATCGCCGCTTTAACGCCAAGATCTGCGGTCCTCAGGCACAGGTACTGTCCACGCTGAAAAATCTGCCCGGCATCGCCTATTGCGAGGCGCTGGCAGAGCGCGACGGAGACGCTGTCACTTATATGATCGAAAGCAATCCCGGCATTGATATCCGCAAAAAGCTGTTCTTTACCCTGGCTGATCAGGGTTGGGCGCTCATCGGGCTGGAGGCGCTGGGTCTTTCCCTGGAGGACATCTTTATCACCGTTGTCAACAAGTCCGACGAAGATGACGGTCCCACCCGCTACAGCCGCCGCGCCAAGACACGTGCGC
This sequence comes from Eubacteriales bacterium, assembly GCA_045531965.1. GTDB lineage: Bacteria > Bacillota > Clostridia > Oscillospirales > CAG-272 > CAMEON01. Next base: position 99,149 of record JAZSFA010000113.1, read on the forward strand.
GCAACAACATCGAATCTCAGGTCGCGACCGACCTCTACACCCAAGCGGGGCAAAAGAGGAACGAGGCGTCTGCCTTGGGACTGGACGAGGAATAATCACCGCTCCACCCACTGCGAATAATCCTGGCTTACACTCTGCCGAATCAACGGTATATTATATTCACCCGAAAGGAGCTATTTCATGTTTGCCATTTACAAGAAAGAGCTTAAATCTTACTTCATCAATCCGATCGGATACATTTACGCCGGCATTTTTCTGGCTGCCTCCGCGTTAATCTGTTGCTTTACCACCTATCTCAACGCCAGCTACGACGTATCTCTCTACTTTGTGTACATGATGTATGCCTTTGTCATTCTGATCCCCCTTTTGACTATGCGTCTGTTCGCCGAGGAGCGAAAGCTACGCACAGAGCAGCTGCTTTTGACAGCGCCTGTGACCATTACAGGCATGGTGTTTGGGAAATTTCTGGCAGCGCTGACGCTGTTCGCTTCCACCATGCTGCTCTCTTGCATTAACTTTATTCCCCTCGCCGTCATCGCCAACGCCGAGCGCGCGGGCGCGACCTATGAGTACTATCACACCGGTATCGTCGCGGGAGAATTGATCGGCTCTTTGGTCAGCCTGTTGCTTTTGGGTGCGGCATTCATTGCCATTGGCACCTTTATTTCCGCTCTGACCGAAAACCAGCTGGCGGCAGCCGTTATCACCATCGCCGTGATTTTTGGCATGATCGGTCTCAGTCTGCTCAACAATCTGATCGATGCCTACTGGCTGCGCACCATCATTTCCTGGGTCTCGGTCTATTCCCGCTTCGGCAACTTTACAAACGGACTTTTCGACTTCGCCGCCATCTTCTATTATCTGTCTATCTGCTTTGTCTTTATGTTCCTCACCATTCGCGTCTACGAAAAGCGCAGATGGGGTTGATTGCCGATAAAATCACGAGAGGAAGAAAAACATGCCAAAAGTAACGTCAAAAAAGAAATTTCGCCATGGCAGCGTGTCCGTCCTGCTGACGGTCGCCGTGGTGGCAGCGGCGATTTTGTCCAATGCCATCGTGACAGCTCTCGCCATGCGTTTTGGTTGGTTCATCAACATGAACCCTGATTATCTCTATCCCGTCACCGATATCTGCTATGATTATCTGGATACTTATGTCATTCCGGAAACCAAGAACGGCGACAAGATTGAGATCATTTTCTGCGACGATGAAGAAAATATTGCCGCAGACGGCACTCAGAACATCATCCGCAACACCGCCATGGAGCTGGCAGAGGCATACCCCCATGCTGTGGAGGTATCCTACCTGAACGTTTGGGAGCGCCCCAAGGCGGCACGCGCCTTCGGCGTTTCCGCGTCTACCGACGTGGTGGTCAAATGCGCCGACGCCCACCGTGTCTGTACGCTCCGCGACTTTTTCACCTTCTCGGTGTCCGACAGCGCCACACCGCTGGCATATAACGGCGAAAAGCGTTTGGCTGTCGCCATGAAGGCTGTTGTTACCCCCGATGCCCCCGTGGCTTACTTTACCCTGAATCACGGTGAGTCCTTCCCCGACTATTCCCTGTTGTACGCAGCCACCGATGCGGGCTATATGGTTAACTATCTGGACGCCCTTTCCTTCGATATTCCCGAGGACTGCGGTCTACTGGTTACCTACAATCCCGCTCAGGATTTTACCGACATTGACGGCGTTTCCGGTTATTCAGAGATCCAAAAGTTGGACGCGTACATGGAAAACGGCGGCAAATATATGGTGTTTGTATCCGCAGATACTTTTAACGCCGGCGGATTCGACAATTTGGAAGGCTTTCTTGCCAAGTGGGGCGTCACGTTGGATCACAAAGAAGGCGCAGAGGGTGTTGAAGAATGCCGTGCAATCCGCGACCTGAATCATGCCCTGTCTACCGACGGCTATACGTTGGTAGGAAAGATTCCCGAAGCAGGAAGAGCCGCCGACATCATGGCTGATGTAAACGGCACCATCCGACTGTCCAACGCCACCGCCATCATCCCCGCCGAAAACTTTGCTTCGGACGGAAACGGCAGCTATGTCAGCGGAGACTATCTCATGACCCCCCTGCTGACCTCTTACGAGGGGGCAGAAGCTTGGGCGGGCGGACGTGCGGTAGACCGCACGCAGACGGGTTACAACTTTATTACCCTGACCACCCACCAAAAGAACAATTCCCACCTGTTGGTCTGCACTTCCACCACCTTTGCCTCGGAAGTCGCCATGCAGTCGGGCGTTTATGACAATGAGCCCTTCCTGCTCTCCGCGTTGGGGGCGATGGGCAAGACAGACACCCCCGTGGAGATGTCCTCCCAACCCTTTGCTGAATCCACCATTTACACCTTGACAACCGCCAACGCCCGCAACATCACCATCGCTCTGACCGCCATTCCCACCGTGATCTGTATCGCGTCGGGACTGATCATTCTGCTTCGGAGGAAATTCGCATGAAAAATTATGAAAATCGCTCCGGCAGATGGGGGCGTCGCACCCTGTTTACCCTGATCACCATCCTCGTGCTGGCAGGCACCATCCTTTTGAATTTACTGGTCAGCGTGCTGGGACAAAAAGGCATCTGGCAGATCGACGAAACCGTCAACCGATATACCAACCCCTCCATGAAGCACCTGACCCTGTACACCCCCACAGAACCCTTTGTGAAGTTGATCGGCGACAGCGCGATTCCCATGGTGGACGAAGTCAATGCCGCCCGTCAAGAAAAGGGCGAGGAACCCATCACCATCAACATCATCTTCTGCGCCGACCGAGACGTGGTCTGGAGCAACGATCAGATGAGATACGTACTGTACACCGCCCTTCAACTGGAAAAGGCATACAAGGATCACATCAAGGTCGACTTCATCAACATCAGCAAAAACCCCTCGGCTGTGCAAAAGTACAAAGCCACCTCTGCCAGTCGCATCTACTCCTCGAACGTCATCTTTGAATTCGGAACAGAATACCGTGTCTATTCCATGACCAATTTCTTTGTCAACAATGAAGAATCTACCACCCCTTGGGCATACAACGGCGAAAAGCACTTTGCCAACGCCATCCTTGCGGTAACCCGCGCGGAGTCTCCCGTAGCGTGTTTCCTCAACAACCATGGCGAAAACACCGCGCAATGCGCCGAGCTGCGCAAGCTGGTTGAAAGATCCGGCTACATCGTGCAGGATCTGGATCTGGAAAAAGACGAAATTCCCGAGAATTGCCGTATGCTCATTTGCTACGATCCCCAAACAGACTTCTATGCTTTCGGCAACATGGGCGAGGCGGGCGTTTCCGAAATCGACAAGCTGGACAAATATCTTGACGGTTGTTTCTCCTTCATGCTGTTCGTAGACAACGAGACCCCCGAACTTCCCAACCTGGAAGAATACCTGGAAGAGTGGGGTGTCACCATTGCTCGCGGCACAGTTGATGGCGAAGAGAGCAACTACACCATTCGGGATACCGTGTCCAAGCTGGACAAAGACGGGTATATTCCCATCTCCACCTACGCGACAGCAGGTCTTGGTGCTTCCATCACGTCGGATATGAGAGAATCGGCATATCCCGCCAAGGTCGTGTTCCCCAACGCCACCGCCATCACCAAAGCGCAGTCTTACAAATACACTTACGTTCAAGCTGACGAAACCGAGGGGACGGCAGCCTACCGCTATGGCACCTACTACCGCAACGGCATCACACGCTATTTCAATGACGTCTTTTTTGCGGGCGATAACGCCATTGCCGAGGTAGGTGGAGAGCAGTATGAAATCACCGTCGCAGGCAACAATTTTAAGCTGATGACCGTGACGACCGAAGAACGCATTGTACAGGAAACCAACTACTTCTCCCAGAAGGATAGATCCTTTGTCTGCGTTTTCGGTTCCACAGAGTTTGCGTCGGATGAGGTACTCTCTTCGGACGCTTACGGAAACGCCGACGTACTTTCGGCTTCCCTTCGCGCTATGGGGCGTGAAGTTGCCCCTGCTGAATTGGATATCATCGCTTTCAAAAAGTATGATATGGATCTTGAAGCCGCCGCGGTAGGCGGATTGAACGTCACCACCGGCGGTCTCGTCGCAACGGTGATCTGTCTTGCCGCCATTCCCGCCTTCATTTTCTTTGGATTGGGTATTTTTGTCACCGTCCGCAGAAAGTACAGATAATCAAGGAGCTCTACTATGCAGGAAAAAGAAATACAACTGATATTTGATCCGGGCAAAGGCTCTGTTAATCTGCGCTGGATCAAAGCTTATCCCGGCGACCGCGTGGGCGCACTTCCCACCCCCACCCTGCGCGGTCACGCTTTCGGCGGTTGGTATACCCAGCCGGAGGGAAAGGGCACACAAGTTACAAGTATAACCGTTACGGATGAGCAGTGGGAAAGCACCGTCACACTTTACGCTTATTGGGTAGCCCTCCAAAAAAGCCCTCAAGCCTCTAAGAAAAAGACCGCGTTGGGCACACAGAAAAAGGCGCTGTGGGTTATGGCAATCCTTGCTGTTGTGTTGGTCATCGCTCTGATCGTGGTGAAGTACGTGGTAGACATCTACAGCTACGTGGACACCGACGGAACCAAATATACCATCAAAAAGGATGATGGCGTATACGGCCTTTACTATGACGGCAAACTGTGCGACGTCAACGACGAAGGCTATTACCTAACAAAATTCGGCAATCAGCTCACCATCGACCCCGAAAGCGGCGCCTATGAGATTTATGCCGTGGTGGATGTGGAAGGCACTGAAGAAGTCGGCGTCAACCAGCGTGTGCTGATGTTCAAGCAGCTGACCTACGATGCATCCTCCACCAAGGATCTCTCGCGTGTACTGAAAAAGATCGACGTGACCAACCAGTATGGTCATATGGTTTTTGTCCGCGGTGAAAACAACCGTTTTTTGATCGAAGGGCATGAGGGAACGCTATTCAGCGAACAGCTGTTTGCTCAGCTTTCCGTAGGTTGCAGCTACACCATCTCCATGCAACGTCTTGCGAATCCCGTCCGCCTTGCCGACGGATCCATCGACCTCTCCGAGTACGGTCTTGCACCCGAAACGCGCACCCGCACCGATGAAGAGGGCAACGAGGAAACCTATGATTACACCCCATCTCACTATACCCTCACCACAATGACCGACGAGACCTACACCGTCACGCTGGGTGACGCTACGGTTTCGGGCGCCGGTTATTATGCCATGTACGGTGATCGACAGACCATTTATATTCTGTCCTCCGCCAACCTTGATGCCGCTGTACTCCAACCCATTGAAACCCTGGTTACCCCCATGATGGTCTATCCCATGTCTGTAAACGCCTACTTCAACGTGATGAATTTCACTTATCGAACCGACATAGACTATATAAAAATCGTGCATCGACTGGTTGAAGAGCTGACAGGCTTTGATATGTCTGGCGTGTTGCCTGACCCCGAGACCGGAGAATATCCCGAAGACGCGGCCGAAATGATCAAAGAAGCCCAAGAAAAACTCGCCGCCATGGACGAAAAAGAATCAGACAAGCTGTACGGTCGACTCATGGAGGAAAACTCCAAGCTTGTCACAGCCTTTTCCTTCATTGACATGGATGAACGTCAGAAAAATCTCTACTCCTCGATTCCCTACCTCATGGCGACCGACTTTATGGACGGATATTTCCCCAATTCGGATAACATCAGCGAAGTGCTCTACAACCTGTACAGCACGGTTTTCAACAAAGTGGAAAAACTCGGTCCCTCCGATGAAGATCTGGAAGCTTACGGTCTCGGAGAGGCCGCCCACATTCTCTCTTTTATCTATGTCGATGCGGAAGGTATCCAGCATGACAACTACGTAGAGATATCCAAGAAAACCGAAGACGGTATGTACTATGCCTATTCGCCCTATTATGACATGATCGTTTCCCTGCCCGAGAGCAGTCTGCTCTTCCTCGAATGGGATGACATTGACTGGTACGAACGGGAATACTTCCTCGCCAACATTGCCCATTGTCAAAGCATTAAACTGGAAGGTGCCTCTCTCCCCAAGCCCATCATCTTTACCTTGGATAACTCCAAATCCGATCAGAGCGGCACGGTTATTAACTCTGACAACATGGAGATTTACTATGATGGCAAGCTGATGGACTATTCTTTGGTTGTCACCAAGCCTTCCGGATCACAAGTCACCGAAACCGCTATCTACAACTTCCGCCGTTTCTATCAAGCGCTGCTCAGTGCGTCCGTTGAAGGCAAGGCAGACTTGACAGAGGAAGAAATGGCAGCCCTTCGCGAAACCCCCGATGATCGTTGTCAGCTGAAGCTCACCATCCTTTTGGATGACGGCTTGGGTGAAACCCGTTATGCCATTTACCGTTTCTACCAAATGACTGAAAGAAAATCTTACATGACCATTGAGCTGTTGGAATCTCCCGATGATCCGGGTAATCCTCAGAACGGTCAGGGTATCTTCTACGTATCCCGCACCTTCTGCGACAAGCTGATCGCCGACGCCCATCGCTTTATCGAGGGTGTCGAAATCGATGTGGATTCTAAAAATTAAAAAATTACCAAGGGAAACTTTTTTAAAAGTTTCCCTTGGACTCCTTCAAAATTTCTCTGAGATAACCCTCAACGCCTGAATTTGAAAACAATTCCCTTACATATATATTTATACGACTTTACACAGTGAAAACGCTCATTACAGAAAGGATATCATCATGGCTAAATTACAGATTCGAAAAATCGGAGACGAAGTACTCCGCAAAACTTGCCGTCCCGTAGAAGCCATCACTCCCCGTATCATCACCCTTTTGGATGATATGATCCAGACCATGCGTGCCGCCGACGGTTGCGGCCTTGCAGCCCCTCAGGTGGGCATCCTGCGCCGTATTGCGGTCGTTGAAGTTGAACCCGGCACGGTATATGAGCTGATCAACCCCCGAATCGTCGCTTTCACCGGCGAGCAGGAAGGTCGTGAGGGTTGCCTCTCCGTTCCCGGTCGTTGGGGTATTGTCAAACGCCCTATGCACGTCACCGTAGAAGCCATGAACCGCAAAGGTGAGATCTACCAGGTCACCGGTCACGAGTTGCTGGCACGCGCCTTCTGCCACGAAATCGAACATTTGGACGGCAAGCTCTATATCGACTGTGCCATCAGTATGGACGAGGATTAAGGAGGGCATCCTATGCGCATCCTATTTATGGGCACACCCGATTTTGCCCTTGAAACGTTAAAAGCCCTCCATGCCGACGGTGAAAACATCGTCGGTGTGGTTACCCAGCCCGACAAACCGCGCGGCCGCGGCAATATCATGACACCGCCTCCCGTCAAGGTTTTTGCCGAAGCCAACGGCATCCCGGTCTTTCAGCCCACAACCTTAAAAAACGGTGCTTTTGACGAAACCTTAAAAGCCCTCAATCCCGAGCTCATCGTGGTCGTCGCTTACGGTAAGATCCTGCCTGTTTCGATACTTGACTACCCCGTTTACGGTTGCATGAACGTCCATGGCTCCCTGTTGCCCGCCCTGCGCGGTGCCGCGCCAATGCAAAGAGCCATTATGGAGGGACATCCCATCACAGGCATTACCACCATGTATATGGCAGATGGCATCGATACGGGCGACATGCTGCTTAAGGCAGAAATGCCCATCGAGCCTGATGACAATTTTGAATCAGTCCACGACAAGCTGGCCGCCTTGGGTGCCGAAACCATGAGAAAAACCATCGCCGCATTGCGTGCGGGTACCCTCGGCCGTGTTCCGCAGGACGATAGCCTTGCCACTTATGCCGCCAAAATCGAAAAGGCGGACTGCCTGATCGACTTCAACCGTTCCGCCACAGAGGTTCACAACCTTATCCGCGGACTCTCCCCCATCCCCCTTTCCTTTACCCATACCCCTGATGGCAAGCTACTGAAGGTGGTCGCCGCACACGTGGGAGCCATCAACAATCAACACGCTCTCCCCGGCACGGTCATCTCTGTATCCGACGGAATTGAGGTCGCTTGTGGTGAGGGAAGCGTGATCTTTACCCGAGTAGTACCTGAGGGTAAAGGACAAATGGGTGCCGCCGATTTCGTACGCGGCCGCAAGGTTGCTGTGGGAGATTTACTATCCTGACACAAGGAGAAGCATGTATGTTTTTCGGTTTATTCTGGGGTGACTGGACAGTTCTTGTTCTGATCCCCGCAATGATCTTTGCCTTTTGGGCACAAATCAACGTTCAATCCACATTTAAAAAATACAGTCGGGTAGGCAACAGACGCGGTATCACAGGCGCGGATGCCGCCCGTCGTATTCTCAATGAAAACGGACTATATCACATTCGAGTGGAGCACATCCCCGGACATCTCAACGACCATTATGACCCCAAAGCAGGGGTGATCCGCCTGTCTGACGCAGTCTACGCGTCCACCAGCGCTGCTGCCATTGGGGTTGCCGCTCACGAAGCAGGTCACGCCTGCCAACACGCCGTGGGATACACTCCGCTGAAAATCCGCCAAGCCATCATCCCTGTAACCAACATCGGGTCCAAACTTGCCATGCCGATTTTCATCATCGGACTGCTTTTCGCAACCTCCGCTCAAATCGATAATCAAATTGGCGACATTTTTATGTTCGCCGGGATCGTGCTGTTTTCCCTGTCGGTGCTGTTTCAATTGGTGACCCTGCCGACAGAATTCAACGCATCCTCCCGTGCGCTCAAAACGTTGGACACTTCGGGGGTTCTTTACGGCGAAGAACTGACCGCCGCAGGTAAAACCCTTCGTGCCGCAGCCCTGACTTACGTGGCGGCACTTGCCACCGCGCTTGCCTCGCTTTTGCGGCTGATCCTCATCGCCAACAGGCGTCGAAATTAAGCAACCGTCTCTCTTTTGACAACACACAAGTTTTGCTCATCAAAGGCAGGATATATGGAACGAAAGAAAATACTGTTGATCTCTACCGGCGGCACCATTGTTTGCCGCGACCGCGGTCGCGGTCTTGTCCCCGTTCTCTCGGCGGCAGATCTTTTACGGCACGTTCCCCGCATTTCCGAGTTGTGCGACACGGATACCAGGGATCTATACCGTTTGGACAGCACCGACATGACCCCTGTGGAATGGCAAGGCGTAGCCTCTGTCATTCATCGGGCGTATGAAGCCTACGATGGCTTTATTGTCACTCACGGCACAGACACCTTAGCCTATGCGTCTGCCGCCTTGTCTTGCCTGATGAGAAACAGTCCCAAGCCCATCGTTCTGACCGGTTCGCAGATCCCCATGGGGCAGCGTGGCTCGGATGCTGCCGCCAATCTCTTGGATGCCTTTATCTGGGCTTGCCATCCCGAGGCGCGAGGTGTACACATTGTTTTTGCGGGACGGGTCATTCGAGGCTTAAGAGCCAGAAAACGACACACCACCGACACCGACGCCTTTGAAAGCGTTAACTGCCCCGATCGCGCCACCATCCGTTCCGGACGAGTCATGATCACTCCTCACACAGCCCCTGCACGTTACCCCGCAGCAGGGCTTTCGGACAAGCTAAACACCAATGTGGCACTGGCTCATTTGACGCCCGGTATGTCCCCTGATCTGATTTTGCGTATGGCAGAAGGCTTGGACGCTTTGGTGGTGGAAGGCGTGGGCATTGGCGGTATTCCGGATACCCTTACCCCTGTGCTCACCGAGCTGGCAGACAATGGTCTTTGGCTTATTCTGACGTCTCAAGTTCCCTATGGTACCTGCGATTTTACCGTATACCGTGTAGGGCGCCGTATAGCCGAAGCGTGCGGCGATCGAGTGATCACCACCCGGGACGTCCCCGTGGAAGCCACCTTTGCCGCCGCCATGTGGGCGCTGACCCAGGAGGACTTCCCCACAGCATTCGCGAGAGCGTTAAAGGGGGATATGTGAGGCGTACAAGGAGTACGCAGGGGGAACCTTCTCGAAAGAAAGTTCCCCTTGACCCCTCCAAGAACTATACAAGCAAAGGAGCATCTCATGTCTACACTCACCCACGTTGATATTTATACCGACGGTGCCTGTAAGGGCAATCCCGGGCCCGGTGGCTGGGGCGCTGTGCTCGTTTACCGGGGGCAGGAGAAAGAGCTTCATGGCGGCGAGGCACAGACTACCAACAACCGCATGGAGTTGACCGCCGCCATCAAAGCCTTGGAAGCCCTCAAGCGTCCGTGCGAAGTCACCTTGACTTCGGACTCCAAATATCTGACCGACGGCATCACCAAAGGGTGGGCTGTTTCCTGGCGCGCCAAGGGCTGGAAGAAAGCAGACAAATCTCCCGCCCTCAATCCCGAGCTTTGGGGGCGGCTGCTTGACCTTTTGGAAATCCATACCGTCACCTTCGTGTGGGTCAAGGGTCACGCCGGGCACCCCTATAACGAACGGTGCGACGAAATGGCTGTCATGGAGGCAGAAAAACACATCGCTCCATAAGATCAATTGACCACCCTTTCAGGGTGGTTTTTTTATACTTGCTTCCCTGTGAAAATGTCCCGAAAAGCCCCTCTTTTCCCTTGACAAATCATAGGGGGTGTGATACAATATTTTTATAATGAGGGGTAGTGTACACCCTTTTCAAAAAAGAAAGGATCCGGCATCATGAAACAGCTTAATCTTCAACGTCTGACAGAGCTTTTGGACAAGCGCATGGCTGACGATCAAGCCGACGGGCGCGTTGGCGGCGCGGGACTTTGCGTCATGCAAAACGGGCAAGAGGTCTATAAAAAGTATTTTGGCTACAAAAACCAAACCCAAAAAGTCCCCATGGGCAACGGCGATGACACCATCTTTCGACTGGCTTCCATGACCAAACCCATCACCGCCGTAGCGGTACTGATCCAGGTATCCCACGGGCTGTTGGATCTGGATAAACCCATCACAGATTTACTGCCTCAGTTTTCGGATATGTGGGTGGGTGAATTGAAGGATGATCAAGTGGTGGCAAAAGAACCCGCCAAGCGTTTGCTCACCCTCCGTATGCTGCTCAGTCATCAGAACGGTCTTCACGCAGGGGATTTGGGCAACCGTCAGGGTCTTGGCTCAGAGGAAGACAGGCAGGATCTCACGCACGTAGTCAATTACATCTCCACCCTCAAGCTGGATTTCCAACCCACTGAGGCACAAATGTACAGCGCCACCGCTGCCTTTGACGTCTGCGCCCGACTGGTAGAGCTGACCTCGGGGATGCCCTACAACGAGTTCGTCACCAAGGAAATTTTCCAGCCTCTGGGCATGAAGGACACCACCTTCACCCCCTCCGAGGATCAATGGTCTCGCTTCATCATCATGCACAGCCGCCGCGAGGAAAACGGCGTTGGCATCAGCGAGGACGGCGCCACCCAGCCCGGTTGCATTTTTGAAAACTTCCCCATCACCTGGTTTTCCGGCGGTGCGGGTCTTTGTTCTACGCTTCCCGATTATGTCAAGTTTGCTGAGATGCTGGTTCGCGGTGGCAAGCTGGCTGACGGCACGCAGCTTGTCCCCGAGGATTTGATCCGCGAGATGGGCACACCTTGGGTTCCCTTTGAGGTTATGCCCGCGTGGGAACGCTGGGGGTTGGGCGTTCGTGTCATCACCGACGAGCGCCATTGGCTCCCCGTCACCACCTTTGGGTGGAGCGGTGCGTATGGATCTCACTTTTGGGTAGATCCCGTCAACAAGATCACCGCTGTCTACATGAAAAACTCCCGCTACGACGGCGGCGCGGGGTCTCAGACCTCCATCCATTTTGAGCAGGACGTGTATGCCGCTTTGGAGTAAGGAGTACACAAGGGGCGTTGCCCCTTGACCCCCTTCAAGAACTTTCCAAAGAATTGACCAAGAGATCGAATACCCGAAAGTGCGTTGACCGCCCATGTGGTACCCCTACCCCACATCTGTATCTTTATTGCCACTATAAAATTTATTTCGTCCAGCGAAATATACCTTAACGTGCCGCAGGCACACATCACGCCGAGCGTGCGAGGCGCATCGTTTGCGTAGCAAACATCACTCGCCGCAGGCGATCATCACTTTTTTCTGCGAGGTGCTTATGATCCATCGTGAAACCCCCGATGCCCCCTACTCCCCCGAGGTACAGGCGCGCATCCGACTCAATTCTCAACGTCTCCACGAGCCATACTATCAGCTCCCCGAGGTCTTCCAAGCCCCCGATGCCGATTGGCCGGGTGACAAAGAGGGTCGCGCCCTGTTGGCTTTTGTCAGCCACTACAAAATGACCCGTGAAAAGAATCCCGCCATGGAGCCCCTGCTCCGCGAGATGCCCAAGCACACCAACGAATCTCTGTATTTCGGTCCCGCTGCGGGAGAGATGATCCACGAGCAACAACTTTCGGGTCACTCTTGGCTACTCCGCGGTCTTTGTGAGCATTACGAGCAGTTCAGAGATGAGTTTTCCATGAAAGCACTGATCTCTATTACCGAAGGACTGTTCCTGCCCACCAAAGGGAAGTACCACACCTATCCCGTGGATCGCGATACCTCGGGCGGGGGTGTCAGTGGTCACTCCTGCACGGTCATGGGGAACTGGCTCCTGTCCACCGACGTGGGCTGCGCCTTTATGAGCATTGATGGACTTTCCCATGTCTACAAGCTCACAAAGGATGCTCGTGTATTGGCTCTGCTGGATGAAATGATCAAGGTATACAGCTGTATTGATAAGGTGACCCTCAAGGTACAGACCCACTGTACCCTCACGGCAGCCCGCGGCATGCTCCGCCTTTATAACCTTACCGAGGATTCCAAGTATCTCGTGGCAGCCAAGGACATCTTTAACCTCTACGCCTTCGGCAAGGGTATGGATGCGGCTTACCAAAACCTCAACTGGTGGGGTCGTCCCGATACTTGGACCGAACCTTGTGCCATCGTGGACTCCCTTATGGTTGCTCTGGAGCTTTACAAGATCACTCGCAAGGACAGTTATCGCCGCTGTGCCGCTCGTATTTTCCATAACGGTCTGGCAACCGCTCAGCGTTCCAACGGTGGCGCGGGAACCGATGCCATCACCATTCCCGATACCCCCGGGCAGGAATCGCTGTACATGCTGGGCTATGAAGCGCCCTTCTGCTGCACCATGCGTCTTGCCGAAGGACTTTGGTACATTCACGAAAACGTAGATCTGCTCTACTACGAGATTGAGCGCAAGGAAAACGGACAGCTTTGGATTGTCCATGATGAATTTGGACGCTATATGTGCGGCGATCTGGTGCTTTGCGAGGCATCCCTGCCCGAAGGTGTGGATACAGAGGGCTGGAAGATGCCCGAGCCTGTAGCTGAGCGCCACGGGCACAAGCTGGTTCCCTTGGTCAAGTTCTACAAGACCCCCGACAGTGTGGCAACACAGCTCAAACAGAGAATCATCTTCCAAAAATAAGTACAAGGAGAAATCAAAATGTCCAACGATATCATCAAAGGCATGGGCTTCGGTCATATGGCCGTGGGTGCCACAAATTTTGACAGATCCATGGCATTTTATCAGGCCTTGGGATGCAAGCTCTACACCCAATGGGGAGAGGGAGACAAACGGATTGTCCTTTTGGACATTGGCGACGGCAACAAGCTGGAGCTTTTCGCCAGACCCGCCATGGTTCATACCGAGGACGGTCCCTTCATTCACCTGGCCTTTGCGGTGCAGAACGTGGACGAGGCTTACCGCCATGCGTTGTCTATTGGAGCCACCCCCGATAAACCACCCACGGAGCTCCCCTTGGACTCCCATCCGTTGAAGATTACCCTAAGGGTTGCCTTCGTTAAAGGTCCCGACGGAGAATCTTTGGAATTTTGCAAACAAATCATCAGTAAGTTTTAACGGGAAAGGAAGAATCTATCATGAAAAAAAGTTTGATTTGGCTCACCGCCGCTCTCTTGATCCTTTGTGCGGGGTTGCTCGCCGGTTGTGATGGAAGCAAGCCCACAGAGGAGACCACGCCCGAAGTCACCGTTGCCCCCACAGACGTCCCCACCGAAACACCTACAGAGGAGGAACCCACCGTGTCTGAAACCGAGATCATCACCGAAGCCCCCACCGAAGAACCCACCGAGGCTGTCACCGAGACCCCCGAAGGCGGCATGGATCACGGCATCGTCCGTGACGGCTCCCCCAAGAAGTATTTCACCATCCGCTTTGACGACGGTATCACCCAAGACGAAAAGGTTATGGAGATTCTCAAAAAGTACAACGCCGATTGCTGTACCTTCTACATCAACACAGGTCTGTACGGTGCCAACTGGGCATGGGTCGGTCAGCATTTTAACCGCCCCGACGTGCCTCATCAGCGGTACAACCGAAAGGAACTGGAGTCCGGGATCTACGATGGCTTTGACGTGGAGTGCCATACCTTGACCCATCCCTCTCTCAAGAATCTTTCCGAGCGTCAGGTGACTAACGAGGTCAAGCGCGATGCCCAGAACATTGAAAGGATCTTTGGCTACGAGCCCATTGGTCTGGCGTGGCCCGGCGGTGATACCGAGTGGAACGAGCAGAACATCAAGACCATTTTGGAGACCACAAACGTCCGTTACGGCAGCTGCACCACCCGCAATACCGCGAAAGGTTTGGGCAAGTTCAGCCTGCCCCAGTATTTCATGACCTGGTATCCCACCTGCTCCTTCAGCGACGCCGACTCTATGGATCTTTTGCAGGAGTTCATTGACGCCGAATGCACCGAGGATATGCTCTTCTACGTTTGGTGCCACGGCTACGAGCTTGACCTCTTCTACACCTGGGAAAAGTTCGACCTGTTCATCAAGACCATCACCGAGGCCGCCGCAGCCGACGATTCCATCGTCCTCGTGACCAACGCCGAGTTCTACCAGCTCTTCAAGGACGAGATCCCCGCTTGGGTCGAGGTTGAGGTGGAGTGAGGAGAACGCAAGGGAGGAACCTTCTTGAAAGAAGGTTCCCCCTTGACCCCCTCCAAGAACTTTTAAAACAAAAAGCTATTGACAAAGAGATCAAACACCCGTCACTTTTTCTCGCGCCCCATGGGGCCCCTGCCCCATTTGCATATCAAATATCATTTCCCGCAGGGAAATGCACCTTATGAACCTTCCCCGTTGGGGAAGGGGGACCGCGTCAGCGGTGGATGAGGTGGCAAATCACCATTCGCCGCATAGGAATGTACCTCTAAAGCCTTCTAACGTAGGGGAGGGGCTTGCCCCTCCCGCCAAAACAAGAATGATATGAAAAACACAAAAACACTTTTTACTTTTCTCGCGATCCTCTGCCTGCTGTCAGCTACGTTGTCCTCCTGTGCTCTTGCAGAAAGCGCGCACATTGAGGATACCAACGGAGACGCCAAGGAGCTGGCTGTCATCACCGATGCCGAAATTCAGAGCGGCGCATACAACAACACAAAGTATATGAGTTCCTCATACGTTGAGAGAAAAACTCCCAGCGGCGTCACAGGCGGGTACAGAGATGAAGACACCAACTACAGCCGTTTGACCGCCAAAAAATTCTCGGGCATACAGCTTATCAACGTCTGCAAGGGTAACGGTGCTGACGTGACCTACACCATTGATTCCACCGTATCGAGCGGCAACTTCAAGATCGTCGTTATGGACGAAGATCATCAGATCCTCAAGGCGGTTCCCATCGATGAAAAAGCCACCGTCACCATCCCCACCGAAAAAGGCAAGCTTTATTTCGTGGCCATCGCGGGCGAGAGCGCCGAGATCAAGGTGGAGCTGTGGCGAACGTTGGGATAAAATCGCTTATTTTCCGCAATTTACATTTTATTGAAACTTCCTGCGTGAAATCCCCCACAGAAACGTGTCTATATAGGTAGAACCCCTTATATTATTGTAAAGGAGATTTACCATGAAAAAACTGATCTGTTTGTTTTTTGCCCTCTGTCTGCTTGCGCCGACTTTGTGTGGGCTTATGTCCTGCGGCGAAAAGCAGCCGAGTGATTATGTGAAAGGCACAGACGTTGTCATTGATAACGAGACGCCATATATTTATTCTGACGAGACCAAGACCTCTATTAAAGGAAATATCTGGGGTACTGAACGCACATACAGCCTGTTGGAATTCGCCGGTTTCTGCTGTGGGGCTTCGGGTCCAGAACAGGAAGCTTACTCATTCTTTGCTCATTATTTTGGCAACAAACCCGTCCGTGAACTGGTCACCGAGGAGAAAACACTATATTACACCGTCTATTCCTTATGTGATAATGAACTCCTATATCTCTATCTTGAAAAGGACGGAGACGAATACATCTGCTCATATTGCTATCCCACGGATGGTCGTATGGATGCCGAAATGAAGGATAGGGTCTATCCCCAAGACCTGCCTACCGCCATTCTCGGTGACAAGCTCCCCTCGTACTGCTATCTAGAAAATTATACCCCCGAGGAAATTGCCCAAAAGAATGAATCAATCTGGTCGTGGTACTACAACACCTGCAATCAAATCAACATTCCTCATTCCATAAACCACGACAGAGACGGCATTGCATGTCAGAAATTCATTCGCTGTATTGAATCGGTGTCCTTTGACCTTGTACGGGACGAAAACACCTACCACGGCTACTACGTGTATGACCTCTACGTCCACGAGAACGGCGCAGGCGTGCTGTATTTTTATCATCTGTACTATAAAAATTGGCTTCAGCAATCGGCCTTCCATATCATTCAGGAGGAAACTATCCCCCTCACCGTCGAGGAGGTTGCCTCTGTGGTGGACGTCATGGTGGAGCAGGACTTCGCCCATCACCCCACGTGGAATCCTGAGGAATTCACCGGTATGGACGGAAGCAGTACGGATATTTTTGCGGTTGGTAACTTTGGCGGCGGAGGCTACGAGGAGCATCTGATCTCCATGTGGGAACCCAACGCCCGCTATCCCCACTACCACATCCGCACCGCCATTGAAGACCTTGTCCGCACCCACGTCACCGTGGAGGAAGGGCGCATTTATCGGCCGGAACTGTACGAATAAGCGTTTCTCCTTGTAGGGGCGAACACGGTTCGCCCGTCCATACACCCCATCCATGCTTGACCCCATGCAGGCGAACGCAGTTCGCCCCTACGGGATTCACTCCCCTTTGCATAATTCGCCCCTACGGGCTTTACACACCCCATGCAAATTCTGCCCCCGCGGGCTTTACACATTACATCAGAAAGGATGCCCCATGGATATCAAGACCAAATACACCACCGAACAGCTGAAAATCCTGCGTCTGCTCGCCGCCGAATATCCCTCTATTGCTCTTGCCAGCGCGACTTTGGTCAATCTCAACGCTCTGTCCAATCTCCCCAAGGGCACCGAGCATTTCATGAGCGATCTTCACGGCGAGGCCGAGGCCTTTGAGCATATCCTCAACAACTGCTCGGGGGTCATCCGCGAGAAGGTTGATCTTTTATTCTACCGCACCATGTCCGAGGACGAGCGCCGCACCCTCTGCACCCTCATCTACTACCCCACCGAGAAAATGGAGGAGCTGAAGATGAACGGTGTCATCAACCCCGACTGGTATCGCATCACGTTGTACCGTCTGGTGGATCTGTCCCGCTCGGTGGCCTCCAAGTACACCCGTGCCAAGGTACGGGCGGCGCTCCCCAAGGATTTCCAGTACATCATCGATGAGCTGCTCCACACCTCGGGTGAGGAGCATGACAAGCAGGCTTACTATCAGAACATCATCTCCACGGTTATCGAGGTCGGACAGGCAGAGGCCTTCATCGTGGCTCTCTGCAACCTTGTCAAGCGCATGGCGGTGGACTGCCTGCACGTGGTCGGTGACATTTACGACAGAGGCAAGCACGCCGACCGCATCATGGATATGCTTCGAGAGCATCACAACGTGGACATTCAATGGGGCAACCACGACATCGTCTGGATGGGTGCCGCCGCAGGTTCTGCCGCCTGCGTTGCCACGGTACTGAACTCGGCTCTGCAGTACAACACCCTCTCCACCATCGAAAACAGCTACGGCATCTCCCTGCGCGACCTCATCGGCTTCGCCCAGGAGACCTACAAGGGCTGTACCTGGTTCATGCCCCGCAATCCCGACGACGCCTATTACGTCAAGAGCAGCATGGACACCCTATCCAAGGCGCACAAGGCCATTGCCATCATCATGTTCAAGCTGGAGGGACAAATCATCCGCCGTCACCCCGAGTACGGCATGGAGCATCGTCTGCTGCTTGATAAGATCGACTACGAAAACAACACGGTGACCATCGGCGGAGAGGTCTATCCCCTCAATGACGGTCACTTCCCCACCATAGATCCCGCCGATCCCTACAAGCTGTCCCCTGCAGAAGAATCCCTCATGGCATCTCTGACCCACGCCTTCCGTCACAGCAAGGGTCTGCGCCGTCACATTGACTTCTTCTACACCAACGGCTCCCTTTACAAGATCTTCAACGGCAATCTTCTGTTCCACGGGTGCATCCCCATGAACACCGACGGCAGCTTTGAGGCAGTCAAAACCCACGACGGTCAGATGCTTTCGGGGCGTGCCTATATGGACTATTGCGATAAGACCGCACGCGCCGCCTTCTACAACGGAGAGCAGAGCGCTTTGGACTTTATGTACTACCTCTGGTGCGGCAAACAGAGCCCTCTCTTTGGCAGAGCTCAAATGACCACCTTTGAGCGGTATTTCGTGGCTGACCGCAAGACCTGGGCTGAGGACAAAAACGCCTACTACGGTCTGGTGGAGGACTATAGCCATGCCTGTGCTATTCTTCGCGAGTTTGGCCTTGATCCCGCCACCGCCCATATCATCAACGGTCACGTGCCGATCAGGGCTGCCATCGGTGAGCCTCCCGTCAAAGCAGGCGGGCGCTACATCCGCATTGACGGCGGTTTCTGCCGCGCGTATCACGATAAGACAGGTATTGCGGGCTATACCCTCATTTACACATCCAAGGGTCTCCGTCTTGTGTCACATAGCCCCTTTGAAGGCAAGAATGCCGCCGTGCGTGAAAACCGCGACATCCTCGCCACCAACGATGTGATTTTCGAGATGATGCCTCAGCGAATGTACGTCCGCGACACCGACGCAGGCAAGCGCATCCAAGATCGCATGGACGATCTCCGCGCCCTTCTTGACGCTTATCGCGAAGGCGTTGTATCGCCGGACTAAAGGGATATACAAGGGAGGAACCTTCTTGAAAGAAGGTTCCCCCTTGACCCCCTCCAAGAACTTTTAGAAAAAAAGATTTTGCCGGGTGATCGAACACCCAAAAAGAGAGCGTGATGGTTGATCCGCCGAGGATCGTTCACATCACAGAGAGAACGCCATTAACTGCCCCATTCGTATATCAAATATCATTTCCCGCAGGGAAATGTACCTTTGATGCCTTCCCCAGTGGGGGAAGGTGCCGTCCAGCCCTACGGCGGGCGGCGGATGAGGTGGTTGAATGTTTTGCAAAGCAAAACACACCTTATCAACAAATCATTTTCCACAGGGAAATGTACCCTCATACTGCATTTTCATTCTGCGTTTTGTATGACCAACCTCCCTTTCGTCACATACTATGGTACGAGAAAGTGAGGTACACCATATGTGCGGAATTATGGGCTATACAGGTTTTGAGCAAGCATCCCCCATCATTTTGGAGGGTCTTTCGCGGTTGGAATACCGCGGTTACGATTCAGCGGGATTAGCAGTACAATCTCCCTCCCCGGCAGAAGACGTCTCCCCCCTGCAAGTGGTCAAGGTTCGCGGTCGCATACAGTCGCTGTCAGAACAAACAGATCATGGCGCATCACTTCCGGGCTTTTGCGGCATCGGGCACACCCGATGGGCCACCCACGGCATCCCATCGGTGGAAAACGCACACCCTCACGTCAGCGAGGACGGACGGATCGCTGTGGTTCACAATGGCATCATTGAAAACTACGAGGAGCTTCGCCGTCAGCTGAAGTCAGAGAATACACACTTTTCATCCCAAACCGACACAGAAGTCATCGTGCATTTGTTGGCAAAGGCTTTATGTGCCGAACCATGGCTTTCCAAGCAACAGCTGATCGGAAGAATGCTGAGAAAGCTCCGCGGAACGTTGGCATTGGGTCTTCTTTTTGCTGACGAACCGGGCACGCTATATGCGGTTCGTCGGAACAGCCCACTGATCATTGGCTGTATCCACAAGGATAACAACGCCTTTTCCGGTGTCATATCTTCGGATGTCCATGCCCTTCTCCCGTTGACAAAAAAAGTCTACTACCCTAAGGATCACCATATCATCAAGCTGACCACCCAAGGCATTTCCTTTTACGCATATGACGACGTCGCAGATCGGATCACAGACATCACATCGCAATACGGCGAACCCAAGACCTTGACGCTGTCCGAGGCAGATATCCACATGGGAAGCTTCAAGCACTATATGCGTAAAGAAATTCAAGAAGCCCCGCAAGCTGTCAAACGAACCTTGCAAAGCGGGTTGTTTGACAGTCAAAATCCGATCCTTCCCCCCAATTTTTTTTGCACCGACATTCAACGCATACAAATGGTGGCTTGCGGTTCAGCTTATCACGCCTGCCTTGTCGGGAAATATGCGATAGAATCCTTATGTCGCATTCCTGTAGACGTGGATATTGCCTCGGAGTTCAGATACCGTGATCTGTTGCTCTCCGCCCCCCGGCACACGTTAGCCGTATTTGTCAGCCAATCGGGCGAAACCGCCGACACGCTGGCAGCGTTACGGCATTGCCGAGCGCAAGGTGTCCCCACGTTAGGCATCGTCAACGTACAAGGCAGCTCCCTGGCTATTGAAGCCGATCACGTTTTCTTTACCCAAGCCGGTCCGGAAATTGCTGTCGCTACCACGAAAGCCTATTGCGCCCAAGTCGCCGCCATGTACCTGTTAGCGTTGCAGCTTGGGTCTGTCCAAACGTCGATCTCCGAAAAGGCACATCTGAAGCTTTCCAAAGAACTTTTGTCCTTGCCCGAACATATGGCAACACTTTTGGAAAGCGAACCTTCGCTTATTCGCTTAGCAAACACCTTATCTCACACAGAGCATATCTTTTTCATCGGTCGAGGCATGGATCATGCGCTTTCTATGGAAGGAAGTCTTAAACTGAAGGAGGTCTCCTATATCCATGCAGAAGCCTATGCGGCAGGCGAATTGAAGCACGGCACCATCAGCCTTATTGAAAACGGCACACCTGTTATCGCTTTAGCAACGCAGCCCCATCTGACATCCAAAACCTTGTCCAATATAGCAGAGGTCAAAGCACGGGGCGCTTACGTCATTTGTCTTGCAGCCGACTGTGTCTCTTCCACGAACGAGACAGCTCGCGGCGACAGTTTCCCTTCCCACGATCCCCTTGCCGTCTCCGCTGTTGCTGACGAGGTGATTTCGCTTCCCGCTGTTCATCCCTGCTTTATGCCCCTACTCTCGGCAATCCCCTTGCAGCTGTTGGCTTATCATGTCAGCGTCCAAAGAGCGCTTGACCCCGACAAACCCCGTAACCTCGCCAAAAGTGTCACGGTGGAGTGAAAGGAGCAACGCATGGGAAAATATTTTGGAACCGACGGCTTCCGTGGCGAAGCTAACGTGACACTGAACGCCTATCATGCATACCGTATCGGACGGTTCATCGGGTGGTATTATGCAACCTCCCTCTCGGGTCAGATTCATCCGAAGCACAAGGTTCGTGTGGTCATCGGAAAAGATACCCGCCGCTCCAGTTATATGTTTGAATACGCCATCGTGGCAGGGCTCACCGCCTCAGGCGCTGACGCCTATATGCTTCACGTCACTACGACACCAAGCGTATCCTTTGTGACCTCCCGCGACGACTTTGACTGCGGCGTGATGATCTCCGCGTCTCACAATCCCTTTTCCGATAACGGCATCAAGCTGGTCAACCGCAACGGCGAAAAAATGGACGACAAAACCATCGAAGTCATTGAGGCCTATCTCGATAACGGTGCTGCCGCCTTCGGTTTTAGTCAATGCGATTTACCTTTGGCGACAGGAGCTGACATTGGCAGAATCGTGGATTATGCCGCGGGGCGTAACCGTTACGTGGGCTACCTGATTTCATTGGCGGCTCATTCCTACAAGGGTTTTCGCATAGGGCTTGACTGCGCTAACGGTGCCTCCTGGATGATCGCCAAGGCAGTCTTCGATGCTTTGGGCGCCAAGACCTACGTCATCGGAGACAGCCCCGACGGCATCAACATCAACGAGGGCGTAGGCTCAACCCATATCGAAAGCCTTTCCCGCTTGGTCAAAGAAAAGAAGTTGGACATTGGTTTTTCTTTTGACGGAGATGCCGACCGTTGTATCGCAGTAGACGAACATGGCAACGAGGTCAACGGAGACCACATACTCTATGTTTTGGGCAAAGCGATGAAAGCACAAGGCACGTTGAATCACAGCACGGTGGTCACCACCATCATGTCCAACATGGGACTGTACAAAGCCCTAGAACAAGCAGGCATCCGTTACACGCAGACCACAGTAGGCGACCGTTTCGTTTATGAAAACATGGTGCAGCATGATCATGGTCTTGGCGGGGAACAATCGGGGCATATCATCATCAAAAAATATGCCACCACGGGCGACGGAATTCTCACCGCCATCATGCTGATGGAGCAGGTGGTGTCCGAGAAGCAACCGCTTTCCAAGCTGTGCGCCCCTGTAATCATGTATCCTCAGATCTGTCAAAGCATCCGCGTTCCTGACAAAGACGCAGTCTTCCTCAACGCAACTGTCACCGCCAAATTGACAGAGATCAACCATCGTCTGGGTCAAAATGGTCGCATCCTGCTTCGCAAAAGCGGGACAGAACCCGTGGTTCGGATCATGGCAGAGGCAGAAACGCGAGAAGTTTGCCGCGCTGTGATAGACGAATTGATCGCCGTCATCCGCGAAGAAGGTCTTGCCTGTCAATCCTGAAAAACAAGAAAGGAGTTTATCATGGGAAAAATCCAAATCAAAACCTCAGAACTTTTTGAAGAAAACCATACGCTGGCATGGACACACCTGCTCGCCAAGGAATACCCCTGGGAAGTCATCCCAAACATTAAGGAAATCGTACTGAAGCTAGGAAAAAAGTTAGATCCTAAGCTTTACAATAACCCCTCCGAGGGCATATGGATCGCAAAATCCGCCTCTGTTGCCCCCACCGCCGCCATTGGCTCCCCTACCATTATTGGTGAAAACGCGCAGATCCGCCATGGCGCCTATATCCGAGGTTCTGTCCTGATTGGAGAAGGCTGTATCGTCGGCAACTCGGTCGAGCTGAAAAACTGTATCCTTTTTGATAAAGTCCAAGTGCCTCATTTCAACTATGTCGGAGACGCTATCCTCGGTTACAAAGCGCATTTGGGCGCGGGCGCAATCACCTCCAACGTCAAAGGTGACCGTACCCTCATTTCCATCAAAGCGGATGAAACCGTTATTGAAACCGGTTGCCGCAAGCTGGGCGCGATTCTAGGTGATTATGCCGAGATTGGCTGTAATGCCGTCCTCAATCCGGGTTGCATCGTCGGGCAGCGTACGGTAGTTTATCCCACCGCCTCGGTACGGGGTGTCATTCCCTCGGATTCTTTGGTCAAAGCCGGCAAGGATCTTGCCATTGTCCCCCGTGTTCCCAAAAATTAACAACAAAATCACACCCAAAAGAAAGGACTGATCATCACGAACGCTCAAATCAAAACCACCCATTCCTTCTCCCGCAGGCATCTTCACAGTATCCTATCCCTACTGATGATCCTTTCCCTGCTCCTTTCTGCCGCCCTTGGTCTCATGGGATGCGGAAATCCTTCATCCGAAGGAGAAAGCACCGCCCCGGATACCTCTGCGGCTTCAAACGATCTTCCCGCCGATGGCAAACCCACCGACCCTCCCGCCAAGCGGGTCGCCATCACCTTTGACGACGGTCCCCACAACATCTGGACCAAGCAAATTGTCAACGAATTGGGACGGTACGGCTATACTGCCACCTTCTTTGTCATTGGCAATCGTGTGGACGGCACGGCTTATCACGGTGGCGACACCATGGCATACGTTGCCAGCCAGGGACACGAGTTGGCGATCCACGGTTATACTCACAGCCTCTACTACAACAGCTGTACGGATGACGAATACAATTTCGAGCTTTCCCAAACAGCTAAAGTCATTGGTCAGTGGGGTCACGGTGCCACTCCTGTCCTCATGCGCCCTATCGGCGGTGCCATCTCCAAAGAACGCGCCGCCGCTTGCCCCTACTCTGTCATTCTTTGGGACGTAGATTCCGAAGATTGGCGCAATAAATATAAACCCGATGACACACCCGAGATATTGCAGGAAAAAGTGGATACCATTGTCAATAACGTCATGTCGAACGTACACGATGGCTCCATTATCCTGCTTCACGACATCTATGAAAGTACATATGATGCCACCTGTATCATTCTCCAACGACTTCATGAGGAAGGCTACGAAGTTGTTTCTGTTTCAGAGCTGTTGGGGACACCCGCCCCAGGCAAGATCTATTATGAAAGAGACTAAAAAAATCCTCGATCTTTTGTGAAGATCGAGGATTTTTTTCAAGAGATGAGCTTAGGACAGAAGTATTTGAATCCATCCTTCCAGCTCCGCGGCGGACATCATGCCGACTTTACTGCCGACGATCACACCTTCGGTGTTAATGAGATAGGTGGTCGGAATTGAGAACACCTGATACGCTGATGCCGCTGAATATTGGGTATCAAAATAGACAGGAAATGTATAGCCGTTTGTCGATACAAATTCTTTGACGCTTGTCACGGTATCACGGGAGCCATCGGTCAGATTGACCATCAAGAATACCACATCTTCCCCATAAGCCGTTGCAGCTTCATCAAAATCAGGTAACTCCGCTTTGCAGGGAGGGCACCAGGTTGCCCAAAAGTTCAACACGATGGGTTTTCCCAAAAAGTCAGACAGCTTGACAAGGTTACCGTCTTTGTCCATAACCGCAAAGTCGGGAGCATACGCCACTGCAGGCGCGTCCGTGACAACAGTTGCTTCTTCCGAAGGGGCTCCGGGACCGGTTGATTCTACAGGTGCCATAGGTGCCGCCGGAGCGATAGGACCTGCTGCCCCGTCTGTATCCAACGCGTCTTGTGGCGCAGCACAGGCAACCGCCGACAAGAGCATACAGAAAACCAGAAGTATATTCAAAAATTGAAAGTTCACATGATGTTTCATAGGAGCATCCTTTCCAATCAGCCCTGCCACACATTGAGGAAGCGCATCAAAACGCGGATGGCTGTGTCCGCCGCCTTCTTACAGAAGGTAGGATAATCATCCGAGGCATCCTCGTCGCCGCCATCCGAAATTGCACGGAGGATAGCGCAGGGCGTTTGGTTGATATAGCAAACGTGGGCAATGGCAGCTCCCTCCATTTCACAGGCAACGCAATGCTCAAAAGTGTGGGTGATCCGTTCCTTCACCAATGCTTGACAGACAAACTGATCTCCCGAAGCCACCGTACCGATCACAGATTTTACACCCTCGTGTCCCACACAGGCGGCAAGACAAGCCGTCACCTCGGCGTCCGTGGGGAAATAGACCACGTTGATCCCCGAAACCAAACCGGCAGGATCACCCAACACCGTGGTATCCATATCATGCTGGACAAGGCGGTCTGCCAGCGCCACCTGTCCGATAGACAAAGCGGGCGTCAACGTCCCCGCCACACCGGTGTTGATGATCACACGAGGATGATAGGTGAGAATCATGGTCTGTGCACATACCGCAGCAAAGACTTTGCCGATCCCGCACTGTGCCACCACAACACGCCGGTTTTGGAGAAGACCGCTGACAAAATCGATACCGGCAATCGTTTGCGTCCGGGTGTCGGTCATGGCGCTTTTCAGCGCTTCCACTTCGATTCTCATAGCACCAATGATGCCGATTTCTATGGTGTGATTCATATGGATTCCTTCTTTCATATTGAATTTATTGTCCGATCAACTTACAAAGCCGCATAAATGTCAGACGGCGTCGGACGTAGGGGGACATCTCCCAAAGCGTGTCCCACAAATCTTCGGGAATCAGGATTTGTTCAAGCGTTGCTTTTGCACCTATCTCCGTAAGCAACTCTGCCAGTTTTTCTCCGGACGGAAGTGTTTTCTGTGCCAATTGGCGAATTTCCGACCACCGCTCAATCATCACGGTCACATCTACGCCATCCAATGGATCCGGCGTGTTTTCTGCAGCCAACACCTCGTCAGCGCGGTCACCGAAAACCGTTTTGATGCGATCCACAGGCAGTCCTTGGTAGGCATGGAGCATCGACAAGTCTATGTCGCGCGATAGGATATTGTGATACCGCGCTGCCACCTTCGCTGCCGCAACACCTACCTTTTCCCCGTGAAGGGCAGGATTATCATGGGTCACTACGTCCATTTCAACGAGGTGAGAAACATGATGCTCCGAGCCTGAAGCAGGGCGGGAGTTCCCTACCATTTGCATTGCCAGCCCCGATAAGATGAGACCGTACATCACCGCCTCCACTGCCCGGGGATCCTGCGCCGCCACGGCATCCTTGCAAGCCAGCACCTCGCGGAGGGCCTTTTCCTCCAAGGAGATGACCCGCTCACAAATATATTCCCCTGTGACCAAGTGCGACACCCGCCAGTCAAAGAGAGCTGTGTACTTACCCAAAAGATCCCCTACCCCCGAAGCAGTCAATGCATAGGGTGCCGCCGCCAATACGTCACTGTCCGATACCAAAGCCATCGGTGGTTTGGCGGGAAAGGATCGTTTTACCCCATGCCAAGTCATAGCGGCAATGGAGGACAGAAACCCATCTACGCTGGCAGCGGTGGGAATCGATACAAAGTCAAGCCCCTTTTCGGTTGCCACATACCGGGTGATATCGTGAATCGTGCCCGAGCCTACCGCGATCAGCAAATCACATTCGCCCATGGCTATCATAACTTCCTCAACAACTTGCTCTGTGGCGTGAAGCCCTTGGGCAGGCACTGCAAGGCAAATTGTCTGAAAGGACTTTCCCGTCCCCTGCCACAAAGGCGCACAAAGGGCTTCCACCCTCTGTCCCGCGGCGGCGTAGGTGTTATCATCACAGACCATGACTAAATGACCATAGTCCCCCAACCCAAGGATCACCTCAGGGATTTTTGTCAGCGCGTTTCGTTCCATGACGAGCGCACGCAAAGACACGGGATGCGGCTTTCCGCAAGCGCAGACGCCTCCCATGGTCAGTAGTTTTTCAATCCGCTCCGTCATGGTAACCTCCTTGCATCAAATCTACCCTATTGTAACATGGGACGGGCAGTTTGTCAAGCAAAAACCGAGACGACACCGCCATCTCGGTGATATTGTCACAAAACTATGAAATAATCTCCGACAAACGCAGGAAATCCCAAAATTCCCCTTGACAAAGACAAATATTTGTGGTAAAATATCTAGGTCAATTTAATGGGATGTCGCCAAGCGGTAAGGCACGGGACTTTGA